>NZ_JANMCO010000102.1:0-46847 GCF_031361285.1 Sphingomonas sp.
TCGCGCCGCTGGAATGCGACGTGTGGAGCCACAAGGCGCTGATCAACGTCGTTAGCCACACCCCGATCGAGGTGGAGGCGCTGGATCGCCTCCAGCAAGCGCATGACTGGGTGGATATCGGCCGCAAGTTCGTCCCCGCACCCGCGCGTTGCTTCACGTGGTGGAGTTACCGGTCGATGGATTGGACGAAGAACGACCGCGGGCGCCGGCTCGACCATATGTGGGCGTCGCCCTCGCTCGGCGACCAAATCGCCGGCCACCGCGTGCTCGAGCCTTGCCGCGCCTGGCAGCGACCTTCGGACCATGTCCCGTTGATCTGCGAAATCAGCTTTTGAAAGCGGGGAGCACGATCCGGCGCGTGATCGCGGCGCTCAAGGCCGGGCGGCCAGTGCGGATCGAGCATGGCGAGTTCGCCCTGGCGCTGCTTCCGGTCGAGACCGCGACTGAGGAACTGCTGCAAATGCTCGACCCAAAGGGCCAGGCGCCGTTGCTGCTGAGTGGTGCCCGGGCTGCAACGCTGTCGCTGAGCAATGCGCGCGAAGCCGCCGATCCGGGGCGCCCGGTATTGGTTGAACGCTGCGCCTGGCTCGATGCCGATGCAGCACTGGCGCTCGCCGATCCCGGGCAGGATCTCGAGCGGGCGCCAATCGGTCCACTGCGGCCGGATGCGCTGAGCGACGAAGGTCTGGCGCGCGCGGCTCTGGAGCTGGCCAGAGCGGCGGGGCTGCTGCCGGCGGTGTGGCTGCTCGACGCGAGCGTGGCCGCGATCACGATCACAGCCGAAGATTTGGCTGGCCTCACCTCCGATGTCACCTTGGTCGCCCGCGCGCGGCTGCCGCTGGATGACATGCCGGAGACCCAGATCGTCGCTTTCCGCAGCCCCGACGGCGAGGAGCATGTCGCGCTCATCATCGGTGCCTTTGGCGGACAGCCGCCGTTGGTGCGCCTGCACAGCGAATGCCTCACCGGCGACGTGTTCGGATCCTTGAAATGCGATTGCGGGCCGCAATTGAAGGAAGCGCTGCGGCTGATTGGCGCGGCCGGGGGTGGGGTCCTGCTCTACTTGCGCCAGGAAGGCCGCGGAATCGGGCTCGCCAACAAGCTGCGCGCCTACGCCCTCCAGGATCGCGGCCTCGACACTGTCGAGGCCAATGCGCGCCTCGGATTTGCCGACGACGAGCGCGATTACACGCACGCGGCGGCGATGTTGCGCGCGTTGGGGATCGATCGAGTGCGGTTGCTGACCAACAATCCCGCCAAGGCGAACGGGCTCATTACCGCCGGGATTAAGGTGGTCGAACGGGTCGCGCATCACATGCCCGCCAACCCCCACAACGCCGACTATCTCGCCGTCAAGCGTGCCAAGAGCGGGCACCTAGCCTAGGTTGAGCAGCCGGCTGACGTCGTCGAAGCTGTGGGCAATGTCGCGTACTCCGAGCGACCGCAGCCGTTCCTCGTGACCGGGAAGACAATGCGAGCCGGCGACCAGCCCAATCACCCGCGCGCCCGATGCCAGCGCACCCGTCGCCCCGACCGCCGAATCTTCGATAATCGTGCAGCCGGCGATCACCACGCCCAACTGGGCGGCGACATAGAGATACAAATCCGGGGCGGGCTTGCCGCGATCGACATGCTCGCGGCCGCTGTAGATGTGATCGCCGAACACGTCCGCCAGACCGAGATTGTCGAGGTGCGTACGGACCCAATGGACTGTGCTTGAGGACGCGACCGCCTTGGGCCACGCCGGCGGCAGCGAGCGGAGGAACGCAATTGCTCCTGCAACCGCCGGCACGCCGTCGCGCAGGGCGCGCTCATCCTCGGCCGCGCGGCGCGCGTGAAACTCCGCCGGCAGCCTGGCGCCGACCGTCCCCTCGACCGCCGCGATGAAGTCGCCGCCGCTAAGGCCGGTAAAATGGGTGAGCGCCTCGTCGGTCGTGGTCGGGTGACCCAGGGCAGTCAGCAACTCGGCGAGATGACGGTTGCCCTCATATTCGCTTTCGATAAGGACGCCGTCGAAATCGATGATTAGCGCTGGCAACGGAAAGCTCAGTCTTCGAACAGCGCGCTGCCGACGCGGACCGCAGTGGCGCCGAGCTTCACCGCCGCTTGGTAATCCGCCGACATGCCCATGCTGAGCCCGGTGACGCCATGACGCCGCGCAATTTCGGCAAGCAGCGCGAAAAACGGTGCCGGCTCAACGTCTTGCGGGGGTATGGCCATCAACCCGGCAAGCCGCAGCGGCGATTCCCGCACCGCGGCGACCAGTTCGCCGACCTCGCCGATCGCGCTTCCGCCCTTCTGCGCCTCGTCACCGATATTGACCTGGATGTAAACGGCAGGCGCCCGATTTTGGTTGCCAGCCTCTTTGACCAAAGCAGTTAACAGCGAGGCGCGGTCGAGCGAGTGAATCACGTCGAACATACCCACCACCTCGGCGGCTTTGTTGGATTGCAACCGGCCGATAAAGTGCAAAGCGACGCCTGGATGAGCCTCCAGGATTGGCGGCCATTTGGCGAGCGCTTCCTGGACCCGGCTTTCGCCGAAATCGCGTTGCCCGGCGGCGATCAGCGCTTCGATTTCCGCGGCGCTGCGGGTCTTGCTCACCGCGATCAGGGTCGCGTCGCCGGGATCGCGCTGGGCATGCTTGGCCGCGCTGGCAATTTCGGCTTGAACTCGGTGGAGTCGATCGGCGGCGGCACTCATCGCACCGGGCCATAGCTTAAAATGATCGCTGGATCAGAACTTGAATGCAGTGCCGACGTAGACGGCCTGGCTGTCACGCCGCTCGTCCTTCAACGCCGCCAGCCGCTCATGATCGATGCGATAACGGACGCCGCCGGTCAGGGCGATGTGGTTGGTCAGCGAGTAAGCCCCGCCGACATCGAACGAATAATTATCGGCCTTGCGCAGCGCCGCCAGCGCGCGTCCGTCGCCGCGATCGGCGCCGGCGGCGACGCGGGCGGTAAAGCGCTTCAAGGAATAGCTCACGCCCAGTGCCGCACTCTCGCGCCCGCCCAGTGCCGAATTGGCGTCTTTGACCTTGGCGACATCGCCGGACATCGCGAACTGGCGCCAGCCGACCGCCACGCCAAGATTGTAACTGGCTGGGGTCAGCGCACTGGCAGTCAGCGCAGAAGCGTCGGCGACGTCGGAACCAGTTTCGGCGCGCGCGCGAATCGCGACGCGGACTTGCGACGGCCGTCCCTTGGCTGCCGCTGGGGTAAATTTGAAATCGCTCAGGGAACCGGTGCGTCCGGCAAATGCGGCTGCGAGGCGCGGGTCGGCATTGGCCGGAGTGAAGGTCGCAATGGGGTCGAAACTGACGGCAATGATGGGGGGCCGCTTCTTGGCCTCACCCGCGGCGAAGGCCGGAGTCAGCACGAGTCCAGCCGCGGCAAGCGCCGCGACCAGCTTGACTGAAATTGACCGACCCATGGTATGCACGTCTGGTGAACTCCCTGTTCACGACTCGATATAGCTATCCGAGGCTCAACGTTCCATGACTCGAAACGATTCACAAGCTCCCTGTGGCCGAGGAACAACAATGTCGGCCCGATGCGGGACAAGCTTGCGGAGCAACTGGCAGTATCTATAAGCCCAATCGACAGCCCCTCGCTACCCGGCCCTTTGCTTCAAGGAACACCGATGCCCCGCCTGCACCTCTCTGCCGCCGCGCTGACCATTCTCCTGCTCGCCACGCCAGGTTGCACCAGGAACCGCGATATTCCGTCCCAGCTAGCGCCGTCGCGAACCACGTCGATCGGGGTCAATAGCTATTTGTGGCGCGCGTCGATCGACACGGTGTCGTTCGCCCCGTTGCTCCAGGCGGACTCGAACGGCGGGGTTATCGTCACCGACTGGTACACCAGCCCCAATTCGCCCGGCGAGCGAGTTAAGCTTACCGTCTCCATCCTCGACCAGGACTTGCGGGCCGATGCATTGCGCGTTGCCGCCTCGCGCCAGGTCAACCGCGGGGGCACATGGGTCGACGCGCCGGTGGCCGCGGCGACCGTGCAGAAGCTGGAAGACATCATCCTGACCCGCGCCCGCGATCTTCGCCGCACCGCCGTCGGCGGTTAGGCCTTACGCGATGATGGCCCCCAAGCAATGACGGGCCGCTTCGACCCGGCGGCTGCCGAGCGGCGCTGGCAGGCACGGTGGGACGAGCAGCTCAGCTTCGTCGCCGACAGCCAGAGCGCCAAGCCCAAGACCTATGTGCTCGAGATGTTCCCCTACCCGTCGGGGCGTATCCACATGGGGCATGTCCGCAACTATACGATGGGCGACGTCATCGCCCGCTTCCGCCGGATGCAAGGGCACGAAGTCCTGCACCCGATGGGCTGGGACGCGTTTGGGATGCCGGCCGAAAATGCCGCGATGGAGCGCAAGGTTCATCCCGGGACGTGGACCCGGGCCAATATCGCGGCCATGCGCGACCAGCTGAAACGCCTCGGCTTCGCGCTCGACTGGAGCCGCGAACTCGCCACATGCGACCCCGATTATTATGGGCACGAGCAAGCGCTGTTCCTCGACCTGTTTGACGCCGGCCTGGTTTATCGCAAGGAGAGCGAGGTCAATTGGGACCCGGTCGACATGACCGTGCTCGCCAACGAGCAGGTGATCGACGGCAAGGGCTGGCGGTCGGGTGCCCCGGTCGAGCGGCGCAAGCTTGCCCAATGGTTCCTGAAGATCACCAACTTTGCCGAGGAACTGCTCGACGGCCTGGCCACGCTCGACCAGTGGCCCGACAAGGTCCGGCTGATGCAGGAGAATTGGATCGGCAAGAGCCGCGGGCTGCAATTCGCGTTCCGGCTGGCCGAGCCGGTGGCGGAGCTGAAAGCGATCGAGGTCTTCACAACCCGGCCGGACACCATCTTCGGCGCCGCGTTTGTCGCCGTCGCCCCCGAACATCCATTGGCGCAGGCCGCAGCCGAGGCAGATCCCGAAGCGCAAACGTTCATAGAGGAATGCCGCGCGGGCGGCACTAGCGCCGCCGAAATCGAGACTGCCGAGAAGAAAGGGTACCGGATTCGCCTCGAAGCCGTCCATCCGCTCGATCCGACATGGAAATTGCCGGTCTACATCGCCAATTTTGTGCTGATGGACTATGGCACCGGCGCGATTTTCGGCGTTCCCGGGCATGACCAACGCGACTTTGAGTTTGCGAAGCAATATCATTTGCCCATCAAGCGAGTCGTCGCGACCAGCCCCCAGGACGCCTCGCTGCCCTTCGCCGGAGAGCCTGAAATCGGCCCCGGAATCGCGGTCAACTCCGATTTCCTCGACGGCCTGACGACCGTCGAAGCGACCGCCGAGGTCATCCGCCGGGCCGAGACCGCGGGTTGGGGCAAGGGAACGACTGCGTGGCGGCTGCGCGACTGGGGCGTGTCGCGCCAGCGGTATTGGGGGACACCGATCCCGATCATCCACTGCCCCGGCTGCGGCGCCGTGCCGGTGCCGCGCGACCAGTTGCCAGTAGTGCTGCCCGAAGACGTGTCGTTCGAGTTGCCCGGCAATCCGCTCGACCGCCACGACGCCTGGCGGCGGGTGCCGTGCCCATCGTGCGGCGGTGCGGCCCTGCGCGAAACCGACACGCTCGACACATTCGTCGATTCCAGCTGGTATTTCATCCGCTTCGCTAGCCAGCCCAAGGATCGGCCGTTCGATCGCGCCGAAGCCGAAGCCTGGCTCCCGGTCGCGCAATATATCGGCGGCGTCGAGCATGCGATCTTGCATCTGCTTTACGCGCGATTCTGGACCCGAGCGCTGCAGCACATCGGTCGAATCAGCATCGCCGAGCCGTTCAAGGGCCTGTTCACCCAAGGCATGGTGACCCACGAAACCTTCCTGTCACCCGATGGCCGCTGGCTGGCTCCCGATGAAGTCGAGGCGCGTGACGGCGGCAAGTTCGTCGAGCGCACAACCGGGGCCCCGGCTCAGCGGGGGCGCGTTGAGAAAATGTCCAAGTCGCGGCGCAACACCGTCGATCCGGAACCAATCGTCGCCAAACATGGCGCCGACGCGGTGCGCTGGTTCATGCTGTCCGACAGCCCGCCAGAGCGCGACCTCGAATGGTCGGAGGCTGGCATCGAGGGTGCAGCCAGGTTCGTCCAGCGTGTCTGGCGGCTGGCCACCGGGCAAACAGGCGGAGACGGACGCGACATTGCACTCGACAAGAAGCTGCACCGCGCCATCGCCGCCACGGGCGACGCGATCGAGGGGTTGCAGTTCAACAAAGCGGTCGCGCAATTGTATGAGTTGGTAAACGCGATCGAAAAGGCCAAGCCATCAGTGAGCCGGGCAGAGGCCGTTCACGCTTTGGTCAAGCTGATTGCACCGATGGCGCCCCACCTCGCCGAGGAAGCCTGGGCCGCGCTGGGCGAGGCAGGCATGATCGTCGAGGCCGCGTGGCCGTCGTTCGATCCGGCGATGCTGGTCGACGACCAAGTGACGATCGCCGTGCAGGTCAACGGCAAGCTGCGCGACACATTGACCGCGCCGCGCGGCCTCGACCGGCCCGCGACCGAAGCGCTGGCCATGACATCGGAGAAGGTCCAGCGACAGCTTGACGGAGCGAGCCCGCGCAAGGTCATTGTCATTCCCGACCGGCTAGTGAATATCGTCCTATGATGCGCCTTACTTCCCTTGCTGCAGCTGCCCTGGCCTTGTCGGCCTGCGGGCTGCAACCGCTCTATGGCGGCGGCTCCAGCAGCAGCGTGGCGACGACGCTGCGCGCGGTTGAAGTGGCGCCGATCGACGGCCAGGTCGGCTGGCTGGTGCACAACAAATTGATGGAACGTCTTGGGCCGAACGGCGGACCGCCGATTTATCGCCTTGAAGTCGAACTCGACGACAGTATCACTGGCTTCGGCATCCGCGGCGACCGCGCCGTGACCCGCGAGCGGCGGACACTGCGCGCGCGCTACCGACTGATCAACGCGCAGAGCGGCGGCGTAGTGCTCGACGCCACCGCCGGATCCGACGCCGGGATCGATGTCGTCAGCTCCGAATATGCGACCGTCGCCGCCGAACAGAGCGCAGTCGAGCGCTTGTCCGACCTGTTGGCCGACCAAATCGTCGCCCGGCTTGGCTTATTCGCGGCGCGCACAGCCCCGGCGACGGGGCGGTGAAAGCGGCCAAAGGCGGCATCGGGCGGGCGCTCGATCAGCCCGATGGGTCGACCCGACTGTACCTGTTTTATGGACCCGACGAAGGGCAATCGCGCAGCCATGGCGAGCGGCGGCTGAAGGCGCTCGGCGCCACCCGGTTTATCGCCAATGCCGGGGCGGTGCGATCGGACCCGGCCTTGCTCGCCGATGAAGCGGGCGCGATGAGCCTGTTCGGTGAGCCGCGCGCGATCTGGGTTGAGCCGGCCGGCGACGAGATCGCCGACGGGGTCGATGCCTTGCTGTCGGCGCCGGCCTCCGAAAGCCCAGTGATCGTCATTGCCGGCGCGCTGCGCAAGACTTCGGCCTTGTTAAAGCTTGCCGAGGCCCACCCGCTGGCGGTCGTCCATGCTTCCTATATTCCCGAAGGGCAGGACGCCGAGCGAATGGTGAGCGGCGTTGGGCGGATGCACGGTCTGCGCATGACCGCATCGGTGGCGGCGCGGATTGCCGATGCGTGCGGCAACGACCAGGCGATCGTCGGCCAGGAGCTTGCCAAGCTGGCGCTCTATGTTGGCGCATCGCCCGAAGCGCCCAAGGAGCTCGACCATGACGCGGTCGATGCGGTCGGCGCCGAAGTGCCCGAGGGCGATTTCCTCAAGCTTGCCGATTTGGCACTGGCCGGCGAGCTGCCGCAGGTTTCGCAGGAGCTTGCGAGGCTTTCCTCCGGGGGCACCGAAGCCATACCGGTGATTCGCGCGCTCCAGCGCCGCTTGTTGATGTTGGCGCCAATGCGCGCCCGGGTCGATTCCGGTGAGCGTTCAGGTGCCGTCATGGCGTCACTAGGCAAGTCGTTATTCTGGAAAGATAAGCCGCTGATCGAGACATTGCTCGGCACCTGGGACGCGCGCGGGCTGGAGACGGTCGCCGAGCGCGCCGGCAAGCTTGAGCGGCAGCTGATGCGCGGCGATGCGCCGCCGCCGGCCGAGGCCTTGGGCGAAGAACTGACGGCGATCGCCCGCCGCGCGTCGCGCCGCCGTTAAGCGCTAAATCGGCTCGCCGGACAGACGCTGGCAGATCATGTCCAGCTGGTCGAGACTGTTGTAGTGCAGCGTCACCGTCCCGCCGGCGCCAGTATGCGCGACCTTGACCGTGATCCCGAGCATGTCGCCCAGCTGCCGCTCGAGCGCCTCCAGATCGGCATCGCCGCGGCGCTCGGTCAGGACCAGCTCCCCGGGCGGCCGCTTGATCTTGCGCGCCCGCGCTTCGGTCTGGCGCACCGACAGGCCCTTGGCGATGACTTCCTTAGCCAGGCTTTCGGGATCGGGCGCGGTGGCGACGGCGCGGGCATGGCCCATGCTGATTTCGCCATGGATCAACATCTCGCGGACGATCTCGGGTAAATCTAGCAAACGCAGCAGGTTGGCGACATGGCTGCGCGATTTGTGGACCAGCCGACCGACGTCGTCCTGGCTGTGGCCGTGCTGGCTGATCAGTTGCCGGAGGCCTTCGGCTTCCTCGATCGCGTTCAAATCCTCGCGCTGGATATTCTCGATAAGCGCGATCTCGGCGGTCGCCGCGTCATCCACATTGCGGACGATCGCGGGAATAGTGTGGAGCTGCGCCCGTTGTGCCGCGCGCCACCGCCGCTCGCCGGCGATGATCTCGAACCCCCCGCCGCTCGGACGCAGCAGGATCGGCTGCAGCACGCCGCGTTTCGCAATGGAATCCGCAAGTTCGTTGATCGCTTCGTCGGCGAACATCAGGCGCGGCTGATGGGGATTGGGCCGGATTCGGGCAATTTCAATCTCGCGGACGCCGCCGCGCGACTCGCTCGACGTCTCGCTGCCTGAGCGGACCGATTCGTCCATCAATGCCGACAGGCCGCGGCCAAGCCCGGAGACCGGACGCTTGCCGGTCATGCCGCTTCAGCGCGTTGCGGCAGACGCGCCATCAGCTCACGCGCCAGGCGGACATAGGCTTCGGACCCGGCGCATTTGAGGTCGTAGATCAAGGCCGGCAGTCCGTGGCTCGGGGCTTCGGACAGGCGGACGTTGCGCGGGATGACGGTTTCGAACACCGCGTTGCCGAGACAAGCGCGGACATCTTCGGCGACGGCCTGCGACAAATTGTTGCGGCGGTCGAACATGGTCAGCGCGACGCCAAGGATCGCAAGCTCGGGATTGAACGCCAGTCGGATCCGCTCGACGGTCTGCAAAAGCTGGCTAAGTCCTTCTAAAGCAAAGAATTCGCACTGCAACGGCACCAGCAAATGACGCGCCGCGACGAGCGCGTTGACGGTCAGCAGGCCCAGCGACGGCGGGCAGTCGATCAGGCAGTTGTCCCAGCGCCCGGGCGGCACTGCGTCGAGCGCCTTGTCGAGCCGATGGGCGCGATCGTCGAGCGCGACCAGCTCAACTTCGGCGCCTGACAAATCGACCGTCGCCGGCAGCAGATCGAGTCGCGGCACGCGGGTCGCGACGACACTGTCGAGGATGGTGGCACCGCCGATCAGCACGTCATAGCTTGAGCGCTCGCGCTGGGCCTGGCCGACGCCGAGCCCGGTCGAGGCATTGCCCTGCGGGTCCATGTCGACCAGCAGCACCTTCCCGCCGATCGCCGCCAGCGCGGTGGTCAAATTGATCGCGGTTGTGGTCTTGCCCACCCCGCCCTTCTGATTGGCGACCACAACGCGGATCATCGGTTCGACTTCGCTCCCACGTTTTTCGCCCTCACCTTGCTCAGCACCAGGATGGTCGCTCGCGGATCGGTGCAACTCGGTTCGCTTCGCACGTCATACTGCCAGCTTCGCTCCGCTTCGGCCAGTTCCGATTTGGCGTTTTTTCCCTTGGGCAGCACCCAAATCGTCTCGTCATGGGCCAGATGGTGCGTGAGCCCAAGCAATCGGCCCAGCGGCGCCACTGCGCGGGCCGTGATGACGTGGAATTGGCCGCGGATATTTTCGATTTTCGTCGGGTGGACCGGCACTCGGGCGGCCAGGCCAAGCGCGTCGACCGTCGCGTTGAGGAATTCGGCACGAAGCCGCCGCGGCTCGACCAGTGTCATCGGCCCCTCGGTTAGCGCGGCGATGACGACACCGGGCAGGCCTGCACCCGAGCCGATGTCCACCCATGACGCTCCCGCGTGCGGCTCCAGGCGCACCAGCTGCGCCGAATCGAGGATGTGTCGCTCCCAGATGTTGTCGAGGGTTGAAGATGAAATCAGGTTCTGGGTGCTACTGGCCGCGTTCAGCAGGTCGATATAGCGCTCGAGAAGGCTGAATGTTTCACGTGAAACAAAGCGGCCGGCGGCGCGCTCCAGCGCCTCGATCATGCCGCGGCGCGACGACTGGCGGCGACGTAGACAGCGGACAGCGCCGCCGGAGTCACGCCATGGATGCGCGACGCCTGATCGAGAGTTTCGGGGTGCGAGGCGGCCAGACGCTCGACCATTTCCGTCGACAGTCCGGGCACCGCCGCATAGTCGAGGTCGCGCGGGATCCACACGGCCGAATCGCGCTGGACCGCGGCCCACTCGCGCTGCTGCCGCTCGACATATGGCGCATAGAGCGCATCGGCGCGGCCTTCGTCCGTCTCCGCCCAGCCAGTCGTGCCGCGCAACTTCAAATGCTCGGCGATCTGGCTACAGCGCCGCGGCGACACGCAATGCGCGCCAAGCGCCGCTTCGCCGAGTCTTGTGGTGGCGTTGTCGGCGCGCAGCGACAAGCGATATTCGGCGCGCGCGGTCATCATCCGATAGGGCTCACTGACCCCTTGAAGGGTGAGATCGTCAATCATTACGCCGATGTAACTGGTGCGGCGATCGAAGCGGACGTTAACCAAATCAAGCGCCTGCGCTGCGGCGTTAAGACCAGCCACCAACCCTTGCGCCGCCGCTTCCTCGTAACCGGTCGTGCCATTGATCTGGCCGGCCAGGAAAAGCCCGGAAATCTCACGTGTTTGCAGGGTTGAGTTGAGACGCCGTGGGTCGACATACTCATATTCGACTGCATAGCCGGGCCGCACGATTTCGACCCGTTCGAGTCCGGCGATGCTGCGCACAAAGTCGCGCTGGACATCAACCGGCAGCGACGTTGAAATGCCATTGGGATAGACGAGAGAGTCAGTCAGGCTCTCGGGCTCGAGGAAGATCTGGTGGCCGTCGCGATCGCCGAAGCGCTTCACCTTATCCTCGATCGACGGGCAATAGCGCGGCCCACGGCCCGCGATGGCGCCGGCGAACAGCGGTGAACGATCAAAATTGGCGCGGATGACATCGTGGGTTTGGTGATTGGTCCGGGCAATTGCGCAACGCAGCTGCGGCGGACGATGGCCATCGTCGATCGCCGACATGGCCCAGGGCTCGGGGTCACTCGGCTGGTCCTCAAGCCGCGCCCAATCGATGGTGCGGCCGTCGAGCCGCGGCGGGGTGCCGGTCTTGAGCCGCCCCTGACCAAGGCCGATTTCGCGCAGCTGCTGCCCGAGTGGCACCGAGGCTTTTTCCTCGCGACGTCCGCCTTTGCTCACTTCTTCGCCGACGAAGATGCGCGCGTCGAGGAAAGTGCCAGTGGCCACGACCAGCGCTTGGCAATCCAACCTCCCAACGCTGGTCTCGACGCCAGTGATTCGTCCACGTTCAATCTGCAAGCGGAGCGCTTCGGCAACAATCACCTCGACGCCGCTCCCGGCGATAAAGTCGGCGATTGCAGCACGATACAGGTGCCGGTCGGCCTGGACTCGTGGCCCCTGGACGGCGGCTCCCTTGCTCCGGTTGAGCATTCGGCGATGGATCGCGGCGCGGTCGGCGGCGCGGGCCATCAGACCGTCGAATACGTCGAGCTCGCGGACCAAATGGCCTTTGCCGACCCCGCCGATCGAAGGGTTGCAAGACATCTGGCCAAGATCTTCCGCGCGGAATGTCAGCAGGCCGACGCGCGCACCGCGCCGTGCCGCCGCAGCGGCCGCCTCGCACCCGGCATGACCCGCACCAATGACAATGACATCGTACATTTGCAGTCCCTACGGGATTCCCGCTTTCGCGGGAATGACCAAGTGGTGTTTCACGTGAAACAGCTATTTTCCGAGGCAAAACCTTGCAAATAAAGCGTCCAGCACGTCTTCGACTCCGGCGCGTCCGGTGAGCCGGTCGAATGCACCGCGCGCCAGGCGAAGGTCTTCCGCCACCGTAACGATATCCTCGGCTTCCGCGGCGCGTGCGAGCGCGGCCTGGGCCTCGGCGAGATGGGTCGCCTGCCGCCGATTGAGCGCCAACGCATCCTCACCCGGCAACAGGGAGGCGGCGAGTTGTCCGACCTGATCGAGCAGGCGGGCAATGCCGTCGCCGGTGCGTGAGGAGACGGGCAACGAATCAGCCGGCGCAGCCGCGCGTTCGGACAAATCAGACTTCGCATGAACGCGGATCACGCGCGCATGCGCCGGAGCCTCGCCCGGGTCGCCCAGCCAGAGCAGGATGTCGGCGCCCTCGATCAGGACGAGCGACCGCTCGACGCCAATGCGTTCGACCAGTTCGTCTGCGGTCCGCAATCCGGCGGTGTCCGTCAGCAGTACTGGGATCCCCGCCACTGCCAACGGTACCTCGATATGGTCGCGGGTCGTGCCTGGAATGTTGGTGACGATGGCGCGTTCTGAACCCGCTATCGCATTGACCAGGCTAGATTTTCCGGAATTCGGTGGGCCAGCGACAACCACTCGGACGCCATCCCGCAGCGGCTCGATCCGGGGCCGCCCAAGCCAGCTATCAAGTATTAATGCTAATGCGCCGCAGTCGTTAGAAAGCGCGCGAACTGCACCTGAGTCATCTTCCTCATCATAATCGATGGCCGCTTCGGCTCTGGCCGCCAAGCCCAGCAGCTGGGCCTGCCACTGCTCGATCTGCCGCTTGAGGCCGCCATTCGCCAACGCCAACGCCGCGCGGCGTTGGCTTTCGGTCTCGGCCTCGATCAAATCGGCGAGCCCTTCGGCTTCGGTCAGGTCAATACACCCGTTCTCCAGCGCCTGGCGGGTAAACTCCCCAGGCAAAGCAAGCCGCAAACCGTCGAGTGACGCCAAGGCGTCAAGCAACGCTTCAGCAACCGCGCGGCCACCATGGATTTGAAATTCCACGACATTCTCGCCGGTCGAGCTGGCCGGGCCATCGAACCGCAGGACCAGGCCGCGATCGAGCAAGGTGCGCTCACGCGGATGCCGAAGCTCGCGCAACGCCGCCTGTCGCGGCCCCGGGAGCTTGCCGCAGAGCGCCTGCCCTGCCTCGTGCGCCTTAGGCCCGCTGACCCGAATCACTCCGATCGCCGCCGGCGGCCGGCCGCTCGCCAAAGCAAAAATGGTCTGGGTGTTCACCAGCCAACCCTACGCCGGATGCGACTACGCCCCAAGGCGCAAGCTCAGGACAACAGCGGCCCGATGTGCGGGACGGCGTCGTGCCAACCATCCCAGATCATCTTGCCAGCCACCCAGACGATCACCACCAGGCCGACGTAGGCGATCCAGCGGTAGCGTTCGATATATTTGGCGATGAAATTGGCGGCGACGCCCATCAGGATCACCGACAGGATCAGGCCGAAGACCAGGATCCACGGATGGTCCTGGGCCGCGCCGGCCACCGCCAAAACATTGTCGAGGCTCATGCTGACGTCGGCAATGGCGACGCCCCAGGCGGCCGCGGCGAAGGTCTTGGCGGATCTTACCCCCGAATGTTCGTCGCCGGCGACCTCCGACGACCCGCGCGATTCGCCGCTGTGGTGCAGCTCGCGCCACATCTTCCACGCGACCCACAGCAGCAACAACCCGCCAGCGAGGATCAGCCCAACGATCTGCAGCAGCTGGGTAACCAGCAAGGCGAAAGCAATCCGAAGCACCAAAGCGGCCAGCACGCCGATCAGGATCACCCGCTTGCGTTGCTCCGCTGGCAGGCCAGCGGCGAGCGCGCCAACGACGATCGCATTGTCGCCGGCAAGGACGATGTCGATCATCAGGATTTCGAAAAAGACACCAATCGCTTGCGGCGTCAGGAAAGCAGTCAGGTCCATGGGCCGATCCTAGCCGAGGCCCATCGCGTTCCTCAAGCCCAGCACATGCTCGCCGCCGACCCAACCTTCATAGATCATGGTCAGCGCGACGTAGAGAATCATCACCAGTCCGGCCCAGGCGATCCAGTGATAGCGCTGTACCAGCCGGGCAACGAGATTGGCGGCCAGGCCCATCAAAGTTACCGACAGCGTCAGGCCGATGAACAGCACCGCCGGATGCTCGCGCGCCGTAGCCGCGACCGCTAGCACGTTGTCGAGGCTCATCGAGAGATCGGCAACAGTCACCTGGATCGCGGCGCGGAGAAAGCTCTTGGTCCGCGGCGGTCCCTCAATCGCGGCGGTGGACGGGTCGTCGGCGATGACAATCTTCGTCGGCGTCAACTCGCGGTACATGTTGTAGGCGACCCACAGCAGCAGCAGGCCCCCGGCAACCAGCAGGCCGGTTATCTGCAGCAATTGGGTGGCGATCAGCGCGAAGCCGATCAGGAATATTAGCGCCATGCCGACGCCGAACATGATCACCCGCTTGCGCTCGCGCTCCGGCAAGCCCGAGGTAAGCGTGCCGATGATGACGACATTGTCGCCGGCCATGGTGAGGTCGATGAGGATCACCTGGCCGAGCGTCACCAGCCCGGCCGCGGTGAAGATGTCGGCGAAGTTGAACATGCCTGCGGGCATTTACGACTCCAGCATCGGCAAACCGACACGCATCAAGCGTGCCGGATTTGCCGGCTCAGCTATTGATTCATGCTCGCGAAGAAATCCTCGTTCGACTTGGCGTCCTTCATCTTGTCGAGCAGGAACTGCATCGCGTCGATGGTCCCCATCTGCATCAGTATCCGGCGCAGCACCCACATCTTGGTGAGTGTCGCCTGGTCGACCAGCAATTCTTCCTTGCGGGTACCGGACTTGCCGACGTCCAGCGACGGGAAGATGCGCTTGTCGGAGACCTTGCGGTCGAGGATGATTTCGGAGTTGCCGGTGCCCTTGAACTCTTCGAAGATGACTTCATCCATCTTGGAGCCGGTGTCGATGAGCGCGGTGGCAATGATCGACAGCGACCCGCCTTCCTCGATATTGCGAGCGGCACCGAAGAAGCGCTTGGGCCGCTGCAACGCATTGGCGTCGACGCCGCCGGTCAGCACTTTGCCCGAGCTTGGCACGACGGTGTTGTAAGCGCGGCCGAGGCGCGTGATCGAATCGAGAAGGATGACGACGTCCTTCTTATGCTCGACCAGGCGCTTGGCCTTCTCGATCACCATTTCGGCGACCTGGACGTGGCGGCTGGCGGGCTCGTCGAAGGTCGAGGAAATCACCTCGCCTTTGACCGACCGCTGCATGTCGGTGACTTCCTCGGGCCGCTCGTCGATTAGCAGCACGATCAGGAACACTTCGGGATGGTTGTCGGTGATCGCCCGGGCGATGTTCTGCAACAGCACGGTCTTGCCGGTCCTGGGCGGGGCGACGATCAACGCGCGCTGGCCCTTGCCCTGCGGCGCGACGATGTCGATCACGCGCGCCGACTTGTCCTTGATCGTCGGGTCGGCGCTGTCGAGGGTCAGCTTGCTATCGGGATAAAGCGGCGTCAAATTGTCGAAATTGACCCGGTGGCGGACCGCTTCGGGGTCGTCGAAATTGATCTGGGTGACGCGGGTCAAAGCGAAATAGCGCTCGCCGTCCTTGGGGCCACGGATCTCGCCTTCCAGCGTGTCGCCGGTGCGCAGGCCGAAGCGGCGGACGAGATTGGGGGCGACATAGATGTCGTCCGGGCCGGCGAGGTAATTGGCCTCGGGGCTGCGGAGAAAACCGAAGCCGTCGTTCAAAACTTCGATCGTCCCCATGCCCATGATCTCGGCACCGCTTTCGGCGCGGACCTTGAGGATCGAGAACATGATGTCCTGCTTGCGCAGGGTCGACGCGCCCTCGATGCCCAGCTCTTCAGCCATGGTGACGAGCTCGGCGGGGGTTTTCAGCTTGAGGTCTTTGAGGTGCATTGGGAGTCTTTTCTTGGGTTGGAAGCCTGGGCTTTTAAAGCAAAGCGGATGCGGCAGGACGCTGCACCATGGGAAACGGGCACCGGCGATTTAAAGAAACTGGCCGATGGAAGCCGCCTGATCTGAAGTATGGACGCGAAGGCCCCGTGTCAATCAGCGCGGCGCCACGAAAGCGGCTAAAACGGACGAACAATCACCAGCACGACGATCAAGGCGGCGGCAATACCAGGGACTTCGTTCATGATGCGCAGTGTGCGATTCTCGAGCTCGCGCTTGCCGGCGGCGAGCGATTTTCCGTAGGAACCGAGCCAACCCTGATAGCCAGTCAGCCCGACGACTAATGCCAGCTTGGCCGAAAACCACCACTGCCCGAAGACATTGAGGTGAAAGGCCAGCATCAGCCCCAACACCCAGACGATCAGCATTGCCGGCATCAGGATGATCGTGCGAACGCGGTCCTCGCGCTCGATCCAGGCCCGATCCTCGGCCGACCCCGGGGTGGTCGCGTGGTGGTAAACGTAGAAGCGCGGCAGCAGGAACAGCCCGGCCATCCAGAAAATCACGAAGGTGACGTGCGCCGCCTTCACCCATGGGTAGGCATCGCCGAGAAAACCGGTGAGATTGACGCCGGTCATTTGCCCCCCTTCAGCATCGCCATCAGCTCCTCGACATGCGCGATCGGGGTTTCCTGCAAGATGCCGTGCCCGAGATTGAAGATGTGCGGGCGCTCGGCCAGCGCGTCAAGGATGCGACGCACCGAACTCTTCAAGGCGTCACCGCCGGCGAGCAAAGCGAGTGGATCGAGATTGCCCTGGACCGGTAGTCGCTTGGGCAATTCCTTGTGCGCCCACGCCGGGTCGACGGTTTCGTCGAGGCCAATAGCCGAGACTTTAGTTTCGCGCGCATAAGCGCCAAGCTTGCCGCCGGCACCTTTGGGAAAGCCGATCACCGGAACCCCCGGGTGACGGGCTTTCAACCGCTCAACCAGGCGCGCCGTGGGTCCGATGACCCAGTGTTCGAACTCCACCGGCGCCAGGCTTCCCGACCAGCTGTCGAACAATTGCACAGCGTCGGCGCCGGCAAGGATCTGGCCGCTGAGATAATCGAATGTAGCCGCTTCGATCCGCTCGATGATCACGGCGAAGCGGCCGGGATCGCCATAGGCCAGCCGCCGCGCCGGCGACTGATCACGGCTGCCTTCGCCAGCGATCATGTAGGTGGCTACCGTCCATGGCGCGCCAGCAAAGCCAATCAACGTGGTCGCCGGATCGAGCCTGGCCTTGACCCGCGCGACGGTCTCGTAAATCGGCTCGAGCCGAGCCGGAAACGGATTGAGATCCTCAAGCGCCGCACTGGCAAGTGGCGGTGTCAGGCGCGGCCCTTCACCGGCGACAAAGCTCAGATTCTGGCCGAGCGCGAACGGGACGATGAGAATATCCGAAAACAGGATCGCGGCGTCGAGCGGAAATCGCTTGAGCGGCTGAAGCGTAACCTCGGCCGCGGCCTCGCTGTCATAAACCAGGTCGAGAAAACCGCCCTTGGCCGCTCGCAGTTCACGATATTCGGGAAGATAACGACCAGCCTGGCGCATCATCCAGACGGGTGGAGGGTCGCGCCGTTCGCCTTTGAGAACGGCAAGCAAGGGCTTGGCTCGGTCGTCCGGGGTCTTACGGGACGTCATGGCCACCCTCTTATTCTCCCTTATTATATATATAAGATTCTATAGTTGATGATGATGGTCAGCGGGTCGTGGGGTTTAGGCGCGCCTCCCGAAATTGCCAACAAGCGAGGCGCAATCCCGGTCGCAGGAATCCGCCGAGTCGATGCCAACCGTGCCCACGATTCACAGGCTGGGGGTTATCTGGTTGTCCCGGGGATGAATCATCGGACAAGCCGAGTCCAATTGGGCATAAGCCGGATATTGAGCCCGTCCCCACCGGCGGGCTAGGACAGATCAGCAGTTTTCCACAAGGTTATGCCGTGCGCATCGTGCTCGCCTCTTCAAGCGCCATCCGCCAGTCGATGCTCGCGGCTGCGGGGGTCGATTTCGACGTCGCTTCGCCGCAAGTCGACGAGGCCGCGCTCAAAGCCGCAGCTTTGCTGACCGATGATCTTGCTGCCGATCTCGCCCAGGCCAAGGCGTTGAGTATCAGCCAGGCGCGTGTCGGCGACTGGGTGATTGGCAGCGATTCAGTCGTCAGTGTCCAGGGTCGCCAGTTCGATAAGCCCATCGATCGGAGCCAGGCCGCCGAGCATCTGCAGTTCTTCTCCGGCAAGACCATTCAACTGACCAGCGCCGTCGCCCTTGCTCGTGGTAATGCGATCGAGTGGACCCATGCCCAGACCGCCGCGCTGGAAGTCCGGTCGCTGTCCGAAGCGTTTATCGCTGGCTATCTGGACGCGGAATGGCCCGCCGTCGGCCATTGCGTCGGCGCGTTTCGGATGGAAGGGCGCGGCGTGCAATTGTTCAGCAGCATCGAAGGCGACCATTTCACCATCCTCGGCATGCCGCTGATCCCGCTTCTCGGCGCGCTGCGTGATCGTGGGGCGTTACCCGCATGATCCCAATCGCACTCACCGGGTCGATCGGCATGGGCAAGTCAACGGTCGCTGGCATGTTCGAACGTGCCGGTGTCCCGGTGTTCGATGCCGATGCCGAAGTGCGCCGGCTGCAGGGGGCGGGCGGGGCGCTGGTCGCGGCAATTGGCAAGCGCTTTCCCGGCAGCGTGCGCGATGGCGCGGTCGATCGAGAAGCGCTGTCGGTATTGGTGCTGGGTCAGGCCGATGAACTCGCCGCGCTGGAAGCGATCGTCCACCCGGCGGTGCACCACGCGCGAACCCGCTTCATCCTCGATCATGGCGACTCGCCGGCGCTGCTGTTCGACATCCCCTTGCTGTTCGAAACCGGCGGTGATGGCGCGTTCGACAAGGTCATCGTAGTCTCGGCGCCAGCGGACATTCAGCGCCAGCGGGTACTGGCGCGGCCCGGCATGACGCCCGAGAAACTGGACGCCCTGCTCGCCCGGCAACTGCCCGACGAGGACAAGCGCGCGCGCGCCGATTTCGTCATCGATACCAGCGGACCGCTCGAACAGACCGAGCGCCAAGTAGAGCAAATTCTGGCTTGTCTCGGACTGGCGGCGGGTGAATAGGAGAGCGGTGCGGGAGATTATTTTCGATACCGAAACCACAGGCCTCAATCCGGCCGGCGGCGACCGCATTGTTGAAATTGGCTGCATCGAAATTTTCAACCGGGTTGAAACCGGTCGCCACTTCCACGCCTATTTTAATCCCGAACGGCCGATGCCGAGCGAGGCCGAAGCGGTTCACGGGCTGAGCAATATCTTCCTGTCGGACAAGCCGCGGTTCGGCGAACGGGCCGAAGAATTGCTCGCTTTCATCGAAGATTCGCCTTTGGTCGCGCACAATGCGAGCTTCGATTTCGGCTTCCTCAATCACGAGCTGGAACATTGCGGCCGACCCCGGGTGTGCACCAGCCGGATGGTCGACACCTTGGTCCTCGCTCGCACGCGCCATCCGGGCGCCAAGCACAGCCTCGACGCTTTGTGTACGCGGTTCGGCGTCGATCGCAGCCAGCGGGTCAAGCACGGCGCCTTGCTCGACGCGCAATTGCTGGCGCAGGTCTATGTCGAGCTGACCGGCGGCCGGCAGATCGGCCTTGGCCTGGTCGCCGATACCCGGGCTGTCGACGTTGTCGGCAACGGCCAGACGGTGGTGGCGCGCGAAGCACGCGAGCCACGCCCGCATCATGCCGCGCCCGAGGAGATCGAGCGCCATCGCGCGTTTATCGCCAAGCTGGTCAACCCGCTGTGGGCGCGCTTCGCCCCGGCCGGCTGACGGGTTAAGTTGACGAAAGTTCGGCGCGGGTACTAAGCCGCGCCGCCCAACCATCGAGAGGAGCCAGTCCAAGTGGACGTTCGGGTCGCAGGTCACCAGGTCGACACCGGCGAATCGCTGCGCGAGCATGCGATCGGCCGCATGGAAGAAATGACCGAGAAATATTTCTCGCGGGCGATTGCCGCCAATGTGACGTTCGGCCGCGGGCCGCACAATGACTTCACCTGCGACATTGTCGCGCCCGTCGCCCAAGGTGTCGTGCTCAAGGCATCGAACCGCGGGGCCGAGGCTCAGCTGGCGTTTAACGGCGCCGCCGACCGCATCGAAACGCAGCTTCGCCGCTACGTGAAGCGGCTGCGCGAACATAAGGCCGACGGCGAACAGCCCTATGTCGAGAATGCCGGCTACACGGTTCTGGCGGCGCCACAGGACGATGACGAAGTTTCGACCAACCCGGCGATCATTGCCGAAACCCGGGCCGACATTCCGGAAGCCAGCGTATCCGACGCGGTGATGCTGATGGACCTTCGCAACACCAATGCGCTGATGTTCAAAAACTCGGCGTCGGGCGCCTTCAACATGATTTACCGACGAGAGGATGGAAACATCGGCTGGGTTGAGCCGCACGAGGTCTGACCCCCATTTCCAATTGCGGCCGGCGTGCGATGCACTGACCGTTCTTAAAGTGCGTTTCCTTTGTAGAGTGCAGCCATGCAGCTTTCCGAGTTCCTCGATTTCGATGCGATCAAATCCGCTTTCCCCGGCGGCAGCAAACGCTCGCTCCTGCAACAGCTCGCCCATTTGGCCGGGCAACGGCTGGGGCTGGACTCCGCCGCCATCCTGGCGAGCCTCGCCGAACGCGAGCGCCTAGGCTCGACCGGGTTTGGCCAAGGCGTCGCCTTGCCCCACGGCAAGATCCAGGGACTGACGCGGATTTATGGCCTGTTTGTGCGGTTGGGCGAACCGGTCGATTTCAAGGCGCTCGACAAGGTCCCGGTCGATCTCGTCTTCCTGCTGCTGTCGCCCCCCGAAGCGGGCGCCGAGCATTTGAAAGCGCTGGCCGCAATCAGCCGCGTGACCCGTTATGCGCCGACGCTCGAGAAGATGCGTGGGGCGCGCAGCCGCGATGCGCTGGCAGCGGTATTGCTGGGGGCTGATGAGCGCGAAGTCGCCTAAAGCTGCAACCGGCGAGGACGCGCACTTCCGCAGTCTGGAAGCACTGTACCGCTCGGCTCCGATCAATCGCCAATATCGGTCGGCGCTGACCATCACCGGCCCTGGGCGGTCGGAGATCAGTTTTGCCGTCGACGAAACCAGCTTTCATGCGGCCAATGCGGCGCATGGCACGATCTATTTCAAGATGCTCGACGACGCGGCTTTTTATGCCGCCAACAGCCTCATCAGCGACCGCTTCCTGTTGACCACCGCGTTCAACCTCCACTTCACCAAGCCGATGCGCGGCGGCGAAGCGATCGCGGAAGGTCGCTGGATTAGTGGCAAACGGCGTGTGCTGGTCGCCGAAGCGCGGATCATCGATGCCGAGGGCGAGGAGTGCGCGCGCGGCACCGGCACCTTCCTTCGGTCGCACATCGCGTTGAGCGGACTCGCCGGTTATCGCGCCAAGCCATGAGCAATGAGCGATTGCCGTCGGCGGTTGAAGCGGCGGGTTTGATCCGGCGCGTGGCCGCCAACGGTGACTTCGCGACCATCATCAAGAAAGGCGATCAGGACCGCGGCGCGCTCTTGCTGGTGATCAGCAGCCGGGGTCGCCATGCCGGCTGTCTCGAGCGCACGCTGACCCTGGACGGGGCCTATCTGTGGCAAAGCGTTGGGCCGCCAGAATCATCTGGTTCCGATGAAATCCGCGAATTCCTCGCGAAACGCACTCGTTTCGACGCGGATTTGTGGACAATTGAACTGGACGTCGCGGACGCGGAACGATTCATCGCTGAAACGACCGCTTTGGGTTGACCGCATCGTTCCGGCCCCGGACAAGCGGGTTTCTGAACGGAGAGCGGGGAGCATATTTTGGCCGAATCCTCGGCGAAATATGGCGCGCGAGACGGGGAACTTCCCAGGTAGCCAGGAGCGGATTGTCCGCCAGTAGCGGCTTACCAGTGGGGCGGTTAACCGCATAAAATACGGTATGCATGTTGCCTTCGTTACGTACAGCGCTGCTGGTGATTGCCGCGCTTAGCGGGAGTTCGGTTGCGCCGGCCCAGGTCGGCCCGGCGTCCGAACCGATGATGATTCCGCTGAACAGCGCCGTGCTGCCCCAGACGGTCGTGCCGCAGATTCTGTCGGTGGACCCGGCCCGGCCAGCTCAAACGGTCGATACCGCTGATTCCCAATCCGACGAACTGGTCCCCTTGCCGGCCAAGCCGACGGGCGACTTGGCGTCGATGGTCGCGCAACTGCGCGCGTCCGAAGCCGGAAGCCATGAGCTCAATTGCCTGGCGGTCGGAATCTATTTCGAATCCAAGAGCGAACCATTGTCCGGCCAGCTCGCGGTCGGTGACGTGATCGCCAACCGGGCCAATTCCAAGGGTCGCTTCCCGCCATCCTATTGTGGCGTCCTATTCCAGCGCGGCCAGTTTTCGTTCGTTCGCGGCCATGCGCTGCCGGCGGTGCCCCGGGCCAGCCGCCAATGGCAGACCGCCGTCGCGATTGCCCAGATCGTCGACCGCGACCTGAAGGCCTCGGCGGCACCCCGGGCATTGTTCTTTCATGCTCGCCGGGTTTCCCCGGGCTGGAAACTGACGCGCGTCGCTTCGATCGGCAATCACATCTTCTACCGCTAGGGCGGCTTTCGTTCATTCCCCTTATGTTCTAATCAGCGGCGATGGAAGTCGTCGTTGATTCCCCTTGCTTCGCCGAGGCGTCGCCGATTGCTGGCGATGTCGCCCGCGGAGTCACCCGGCTATTCTGCCGGCGCGATCTGTTCGCCATCTGCGAAGTGCCGCTGCCCAATGGGCGACGGGCCGACATGATGGCGATCGATGCCAAGGGCGGTCTCACCATCGTCGAGATCAAGGTCGCCAAAGCCGATTTGGTCAACGATGCCAAATGGACCGACTATCTTGAATATTGCGATCACTTCTTCTGGGCGGTGCCACCGTATTTGGCCGCGATCCTCGAGCAGGAGCGCTATCTTCCGGGAGCCGCGGGCCTGATCGTCGCCGACCGTTACGATGCCGCGATCATGCGGGACGCTTTGCACCGGCCGTTGGCGCCGGCTCGCCGTAAAGCGGAGTTGCTGCGTTTTGCCCGCCGCGCGGCGCGGCGCTTGTCGGCGCAAATCGATCCGACGCTTGGGGATGGAAGCTAGCGGGCCGCGGCTGCTGGCTTCGGTTTCTTGGCCTCGATCAGCTTTAGCATTTCACCGCCGCGACTATTCCGCTTGGCATAATCGCGCGCCGAATATCCTTGCGCGGAATCGGTCTTGTCCGGGTTGGCTCCCAAACCGAGCAGCAACTTGACGAGAGGAATTTGGTGCTGTTGGACGGCGAGAATCAGCGCGGTTTCGCCCATGCGATTGGCCGCGTCGACTTTCGCGCCCCGCGAAATCAACCAATGGGCGGCGTCTTCGAAACCGACCCGGGCCGCGGTGATCAGTGGCGTGTCGCCATTGCGCGCCGGGAGGTTGGCATCAGCGTCGTGGTTGAGCAAATAGCCGGTCCAGTCCGGATCGCGCTCAGTGATCGCGACGATCAGCCCGGTATCACCCAGCCCATCGCGGGCATTGACGATGGTCGGGCGGCTTTCCAACAGCTCCAGCGCCTTGCCGCTATCGCGAGCGCGCACCGCGGCGACGAACTTGTCGCCGTCGAAGCCTTGATTGACCTGAGCCCCAACTGGCGTTGCCGAGAAACCTATCGCAATCACCATCGCCAGAAACGCTTGCTTACCCGTCATCACACTCTTTCGCCCCGACTTGATCGCCGCCCGATAGCAGACCACTGATAAGCTTGTCATGAACGATGCCCATCCATCCTCGAATCAGGCGCCTTTTTGGGAACAGCCATTGGCGTCGTTGGACCGCGGTCAGTGGGAAGCCTTGTGCGACGGGTGCGGCCGATGCTGCTTGCACAAGCTCGAGGACGAGGAAACCGGCATTCTGTATCCGACCAACGTGGCCTGCAAATTGCTCGACCGGAAGCACGGCCGCTGCACCGATTATAAGCATCGCAAGGGGCTCGTTGCCGATTGCGTCGTGCTCGATCGCAAGACAATCGGGTCGCTCGATTGGCTTCCGGAAACCTGCGCCTACCGGCTGCGCGCCAATGGCGAGCCGCTGCGGGCGTGGCATTATCTGATTTCGGGCAGCCGCGAGAGCGTTCACGAAGCGGGCCAGTCGACCCGCGGCTGGACCGTCAGCGAAGTCGACGCGGGGGACAATCTTGAATTTCATGTCGTCGAGCGCGCGCTCTAAGGAGCTCGTCGTCCATCCCGAGCTACCGGTGCCGGTGGAAATCCACCCGGTGCGCGGCGCGCGGCGGTTGCGGCTACGGTTCGACGAGCGTCGCGGCGTCCTCAAGCTGACCTGCCCAATTCGCACCAGTCGCCGCAACGCAATGGCCTGGGCGGTCGAGCAACGCGACTGGGTCGACGCCCAGATCGCCGACGTGCTGCCGGGCGAACCGTTTGCGCCCGGCGCAACAATACCAATCGACGGGCGGGAGACCCGGCTCATATGGACAGCAGGCGAATCCCGGATCCCTGGCTTGGCCGACGGGGCGCTGCGTTGCGGCGGCCCCGAAAGCATGGTCCCGCGGCGCGTCGAAACCTTCCTCACGCGGCTCGCGATTGACACGCTGTCATGTGAAACGGCCGCGGTCGCCGCTGCGGCCGGCGTATCGCCCCGTTCCGTTACCGTCGGCGACGCCAACGCCCGGTGGGGCAGCTGTTCGGCCGAGCGGCGCATCCGCTATAGTTGGCGACTGATTCTCGCGCCGCCGCCGGCGCGCCGCTACGTCGTCGCCCACGAAGTTGCCCACCTCGTCCATCTCGATCACGGGCCCGCATTCCGGAAACTGGAGAAGCGCTTGTTCGCCGAGCTATTCGAAGGTGACGTGGATACGGCGCGGACCCTATTGCGCGCCGTCGGGCCGCGGCTGAAGCGGATCGGGCGCGGGGGCTGAACGCAGCTCTGGCTGCCGCGGTGGCGGTGAGCGCGTTACCAGCGGCGCCGTCTGTGGCGGTGGTTGCCGCGGGGCACGTTCGCTGCCGCGTTTCAGGATTTCCTCGGGCCACTGCCCTTCGACGCCGGTACCGTCGGGACGAATGGCGCCGGGCTGGCCTGGCTGGCCAAGCGGCTGACCGGTCCCGGCATCGCCTGGTAATGGATTGCCGTCGGCATCGACCAGTGGCGCAACGCCATTTTCCACCGGCGGCAAGCCCCAGGTTTCTTCGTCGGGCTCGAGTTGCCAGTCGGGCACCGGAACCTCGGTTTCGAACTGTTCAACGGGTCGTCGCGCGACGGCACTGATCATGAAGTCGTGGAACGCCCGGGCCGGCGCCGTACCGCCCTGCAAACCCGCAATCGGGCGGGCGTCGTCGCGGCCCATCCACACGCCGGCCGTAATGCCGCTCGAAAAGCCGATGAACCAGCCGTCCTTGTTGGAGCTTGTCGTGCCCGTTTTGCCGGCCACCGGACGGCCAATCTGCGCCGCGCGGCCGGTGCCAGTCAGCACCGCGGACTGCAGCAGGTCGGTCATCTCCGCCGCGACCCAGGGCGCCACCAGCACCCGCTCCTCGGTCGCCTCATGCTGATAGAGTTGCCGACCGTCGGCGGTCACGACCTTGCGGATCGCGTAAGGCGAAACCGCGACGCCATGGTTGGCGACCGACGCGAACGCCCGGGTCATGTCGACCAGCCGGACATCGCTGGTGCCCAAGACCATCGACGGGAACGTCGAAATCTTGCCGCTGATGCCGAAGCGCCGCGCCATATCGGCGATGGTGGCGAAACCCAGTTGCGCGCCGATCTTGGCGCTAACCGTGTTGATCGAGCGCGAGAACGCTTCGCGCAAGGTGACCGGCCCGACGTTGGTGCGGGTCGAATTGCGCGGGCTCCAACCGTCGATCGTGATCGGCTCGTCGACGATTGTGTCGGTCGGCTTCATGCCCGATTCGAGCGCCGACAAATAAACGAACAGCTTGAACGCCGAGCCCGGCTGCCGCTCGGCCTGAGTGGCGCGGTTGTAGAGCGAATCGACATAATCGCGGCCGCCGACCATCGCTCGCACGGCGCCGTCGCGATCGAGTGCGACCAAAGCCCCTTGCGCGCCGGCCGGGGCGTTGGCGGCGATCGCCTGGTCGGCCGCCGCCTGCATGTTGGTGTCGAGCGTCGTCCAGACGTCGATTGGCTCGCTGCTCTCGTCGATCAGGGTTTCGAGCTGGGGCAGCGCCCAGTCGGTGAAATAGCGAACGCTGTTCTGCTTGCTGGTCGGTTGTAACCGGATGGTGGCTGGATCGACCGAGGCGGCGGCGGCGGCGCTGACAAAGCCGTTCTGGACCATCGATTGCAGCACCACGCCGGAACGCTGCCGCGCCGCTTCGGCGTCGGCGGTCGGCGAATAATTCGATGGCGCCTTGACCAGTCCGGCGATGATCGCCGCCTCGCCCAGCGACAAGGAATCCGCGCTGTGGCCGAAGAAGCGCCGGGACGCGGCGTCGATGCCGTAAGCGCCGCCGCCGAAATAGACCCGGTTCAAATAGAGTTCGAGGATCTGGTCCTTGCTGAACTTGCGCTCGATCGCGAGTGCCAGGATGGCTTCCTTGACCTTGCGACCGAAGGTGCGGCTATTGGTGAGGAAGATGTTGCGTGCCAGCTGCTGGGTGATGGTCGAGCCGCCCTGGCTCCATCGCCCGGTGTCGAAGCGCACCTTGATCGAGCGGGCGACGCCGATTGGATCGACGCCGATGTGGTTGCGGAAGCGCTTGTCCTCGACAGCGATCATCGCCGCTCGCATCTGCGGCGGGATCTGGTCGTAGCGCAGCCACTGGCCGAAGCTTGGCCCCAGCGACACCAACACAGTGCCATTGCTGGATCGGACACGGATCATCTGGCCGAGATCGGCCCGCTTCGACAGGTCGCCGTAACTTGGCAGCGACGCCACCGCCACCGCGACCGCGACGATCAGCGCCAGGAGCGTGACCAAGCCGGTATAGGCCAGAACCTTGGCCGCGGTGACGAACGGCCGGCGGGGGGCAGTGGGAATGGGCGGCATCAAGTTGCGGATAGGTAGCCGAACACCGGGCGACAATAGCTATGCTGGGCTGTCGGTCTTGCCACTGTCATCTTTGGCAAACGATAAAGCGGCGGATTTGATGCCCCGGTTGAGCCATAAAGTGATCATTGCCCACCTATCGTCGGAATTGGGTTAGCCGGGGATTAACCCTGTTTTAGCCTGTCCCCAATAGGGTGACGGTCAATGAGGCGAAAACTGCTCCTCTTGCCGGTCCTTGCGCTCGCCGCGGGGATGTCCACCCTGGCCGCGCCGGCCGGGGCGCAATGCCGGCTGTGCGATACGCCGACCACGACGCGGGAGGATCCGTCGGGCGACGGCCCGGTCAGCCTGGAGATCGAGGCCAGCCTCGATTTCGACCGCCTGATCATGCTTGGCGACGGCGAAGGTTCGGCGACTCTGCTGCCCAACGGCCAGCGCAGCGTCAGCGGCATGATTGGCGACATGAGCGGCCGGGCGATGGTCGGCAGCGCCCTGGTTCATGGTGAAGCCGGCCGCGCGGTGCGGGTTGAGCTGCCGACGCGGATCGAACTCTATTCGCTCAGCGGCGCGCGAATCACCATCGAAGACATCGTCAGCGACCTGCCGGCCGGCGCCAAACTCGATTCGGCTGGTACCCTGGCGTTCCGATTCGGCGGCCGCTTGCACATTTCCGGCGATGCCGAGGGCGAGTATCGCGGTGATGTGCCCATTACGGTCGAGTATCTCTAGCCGCCTCTCGGGACGATAGGCCCCAGTTAGGACCAATCCCCAACGGACCGTTAACCATTTTCTTGAGCAAAGCCGTAAGCGCACGCGGTTAATGACGGCTCCACGGATGACCCACCGCTCGGGACAGCCGCTGACATTTCGACCAGTGGGGATTAAACATATGAAACTTCTTCGTACCGTTGCGGCCGTTGCCGCCCTTGCACTGACCGCCACGCCGGCGTTCGCTGCTCCGACTTCGCCCAACCAGAACGCGACTGCGACCGCCAAGATCGTCAAGCCGCTGACCCTGACCTGGGTGCAAAATCTCGATCTCGGCACGATCCTGCTGTCCGGCGCTGGTGCGTGGGGCGGTGCGGTTGTCGGCGTTTCGCAAGCGGGCGTCCTTAGCTGCGCCAACGTCAACGTCACCTGCTCGGGTGCCGTGCAGGCGGCGCGCTACAACGTTCGCGGCACCAACAACCAGCTGGTGACCATCACCGCGCCCAACGTCACTTTGACCAACGCCAACAATCCCCTGGATACGCTGTTGATGACCGTCAGCAGCCCAGGATCGGTCCTGCTCACCAACTCGGGTGCGCCGGGCAACGACTTCAACCTCGGCGGTTCGATCACGGTCGCGTCGACGACCGGTGACGGCGTCTATTCGGGCACCTTCAACGTGACCGTCGATTATTGATCTTATCGGGTCAACGCTCATCAAAGTGGGCCAAATGGAGGGGTCGCCGGCAACGGCGGCCCCTTTTCGTTGCGCACTTACGGCAGAGGGGCAGATGAATTTCAATCGTTATGGTTGACCGAATAATAACCATTCCGGAGGCAAGACGAGGCGGTCGCTCCACTTCGGAGCAAAACCGGGGATCGCCACGATGATGTTTTCTGCGAAGCCGACGCTGGCCGCGACTGCGCTTGCCGCGTCTCTTTTGACTGTTGCCATGCCCGCCCGCGCCGGCATCGGCGACTTGCTCGTCGCGCCGACCCGCCTGGTGCTCGACGGCCGCAAGGGCGCCGAGGTCATTCTCAACAATATTGGCGATGAGCCCGCCACTTACCGCATTTCGGTCGAATTCCGCCGGATGACGGCGGACGGTGGCCTGGCCGATGTCGCCGAGCCGACCGCCGAGGATAAGCTCGCCGAAGACATGATCGTCTTTGCGCCGCGCCGGGTGACGCTGGCACCGCACCAGCCGCAATCGGTGCGGGTGTCGGCCCGGGCGCCGCAAGGGCTGCCGGATGGCGAATATCGAGTCCATCTGCTGTTCCGGGCGATACCGCCCTCTCGGCCGGTGTCGGCCACGCAACTTGCCGCGGCCCCCAAGGGCGTCAGCTTCGCCCTGACCCCAATCTATGGTGTCACCATCCCGGTCATCGTCCGCTTTGGCAATCTCCAGGCACAGGCGGGGATCGCCAATGTCCATCTCGAAACCAGGGACGGCAAGCCAGCGGTGGCGCTCGACCTCAGCCGGTCGGGCGACCGCTCGACATTCGGCGAAGTCCGCGTGCTCAAGGCCGGGGTCAAGAACCCGATCGCCATCCAGAAAGCCGTCGCCGTTTATAAGGAAGTGGCGAGCCGGAAGGTGTCGATCCCGGTCGATGAGGCATTCAAGGGCGCATTGAGCGGCCCGGTGACGGTCCAGTATGTCGAAACCTACGACGATGGCTCGCATATGATCGCCGAAATCCAGGCGGTGTTGCGCTAAGGGCGGGCGGGGGTTCGAGAGCTAATAATATGCTCCCCGGCGCCAAATGGCTGAGCCGGCTGGCGACGCTGGCGGCGCTCGGCTGCACGGCGGCGGTCGGCGCCTCGACGTCGATACCCGCGGCCAGCGGCTGGACCGCCGATCCCGACGACCAGTTCCTACTCGAAGTGCACATCCGCCAGCTGCGGCTCGGCGATGGCGTGCGCGCCTACGCCACGCCCGAAGGCACCTGCATCGTCTTCGGCGACTTCTTGAGCACGCTCGATGTACCGATGAAGATCGACCTGACGTCCAAAAAGGCCAGTGGCTGGGCGTTCAAGGAGCAGAATCGCATCGCCATCGACCTCGCCGCCCAGGTCGCGACCTATCGCGGCACCAGTGAACCGATCGCCGCCGGGACGGTGCGCGAAACGCCGCAGGGCTGGTGCGTCGAGACCGCGGCCTTGGCCCGCTGGTTCGGGATCGGCGTCAAGCCGATGACCTCGGGCTCGGCGGTGTTCCTCGAATCCGCGGCAAAATTGCCGGTCGAGCTGGCGGTCGAACGCCAGTTGCGCGCCGCCCAGATCAAACCGGCCAAATTCGACCTGTCGACGTTGCCGCAGGTGCGCCTGCCCTATCGCATGTGGCGCGCGCCGGCGCTCGACTTCGTGGTCAGCGGCGGCGTTACCTATCGCGCCCATGACGGCGTTAAGGTGGATCGCCATACCGCGGTCTATGCCGCCGGTGAGATCGCCCATCTGTCTTATGACGCGCAGTTGTCGACGACCCAGAAGGGCATTCCCAACGCTTTGCGCCTGCGCGCTTACCGCTCCGACCCCGAAGGCGGGCTGCTTGGGCCGCTCAAGGCCACGCATTTCGGCTTTGGCGATGTCGCCGGGCTCGACAGCCGGTTGACCGGGTCGTCGACCAGCGGCCGCGGCGTGGTGGTCACCAATCGCCCGTTGTTCGCCCCGACGGCGTTTGACCGCACCCGCTTCGAGGGCGACCTGCCCATTGGCTGGGACGCGGAAATCTATCGCAACGACGAGCTTTTGGCCTTTGCCAAGCCGACTTCCGATCAACGCTATCACTTTGAAGACGTTCAGCTTCTCTACGGCGAGAACCGAATTACTATCGTCCTTTACGGTCCCCAGGGTCAGATCCGGAACCGCGAGGAAATGATCAACGTCGGCCAGGACAATGTGCCGGCCGGCAAGACCTGGTATTGGGCCGGCGCCAACCAACCGGGTCGCGATTTGATATCTTTCGAGCACCCGCCCGATGGCACCGGCCTGCCGAAAGCCCAAGCCGCCATTGCCATTGAACATGGTCTCGACCAGCGCACCTCGGTCGGGGCGATGGCGCGCATGATGCTGATCGACGACCAGCGGCTGACTTTTGTCGAAGGCACCGTGCGGCGCTCAATCGGCCAGGCGATGATCGAAGTCGGGGTGGCTGGCGAAACTTCGGGCGGAAAGGCCGCGCGGGCCCAGCTTTTGGCCAAATTTGGCAGCGTCAACGTCAGCGCGGAGATCGTTGCTGCGAATGATTTTCATTTGCAGGGAAGCCGCGCGTCAAGCTTGCGCGACTATCGCGTGGCGCTCGATGCCCCGATTCGACTGGGGCGCACGGTGCTGCCCGCGCACGCCGATCTGCACCTGACCGACCGGCTTGACGGCACCAAGCAGCTGGAGGCGGCGGCGCGGCTGTCGGCCAACCTTGACCGCTTCAATCTCGCCACCGACTTGCGCTACCGCAAACAATATCTCCACTCTGGACCGTCGCCGCCTGGCGAATTCAATGTGGCTCTGATCGGCACCGGCCGCGTCGGCAGTGTCCGTTTGCGCGGATCGAGCAGCTTTGATGTCGCCCCCCAGGCGCGGTTCCGCACGGCGGAGCTGTCGGCCTATTGGTCGGCGTCGGACACCGTCGATTGGGAAGGCGGCCTAGTCTATGACGCGGCGGCCCATCGCGGCAACGCCCGGATTACGCATATCCGCCGGTTGAATTCGATGGCCATCGCCGTCACCGGCGAAGCGGCCACCGATGGCTCGCTGGCGGTCGGCTTCAACCTCAACTTCTCGCTCGATCCGGGCGGCGGGTTCAAATTGTCGCGCCAGCCACTGGCCGCCGCCGGCGCCGTCAACGCGCAGGTTTACCGCGACCTCAACGATAATGGCATCCACGACCCGTCGGAGCCGTTCGAAAAGGGCGCTTTGGTCACCACCGGCCGCCGCCTGTCGGAAAAAGCCACGGATGCCACAGGCTCGGTGTTGGTCGGCGGCCTCGCCACCTTCACTCCGGTGACCGTCGGCATTGATGAGAGCAGCCTTGCGGATCCGATGCTGGTTCCGCGAACAGCGCTGCAAGTGGTGGTCCCGCGGCCCGGGGTTCCAGCCTCGGTCGAAATCGGCCTCGTCGGCGGTGGTGATATCGAAGGCGCGATCGTCAAAAGCGGCGGGCTCGGCTTCGAAGGCCTCGGGCTTGAGCTGGTCGATGCTTCGGGCAAGGTGATGGCCACGGCCCAGTCCGACTTCGACGGTTTCTTCCTGTTCGAACGCGTGCCCTACGGCGACTATCGCATCCGCTTGTCCAGCGATTCCGCCGCTGCGGCGCACCTGGCGCGCGACCTCAACGTCACCGTCTCGGTCAGCGCGGCAAAATCGATCGTTCGGCTGGGCTCGATCCATGTCGAGCCGCCCCCCAGGATCGCGTCGCGCGAATAAACGTCGTCGCGCGGGAATGGCCACCCATGGCTTAGTTGTCTGGCACGACTTTACGGCGTGTCGTTGGCCGATTGATAATGCCTCGCATAAACGAGACTTTGTGGGGCTGGTGCGGTCGAGAAGACTCGAACTTCCACGGCCTTTCGGCCACAGCGACCTCAACGCTGCGCGTCTACCAGTTCCGCCACGACCGCACGTCATGAAAAGCCAGGATGGGACACCCACCCACTGGAGAGGCGCGGCGTCTAGCAAAGGGCATGGGGGCAGGCAATGGCGCCTGCCCTGCCTCCGATCGTCCCGCTTCGGGACGCATGGTTAAGACCCCATTTACCATATCGCCCCTGGTGCGTTACGCCATCGGGATGGTCATTGTCGCTCTAGCCGCGCTTGCCGCAACCCTAGTGCCGCAAGCGCCGACGCCGGTTTCCCCCGGGCGTCAGGCGCAAGCGACAGTGACCATCCTCGCCAGCGCGTCGCTACGATTCTCCGACATCGCCCGGGATCACCCCAAAAAGCTGCGCGAAACCCTCATTCGGGCGGCGGATGGCTCGGTGCAAACGGTCAAGCTGGTCGAATTCGAATAGGCCTCAGGTCTTGGCATCGCCCAAGGTGATGGTCAGCTCGTCGCCGCCGGCCGGGACATTGACCTCGGCGCTGTTGAACGTCGCGCTGGCGCCCGGCGGCAGGATCCGCGCCGGCGGAGCGATCGTCCAGCTATAGACCAATTTGCCCTTCTGGTTGCGCAATTGCGCCTGGATTGGCGGGACGTTCTGATTCTCGTCGGTCGGGTTGATGACGCGACCACTGACGGCGAGCAATTCATTGCCACTGGCCAATTTCTGGCGGTCGCTGTGGGTCATCATCAGCTGTAGCGGCGTCTCGCCTGCATCGGCGATCCCGACTCGCTCTTTCCACGATGCCGGCGCCAGGAACCAGAATGCCGCTGCCACCGCGGCAATCAACAAGGCCGCCAGCAGGATCTTGAACAACGGCCCGCGTGACTCCGGCTCATCGGGCTCGCGCAGCACGAACGGGCTGAATTCATCGTCCTCGGTCGGTTGTTCCACCGCCGGCGTCGGCTCGCCACCATTGGCCTGCGCCTCTCGAGCGATGGCATCCAGTTCCGACTCGACGGGGATGGTCTCGGACTCCCGGATCGTTCCCTCCGGCTCCTCGGTGGCCGCGAATTCATCGCCAAAGTCCGGCGGCGAAATCGGCGCATATCCGGCGGGCGCCTCGCCAGCCTCTCCAGCCTCGCCGGCGATTTCGGCGGCCAGCGCCGCTTCTTCATACGCACGTTCTTCGGCTTCGGGGCCGCTGCTTGGATCGATCTGCAGCGCTTCGGCGAGCGACTCCTCGCCATCTTCCACAAAGGCCGGCGGTTCCGCGTCCTGGTGCCAGCTGTGCTTGCACGACGCGCAGCGGACCTGGCGACCGTGTGGCGGGATCGCCCCGTCCTTCACCACATATTGGGTGCCGCAGGATGGGCAGGTGAGGATCATCGGCAATAGCCCTTATTCGGACGACTAACGCCCTGTAATCCGGCCCGGTAAACAGGAATGCGCGGGCATTGGCAAGGCAGCGAACGCTGTGCGACAAGCCGCGAGTGAGCGGGAAGGGAACGGGCGCTGTCGGCCATAGTCGAATTCGATAGTGTTGGGCTGCGCTACGGCACCGGCGCCGAAGTGCTGCGCGATCTCGATTTCCGCCTCGGCCGCGGCGTCTTCTATTTTCTCACCGGACCGTCGGGTGCCGGCAAGACGTCACTGTTGAAACTGCTCTATCTGGCGCAGCGGCCGACCCGCGGGCGCATTCGCTTGTTTGGCGAGGAACTGACCGATGCGCCGCGCGACGTGCTGCCCGGTTTCCGCCGCCGGATCGGGGTCGTGTTCCAGGATTTCCGCCTGATCCGGCATTTGTCGGCGTTCGATAATATCGCGCTCCCGCTCCGGATCGCCGGCAAAAGCGAGGTCGAGGTCGAAGGCCCGGTGCGCGAAATGTTGGCCTGGGTGGGCCTCGCCGACCGGGCCAGCGCGCGGCCGGCGACGCTGTCGGGCGGCGAACAGCAACGGGTGGCGATCGCGCGCGCGGTGATCAGCCAGCCCGAAATCCTCGTCGCCGATGAACCGACCGGCAACGTCGACGCGGAAATGGCCTCGCGGCTGATGAACCTGTTCGTCGCCCTCAACCGTCTCGGCACCACGGTGGTGGTTGCGACTCACGATGTCGGGCTGATCGCCGCGACCCCTGGGGCGCAGATGGTCCGGCTCGAGCATGGCTCGATGGTCGATCCGACCGGCTCGCTGCGCAATCCGCCGCCGCCAATCCATCCGGCCTCAGAGGGGCGAGGCTGATGCTCGGCTGGCTGTTCGCCTCCCCCGCCGAGCGTCGCTTGCTCCCCGGCGGGCGTTTCCGCGGGCCGACCCCATTCGTGATCGCGATCATGACCTTTGCCATGATGACGGTGGCGGCGGCGGGACTGGCCTTGTCCAACGCCGCCGGGTTGGTCATGCAAGGGATCGAGAACCGGTACGCGGTGCAAATTCCGGCCGGCAGCGACCGCCTGCCGCGCGCGCTCGCCGCCGCCCGGTCCGCGCCTGGCGTCATCAAGGCCGATCCGGTGCCCGAAGCGGAAATGCGCAAGACGCTGGAAAACTGGCTCGGTCCGGCGGGTGTCGACGACCAATTGCCGGTGCCGGCGCTGATCACCCTGGATATTGCCGCCAACGCCAACCTCGCCGCGATTGCCGCGCGGGTCGAAGCCGCCGCGCCTGGCGCGCGCTTCATCGCCCATCGTGAAGTGCTCGAGCCTTTGTTGCGCGCGATCTGGGTGTTGCAATGGCTGGCCCTGTCTTTGGTCGCGCTGATGGCGGCGGCGACCTCCGCGGCGGTGGTGCTGGCGGCGCGGGGGGCGCTCGATACCCACCGCTCGACGATCGAGGTAATGCACGGCATTGGCGCCACCGACGTTCAGGTCACCAACCTGTTCCAGCGCAAGATCGCGCTCGACTCGCTGGCCGGGGCGCTGGCCGGCGCGCTTGCCGCGGTGCTGGTGCTGCTCTTGCTAGCCGGCGGAGGAACCGCGTTCGCCGGCGACATGATGGGCCGGTCGCCGTTGCACGGCTTCGACTTCGTCATGCTTGGGATGTTGCCACTAGTGCTGGTGGTGCTGGCCACTTGGGTGGCGCGCACCGCCGTGCTGTCGACGCTGCGGCAGGCGACATGATCGTCCGCTTCACCTCACTGGTGGCGTTGCTCTATGCGCTGGGCTTCATCCTGTTCGCGATCACGCTCGGCAAGCCCGCCGCCAATGATTCGGCGCGGACCGAGGCCGCGGTGGTGATCACCGGCGGGGTCGGGCGTATCGAGCATGGTGTCGATGTTCTCAAGGCCGGGCAGGTTAAGCGGCTGCTGGTCGCCGGCGCCGATCCCGCCGTCACCAAAAAGGATTTGATCCGCCGCCTCGGCGGCAGCGCCAAACTGGTCAATTGCTGCGTCGATCTTGGTAGCGAATCGGTCGATACCCGCTCCAACGCGGAGGAAGCGTCGCGCTGGCTGGCGAAGCATCATTATCGCTCGTTCCGGCTGATCACCAGCGACTGGCACATGCGCCGCGCGCGCTACGATTTCCGCCAGGTTCTCGGCGAAAAATATACCATCGTGCCCGACGCGGTGCGCAGCTCGCCGCGGTTCCTCACTCTGTTCGGCGAATATAACAAATATGTGCTGCGCCGCCTGGCGGTGTGGCTGGATATCTGATGCAATTTCTTCGCTCGCTGCTGTTTGCGCTGATCTTTTACCCGGGAACCTTGCTATTCGTGCTTGCCGGCATCGTCGCCGGCGCGGTCGGCACGCCGCCGATGCTAAAGGTAGTCTACGGCTGGGCGCATTTTCACCATTGGCTCGCCCAAGACCTGTTCGGGATCCGCACCGAGATCGTAGGCACCGTCCCGCCAGGCGCTTTTCTGATCGCGGTCAAGCACCAGTCGATGTTCGAAACCATCGAGATGCTGCTGGTCGCGCGGATCCCGATCATCGTCCTGAAGCGCGAGCTGGCCGACCTGCCGTTGTTTGGCCGGCTGACGCGACGTTATGGCGTCATCCCGGTCGACCGCGAGGCGGGCGCCAAGGCGCTGCGTGAAATGCTGGCCGACGCGAAAGCGGCAAAGGCCACCGGTCGCCCCGTCGTCATTTACCCTGAAGGAACCCGGGTCACGCCGGGCACGACGCCGCCCCTGCGCGCCGGATTCGCTGGCTTGTACCGCGCGCTTGGCCTGCCGGTGGTGCCGGTCGCGCTCGACAGCGGGCGTCTGTTCCCCCGCGGCTTGCTCAAGCGCAGCGGCACCATCCATTTCAAAATCGGCGAGGTCATTCCAGCGGGTTTGCGGCGCGAAGAGATCGAGCAGCGCGTCCACGCCGCGATCAACGCGCTGGAAACGTCAGCTCCGTAACTGGGCGCCGAGCTTTTCGGCCGCCGTGACAATTTGTTTGGAGATCGCTCCAATTTCATCCTCGGTGAAGCTCTTGTCGCCGGGCTGGAGCGTGACCTCGACCGCCAGCGACAGGCCGTCCTTGGTTTCGAACCGGTCGAACAGGCGCGCCGCAACGATCGCCGCTTTGTCGGCGCCGCGGATCGCGCGGACCAGCTGGTCGGCGGCAAGGTCGGCCGGGACCAGGAAGGCGAAGTCGCGCGTGACTGGCTGCAGCGTCGGAGGCGTGAACGCGGGCCGGGCGCGGCCGCTGTCGCGCGCAACCGGGACCGCGTCGAGATAGATTTCCGCCGCCACCGCGCCGGTTGGCGCATCGAGCAGCGGCCCCAAACGCGGGTGCAGCTCGCCGAACGCGGCGAGCACGGTCTTCGGCCCCAGCCGCAGAGTCGCCGAGCGGCCGGGGTGCCAGGTCGGCCCGGCGTCGGGGAACAGCTGGAGGTTGGCGATCGGCACGCCCGCCGCCTCGAGCAAGGCCAGCGCTTCGGCCTTGGCGTCGAACGCCTCGAAGCCCTGCGCCTTGCCCGTTTGCCAGGCTCGCGCGCTTTTGTCCCCGGCCAGCAGCACCGCGACGGTCAGGTGCTCGACGTCGGCAAGATAGCGGCGGCCGAGTTCGAACAATCGCACCGACGCTTGCCCGCGATCCATGTTGCGGCGTGCAGCCGCGATCAGGCTTGGCAGCAGCGACGGCCGCATCACCTTCATCTCTTCGCTGATCGGGTTTTGGAGCCGCCAGTCACCGCCGCCGAACGCCGCCGCTTCCTCGTCCGAAATGAAGCTCCAGGTGACCGCTTCGTCGAGCCCGCGCGCGGCGGCGGTGCGGCGGACCTGCCGCTCGATCCGCTGCGCCCGCGTCGCGGTCGGCCGCGCCACCCCGGGCGCGCGGTCGAGCGGCGTTGATGGGACATACTCATAGCCGTGGATGCGGGCGATTTCCTCGACGATGTCGGCCTCGCCGTCGATGTCGGGCCGCCAGGTCGGCGCGCGGATGAACCAATGCTCCCCCGTTGGTCCGGCGCGCGCGATCATCGCCTGGCGCCGCGCGTCGTTGAGCCACACCTCGGCATCATCGGGATCGAGCCGGAAGAATTCGAGCCGGGCGAGGATCGCCGCTTGCGCTTCGGGGTCGAGGTCGATGCCGCCGAGATCGGCCAGCCGCTGCGGGCGATAAGCCACGACATTATCGACCGTGGGATAGCCGTCGTCGGGGAAAGTGCCGCTGATCCGCGGCTCCGACGGCTCGCCGCCGCAGAATTCGAGGATCATCTGCGTAGCGCTCTCGATCGCGCTCGACAGTTTCATCGGGTCGACGCCGCGCTCGAACCGCGCCCGGGCGTCGGTGTTGATGCCGTGGCGGCGGCCGGTTTCGCCAATCCGCGCCGGGTCGAACCAGGCGCATTCCAGCAGCACGTCGGTGGTGCCGGCGTCGACGCTGGTGCTGTCGCCGCCGATGATCCCGCCCAGCCCGATCGCGCCGCTGGCGTCGGCGATCACGCAATCCTCGGGCGTTGGCGCATAGTCCTTGCCGTTGAGGGCGAGGAAACGGTCGCCCTTCTTGCCGCGACGCGCTGTAATGCCGCCGGACAGCTTGGCGATGTCGTAGACGTGCAGCGGCCGCGACTGGTCGATCGAATAGAAATTGGTGATGTCGACCAGCGCCGAGATCGGCCGCAGCCCGACGGACCGCAAGCGCTGCTGTAGCCAGTCCGGGCTCGGCCCGTTCTTGACCCCGCGGATCACTCGCCGCCAGAAAACAAAACAACCCGAATCCGGTTCGACGACGACTTTGGGCTCGGGCGCGAACTGGCCTTCGATGACGGCGTAGCTCCTGGGCTTGAAATGGCCGATTTGCGCCGCGCCAAGGTCGCGGGCGATGCCGTCGACGCCCAAACAGTCGGGCCGGTTGGGGGTCACGGCCACGTCGAACAGCGGATCGTTTAGCCCGGCAAAGTCGGCGAAATTCGCCCCCACCGGCGCGTCGGCGGCAAGCTCGATCACCCCGTCATGCTCGTCGCCAAGCTCGAGCTCGCGGACCGAGCACATCATGCCGTGCGATTCGACGCCCCTGATCGCCGCCACTTTCAACACCATGCCGTTGCCGGGGATGGTCGCGCCCGGCGGCCCGAATACGCCGAGCATCCCGGCCCGCGCGTTGGGCGCGCCGCAGACCACCTGAACCGGACCGTCGCCGGCATCGACCGTCAGCACCTGGAGTTTGTCGGCTTGCGGATGCTTGGCGGCGGTCAGCACCTTGGCGACCTTGAACGGCGCCAATGCCTCGGCCGGGTTGGTCAGGCTTTCCACCTCGAGCCCGATCGCGGTCAATTTGTCGGCGATCTCGGCCGCCGACGCCGACGTGTCGAGATGCTCCTTGAGCCAGGACAAAGTGAACTTCATGCCCCGACCCCGCCCGATAGCGTCGGCACGTCGAGCGCCCTAAATCCGTAATGCTTGAGCCAGCGCAAATCGGCGTCGAAGAAGGCGCGCAGATCGTCCATGCCATATTTGAGCATCGCCAGCCGGTCGACGCCGGTGCCGAACGCGAAGCCCTGCCATTCGTCGGGGTCGAGCCCGCAATCGGCAATCACCCGCGGGTGGACCATGCCGCTGCCCAGCACTTCCATCCAGCCTTCGCTCCCGCCGACCACGCGGCGGCCCTTTTCCATCGACCAACCGACGTCGACCTCGGCCGACGGCTCGGTGAACGGGAAGTAGGACGGGCGCATGCGGATGGTGATGTCGTCGCGCTCGAAGAACGCCCTCAAGAATGTCTCCAGCGTCCACTTGAGATGGCCCAAATGGATCCTGCGGTCGATCACCAGCCCCTCGATCTGGTGGAACATTGGGGTGTGCGTCGCGTCGCTGTCGGAGCGATAGACGCGGCCGGGCGCAATGATCCGGATCGGCGCGCCTTGCGCCTGCATCGCCCTGATCTGCACCGGCGAGGTGTGGGTGCGCAGGACCCGGGGCTCGGCCTGCCCGTCTCGCGGCTCGCAATAGAAGGTGTCGTGCATCGCCCGCGCCGGGTGGTTCTCGGGCATGTTGAGCGCGGTGAAATTATACCATTGCTCCTCGATCTCCGGCCCTTCGGCGACGGCGAAGCCAAGGTCGGCGAATATTTCGGCCAGCTCGTCCATCACCTGGCTGACCGGGTGGATCGTGCCTTGTGGACTGTCCTTAGCCGGCAGCGACAGATCGAGCCGCTCGGTCGCCAGCCGGCGGTCGAGATCGGCCGCTTCGAGCGCCGCTTTGCGTTCGCTGACAAGTCGAGAGAATTCGCTCTTCATCGCTTGATAAAATATGCCTTTGGATTGCCGCTCTTCCGGTGTCATTTGCCCAAGCGTCTTTACTAGCGCGGTGATTGCACCGTTTTTTCCGAGCGCTCGCACACGAACGAGTTCGAGCTCCTCTAGTGAGCGCGCTTCTTCAGCCTCTTTGAATGCAGGGAGGTTGTAGGGACGGGTCATCACCAGCGGCTCTAGCCGCGCTGCGCCGCAAAATGAAACCCGTCATTGCGAGGAGCGTAGCGACGCGGCAATCCAGCAGCACAGGACTGGATTGCTTCGCGATGCTCGCAATGACGAGTATGGAGGATGACGATGGACGCAAAAGCCTGGCCACAGCTGGACGTTGCGCGCGATTCGCCGACGTTCGCTTTGCTGCACCTCGCCGCGCAGATGCTCGGCAAGATCCGCATCGCCAACGCGCCCTGGACCAACCACGGCTGGCACGTTGCGCTCCAGCCGCGGGCCAACGGGCTCGAGACCTTGCCCACCGCCGCCGGCGACGGCCGCACCTTCACTTTGGTGCTCGACCTCTGCCGCCACGCGATCGTGCTGTGGGTCAGCGACGAATCGCGCGACGAATTGCCTTTGAATGCCGGCAGCATCGCGGCGCTGCATGCGCGGCTGGTCGCCATGCTCGCCCGCAATGGCCTGCCGTCCAATTTCAACGGTATGCCGAGCGAGATCGAAGGGGCGGTGCCGTTCGCCGAAGACCGCGCCCCGCGCCCCTATGACCGCGACTCCGCCGACCGGCTGCGTGAGGCGCTGGCGGCGATGCTCCCCGTGTTCGATCATTTCCGCGCCGGCTTTATTGGCAAGTCGAGCCCGGTACATTTCTGGTGGGGCGGCTTCGACTTAGCCGTCACTCGCTTTTCCGGCCGGCCCGCGCCGCAACATCCCGGCGGCGTCCCCGGCCTGCCCGACCGCATCACCCGCGAAGCCTATAGCCACGAAGTGTCGAGCGCCGGTTTCTGGGCCGGTGGCGTCACGCCGATCGCGTCCTTCTTCTACAGCTACGCCTACCCCGAGCCAGCCGGCTTCCGCGCCGCGAAAATCGCCGCCGGCCAGTATGACGACACCTATGGCGAGTTCGTTCTGCCGTACGCCGATGTGCGCGCGTCGAGCGATCCGGACGGCATGCTCGCGGACTTCCTGCAATCGACCTACGCCGCCGCCGCCGACCTTGGAAAATGGGTCCGCCCCGCCCTCGAGCACGACCCCATCGCGCCCTGACGCCCACCGTCATTGCGAGCGCAGCGCGGCAATCCAGAAGCTGGGTTCACACGAAGGCACGAAGGACACGAAGGGGTTTAGCTCGGCGGACCGCTTCTTCGTGCCTTCGTGCCTTCGTGTGAAATATCTTGATTGCCGCGTCGCGTAGCCCGTCCTCGGGCTGGCGAAGCCAGACCCCGGGGGCTCCTCGCAACGACGAAAGAGCGCTCAGGCCGGGATGAACGGGTAAGGCGAGATCGTCTTGCGGTTCTCGTGCACCGCCAGCATCCGCCCGGCGGGCGGGGTAGCGCGATAAGCGCATTGCATCCGCGGGCAGATCGCGCAGGCTGGCCCGACCGGGGTTGCCGGGGTGTTGAGCAAATCGAGCCCGTCCGAATAAGCGATCCGGCCAGCGTGCTTGAGGTCACAACCCAGGCCAATCGCCAGCAGGCTGTCGTCGCGCAGGTCAGGGCGGATCGGTCTTTCGATCGTCCGGCTGATGGTGAAGAAGCGCTGGCCGTCGGGCGTCTCGATGATCTGGCGGATGGTCTGGCCGGGGGTCTGGAACGCGGCGTGCAAATTCCACCTCGGGCAGGTGCCGCCAAAGTGCGAGAAGGGGAAGCTTTCGCCGGCGTAGCGTTTCGAAATGTTCCCCGCCGGATCGACCCGCAGCATGAAAAAGGGCACGCCCCGCGCACCCGACCGGCCGAGCGTCGTGAAGCGATGCGCGACCTGCTCGACATTGGCGCCGAACTGGCCGCACAGCCGGTCGATCGCATAGCGATGCTCCTCGGCGGCGCGCAGAAACTTGCCGTACGGCATCATGATCGCGCCGGCGGCGTAATTGGCGAAGCTCATGTGAAGCAGGCTGCGGCTGCCGGCGTCGGGCGGCCGCGCGACGCCGACCATACGGTCGATCAGCGACCCAAACTCGAGCAAGGCGAGCTGATAGGCGAGGCCGAAGGTGCGGTTCTCGGGCCGCAGCAATCCCGACAGGAGGAGTGTGCGCCGCTGGGCATCATAATGCTGGCTGGCATCGTCGAGCATTTCCGGCGGCACCACCTTGGCGTCGACGCCAAAAGCCTCTTTCAGCCGGCGCCGCAGTGGCTCGGCCACCGAAAGCGGATCGCTCAGGCCCTGGCCGAGCGTCTCGGCGCCCTCCTCAAGTTCGGGGAAATGGTTGCGCTGCGCCTGGATATAATCGCGCACCCAGGTTTCGGGCGTGATCAGCACCCGCGGATCGGCGCCTTCCTCACCGGCCGGCTGGCGGTGAAGCTCGCGCAGCGCGGTGTAGAGCCGGGCGATCCCCTCGGCGACCGTCGGTGCATTGTCGGACAGCTCGATCAGTTCGGCGCGGCTGACGCCGAGGTCGGACAAAATCCCGTCGGCAAAGATTTCGGCCAGCTGGTCGGCGCCGGCCACTTCACCGCCCTCGGACGCGAAGGTTTTCACATCGACGTCGAACGATTCGGCCAGCCGCAGCAATATGCCGGCGGTGACTGGGCGTTGATTGCGTTCAAGATGGTTCAAATAAGAGGGGGAAATGCCGAGCTGCTCGGCCATCGCGCTCTGGTTGAGGCCGCGGTCGCGGCGGAGGCGCTTGAGCCGGGCGCCGAGCAGGAGCTTGCGTTGAGTCATGGCGAGATTGTGAAGATATTTACAAAGTGCACAAGTCACAAAATGACAGCTTGGCCTTTATCGCTGCATATTTTTAAAATTGGATGGGCTTAGCTGCGGCATCGAGCCAGCCAAGGGGTCCAGCGATGTCCGATTTCAGCCAGATTGTTAGCGCCCCCACCGGACGGTTCGCCGCCATCGAGCGGCCCCACACGGTCGAGGATGTGCTGCGATTGCGCGGGTCGTTTCCGATTGAACATACGCTGGCGCGGCGCGGCGCGCTCCGCTTGTGGGAGCTGCTCCAGGCCGATGAGCCGGTGCGCGCATTGGGCGCCGTCACCGGCAACCAGGCGATGCAGATGGTCCGCGCCGGACTCAGCGCGATCTATCTCTCGGGCTGGCAGGCCGCCGCCGACGCCAACACCGCCGGGGCGATGTATCCGGACCAGTCGCTCTATCCCGCTAACACCGGCCCCGAGCTGGCGCGGCGGATCAATCGCACCTTGAGCCGCGCCGACCAGATCGAGCATCTGGAGGGCGGTGCGAAACGGGATTGGTTCGCGCCCATCCTCGCCGACGCCGAGGCCGGTTTCGGCGGCCCCTTGAACTGCTTTGAAATCATGAAGGCCTATATCGAAGCGGGCGTCGCCGGGGTTCACTTCGAGGACCAGCTCGCGTCTGAGAAGAAGTGCGGCCACTTGGGCGGCAAGGTCTTGATCCCGACCCAGGCCGCGATCCGCAACCTCGACGCCGCCCGCCTCGCCGCCGACGTTTGCGGGGTGCCGACCGTGCTCGTCGCCCGCACCGATGCCGAAAGCGCCCGCCTGATCACCAGCGACGTCGACGAGCGCGACCGACCCTTCCTGACCGGCGAGCGCACCGCCGAGGGCTTCTTCCGCTTGAAGGACGGCACCGGCCTCGACCATTGCATTGCCCGCGGCCTCGCCTTCGCGCCCCATGCCGATTTGCTGTGGTGGGAAACCAGCCACCCCGATCTCGACGACGCGCGTGCCTTCGCCGAAGCGGTCCACGCCCAATATCCAGGCAAGCTGCTCGCTTACAATTGCTCACCTAGCTTCAACTGGGCGGCCAAGCTCGATGCCGAGACGATCGCCAAGTTCCAGCGCGAATTGGGCGCGATGGGTTACAAGTTCCAGTTCGTCACTTTGGCCGGCTTCCACAGCCTCAACCATGGCATGTTCGAACTTGCCAGCGGTTACCGCGACCACGGCATGTCGGCTTACTCCGAGCTGCAGCAGGCCGAATTCGCGTCGGAAGCCGCCGGTTACACGGCGACCCGCCACCAGCGCGAGGTCGGCACCGGCTATTTCGATGCGATCGCAACGGCCATTTCGGCTGGCCAGGCGTCGACCGTGGCGCTGACCGAATCCACCGAAGCCGCCCAGTTCGTGGCGGCGGAATAAGGAGCAGGACGATGGGACAACGTTACTGGGTCATCGGCGGCGAATATCGCAACTGCCAATTTGACGAAGTCGTGCCCGGGACCGAAGAAATCTCCGGCCCGTTCCCCGACGCGGTGCGGGCGCGCACCGAATGGCAGCGGCTGACCTTCCGCGACCGGGTGTTGGCGACCACCCGCTATATGATTACGCAAGAAGCGCGGGGGTGAACAACGTCATCGAACAATCGCGGCTGGCCGTCGCGCCGTCCTCGGTTCGCGGCGCCGAACAGGTCCTGACTCCCGACGCGCTCGACTTTCTCGCCGAACTGCACAAGCGCTTCGACACCCGCCGCCGCGCGCTGCTGGAAAAGCGGGTCGAGCGCCAGAAGCGTTTCGATGCCGGTGAACTCCCTGATTTCCTTGCCGAAACCCAGCATATCCGCGATTCCGAATGGACCATTCTTGCCATTCCCGCCGACCTCCTCGATCGCCGCGTCGAGATCACCGGACCAACCAATGCCAAGATGATCATCAACGCTTTGAACAGCGGCGCCAAAGTGTTCATGGCCGATTTCGAGGACGCCACCTCGCCAGTCTGGGACGAGCTCATTCAGGGCCAGGCCAACCTCCGCGATCGCTGGCTCGGCCGGCTCGCCTTCACCGACCCCGGCAGCGGCAAGCATTATGCCATCGCCAACAATCCTGCCGTACTGATGGTCCGCCCCCGCGGTTGGCATCTCGACGAGCGCCACGCCACGGTCGATGGCCAACCAATCGCCGGCGCGCTGTTCGATTTCGGCCTCTACCTCTGGCACAACGCCAAGCCCGCGCTCAGCGCCGGCTCCGGCCCCTATTTCTATCTCCCCAAGCTCGAGAGCCGCCACGAGGCCGAGCTGTGGAGCGATGTCTTCGCTTTCGCCGAGAGCAAGCTCAGGATCGAACGCGGCACGATCAAGGCGACGGTGCTGATCGAGACGATCCCCGCGGCGTTCGAGATGGACGAGATCCTCTATGCCTTGCGGGCCAATATCGTCGGCCTCAACTGCGGTCGCTGGGATTATATCTTCTCTTACATCAAGCGCCTCGGCCGCAGCGCCGACCGGCTGACCCCCGATCGCTCGGCGATGACCATGGATAAGGCTTTCCTCGCGGCCTATTCGCTGCGCCTGATCGCCACCTGCCACCGCCGCCGCGCCTTCGCGATGGGCGGCATGTCGGCCTTCATCCCGGTTAAGGGCGACGAGGCCGCCAATACTGCTGCGCTCGACAAGGTCCGCGCCGACAAAGAGCGCGAAGTCGGCAACGGCCATGACGGCACCTGGGTCGCCCACCCCGCACTGGTGCCGGTCGCACTCGAAGCCTTCGCGGTGATGACCGGCCCCAACCAGCTGTCGAAATTCCCCGATCGCATCCCCGGCCGTGAAGAAATGCTCGAACTGCACACCGGCGACCGGACCGAAGCCGGCGCGCGCGAGAACATCCGCGTCGGCGTCCAATATCTCGCCGCCTGGCTCGGCGGCAAAGGCGCGGTGCCGCTCTACAATCTGATGGAAGACGCCGCGACCGCCGAAATTTGCCGCTCGCAATTGTGGCAATGGCTGCGGTTCGAAGCGCCCTTGTCGAACGGCCAGCGTTTCACCCGCGCATTGTTCGACCGCCTGTTCGACACCGAAGTCCACATCCTCGCCGACGTGCCGAATATCGAGGAAGCCGCCGCGCTGTTCCGCCGGATGGTGACGGCGCCAGAGTTTGAGGAATTCCTAACCCTCCCGGCCTACGAGCTGCTCGACTAACCTACTGTCCGCTTTCGACCCATTGCGGACGTTCCAGAGTCGGCGCACATTCGAACAATGGGCCATCTAACCCTTAACCTCCCAGAAGCCTTGGTCATTCTCGTCGTCTCATGCCTGCTGTTGTGGGCTCCCGTATTTTCGTTCGCCTATTGGCGAAGGTCGTTCGGTGGGTCGCGGCGAAACTACCTGATTGCATATTTAGGTTTTTGTGCGGCGACGGTGGCGTGTTTCGTGCTGCTCACAGTCGCCGAAAACGTCTCGGGCTAACGTTCGCTTCCCACCCAAAGTAGACACGCATACGTCAACGAAAAGGGCGCCGCGGATTGCTCCGGGCGCCCTTTTTTGTCTCGTGGCCTGGAAGTTTAAGCCGCTTTGGCGGCTTCCTTGGGCAGCGCCGCCTTCGCCTGGGCGACGATCGCCGAGAACGCCGCGCCTTCGTGCATGGCGATGTCGGCCAGGACTTTCCGGTCGAGGTCGATGCCGGCGAGCTTCAGCGCGTGGATGAACTGGCCATAGGTCAGCCCCTCGGCGCGGACCGCGGCGTTGATCCGCTGGATCCACAAGGCGCGGAAGCTGCGCTTCTTCACCTTGCGGTCGCGATAGGCGTATTGCCCGGCCTTCTCGACGGCCTGGCGGGCGATGCGGATGGTGTTCTTGCGGCGGCCGTAATAGCCCTTCGCATTCTC
>NZ_JANMCO010000156.1:0-40690 GCF_031361285.1 Sphingomonas sp.
CATCTGGGGTTCGGCATTCAACAATGATCTCGGCGGCAAGCTGCGCGTATCGGTAGTCGCCACCGGCATCGAGGCTGAAACCGTCGTCCAGGCGCAGCCGGGCAAGGTGTTCACTTTCCCCGCGTCGCGCACCACCACAACCGTCGCCACGCCGCCGGCGCCTGACGGCACGACGACTGCCGCCGCCGACGAGACGCTCGATTTGATGGCCGATGACGACGGCGACGAATTGCTGCTCGATTCGGACGACATCCTGACCAGCCCGGTGTCCGGCGCGCCGATTGCGCCGCCGACCGACGCCGAGATTGCCGATCAGGATATGGCCGAAGACTTGACCGGCGACACCGTCGAGCCGCCCAAGGCGGCGCGCGAAAGCGGCACCTTGTTCGAGCGTATGTCGAATATCGCCCGCGGCGCCGCCAAGGCCCAGGCCGACGACGAAGAGGCGCCCGAGTATCGCCGCGAGCCGATCGATATCCCGCGCTTCCTCAATCGGCAGAACAACCAATAGGGAATTGACCCCGTGCGCGCCCGTCCCGTCGCCGGGGCTGCACGGCTCGTCGTTACTGCTCTAGCCATAAACCTTTGCGCAAGGCTCCGTTGCGCAATGACGTTGGTCATGGCTCCTTCCACAGCTCACCGCGTGCGCGTTGCGGCGCTGATCCTGACAGCGGTCGGGATCGCCCTTGCCGCCGCGTCGGTGCCGGTGCGGGCTGAAACCGCCAGTGAATCGGGGTCGGCTTATCCGTCACCGGTCGGCTGGATCCAGCGCGAAACGCCGGCGGCGGCGATGGACCGCTACATCCGCGTACTGGCCGCGTCGCCCAAGGATTTCCTGGCGCTGATCGGGGCTGGCAAGGCCGCGCTGGCGCTGGGCGACAGCCAGGCCGCGGTGGGATTCTTCGGCCGCGCCGACGAAGTCTTTCCGACCAGCCCGTTGCCGCAGGCCGGCATGGCCGCGGCGATGGTCGCCGACGGCGACGCCAGCGGGGCGATGCCCTATTTCGTCCGTGCCCAGCAATTGGGCGCGACCGCGGCGATGATCGGCACCGACCGCGGCCTCGCTTATGATTTGCTCGGTCGCAACGCCGAGGCGCAGGCCGACTATCGCGCCGCGCTGGCCGGGACCGACGGCGACGAAGCGCGGCGACGGCTGGCGCTGAGCCTGGCGATTACCGGCGACAAGGCCGGGGCCATCGCCATGCTTGGCCCGTTGATGGGGCGGGGCGATGCCGGGGCGGCGCGGTGCCGTGCGCTGGTGCTGGCCTTGGCCGGTGATATTAGCGGGGCGCGACGCTCGCTCGACGCGGCCATGCCGGGGTCGTCGGCGCAGATGGCGCCGTTCCTCGCCAAACTGCCGTCGCTGCGGTCGGACCAGAAAGCGGCAGCGGTCAATCTCGGCATTTTCCCCGATACCGGCGTCAGATATGCTTATGTGCCGCAGCCCGGGGCAGGGCCGGGGCCAAGTCCGGGTTCGACCGTGCCCGCGCGGTCGGACTATGCGGCGCGGTCGACGCCGTCGCTGGCGCAGACCGTCCGGTCACAAACCGGCTCCAAAATCCGGGGCGCGCTGCCGATGTCGGGCGATCGCCTGGCGTCGATCGACCAATTGTTCAAACAGCCCAGCTCGCCCGAGGCCCCGCGCCCGGTCCAAATGGCCAGCATTCCGCCGCCGGTGCGCGCGCAATTGCCGCCGGCGGCCGGGCCGTCGCCAACCAGGCCGCGGCTGTGGGTGCAGCTCGCCAGCGGATCGAATTCGGATGCCTTGCCCGATCAGTTCCGCCGTCTCAAAAAGCGCAATAGTGATATTTTCCAAGGCCTAAGCGGCTATGTCGCCGAAATGCCGGATCGTTCGCGATTGCTGATTGGACCGTTCAAAAGCGCAACGGACGCGAATATTGTCATCGAAGACCTTGAAAGCGTCCGCGTCGACGCGTTTAGCTGGACCAGCCCCGCCGGCCAGGCGATCAGGAAACTATCGACCGAATGACCCTTGCTCCGGACCTTGCCGCGCACCCAGGGCGATCGCGCGGCCGGGCCCATGCGGAGCCGGACTTCGGCCCCCGCGGCCCGCGCGACATCTTCCAGAGGGATAGGGACCGGATCATCCACTCGGTCGGCTTTCGGCGCCTGCGCCACAAGACCCAGGTGTTCGTCGCCCCCGACGGCGATCATTTCCGGGTCCGCCTGACCCACAGCATCGAAGTCGCGCAAATCGGCCGGACCATCGCCCGCGCGCTCGGGCTCAACGAGGATCTGACCGAAGCATTGTGCCTCGCCCACGACCTTGGCCATCCGCCGTTCGGCCATGGCGGCGAGGATGCGCTGACGCTGGCGCTGGCCGATGCCGGCGGGTTCGATCACAACGCCCACTGCATCCGCTTGGTGACCAGGCTCGAGACGCCTTACGCAGACTTCGACGGGTTGAATTTAAGCTGGGAAGCGCTCGAGGGCCTGGCCAAGCATAATGGCCCGGTGACCGCGCCCAATTGGGCGATGGCCGAGGCCAATGCCGATTTCGATCTGGAGCTCGCCAGCTGGCCGAGCCTCGAAGCCCAGGTCGCGGGAATCGCCGACGACATCGCCTACGACAATCACGACATCGACGATGGCCTGCGGGCCGGGATCATCGACCTCGATGAGCTGGTCGCGGTGCCGCTGGTGGCGCGCCACTGGCGGGCGATTGGCGATCGGCACCCGGACATTACGCTCGACCGGCGGCAGCGGGCGCTGGTCCGCGACCAGATCGGAACGATGGTCAATGACGTGCTGGCCGAAACGCGGCGCCGGGTCGAGGACGCGGGGGTGGCGACCATCGACGAGGTACGGCGCGCGGGGCGGTCGCTGGTCGGTTTCTCGGCTGCGCTCGCCGCCGAGGACCAGGCGCTCAAGACTTTGCTCCACGACCGATTGTACAATTCGCCGGCGCTGGTGCCGGTGCGGCTGGAGGCGCAACGCGTCGTGACCAACCTCGCCGCCGCCTATCGCGCCGATCGCAAGCTGCTGCCTGACGCATGGCAAGTCGACGGCGAAATCGCCCAGCTGCGCAGCATCGGCGACTTCATAGCCGGCATGACCGACCGCTTCGCGATTGCGCGGCACGAGGAGCTGGTCGGGCCGGTCGAATTGCCGGATCGGTTCTAACTGAGACTCAACCACTGTTCGCAATGGGACGTAAGCGGACGCTAGACTGCCACCTCCACATTAGTGCCTTGAAGTCCGCGCCTTCTCCATAAGCTGCTGCCACTTTTTGTCATCTTCAGCAGATTTCTCTTGCTCACCGAGCTCCCAGTACAGCTCGGCGCGCTTGCGAAGCGCCCAAAGGTTGCTTGGATCGCTGACCAATGACGCAGACAGGCTATTCACCGCACCCGGCGTATCGCCAGCGTTTATTCGGAGAATAGCTTCGCCTCGGAGCATAACCGGATTTGACGGATTGATTGCGCGAACCGCTCGGAAATCCTTCTCGGCGTGCGCCTCGTCTTTTTTCTACGCAAACGCGAGACCGCGGTTCGCGAGTGCCCAAGGGTCTTTTGGATCAAGCTCATGTGCCCGCGTGAAGTCGACCAAAGCCTGATCAAATCCGCCCAGATCAAGATGAATCAGCCCCCGATAGACATACGCAGAGGAGTCACGCGGGTCGAGCCTAATGGTTTCATTGTAATCGGAATTGGCCCGGCGATAATCTCCGAGACGGTAGTAAGCGAATCCGCGAGTGCGGACCAAGTCCGAGATTGAGCTATCCTGGCCGGCAATCAGCTTGCTGCAGGCGACGATCTCTATTCGCGGCGGATAGAGATTGTTCTCGTCGTAACATTGATCTCTTAGCGGCTGCTTTGTCGCATCGTCATTCGTGTCGTAAGCCAGCCACAGGAAAAAGCCCCCGATGAGTGTGTTCCAAGCCAAAGAGGCCCAAAAACGTTTCGGCTGCGCTTCACGTTCATACGTGTAAGAAAACCCCTTCGCGAAGGGCTGCACCTTTCCCGTCACGACGGCTTGCAGGACTGTGACAAGAGCCCACATCCCTAGGCCAACCATCAAGATCGGTATGAAATTCGGCGACCGTGCAAACTGCTCGGCAGCCGGCGTGAAGATGAATATTGCAAGGGCAACGAGCGCACATAAAGCGCCAGAGTTGAGAGTGAACTGGGCCGAAGTTCGCCAGGTCAGATCCTCAGAAGGCTGGGTAATGTCTTGGCGAGATGGAGACGCGGCGATGTATCGGAATGCATATCGGGCCGGCATGTAGGCGGCGGCAGCAATGGCAAGCAGCAGCCAAAGGCGGACAGGTATTTGATCAAACATTCAGCGCAATGCTGTCCGATTGCTTTAAAGTCCGCAATGGGTCGAAGTCGGTCGCGGCAGGTTTGGATGGAAAGCGGACATTCGAGGTTCGCGCGACTCGCTGGCTGCTGTAGTATGCAGGGACCGGTTGTCGAACCAAACGCAACCGAAGGGGGGCAAATGAGAGCGAAGATTCTGATCTTGTGCGCGTTGGGCGCATCGGTTGCCGGCTGCGACAAACAAGACCGACAGACGGGCTCAACGGACGAGGCGCAGCAGCAAGTCACCTCACTCCTCGCTAACTGGAAAAAAGCCTTCGAAGCGAAGGACGTTAACGGCGTGATGGCGATGTATGCGACCGGCGACGCGCTTACCGCATACGACATCGTGCCGCCGCTGCAGTACAAGGGAGCAGACGCCTACCGGAAGGACTACTCGGAAATTTTCAGCCAGTTTGACGGACCACTACATGTCGAATTTACGGATGGTCATGTGGAAAGTGGCAGCAATCTCGCGCTCGCCTACGGCCTCGAACGTATCAGCGGAACACTCAAGGGTGGCCAACCGGTCGATATGTGGGTCCGCTACACTTCCGTATTCAAGAAGATAAATGGTCGGTGGCGTGACATCCACGACCATATTTCCGTGCCGGCGGATCTGAACACCGGCAAAGCAGTGCTTGATTTAAAACCGTAGCGCCGCCGCGCCGCCGAAGGCCACGCTAACGTCTGCAATGGGTCGACAGCGGCCATAAGCGCGCCAGCACCGCAGCCGTGACGCGCGGGGCGGGCTGCGCTAGGGCGCTCACAATGTCGCTTTACGCCCAATATGCCGCGCTCCTCGATGGGGTGCTTGACGAGCTTGAGGCCGAGGGCGCGCTGCCGGCGGGGCTGGAGCGGCGCCATGTCGCGGTCGAGCCGCCGCGCGATGCTTCCCACGGCGACCTCGCGACCAATGCGGCGATGGTGCTGGCCAAGGCGGCGGGGACCAATCCGCGCGCGCTCGCCGGGCTGATCGCGCCCAAATTGCAGGCGCTGCCGGCGGTAACGTCGGTCGAGATCGCCGGGCCGGGGTTCATCAATTTGAAACTCACCCCCGACGCTTGGCGGGACGAATTACGGACCATCCTCGCGCAGGGCGACGCCTACGGCATGTCGGACGTCGGCAAGGGCGAGCGGGTCAATGTCGAATATGTCTCGGCCAACCCGACCGGGCCGCTGCACATGGGGCATGGCCGCGGCGCGGTGGTCGGCGACAGCCTGGCGCGGCTGCTGGAAGCGGCGGGCTTCCGGGTGACCAAAGAATATTATGTCAACGACGCCGGGGCGCAGGTCGATACGCTCGCCCGCTCGGTGCACCTCAGGTACCGCGAGGCGCTCGGCGAGACCGTCGCCATGCCTGAGGGCATGTACCCGGGCGACTATTTGATCCCGGTCGGAACCGTCCTCGCGGCCGAGTATGGCGATAAATTCGCCACTGCGCCCGAAGCCGAGTGGCTGCCATTGTTCCGCACCCGGACGATCGCGGCGATGCTCGACCTGATCCGCCACGACCTCGCCTTGCTTGGCATCCACCACGACAAGTTCGCGTCCGAGGCCGAATTGCAAGCGGCGGGCGCGGTCGAGCGGGCCGAGGCGACGATGCGCGCCAAGGGCCTGGTCTATGAAGGCGAGCTCGAACGGCCCAAGAGCCTCGATCCGCACGACGAATGGGAACCGGTTGAGCTGACCCTGTTCCGCTCGACCCGGTTCGGCGACGATCAGGACCGGCCGATCAAGAAAGCCGACGGCAGCTGGACCTATTTCGGTTCCGACGCGGCCTATCATCTGATGAAGGCCGACAGCGCCGACCATCTGGTCAACATCTGGGGCGCCGACCATGCCGGCACCGTTAAACGGGTCCAGGCGGCGGTCAACGCGCTGACCGACGGCCGCGTCGATCTGGATGTGAAGATCGTCCAGATGGTGCGGCTGTTCCGCGCCGGCGAGCCGGTCAAAATGTCCAAGCGGGCGGGCGCTTTCGTCACGCTGGCGGAGGTCGTCGAAGAGGTCGGCAAGGATGTCGTGCGGTTCATGATGCTCAGCCGCCGCGCCGACGCGCCGCTCGATTTCGATTTCGCCAAGGTGGTCGAGGCGTCGAAGGACAATCCGGTGTTCTACGTCCAATATGCCCACGCGCGGGTGTCGTCGCTGCAGCGCAAGGCGGCGGATGCCGGCATCGATCTGGCGGCCACGGCGGATTTGTCGCTGCTCGACGATGAGGAACTGGGCCTGGTCCGCCAAGCCGCGCAATATTCGCGGGTGATCGAAGCCGCGGCCCTGGCCCATGAGCCGCACCGCATCGCTTTCTTCCTCTACGAGCTCGCCGCCCAGTTCCATGCGTTGTGGAACCGCGGCAATGACGACCCCGCTCGCCGTTTCCTGATTGAAAATCAAAAAGATGTTTCGCGGGCGCGGCTGGAATTGGCGCTCGGAATCGGGCAGGTTATCCGCAGCGGTCTCGCGCTCATGGGAGTCGAGGCGGCGGAGGAAATGCGCTGATGGCCGATAGCGGCTTAGCCTACGACCCGGACCGGCTGCCGTGGCTGGTCGAGGAACGCAAGCCGCGCCGCCAGGCGGGCAAGACTCCGCTACTGCTGTGGGCGCTGCTCGCCGCTATGATATTGGCCGGCGGGTCTTATTGGCTGGGGATGCGCACCGCATCGCAGGCCGACGATTTCACCCGCCCGACCCGCACTTCGCCGGCCGCCACCGTCACGCTGCCGCAGCCAAGGATCGTCGAGCCGCAGGTCCGCCCGGCGCCGATGCCCGATGTGCAGCCGGTCGCCGAGCCGGCGCCGGTGCGGATTTCACAGGCAACCCCGGTGCACAGAACCCGGCGGTTCGTGGTTCGCCGCAGACTGCCGCCGCAGCATGCGCCAGCCGCAGAGAATCTGAATCGTGTTGAGGAAGCGCAAGCCGCGCAAGCCGCGCCCGCCGTTGTCGCGCCAAAACCGCTCCAGGCTTGGCCGGCGGCGGTGTCGGAAGGGGCGTATGGGCGCGTCGTTAGGATCGGCACGTTCAGCAGCCGGCGCTCGGCCAAGCTCGCCTGGTGGAGACTGGTTCGCCATTACCCCGGCATGAAGCGATTGAAAGCGGTGGTCGCGCCGGTCCGGTCGCTGCGCAACGGCCAAATCTATTACCGACTGCAATTCGGGACCACGTCGCAGGCGCATTCCGAAGTGCTGTGCCAGCGCATGCGCATCATCGCGCAAAGCTGCGTCGTCGTCGGCTTGCCAAAGCCTTAGGGGGATCGATGGGGGATTTTCGGTCGAGCTATGACGATGGCGAGCTGCCGTGGCTGGAAGCGGTCGACGACGAAGACGGGCCGCGCGGTTTTTCCTCGCGCAAGATGCTCGCCGCCTTGCTCGTCGTCGGCGCCGCGGTGGCGATCATCGCCGCGACCTTCTTCTACCTCGGCCGCCAGGACCCGGCCGGGCTCGGCGCGCCCGAGCTGATCCAGGCCGTGCCTGGTCCGTACAAGGTCAAGCCGACCGATCCCGGCGGCCTCGATGTCGCCGGCGAAAGCGAAACCGCGTTCCAGACCAGCGCCGGCGAGGATAGCGACGCCCAGCTCGATTTGAACGCCCTGCCCGAGGAAGCGGTGGCGCGGCCGCCGCCGGAACAGCCCAAGAAACTCCCGCCCAACGAGACCAAGGTGCCGGTGGTCGAACAGCCGACACCTACGCCCGCGCCAGCCGCCGAACCGAGCGGTCCCGCCGGCAGCGTCATCCAGCTCGGCGCTTACAAGAATGCCGCCCAGGCCGAGCGCGCGTGGACCGCGCTGTCGACCCGCTTCCCCAACGTCAAGGCGATGACCAAGCTGGTGGTGCCGTTTGCCGGCGGCTTCCGCCTGCGCGCCGGGGCGGCGTCGACCGCCGACGCCAAGCAAGCCTGCCAGGCGCTCAAGGTGGCCGGCGAGAATTGCTTCGTAGCTAACTGATGCGGGCGGCGATTTACGGGCTGGCGGGGCTGGACATCGCGTCCGACGAACGCGCCTTCTTCCGCGAGGCCGACGCCGCCGGCTACATATTATTCAAGCGCAATTGCGCCGACCAGGCGCAGCTGCTGCGGCTGACCGACGGCTTGCGCGAGCTGTCCGGGCGCGGCGATTTGCCGATCCTGATCGACCAGGAAGGCGGCCGGGTGGCGCGGATGCGGCCACCGGCATGGCCAACCTTCCCCCCGGCCGAGGTGTTCGCCAATCTCTATCAAGCGGCGCCATCGTCGGCGATCGAGGCGGCGCGGTCGAACGCCCGGGCGATCGCGCTGACCCTCAAATCGTGCGGCATCAACGTCAATTGCCTGCCGTTGCTCGACGTCCGGCAGGAGGGCGCTGACGACATCATCGGCGACCGCGCCTTGGGCTCCGAACCGATGCAGGTCGCCGCTTTGGGCCGCGCCGTGCTCGACGGCATGGCGTCGGCGGGCGTGGTCGGGGTCATCAAGCACATCCCCGGCCACGGCCGCGCGCTGGCCGACAGCCACCTGGAGCTGCCGGTGGTCACCGCCAGTGCCGAGGAACTGGAAATCGATCTCGAACCGTTCGAGCGGCTGCGCGCGGCGCCGATGGGGATGACCGCGCACGTCGTCTACACCGCCTGGGACGCGACAAGGCCCGCCAGCTTGTCGCCGACGGTGATCGCCGACATCATCCGCGGCCGCATCGGCTTCGAGGGCTGGCTGATGAGCGACGACCTCGGCATGGAAGCGCTGTCGGGCGATTTTGGCGAGCGCGCCGCGGGGGTTGTGGCCGCAGGCTGCGACGTCGCGCTCCATTGTTCGGGCAAGCTGGAAGAAATGGTCGCGGTCGCGGGCGCGGTACCGGCGATGAGCGCCGACGGTGAGGCGCGTTTGGCACGGGCGATGGCCACCGTCCTCACCGCCGACGACGGCGCCGACTTCGCCGAAGCGGTGGCGAAAAGGGACGCGCTGCTGGCGCTGGCCTAGACGTCATTGGGAGCGAAACCCCGCCGTTGGGCAGATCGGTGAATTGAATTGACTTTGCGCCGCGCATCCAATTCGGATTGCCGCGTTTGCGTCAGCACAGTGATGGATCCAGGAATCACCGCAATCCACGCGCCTCATTGCGCGAGGCGAGGTAACTGGAGGCGGCCTACGCCCCTGGCGCGACCAGCTCAGGCGGCTCGTTCGCGGGTAGAGCGAACACCGAGAGGCTGGCGATAACCAACATGGCCAGGGTCAGGACGCTGCCCTCCGGACCATCGAATCCGCCTGTTAGGTAATCGGGCCCGATCGGTACGAGTTTCTCAAGCAGGGCCGGAAGGTGAACATCCAGCCCCGTAATAGGTACACCGAATCCAACGCCGGCAGACCAGTTCCATCCGGCATGCCAGCCCATGATCCCCCAAATGCTATTGGCGCGGCGCGCCCAGCCGCAAGCGAAGACCGAGAAGAGGAATGAGAGGCAGGTCACCCGCAGGGGTTGGTGCGGGGAATAATGGAGAAACGTAAATGCAAGCGAGGTCGCGACAATCCCCGCGACGAGGTTCCATCTTCTAGTGACGGATGAGAGAAGCCAGCCGCGAAAGATGAATTCCTCGACGCTCGACTGGAAGGCGAAACAGGGCAGAAGGAACGCGATCCAGAAAAGAGACGAAGCTGAGGCGAATGCCGGAAAACTCGCCTCAGCCCGATAGCCGCCAGCCAGCCAGATTGCCAAAATCGCGAGACCTATCATCGCAATGCCGATGCCTAAGCCGCCCAGGAACTTTCGCAGCCGGCCGGACCCGGTAAGCCCCAGGGTCTCCAGTCCGCGACGCTCGACGTAACGGGACCATGCGTAAGTTGCCGCGGCCATGAACGCGAACGGCAGCAGGAGGAAAAGGCAGAAGGCCAGCGCGGTCAGCGGATCGCCCTTGGCATTGACCAAGCCCCAATGCTCCATGAGAAAGTCGATTGGAACGCTCGAAAGACCGACCAGCAAGATGCATATGACCGGGGCAAGCCAAACCAAAGGCAACCACCCTCGATGCGGGCTTGGCTCGTAAATCATGTTCGGCATACTGTATTGGTATTATAATACACTGCTTGGGATAGTCAAAGCTTCTTCGCTGGCCGTGCCGAAATCGTGGCCGACAAGTCGGGGATCCCGGTCTTTCAAATGAACGGCTTCGTTATGAGATCGTTACGATCGACCGCTTTGGGATTGCCTATAGCGACGGTCGCATCCCGGATCGACGAAACGCTAGTGTCCGCAATGGGTCGAAAGCGGACATTGCTTGAATGCAAATTGCGGCGCTGCCCGGATCTCCGCTGGATTGCTTCGCTTCGCTCGCAATGACAGGGTGGGGCGATGGAATCCGACACTTTCGACCTGGCGATGGCTCCTGAGGACGAGCTGACCCTCAACATCGATGGGTGGGAGGGGCCGCTTGACCTGCTGCTTACGCTGGCGCGGGCGCAGAAGGTCGACCTTGCCGCCATCTCGATCCTCGAACTGGTCGAACAATATCTGACGTACATTGCCGAGGCACGGGCGCTCAAGCTCGAGATTGCCGCCGATTATCTCGTCATGGCGGCGTGGCTGGCCTATTTGAAATCCTGCCTGCTGCTGCCCAAGGACCCGGAAGCCGATCCCAGCGCCGAGGAGATCGCGCTGCGGCTGCAATTGCGGCTCCAGCGGCTCGACGCGATGCGCGACGCCGGGGCGCGGCTGCTGGGCCGTGACCGCATCGGCCGCGACGTCTTCGTTCGCGGTGCGCCCGAAGGCTTGCGGCTGATCCGCTCGTCGGCCTGGCACGCCCGCCCGTTCGACCTGTTCGCCGCCTATGGCACGGTCAAAGCGCGGGCGACGCCGCCGCTGCATGTCATCCACCCGCGATCGGTGATGACGTTGGAGGAAGCGTTGGAGCGGGTCGGGCGGATGCTCGGCGTGCATCTCGACTGGACCGAGCTCGAAGCGTTCCTGCCGCCGACTCAGGACCCGCAATTCCGCCGCTCGGCGCTGGCGTCGAGCTTCGTCGCCGCGCTTGAGCTCGGGCGGCGCGGGCGGGTCGACATCGCCCAGGACGCCGCCTTCGCGCCAATCCTGCTGCGGACCGCGTGATGGAGGAATTTGTCCGCGCCGTGGAGGCCACCCTGTTCGCCTCGGCCACCCCGCTCAGCCCCGAGGATATCGCCGAATATGCCGGCGAAGGCGACGTCGGCGCGGCGCTGGCGCAATTGGCCGAACATTATGCCGGTCGCGGCCTGGAACTCGTCGAGCGCGGCGGGCGCTGGCATTTCCAGACCGCGCCCGACCTCGCCCATCTGCTCCGCCGCACCCGCGAGGAGCCGCGGCGATTGTCGCGGGCGGCGACCGAGACGCTGGCGATCATCGCTTACCACGAGCCGGTCAGCCGGGCCGAGATCGAGGCGATCCGCGGCGTGCAAATCTCCAAGGGGACGATCGACGTGCTGATGGACGCCGGCTGGGTCCGCGCCGCCGGCCGCCGCGAAGGGCCGGGACGGCCGTTGCTTTACGCCACCACGGCGGAGTTCCTGTCGCATTTCGGGCTGGGCTCGCGCCGTGACTTGCCGGGGATCGACGATTTGAAGGCCGCCGGCCTGCTCGACCCCCTCGACGAAGGCAGCTTGCAACTGCAACTGGAAAGCGGCGACGAGGAGGACTAAGAAGGGGCAGTTCCTTAAGTCCGGAGTATTTACATGGGCGGTTTCAGCCTCTGGCATATCCTAATCCTCGGCCTGTTCATCCTGCTGCTGTTCGGCGGCAATCGCTTCTCATCGATGATGGGCGACGTCGCCAAGGGCTTGAAGAGCTTCAAGGCTGGCATGGCCGACGAGGACAAGCCGCACGCGGCCGAACAGCGGCAAATCCCGCCGCAACAGCAGCCGCCGATCGACGTCACGCCGCAGCCGCGCGCCGCCGATCCGACGTCTGCCCCGCCGCCGCCGACCGACGACAGCGCGCACTAAGCCGCTTCGTCGATGTTCGGCGTCGACTCTTCCGAACTGATTGTCGTCGCGGTCCTGGCGCTGCTGTTCATCGGGCCCAAGGAATTGCCACGCACGATGATGACGGTCGGCCGCTGGGTCGGCCAGATCCGCGGCTATGCGCGCCATTTCACCGCCGGGGTCGAAAATGTCATCCGCGAAGCCGAGCTCGAGGAAATGGATCGCAAGTGGCGCGAGGAAAATGAGCGGATCATCGCCGCCCACCCCACCGACGGCGATTATCCCGAGCCCGTGATGACCGCGCTGCCCAACCCATCGGGCTATTCGGACAACGAACCGCCGCTACCGCTCGAGGCACCGGCCGCGCCCGACGACGACCCGACACCGCTTGATCAGCGGCCGCTGCCGTGATCCGCGACATCGACGAGCGCAAGGCGCCGCTGCTCGACCATCTGATCGAGCTTCGCCGTCGCTTGCTGTGGTGCGCCGCGTCGCTGGCCGTGGCGTTTTTCACCTGCCTCTATTTCGCCCGGCCAATCTTCGCGATTTTGGTCCAGCCGCTGCTAAAGGCGGGGCAGGGCAAGCTCATTTACACCGACATTTTCGAAGCGTTTTTCGTCGAGGTGAAAGTCGCCTTTTTCGCCGCGCTGATGATCAGCTTTCCGGTGCTGGCGACGCAGATCTGGCGGTTTGTCGCGCCGGGCATGTATGTCAAAGAAAAGAAGGCATTCCTGCCGTTCCTGCTGATGACCCCCTTCTTCTTCGCGGCCGGGGCGAGCTTTGCCTATTTCCTGGCGATGCCGTGGGCGCTGCATTTCCTATTGAGCTACCAGGGCAATATCGGCGGGGTGCAGCAGGAGGCGCTGCCCGGCGTTGGCAATTATCTGTCGTTCGTGATGCGGTTTCTGTTCGGGTTTGGCGTCGCTTTCCTGCTCCCGGTGCTGCTGATGATCCTCGAGCGGGCCGGGATCGTCACCCGCGAGCAATTGGTCAAGTCGCGCCGCTATGCGGTGGTCGGCTCGGCGGCGGTCGCGGCGGTGCTGACGCCGCCCGACGTGGTGTCGATGCTGCTGCTGCTGGTGCCGCTCTACGGGCTTTACGAATTCGCCATCCTGGCGATCCGCCTGACCCATTGGCGTGCGGCGCGCCGCGCTGGCGCATCGGCGCCAAACGCTAACTCAACCAATGATGTGCAGGGGGCCCAGACAAGTGAGGGCCCGGAAACGCCACCGGGGGGGGGAGGGTAGGCGGTTCCGGGCCCATTTAAGCGGATAGCGAGAGCGGGGGGCAAAAGGTCGCTATCCGAAGACTTAAACGTATCGCCTTCAGCGACGGTTCCGAGTTCCGGAACTTTTTTTTCAACGGCCCTGAAACAAATTTCTGCCCGGCTCAAGGCGTTGGAAAAACAGGTAAATCCACGCTGTAGCGGCCGAGTTTCCGCTCCAGTGTCGAGCGTAATTGCTTGGCGAGGCCGCTGATCACCCGCTCGAATTGCTTTTTGTCGGGCGCTTCGGCGTCATCCGGGACCAGCACCGGGCTGCTCAGTTCGAGCCGCGCGGTCAGTTCGCTGGTTCGGCGCAGCGAGACTTCGACCGGTTCGTCGGGGCGGTTGAGCATCGCATATTCGATGATCTCGGTGACCAGGAAGGCGACCGATACGGCGACGTCCTGGGTGGTGTGGATGGTTTCGAGGTCGAGATCGATGACCAGGCCGCGGGCGGCTTCGGGCGCGCCGCCGCGCAATTCGGCGCCAAGCTCCGACAGCAACGGGCGCAGCGCAATCCCGCGATTCTCCTCCATCTCGGCGAAATGGTTGCGGTGGACGATCGACAGCGCCCCGACCCGGCGGCCGATCGCGTCATAGGCCGATCGTGCTTCCGGGGTTCCCGCGGTCCGGCCGTGGATGTTGAGCAAGGAGGCGACGACCTGGAGGTTGTTCTTCACCCGGTGGTGGACTTCGCGCACCAGCCGTCGCTGACCGTCGAGGGCGTCGGCCATCTCGCGCTCCGACAGTTCGATCCGCTCTAGCCCGCGGGCGAAGGCATCGCGCAGCTCCTGGATTTCGGTCGCCGGGCCAAGCTTGTCCGGCAGCATGGCGCTTTCGCCGGGCTGGAGGCTCATGACGGCGCGCTCGAGCCGGCGCAACGGGCGGATCAGCAGTCGGGTGACGATCAGCCAGCTGATCAGCGCCGCCATCACCCACATCAGCAAGGGCAGCAGCAGCATCAGCCGGTCCATAGTGGTAATCAGCGGTACCTTGGCGCCGATGCGGGTGACCAGCTGTCCGTTACCCAGCGGCCATTGGCTATAGGAATGCCCGCGATCGTCGTCGGTTGTCGCCCCGCCTTCGATCAGCCGCAGCTGACGTGTGCCGTCGCGGATCACCAGCGATTCGATGTCGCTATTGAGCTCGAGCGCCGCGGTGCGCATTTCGGCCGCGGGAATGGCGGCGGTGGCCATGCCGCCGATGACGCCGACGCGCAGGATCAGCGCATCGAGCGTCGGCGCGATCCGGAGCCGAATCGCGCCCGGCGCGACGAGCGGGAGCTCGCTGGGCGCGGGAACTTCGCCGACGACGCACAACGGCGTGCCGTCGGCACTGTCGAGCTCGAACCGCTGCGCCACCGCGGGGGCCACCGCCAGCGACCGCTGGGCCCTTTCGCAGGCGCCGGTCGGGCCGGCGGCGAGCGCGCCATTGGCGGCGATCCGCAAGGCCAGGGCATTGCGCGCGATCAGGCTTTCGATGGCGCGACCTGCGGCCCTCGCCTGATCGTCGGTGCGCCCGCGCGACGCGGTGTCCGCCGTCTGGATGCCGCTGTTCGCGACCCAGATCAGCGCCAGCCCGATCGGCAGCAGCACGGCGCTGAGGATCAACAGTAATTTGGCCGCCGTCGGCAAGGCCGCAAAGCGCTGGGCAGTGCTGGTCATGTCGTGGCCGCCACGCGGTTGGCTAAATGGGAATCAGCTGAGCTTGCCGAGGAGATCGAGAAAATCGTCGGGGACGGATTCGCGCAATGTATCATCGTAAACTGACCGGAGGGCTCGGCCGAGGTCGGCCGAACGATGCTTGCGCGCCACCTTGTCGCGCGGCCCAGCAATGTCCCGCGACCCGTCCTTGGCGCCTGTCGCCTTGGAGCGCTTATTTTTTTTGATCCCGTGCGACTCGCTTTGACTGCCACTCAAACTCTCGTCCCCCCTCGCGCGGGTCCCAGCGCGCTCATACAATCTTGGACAATCCGCGCAACGGGCCGATTCATTGGGTCGATCAGCTGCAAAATGCCCGGCCCAAGCCTTCTCGGCGGCAATACACAGTGCCGATGATTCTACTTAGCCGCCAAGGAAACCAACTCGCCGATGCTTTGTTCCGGCGTCCGTTCACTTCTTCGTGCAGCGGTGCACAACGGCCACGGGGTATCCTTGGGTGGGTTGCAACAATTCTGACGCGCGCTCAAAGAGCGGCCAACCGAATAAAGATCATGGAGAGCCTTCCCTTATGTCGCTTGGCCAGGAACTTGCCCCGCATCTGCCCTTCCTTCGCCGTTACGCGCGCGCGCTGACCGGGAGCCAGGCTCACGGCGACGCCTTCGTCCGCGCCGCGCTCGAAGCAATCGTCGCCGAACCGGACGAATTTCCCCGCGACGTCGATGCTCGCCTCGGCCTTTACCGCACCTTCCATGCGATTTGGTCGACCGCCAACATCGAGGAAGGCGAAGAACCGTCGCGCAGCTTCTCCGGCAGCGAGGGCATTGCCCATGCGCGCCTGTCGCGGATCACGCCGTTGTCGCGCCAGGCGCTGTTGCTGACCTCGCTTGAGGGTTTTTCGTCGGAAGACACCGCGTATCTGATCGGCGCCACTCCCAAGGACGTCGATTCGCTGGTCGCCGAGGCGTTGAGCGAAATCGAGCGGCAAACGCTCGCCGACGTGCTGATCATCGAGGATGAACCGATCATCGCGATGGATATCGAAACCATCGTCCGCGACCTCGGGCACAATGTCACCGGCGTCGCTGTCACCCGCGACGAAGCGGTGGCGCAGGCGCGTTCGCACCCGCCGGGCCTGGTCCTTGCCGACATCCAGCTGGCCGATGATTCGAGCGGGATCGATGCGGTCAAAGACATCCTTGCCGAATTCTCGGTCCCGGTGATTTTCATCACCGCCTTTCCCGAGCGGCTGCTGACCGGCACGCGGCCCGAGCCGACCTTCCTCATCACCAAACCGTTCCAACGCTCGACGGTAAAGGCGGCGATTGCCCAGGCCCTGTTCTTTGACGCGGCGACGGTCCCAGCCAGCTAGGACGCCGGCATAGGGAACATGGGCTTGCCGGGCGCGTTGGCCCGCGAAAGTTCCATTCGTGACGAGACCATAATGGCCGAGCATCCTGAGCATTTGACGACAACTGAAGCGCGGGCTGGCTCAACGCCGCACATGACGCGCTATGTCCTTGTCATCGGCACCGGCCTGGTGATTGTCCTGTTCGCGATCATCTTGTTCGTCGCCGGATGAGCCATACATTCTGCGGCAATGTCGATTGATGTTAGGGTTTGACAACAGCAGCGCACCGGCGCGCATTCAATGGGCGGGGATTTAGTGGTCGACGAACCTCAAGATGTAATGGATTCGGACGTCCCGGTCGAAACCATTCCGCTGTCCGATGCCGATTTCAAGGAAGAACTCGGGGCGGTGATCCCCCATCTGCGGGCATTTGGCCGCTCGATTTCGGGCAGCCGCGATCTCGCCGACGATTTGGTCCAGGAAACCCTCCTCAAGGCGTGGGCCGCCCGGCTGCGCTTCCAGGCCGGGACCAATATGCGCGCCTGGACCTTCATCATCCTGCGCAATCTGTTCCTCAGCCAGATGCGCCGCGCCCGCTTCAAGGGCGAATGGGATGAGCTCACCGCGTCGAAAATCCTCGCTGCTCCAGCCAGCCAGGACAAGCATATCGAACTGGGCGATATGCAGCGCGCGCTGATGCATCTGCCGCAACCGCAACGCGAGGCGTTGATCCTGGTCGGTGCCGGTGGCTTTGCTTATGAAGAAGCGGCGGAAATCTGCGGCTGTGCGGTCGGCACGATCAAAAGCCGCGTAGCCCGCGGCCGGGTCGCGCTGGAGAGCTTATTGTCGAGCAACAAAATGCCCTCGCGCCGTCAGCATCCGTCGGACCCCAACAAATCGGCGCTGCAAACGATCATGGGACAGGTCGAGGAACTCAGCCGCGACCGTTAGGCTCGCGGGTGACCGAGTGTTGCCGGTGGTTAGTTCAGCTGCCTCAGGAGCTCGGCGAAATCGCGGTCGCACGGTTCCGCCGCCGCCGCCTCGAACGCGCGGCGAAGAGCGGCAGTGATGCCGGCATGAGCGAGCGGAAAGTCGACACGAATGATTCTACGATCCATGGGGCATTCCGGCGCTTTTTTCTGTTCAGTTTCTATGTTCACTAAAGAGAGAACGATGGCGGGCTTGGGAAGTTGCGTCCGTTTCGGCTCCCGAACGTGCCAAAAGGGCTGATGGCGATCGCGAAAGGGACCGATAAACGGCAGAATGCGGCGGCGCGAGCCCGCGCCTTTTCGCCGTTCTTGCGCGAATCCCTGGACGCCCGCCCCGACCTTGCCGAGATTTTTATGCAAAAGGGCAGTCGCGCGGCCATTGCGGCGGCGCTGGAACCGGGTGGCAAACCGGTCGAGGTCGAGCTTCGCCGGGCCCGCCTGGGGCTCGCCTTGGCGGTCGCGCTTGGCGACCTGTCGGGCGAACTTGCTCTTGAAGACGTCACCCAATGCCTCTCCGAGTTCGCCGACCAAGCGATCGAGCGCGCCTTGGCCGCAGCGGTTGGCGAGCGGGTCGTCGGCGCCCGTCCCGAGGGCTTCGCGGTCATCGCGCTGGGTAAGCTCGGCAGCAGCGAGCTTAATTATTCCTCGGACGTCGACCTGTTGCTGCTGTTCGATCCTGCCAAGCTGGCCCGACGGGAACGCGACGACGCTGGCGAGGCGGCGGTACGCGTCGCCCGGCGAATGATCGAAATCCTCCAGAAGCGCACCGCCGATGGCTATGTCGCGCGGGTTGACCTGCGCTTGCGGCCGTCGCCGGAAGTGACGCCGATCGCGCTGCCGGTGAACGCGGCGATTTCGCATTACGAATCCTCCGCTTTGCCGTGGGAGCGGGCGGCGTTCATCCGCGCCCGCGCCGCGGCCGGCGACCTGGCGCTTGGCCGGCATTTCTTGCAATCGATCGAGCCGTTTGTCTGGCGCCGCTCGCTGGATTTCGGGGTCATCGACGACATTCGGCAGATTTCGGCGCGGATTCGCGATCATTTTGCCCAGGGCGGGCGCCTGGGTCCCGGTTACGATCTCAAGCGCGGCCGTGGCGGCATCCGCGAGATCGAGTTCTTCACCCAGATCCAGCAAATGATCCACGGCGGCCGCGATCCCTCGGTGCGCGCGCCGGCGACCATGGATGGGTTGGCGGCCCTGACCAAGGCCGGTCGCCTCGATCCGAAGGACGCGGCGGCACTGGCCGACGGCTACCGGTTGCTGCGGACGATTGAGCACCGGGCGCAGATGATCGAGGATGCGCAGACCCACACGGTGCCCGCCGACAGCGAGGCGTTGGATCGGCTGGCGCGGCTCCATGGGCTCGACGATGGCGCCGAATTGCTGAATTTGCTGACGCCCCATGTCGAGCGCGCCGGAACCCTGTTTGACGGATTGGCGCCGAAATCCAGCGGGCGGCTGTCGAGTGATCCCGACATTTTGCTGGGTGAACTGCGCACGATCGGTTTCAATGATCCGGCCATGGCGGCGCTGCGCATCGGCGGCTTGCGATCGGGGCGGGCGCGATCGTTGCGCTCGCCGGCGGCGCAGACCGCGTTTGAAGCGATGCTGCCGGGCCTGCTCGCCGCAATTGCCGCCGGGCCCGACCCGGAACATGCGCTCAATCGCTTCACCGATATCGTCGAGCGGCTGTCGAGCGGGATCAATCTCTACCGGCTGCTGGAAGCGCGGCCCAAATTGGGCCTGCTGCTGGCCAAGATCCTCGCTTATGCCCCGGCCTTGTCCGACCAGCTGGCGCGGCGGCCCGAGCTGCTCGAAGGCCTGTTTGACGCCTCGAGCTTCGATCCGCCGCCTTCAGTGGAGGAATTTGCCGCCAGCCTGACCGACGCCATGCGCGGGCAGCCCTATGACGTCGCGCTCGACCGGGTCCGCCGGCTGGTCAATGAGCGTCGTTTCGCGCTCGGCGTGCAGCTCATCGACTTGCGCAGCGATCCGTTGGCCGTTGCCGCCGGCTATGCGCGGGTCGCCGAAGGCGCGCTGCTGGCGCTCGCCGACGCCGCGGTGCGCGAATTCGAGAGCGTGCATGGCAGGATTCCAGGCGGCGAGCTGGTGATCCTCGGCCTCGGCCGGCTCGGTGGCTGCGCGCTGACCCATGCGTCCGACCTCGACCTCATTTACCTGCATACTGGCGCGCCAGATTTGGTTTCCGACGGGGACAAGCCGCTGGGCCCGGCCAATTACTTCAACCGGCTGGCCAGCCGGGTGACGGCGGCGCTCAGTGTTTCGACCGCTGCCGGGCCGTTGTACGATGTCGACACGCGCCTGCGTCCGGAAGGCGCCAAGGGCATGTTGGTGGTGTCGCTCGATGCGTTCGCTGCTTACCAGCGCCAGGAGGCGTGGACCTGGGAGCATATGGCGCTGTGCCGCGCGCGGCCGGTGTTCGGCTCGGATGCGGCGCGCGCGCAAGCGTCCGGCCTGGTCGCGGAAATCCTCAATCAGCCCCGCGACGCCGCGAAGGTCGCGGCCGATGCCGCCACCATGCGCGTCGAGATCGCGCGCCATAAAGTGCTCGCCGGCGCCTATGACGTCAAGCTCGGTCCGGGCGGGCTGGTCGATCTCGAATTCGCCGTCCATGTGCTGCAGCTGACACGCCACATTGGCCTTGATCCGGGGCTCGACGCCGCCGTGCAGCAGCTCGCCGAAGCTGAATTGCTTGATACAAACATTATCGAAGCACAACGTTTGCTAACGCGAATGCTGGTCATGATGCGGCTGGTTTCGCCCGAAGGAAGTGACCCGATTCCAGAGACTTGGGAGTTGGTTGCCGCAGTGTGCGGAGCGCCGGATACCAAGCATCTACTTGCCGAACATGCCGCCGCCCGGCAAAGCATCGCCGCGCTATGGCAGGCCATCAAAGGACCATCGGAATGACCCAATCTCATCATGCGCCGGCACTTCTTTTAACCGCCAGCGATGGCGTCGAAACCAATCTCGCCGCGCCGGGCCAGCGGGTCGTGCTCTATTTCTACCCCAAGGATGATACGTCGGGTTGCACCCGCGAGGCGCAGGATTTCACCGCTTTGGCCGGCGCGTTCAAATCGGCTGGCGTGCGGGTCATCGGTGTCTCGCGCGACCCGATGACCAAGCACGACAAGTTCATCGCCAAATATGATCTCGCCGTGCCGCTCGTCGCCGACGAAGACGGTCGCATCTCCGACGCGTTCGGCACCTGGGTCGAAAAATCGATGTACGGCCGCAAATATATGGGGATGGAGCGCGCGACCTATTTGATCGGCGCCGACGGAAGGATCTTGCGCGAATGGCGCAAGGTCAAAGTCCCCGGCCACGCGGCCGAGGTTCTGGCAGCCGCGAAAGACCTAGCGTCGGCCTGATCTATTTCCCGGCGAGGTCGGTCAGCATTAGCTGCCAGTGGACGACATTGTCGTAGAGCGATTCGACCGGCAGCCGCTCGTCCTTGCCGTGGGCGCGGAAATCGATCGGGACGACGACCCAGCCGCCATTGGTGCCATAGACCGGGATCCCGGCGACCCGGAACGGGCGCGCGTCGCTCGCTCCGGTCGACATTTCGGGGAACACCGCCATGCCAGGGTGAAGCGTCTGCACCGCGCGGGTGTAGGCGCCGGTGACGTCCGGCCGCAGCGGCGAGCTGATCGACGAAACATAATTGTCGTTGCGGCTGACGACGACTTCGGGATCGGCGACGACCCGAGTGAGCTCGGCCTGGATCGCGTTGGGGTCGGTCCCGGGGAAGATCCGGCAGTTGATCATTGCCGTGGCGAGCTGGGGCAGGGCATTGTCGGCATGGCCGGCGAACAGCCGGGTCGGGACGCAGCGGGTGCGGGTGAGGCCGACCTCGCTTTCGCTGGCTTCGACGGCGTCGGCGGCCGCGCCGTCATCGGGTTTGGCGAGCCACGCGCGCATCGCATCGCCCAGCGGCCCCTTCTCCATCTTTTCGCGGGCCGAGAAATAGGCCCGCGTCGTCTCGCTCTGCATCGGCGTGAAGCGATAGGCCTCGATCCGGTCGAGCGCGTGGGCCAGGCTGAAGATCGCATTGTCCTTGCGCGGCTTGGACGAATGGCCGCCGCGGTTGCGGACCGTCAACGTGTAGCCGGCGAAGGTTTTCTCGGCGGTCTGCATGGTGAAGCCGGCGTTGGTCCCATCGGGGTTGAACCCGCCGCCGCCGCCGTCCGCATTGAGTCCATATTCAGGGTGCCCGAGCAGCGGCAGCCACTGGCTCGCGCCGTTGTTGGCGCCGATGCCGTTGGTCTCTTCATCGCCGGTGAACAGCACGACGATGTCGCGCTTGGGCTTGAAGCCGGCCGCCTTCAGATTGATCATCGCCTGGGTAATGCCGACGATACCGTCCTTCATGTCGATCGTGCCGCGACCATAATAATAGCCGTCCTTTTCGGTCAGCACGAACGGATCGGTGGTCGAATCCTCGCGCTTGGCCTCGACCACGTCCATGTGGCCCATGAGCATGATCGGGCGCGACTTGGGCGTTCCCGCGGCGCGCCAGCGGACGATCAGCGCGGCGGTATCATCCTCGCCGGTGGTCGCGCTGCCGGTATGATAGGGCATGACGTGGACGTCGGCGGCGGGAAAGCCCGCCGCCGTGAACTGGTCGGCGACAAACTGCGCCATGCCCGGGACATTGTGGCGGCCGATCACCGTCGGCGTGTTGATCACATGCTCGAACATGGCGTGCGTCGCGGCGCGTTGGGCCGGCGTCAGCGCCGGCTTGGCCGGTGCGGCAAGCGCGGCGGCGGGCAGGCAGGCAAGCAGGATGGCGGCGATTTTGCGCATGGATTTCCTCCCAAGAATTTGGCGACGCTAGCCTTTGCCAAGCGGCGGTCAAGTGCCCGTCTATTTCCCCGCGAGGTCGCTCAGGATCATTTCCCAATGTACGACATCGTCGTACATCGCGCGGACTGGCAGGCGCTCGTCGAGGCCGTGGGCGCGCTCGTCGTCGGGTGAAATGCCCCAACTGCCATCGACGTCGTAAACCGGAATTCCCTGGGCGCGGAAGAAACTGCCGTCGCTGGCGCCGGTCGACATGATCGGCGTCACGTGCATTTGCGGGCCGTGGATGGCCTGGATCGCGCGTGTGACGGCCTTCAATACATCGGGCCGCAGCGGCGATGGCGGGGTCGGCTGGCCAATGTAATTGGGGTCGGGCGTAACCGTGACCTTGGGTCCGGCGAGTTGCTGCAGCTCGACCTGGACCGCCTTGGGTTCGACCGAGGGCATGATCCGGCAATTGACCGTCGCCTGCGCGGTTTGCGGCAGCGCATTGTCGGCATGGCCCGCCTGGAGCATCGTCGCCACACAGCGCGTCCGCGTCAGCCCCACCTCGAGCGGATTGGCTTCGATCGCGTCGGCCGCGGCGCCGTCATTGGGATCGGCGAGCCAGCGCCGCATCGCCTGGCCCAACGCACTATTCCCCTCCTGCCTGGCGCGTTCGCCGAAATAACCGCGGCTGGTGTCGTTCATCATCGGCGTGAAGCGGTGCGCCTGGAGCGCCTTCAAGGCGTCGGCCAGGTCGTAAATCGCGTTGTCCGGGCGCGGACGCGAGCTGTGTCCGCCGGGATTATGAGTCGTGAAGAAATAGGTCTGGAAAGTCTTTTCGGCCGTCGAAATGCCGCAGCCGAGCGGCCGGAAATCGCGATCGTAGGACCCGCAGCCGCCATCGGCGTTGAGGCCGAACTCGGCGTCGGTCAAATTGCGCCATTGGGTCGACCCAAGCGTCGCGCCGCGGCCCATCGTTTCCTCATCGCCGCTATAGAAGAAGATGATGTCGCGGTTCGGCTTGAACCCCTGCGACATCAATTTGACCGCGGCCATGGTCGTTGCGACGTCGCCGTTCTTCATGTCGCTGGTGCCGCGACCGAGGAAATAGCCGCCTTCCTCGCGGAACCCGAACGGGTCGTATTTCCAGTCCGCGCGCTTGGCTTCGACGACGTCCATGTGGCCGAGAATCAGCATTGGCTTTTTGGTTGCTTTCGGCGAGCGCCAGCGAATGATCAGAGCAACCGTTTTGTCGCCCGGTAGCGCCTCGTACGGCATGACGTGAATGTCGGCTTCGGCAATGCCGGCGGCGCGGAACTGATCGGCCAACAGTTTCGCCATGCGCGGCGTTTCGCCGCGGTTATGAACCGAGGGAATCTCGATCGCCTGTTTGAACAAATCGCGCGTCTTCGCTTGCCACGCGGGGGCGAGTTTGGTCGGGACCGTACGGGGATCAGGGGCCGCCATGGCCGAGGCGGAAAGGCAGGCGAGCAGCAGGGCAAATCGTCGCATGGTCATTCTCCGGGTAGAAGCTGGGTGAAAACTACGGCGCGCCATGCCCTTCGGCAAGATATTCGGCGCTGCGCATTTCTTCGAGGCGGCTGACGGTGCGGGCGAACTCGAAGCGGCCGTCGCCCTGGGGGTATAATCCCTCGGGTTCGGCCTCGGCCGCCGCGAGCAATTTCACCTTATGCTCGTAAAGCTCATCAATCAGGGTGACGAACCGCGCCGCTTCGTTGCGCCGGTCCGGGCCCATCACCGGAATGCCGACGATGATCACGGTGTGATAGCGGTGGGCGATGGCGAGATAGTCGGCGGCGCCGCGCGCTTCGCCGCACAGCCGCTGGAACGAGAACACCGCGACTCCCTTGAGGCTTTTGGGGACGTGGAGCGTCCGCCCGCCCCCAACCTCAAGCTCGGCCGATGGCACTTTGGCGCGGTCCTCGACCGGATAATCGGTCAGCTGGAAGAACGCCCGCGACAAAGCCGCGGTGGCGGCCGGTCCGTTGGGCACGTGCCACACCGCGACGCCCGCCAGGCGGTCGAGCCGGTAATCGGTTGGTCCGTCGACCGCGACGACCGTCATGCGCTCGCTGATCAGGTCGATGAACGGCAGGAACAGCTCGCGGTTGAGGCCGTCCTGGTAGAGGTCGGCGGGCGGGCGGTTGGAGGTGGTGACGATCTTGACCCCGCGTTCGAGCAATTTTTCGAACAAGCGCGACAGGATCATCGCGTCGGCCGGGTTGTTGACGATCATCTCGTCGAACGCGAGCAGCCGTGCTTCGGCGGCGATGCGATCGGCCACGGCGTCGATCGGGTCACCTTCTTCGCTCATCCGCGCTTCGCGCAGCCGCTGGTGGGTCTCGAGCATGAACGCGTAAAAATGCACCCGGCGCTTGGGCTCGATGGCGATATGATCAAAGGCGAGGTCCATCAGCATCGACTTGCCGCGGCCGACGCCGCCCCACAAATAGACGCCGGCCAGTGGCTCGTCTGGCCCTCCGAGTAACCGTTTGAGCAAGCCGCCGCGCCCGTTGGCCAGGGTCTCCGCCAAGCGGTCGAGCGCCACGACGGCGCGGGCTTGCGCGGGATCGGTCTTGAGCTCACCCGCCGCGACCAGCGCGGCATAGGCTGCCCCAACTGGGCCGGTCATGCCGGGCGGTTGGGAGTACGAATGCGCTTCAGGGTGCCGGAGAAACTGTGGGTCGGCTCGCCGTCCTGATCGCAAATGCCATTGAAGAAGACATGCCCGCCCGGGGTCTGCTTGACCAGAGTGACTTCGGCATCGAGCGGGATGCTGGCGCGGCCGCGGCCAATGAACCGGACCGAGCATTCGAGGGTCACATAATGGCCTTCGTCCATGCCGGCGCAGCGCCCGCCGGCGAACATCGCCATGTCGATGAAGCTCATCACCGCGCCGCCGTGGATCGAGCCGCCGTGGTTGAGCATGCCCTCGGTTGGAAACATGCGGCAACGGGCGCGGCCCTCACCGTCGGGCTTGAACAGCAATTTGCCGGTCGCGGCGGCGAAGCTGCCGCGCGGGAAGTCGCCCCAGCTGTACCAGCCCGGATGGTCGGGATCTTCGCTTACTCCGGCGGGCAGGGCCACTAGGCCACGCGTTCCGCGATGAGTTTTTTGGTCTCGGCGATCGCTTTGGCCGGGTTGAGGCCCTTGGGACAAGCGTTGGCGCAGTTCATGATCGTGTGGCAGCGATAGAGTTTGAACGGATCCTCAAGGCCGTCGAGCCGCTCGCCGGACGCCTCGTCGCGGCTGTCGGCGAGGAAACGATAGGCCTGGAGCAGCACGGCGGGCCCCAGGAAGCGGTCCTGGTTCCACCAATAGCTCGGGCAGCTGGTCGTGCAGCAGAAGCACAATATGCATTCGTAGAGGCCGTCGAGCTTGGCGCGATCCGCGGGCGACTGCAGCCGCTCCTTCGATGGCGCGGGCGAGGTGGTCTTCAACCACGGCTGGATCGAGGCATACTGGGCATACGCGTGGGTCAGGTCGGGAACGAGGTCCTTGACCACGTCCATCGCCGGCAGCGGCGTGATCTGCACTTCGCCCTTGATGTCGGCAATCGCGGTCGTGCAGGCGAGGCCGTTGCGGCCGTTCATGTTCATCGAGCACGACCCGCAGATGCCCTCGCGGCACGAGCGGCGGAAGGTCAGCGTCGGGTCGATCTCATTCTTGATCCGGATGAGCGCGTCGAGGACCATCGGCCCGGTCTTGTCGAGGTCGATGGTGTAAGTGTCGAAGCGGGGATTGGCGCCGCTGTCGGGATCGTAGCGATAGATTTTGAACGCCTTGAGCCGGGTGCCGTCCTCGGGCTTATGCGCGCGCCCTTTGGTGATGCGGCTGTTCTTCGGCAGTCGAAACTCGGCCAAGGCCACTCTCCTGTGCGTCGCCAAGGCCGCTAGCATGGGCGGCAACGCAAAGAAAAGGGCCGCGCGGCACGATGCCACACGGCCCTTGATTACGATGGCGCTCGCCTAGCGGAGCAGGGCGCTGACGACCCGCTCGATCAGCATGGTCTTGGGATCGACCTGATAGAGATAGCCATTCCCGTAATAATAACGGTTGCTCTGGTCGAAGCCGTACTGGTTGCGAAGGTTATACGGAATCTGGTTGTAGCTCCACCGATTGCCGTAGTTCGAAGGAAAACGCTGGCCGATATTATACAGCTTTTTCGCCTGTCCCGGGGGGCGGCAGCCGTTGTTTTTCTTGGCGAGGCCTGGCGGGCAGCCACCGGCGCCATAGCCGTACAACGAGCCCTTGCCATGGTTGCCCTGGTAATGGGCGGAATTGCCGTGACCATTGCCTGGCTTGGCGCCGGCCGGAGCGGCGAGACCGAGCGCGGTCGCGCCGGCTATAAGCAGCATGTTTTTCATGTTTTTATCCTGTCCAATTTCCCCATTGAACGCTTGCCGAGGTTAGAAGGTTCACCGCTCGGCACGTTTTTCAGGGCTGTTGCCCGACTCCCTCTGCCGGTTTAGAGCGCGCTCAACTCCGCGCCGCCGCGCGGCTTCCAACCTCGCAAGGGACCCGATATCGCTTATGGCACGCAAGAAAATCGCGCTGATCGGCGCCGGGATGATCGGCGGCACCCTGGCCCACCTCGCGGCGATGCGCGAATTGGGCGACATCGTCCTGTTCGACATCGCCGAAGGGATTCCGGAAGGCAAAGCGCTCGACATTTCGCAGGCGGGGCCGGTCGATGATTTCGACGCGACGCTGAAGGGTAGCTCGGACTATTCCGACATTGCCGGGGCCGATGTGTGCATCGTCACCGCCGGGATCGCCCGCAAGCCCGGCATGAGTCGCGACGATTTGCTCGGCATCAATTTGAAAGTGATGAAGGCGGTCGGCGAGGGCATCAAGACCCACGCCCCCAAGGCCTTCGTGATCTGCATCACCAACCCCTTGGACGCGATGGTCTGGGCGCTGCGCGAATTCTCCGGCCTGCCGCACAATATGGTCGTCGGTATGGCCGGCGTGCTCGACAGCGCGCGGTTCCGCCATTTCCTCGCCGACGAGTTCAACGTCAGCGTCGAGGACGTCACCGCCTTCGTCCTCGGCGGCCACGGCGACACGATGGTGCCGATCGTCGAATATTCGACCGTCGCCGGCATCCCGATCCCCGACCTCGTTAAGATGGGCTGGACGACGAGCGAGCGGATCGACGAAATCGTCAAGCGCACGCGCGGCGGCGGCGGCGAGATCGTCGCTTTACTCAAGACCGGCAGCGCTTTTTACGCGCCGGCGACCGCCGCGATCGCGATGGCCGAGAGCTTTTTGAAGGACAAGAAACGCGTCCTGCCCTGCGCCGCCAACCTCACCGGCCAGTACGGTGTCGACAATCTCTACGTCGGTGTGCCGTGCGTGCTTGGCGCCGGCGGCGTTGAGCGAATCGTCGAAATCCAGCTCGACGACGCCGCGCGCAAGAATTTCGATGTCAGCGTCGACGCGGTCAAAGAGCTGCTGGTGGCGTGCAAGGCGATTGACGGCAGCCTGGCCAAAGAGGCCGTTGCGTGACGGATACTCTCTGGATTGCTGCGATTGCGCTTGTTTCGGGGGTCGCAAGCTTCTTCTCTCGCGTGCTTGGCCTGACGTGTATCGCCTTAGCAATACTCGTAGCGCTGCCGCTTTGGGGATTGGCGGCGGGAAATCCCATTGTGCTTGTTTTTGTAATTCCGGCGGTTGTCGGTTTTGTCGGCGGTCGACTGACTAGGAAAGCGAAGGCAGTGGAGTGAGCATTCTCGTCGACAAGAACACGAAGGTCATCACGCAGGGGATGACCGGCGAGACGGGCACGTTCCACACCGAGCAGGGGCTCGCTTACGGGACGCAGATGGTCGGGGGCGTGACGCCGGGGAAGGGCGGATCGACCCACATCGGTCTGCCGGTGTTCGACACCGTCGAGCAAGCGGTCGAAGCGACCGGTGCGACTGCGTCGGTGATCTATGTGCCGCCGCCGTTCGCCGCCGATTCCATCCTCGAGGCGATCGACGCGCAAGTGCCGCTGATCGTCACCATTACCGAAGGCATTCCGGTCCTCGACATGGTCAAGGTCAAGCGCGCCTTGTGCGGCTCCAAGTCGCGGCTGATCGGGCCCAATTGCCCCGGCGTGCTGACTCCCGACGAATGCAAGATCGGCATCATGCCCGGCAACATCTTCAAGAAGGGCAGCGTCGGCGTCGTCAGCCGCTCGGGCACTTTGACCTATGAGGCCGTATTCCAGACGACCAATGAAGGGCTCGGCCAGTCGACTGCGGTCGGGATCGGCGGCGACCCGGTCAACGGCACCGACTTCATCGACGTGCTCGAACTGTTCCTCGCCGACGACGCCACCCAGGCGATGATCATGATCGGCGAAATCGGTGGCTCGGCTGAAGAAGACGCCGCGCAGTTCATCGCCGACGAGGCCAGGCGCGGGCGCCGCAAGCCGATGGTCGGCTTCATTGCCGGCCTGACCGCGCCGCCCGGACGCCGGATGGGCCATGCCGGGGCGATCGTCGCCGGCGGCAAGGGTGGCGCCGAAGACAAGATCGCGGCGCTGGAGGCGGCTGGAATAACCGTCTCGCCGAGCCCATCTGAGCTGGGAAAGACGCTGAAAGCGCTTCTCAAGGGTTAAGAAATGGACGTTCTCAGCCGCGACAAGGACACAGGCCCGAGCTGGGCGCGGGCGAACTGGCCGCTGGCCGAGCTCGACGAGCTCAATATTGGTCTCGACCCGACCGACGCGGTGATCGAGACAATCGCCGCGGCATCGAAGGCGCGAGCCGAGGCGGCTGGTGCCGACCCGGACGCGGTCCGCCGCGCCGCCAACGATTCGATCCGCGCGATGATGCTGATCCGCACCTACCGCGTGCGCGGGCACCTGGCCGCCAATCTCGATCCGCTGGGGCTGACGAAGCGCGACATCCCCGCCGATCTGACGCCGTCTTTTCATGGCTTTTCCGACGCCGATCTCGACCGGCGAATCTGGGTCGGCGGTGTGCTCGGTTTCGAGCAGGCGACGGTACACGAGATCGTTCGGGTGCTGCACAGCACTTACTGCGGCCACATCGGCTTTGAATATATGCACATCAACGAGGTCGAGGAGCGGCGTTTCATCCAGGAGCGGATTGAACGCCCCGAAGACACCGTCCAGTTCACGCCTGAAGGCAAGCAATCGATCCTGACCAAGGTCATCCATGCCGAGCAATGGGAGAAATTTCTTGCCCGCAAATATGTCGGGACCAAGCGGTTCGGGCTGGATGGCGGCGAAAGCGCGGTCCCGGCGCTCGAAGCGGTGATCAAATATGGTGGCCAGTACGGGGTCGGGGAGATCGACGTCGGCATGGCCCACCGCGGGCGCCTGAACATCCTGTCCAATGTCTTGGGCAAGCCGGCCAAAGCGATCTTTCACGAATTCGCCGGCGGCGCCACCAACCCGGCCGACGTCGGCGGGTCGGGTGACGTCAAATATCATCTCGGCACGTCATCGGACCGCGAATTCGACGGCAACACGGTCCATCTGTCGCTGCTGCCCAATCCGTCGCATCTGGAAGCGGTCGACCCGGTGGTGCTGGGCAAGGCGCGCGCGTCGCAGACGATCAAGGGCGACGAGCAAGGCGATTCGGTCCTGCCGATCCTGCTCCACGGCGACGCGGCCTTTGCTGGCCAAGGCGTGGTTTGGGAGTGCCTGAGCTTTTCCGGCCTGCCGGGATATGAAACCGGCGGCACGATCCATTTCATCATCAACAACCAGGTCGGCTTCACCACCAGCCCGCAGTTTGCGCGCTCGTCGCCTTACCCGTCGGACGTGGCGAAAGGCATCCAGGCGCCGATCCTGCACGTCAACGGCGACGATCCCGAAGCGGTCACCTGGTGTTGCAAGATGGCGATCGAATTTCGCCAGACCTTCAATCGCGACATCGTCATCGACATGTGGTGCTATCGCCGTTTCGGCCATAACGAAGGCGATGAACCCAGCTTCACCCAGCCGTTGATGTATGCGGCGATCAAGACGCATCCGCCGATCAGCGCAATCTATGGCCAGAAGCTGATCGATCAGCGGGTGATCGATCCCGCCTGGGTCGACCAAACCACAAAGGATTATATCGATCATCTCGAGGGCGAATTCATGTCCGCGGCGACCTATTCGCCCGACAAGGCGGACTGGTTTGGCGGCCGGTGGCTGGGTCTTGGCTCCCCGGAAGAGCCGGTGCTGGGCCGCCGCAACACCGCAACGGCCATCAGCGACAACGAAGTCGCGACGCTCGGCAAGATCCTGACCCAGGTGCCCGACGGATTCCACATTCACCCGACGCTCCAGCGCATCCTCGACGCCAAGACCCAGATGTTCGCCAGCGGCGACGGCGTCGACTGGGCGACCGGCGAAGCGCTGGCGTTCGGGAGCCTGGTTGCCGATGGCCAGGGCGTGCGGCTGTCGGGCCAGGACAGCGGCCGCGGCACATTCAGCCAGCGCCACTCGGTGTGGGTCGATCAGCAGACCGGCGAGAAATATATTCCCTTGGGCCAGATCGATGGCGGACACTTCGAAGTGCGCGACAGCCCGTTGTCGGAATTCGGCGTGCTCGGCTTCGAATATGGCTATTCGCTCGCCGACCCGAAAACGCTGGTGCTGTGGGAAGCGCAGTTCGGCGATTTTGCCAATGGCGCGCAGACCATCATCGACCAGTTCATTGCCGCTGGAGAAGCAAAATGGCTGCGCGCCAGCGGCCTGGTGCTGTTGCTGCCGCACGCGTTTGAAGGGCAGGGGCCGGAACATAGTTCGGCGCGGCTGGAGCGCTATTTGCAGCTGTGCGCCGAGGATAATCTGCAGGTCGCCAACTGCACCACGCCGGCCAATTATTTCCACATCTTGCGGCGGCAATTGCGGCGCGATTTCCGCAAGCCATTGATCCTGATGACGCCCAAATCGCTGCTGCGGAACAAGCTTGCGGTATCCAAGCTTAGCGACTTTACCGGCGAGAGTCATTTTCGCCGCATCCTCAATGATTTGAACCCCCCGGCCGAAGGCCAGACGAAGCGGCTCGTTCTATGCTCGGGCAAGCTTGCCTATGAGCTGATGGAAGCCCGGGACGCCTCCCTGACCGACTTCGCCCACGATGCGAACACCGAGATCCTGCGCGTCGAACAGCTGTATCCGTTTCCGTCCGAACCTCTGGTCAAGCGGCTGCGGGCCATGCCGGGCCTCCAGGAGCTGGTCTGGGCGCAGGAAGAACCGAAGAACAATGGCGCCTGGTCGTTCGTCGAAGAGCTGCTGGAGACCTGCCTTGCCGACGCCGGGCACAAGAGCCTGCGGCCGCGCTATGCCGGGCGCAAAGCGTCCGCGTCGCCGGCGACCGGGCTCGCCAAACGCCACGCAGCCGAGCAGGTGGCCTTGATCGCCGACGCTCTGGGGCATAGCAGCCCGACGGACGCGGCGGCGGTTGCCGGCAAGTGAAGGATGATCATGGCGACTGACGTTAAGGTTCCGACGCTCGGCGAGTCGATCACCGAAGGCACGCTCGCGCAGTGGCTCAAGCAGCCTGGCGACGCGGTCGCCGCCGACGAGCCGATTGCCAGCCTCGAGACCGACAAGGTCACGGTCGAAGTCCCGTCCCCGGTCGCCGGCGTGTTCGGCGAAGCTTTGGTCAAGGAAGGCGAAACGGTCGCGGTCGGAGCGGTGATCGCGCGGATCAACGACGGTGCGGCAACGGCTGCCACGCCGGCCGAGCAGGGCGCGGACTCGACCAAGACCAACCCAGCTGGTGCAGGCGAAAGCCCGGCGTTGCGCAACGACGACCACGCGCCGCACGCAACGGAAACGCAAACCGCCGCTGAAGCGCCGCCAGCGTCCGACACCATTACGACCCTGTCTCCCGCCGTCCGCCGGGCGGTGCTTGAGCATCACGTCGATCCATCGAAAATCCGCGGCAGCGGCAAGGATGGGCGACTGACCAAGGACGATGTGCTGGCGGCGGCGGAAGCGCAGAAAAGTGCGCCGACACCAGAGGTGAAAGCGCCGGAGGCGAAAGTCGCCGCCGCCGACGAAGCAAAGCCTGCGGCTCCTGGACCCCGGCCTGCGCCGGGGAGCAGGAAAGAAGAACGCGTCAAGATGTCGCGCCTGCGGCAGACAATCGCGACGCGGCTCAAGGAAGCGCAGAACAGCGCCGCGCTGCTGACCACGTTCAACGACGTCGACATGTCGGCGGTGATTGCGGCCCGCGCCCGCTACAAGGATTTGTTTGAGAAGAAGCACGGCATCCGGCTGGGTTTCATGGGCTTTTTCGTCAAGGCGGTAGCGCTGGCGGCGCGCGACGTGCCGTCGGTCAACGCCAGCATCGATGGCGACGAGATCATCTATCACGACTTTCTCGACGTCTCGGTCGCGGTGTCGGCGCCCAAGGGATTGGTCGTACCGGTCGTTCGTAACGCCCAGGCGATGAGCTTCGCCGAGATCGAACAAGCCATCGCCGCTTATGGCAAGAAGGCCAAGGACGGGACGTTGACCCTCGAGGAAATGCAGGGCGGCACCTTCACCATTTCCAATGGCGGCGTGTTCGGGTCGCTGCTGTCGACGCCAATCATCAACCCGCCGCAATCGGCGGTGCTTGGCATGCACCGGATCGAGGAGCGGCCGGTGGTCAGAGACGGCGAGATCGTCGCCCGGCCGATGATGTATCTGGCGCTGACCTACGATCATCGCCTGGTCGACGGGCGCGAGGCGGTGACCTTCCTGGTCCGGGTCAAGGAAGCGATCGAGGACCCAACGCGAATTTTGATTGACCTCTAATTTGGCTGTTCCCCGGCGCAGGCCGGGGCCCAGGATTTATTTGTTTGGGCTGGACCCCGGCCTTCGCCGGGGAACGAGGTAGAGAATGGCTGATTACGATTTCGACGTGCTGGTGATCGGGTCCGGGCCGGGCGGCTATGTTGCCGCGATTCGGGCCGCGCAGCTCGGCCTCAAGACCGCTTGCGCCGAAAGCCGCGAGACGCTGGGCGGGACCTGCCTCAACGTCGGCTGCATCCCGTCCAAGGCCTTGCTCCACGCGTCCGAACTGTTCGACGAAGCGGCCCACGGCACCATGGCCAAATGGGGGGTCAAGGCGAGCGGCGTCGAACTCGACCTCGACGGGATGCACGGCAGCCGCATGGAAGCCGTGAAAGGCCTGACCCAGGGCATCGAATTCCTGTTCAAGAAGAATAAGGTCGAGTGGCTCAGGGGCCGCGCGAGTTTCGCCAGCGCCGATACGGTCAAGGTCGGCGACCGAACGGTGCGAGCGAAGAATATCGTCATCGCCACCGGCTCGTCGGTCACCCCGCTGCCCGGTGTGGACGTGGATCAAAAGCGCATCGTCGATTCAACCGGCGCGCTCGAACTGGCCGAGGTGCCCAAGCATCTGGTCGTGATCGGCGGCGGCGTCATCGGGCTCGAGCTGGGCTCGGTGTGGTTGCGGCTGGGCGCCAAGGTCACCGTCGTCGAATATCTCGACCAGATCCTCCCCGGCATGGACGCCGAGGTGCGCAAGGAAGCCAACAAAATCTTCAAGAAGCAGGGCTTCGAGCTGAGGCTCGGCACCAAGGTCACTGGGGCAAAGGTCGAAGGCGCGGGCGTCAAGCTGACGGTCGAGCCCGCCGCTGGCGGCACTGCAGAGACGATCGAGGCCGACGTCGTCCTGGTATCGATCGGGCGGCGGCCCAACACCGACGGTTTGGCGCTCGACAAGGCGGGTCTCAAGGTCAACGCCAAGGGTCAGGTCGACATCGACCATAGTTTCAAGACCGGCGTGCCGGGTATTTGGGCGATCGGCGACGTGGTTCCCGGCCCGATGCTCGCCCACAAGGCCGAGGACGAGGGCATCGCGGTGGCCGAGAACATCGCCGGGCTAACCGGGATCGTCAATCACGACGTGATCCCCAGCGTCGTCTACACCATGCCCGAAATTGCCGGCGTCGGCCTGACTGAGGAAGAGGCGCGCGAGCATGGCGAGGTCAAGGTTGGGAAATTCCCGATGCTCGCCAACAGCCGGGCCAAAACCAACCGCGAGACCGACGGCTTCGTCAAGGTGATCGCCGATGCCAAGACCGACCGGGTACTGGGGGTGTGGATGATCGCCTCGGTCGCCGGGACGATGATCGCCCAAGCGGCGCAGGCGATGGAATTCGGCGCGACCTCGGAGGACATCGCCTACACCTGCCACGCCCACCCGACCCACGCCGAGGCGCTGAAGGAAGCGGCGATGGCAGTGACCGGCAAGCCGATCCATATTTAGTGGGGGCCGTTCGATCACGTCTGCGCCGCTGGCACGTGTGGCTCGGCTGGATCGTCGGGCTGCCGATCCTGCTGTGGGTGGTGACCGGCCTGGTGATGGTTGCCAAGCCGATCGAGGAGGTGCGCGGCGAAGGCTTGCTGAGTGAGCCCAAGCCGATGCGGATGGCGACGCCGCCCGCCATCCCGCGGATTGACGGCGTGGCAATCAAGGGCCTCACGCTCGAACGCCGCGCGGCCGGCATTCGCTGGGTGGTGACGCTGCCCGACGGGTCCACCCGGCTTGCCGACCCCGCCAATGGCGCGATGCTGCCGCCGCTGTCCGCCGCCGACGCGGTGCGCGAAGTGACCGCGCGCTATATGGGCGCGGCCAAGGTCCAATCGGCGACGCGGACGGATCCCAAATCGCCACCGATGGAACTGCGCCGGCCGATCGCCGCGTGGCGGGTGGCAATGGATGACGGCACCCATTTCTACGTCGATGGGGGATCGGGCGCGATCGTCGCCCGCCGCACCGGCTGGTGGCGATTCTACGATTTGATGTGGGGTATCCACATCATGGACCTCAAGACCCGCGAAGATGCCCACAATCCGCTGACCATTGGCTTCGCCATCGTCGCGCTGGCGCTGAGCATATTGGCGCTGATTCAATTGCCGTTGACCATCCGGCGGCGAAGACAGCGCAAAGAGCCCTCGACTTGACTTGATTGAACGTTCAACTAATGAGCGATCATGGGCGGCAAGGGCACACGGGCGCGGATCGTCGAAGCGGCGATGGAGCTGTTCTGGCTCAAGGGCTTTAATTCGACCTCGATCGCCGACCTATTGAGCCGCAGCCAGGTCAACAGCGGCAGCCTCTATTATTTTTTCCCGGGCAAGCAGGATGTGCTCCTGGCGGTGCTCGAAGCCTATCGCGACGGGATCGGGCCGATGCTGCTCGAACCGGCCTGGGCCGGCGTCGACGACCCGATCAACCGGTTGTTCGCTTTGCTCGACAGTTACCGCCGAGCCATTGTCACCACCGATTGCGAATATGGCTGCCCGATCGGCAGCCTGGCGCTCGAACTGCACGAGCCCGACCCGGCGGTGCGGGCGCTAATCGCGGCCAATTTCGACGCCTGGATCGGCGCGGTTGCCAATACGCTTGGCGACGCCGCGCATCGTTTTCCGCCCGGCACTGACCTGCGCGCCATCGCCGAGCTCGCGCTCAACGTGATGGAGGGCGGCGTGATGCAGGCGCGCACCTATCGTGACGTCGCTTATTTTGATCGATCAGTGGCGCAATTGCGCAGCTGCCTCGATGCTTTGATGCAACAGGAACGGGCCGCCTGACTGGCCCATTACAAGGGGGAATAATCATGCCGGACGTGAATTGGATTGCGGTGTTGCTGTGCGCGGTGAGTTCGTTAGCGCTGGGCGGCATCTGGTATTCGCCGATGCTGTTCGCCAAGCCCTGGCAGCGCGCCGCGGGCCTCAGCGACGAGCAAGCGAAGAGCGGCAATATGGCGATGATTTTCGGCCTGACTTTCGTCCTCAGCCTGATCGCCGCTTTGGTGTTCGCGATGTTTCTCGGGCGCAATTTCGGGCTGGTGCCGGCGATCGGCGCCGGGGCGTCGGCGGGCCTGTGCTGGGTCGCGGCGTCCCTCGGCATCAGTTATCTGTTCGAACACCGCCCGCTTACCCTGTGGCTGATCAACGGCGGCTATCACACGCTGCAATTCACGCTGTTCGGTGTGATCCTGGGCTGGATGCATTAGGTTCGAACAGCGCGGCAAACGGCCGGGGTTCGGCCGGCGCGGGACCGCGCGGCGCCAGTTCCTTTTGCCACAGCCCGACATCGATCCACTGGCCGAGCTTGAAGCCGGTGCCGCGATAGGTGCCGGCGTGGACGAAGCCCAGGGCCTCGTGGAGGCGGACGCTGGCGTCGTTGGGCAAAGCGATCGCGCCGATCGCGGTAACATAGCCCTGCCGCTCGAGCAGGTCGGTCAGCGTCGATAGCAACTGTTTGCCGAGCCCGCGGCCATGGGCATTAGCGGCGAGATAGATGCTGGTCTCGACGCTCCAGCGATAGGCGGGCCGGGCGCGGAACGGCGAGCTGCTCGCATAACCGAGTAGCTGGCCGGCCTCTTCCGCAACCAGCCAGGGATGAAAACCGGGCCGGTCGCCAACGCACCGCCGCGCCATCTCGGCGGCGTCGGGCGCCTTTTCCTCGAAACTGACCCGGCTATCCTCGACATAGGGCCGATAGATTTCTGCAATGGCGGCTGCGTCGGCTTCCTGGGCGAGGCGAATCAGAACCATGCCGCCAGCGCGGCGAGCAAGCCCTGATCCTGCCGGGTCAGCTGGGTCGGCGCGACTGGTCCGCATTCCAGGCAGCGCGCCTGGATCCGCGGACCCGCCAGGATCGAGCGCAGGTCGGCGATCATCGCCGCCAGTTCGAGGTCTGGACGGCCACCGATTGCTGCGAAGCCATCCGCAGGACCCGCACTGTCGTCGTCGCGATCCTGCGACGCCAGCATCTCGAGCAGGCCATCCTTGAAACTCGGCGGCCGTTCGAGGTAGCGGACATCGCGGTCATCCTTGCCGAGCTTGGCAAGCTCGGCCGCTTTGGCAATCGCTTCCGGCAAGCCGCCGAAACCGTCGACCAGGCCGAGCTGATGCGCGGTGCCGCCGTCCCAAATCCGCCCCTGGGCGATCTTGTCGATATCGGCGGGCGATTTGTGCCGCGACTGGGCGACCACGCCCAAAAACGTGCGGTAGATCGACTCGACCGAAGCCTGGATTAGCCGGCTGGCATCGGGCGAGGGGCCCCGAAGCAGGTCGGGTTCGCCCGACAGCGGGGTCGTCTTGATGCCGTCGGCGCCCATGCCGAGCTTGGCCAGCGTCCCCTGGAAGCTGGGCAGGATACCAAATACGCCGATCGACCCGGTGATGGTCGATGGCTCGGCATAGATGTAGTCGGCGGGCGTCGAGACCCAATAACCGCCCGATGCGGCGACGCTGCCCATCGACACGACGACGGGCAGACCTTGATCCTTGGCGGCCAGGATCGCCTGGCGGATACGCTCCGACGCCAGCACTGATCCGCCAGGGCTGTCGACGCGGACGACCAGCGCTTTCAGCCCGCCTTTTCGCAGCCCGTCGTCGATCAATTTGGCGATACTGTCGCCGCCGGCGGTGCCGTTGGGCGCCTTGCCGTCGACGATCGTCCCGGCGATCGTAACGACGCCGATCGGCCCGCGCGGCGTCTCCTTGACCCGGTCCTTGATATAGCTTTCGAGCTTGATGCTCTTGTAGCCGCCGGGCGCCTTGTCGTCCGTGCCGCCAAGCTGGGCCAGGCGCGCTTCGAACGCGCGGCGGTCGGCGATCTTGTCGATAAGGCCCGCGGCCAGCGCCGCCTTGGCCATGTCGCCGCCGGCCGCGTTTACGGCCCCCGGCATGTCCTTCATGAAGGCGTCGACCTTGGCTTGCGGACGAGCGCGAAGGACGCTGTCGCGCCAGCTTTCGAGCAGCGCCTGGCCAAACGCCTGGTAATTCTCGCGCGCCGCGGGCGACATGTCGTTGCGAATGAACGGCTCGACCGCCGCCTTATAAGTGCCGACGCGGTAAACGTTTGCGGTCACCCCAAGCTTGTCGAGCAAACCCTTGAAGTAAAGGTTCGCGCCGCCCGGGCCGGCGATAGCGACGGCGCCCAGCGGATTGAGCCAGACTTCCGACGCGGCCGCACCGAGCTGGTAGCCGTCGTTGGTATAGCCGGTCGCGTAAGCCAGCACCGGCTTGCCCGATGTCCGGACGCGGCGAATGGCGTCGGACAGATCCGACATCGCCGTCTGGCCGCCGCCGACGAAGCCGTCGAGGTCGAGCGCGACGGCTTTAACGCGATCATCGCCCTTTGCCGCGTCGAGCGCGGCAATTAGGTCACGCAGGCGATATTGCTTGAGCCGGCCGCCCCCCGCCAGCTCCGACAATTGCGCCTTGGCCGGTTGCTCAACCACCGAACCGTCGAGCTTGAACGCCAGCACGCCATCGGTCACCGGGGTCGGGCGGGCCGACAGGCCAGCGTACAGCAGGCCGAAGAACAGCAGCATGAACAGCAGCACCAGGGCATCCTTGATGCCCACCAGCAGCTTCCAGATCGCGCGCACGAATGTCATTCTTGGTGAACCCTTCGACAGATCCATTGCCAGCTAGCGTATCCCCGCCGTCATTGCGAGCGGAGCGAAGCAATCCAGTCCTGCGCCGCTGGATTGCTTCGGCGCTACGCTTCTCGCAATGACGGATCGATGGACAGGCAAGCCAAATCGATCCGGGCTGACGGTCCGTGGCGCGACGAGCTGCGGGCGACGATCACGCTTGCCTGGCCGCTAATCCTGTCGAACCTGACGATGTCGCTCATCCAGGGGACCGATGTCGTGCTGATGGGCTGGCTTGGCCCGCACGCGCTCGCCGCCTCGGCGCTCGGGCTCAACCTCACTTTCGTCTTCGTCCTGCTCGGCATCGGTGTGGTCGCGGCATCGTCGCCGATGATGGCAACGGCGCTGGGCCAGCGCTCGACCGCGGTGCGCGACGTGCGCCGGTCGTTCCGTCAGGCCAGCTGGGTGGCGATTTGCATTGCGCTGGCGACCTGGGCGGTCTTGTGGAACTCGGAAAAGCTGATTGTGCTGCTCGGCCAGCAACCGGCCCTGGCGCGCTCGGCGCAAACCTTTCTGCGCGGCTATATGTGGTGCATCCTGCCGTTCCTGCTGTTCCAGGCGATGCGCAATTTCCTGTCGGCGCTTGAACGGCCACGATGGATTTTCATCGTCAGCGCGCTTGGCATCGTCCTCAACGGCATTGTTAGCTGGTCGCTGATCTTCGGCCGGTTCGGCCTGCCGGCGCTGGGCATTTTCGGCGGCGGGCTGGGCAGCTCGATCGTCTGGTTCAGCCTGACACTAGTCCTCGGCATCGTCATCGCCAGGGATCGCAAGTTCCGCCGCTTTCATTTGTTCGGACGCTTCTGGCGAGCCGACTGGCCGCGTTTTCGTCACATCTGGCGGCTCGGCTTGCCGATCGGCCTGACAATGGCGTTCGAAGGCGCGGTGTTCGGCGCCGCCGCTTATCTGATGGGCCTGATCGACGCCGAGTCGATCGCCGCCCACGCGATCGCGCTGCAGATCGCGGCCTTGAGCTTCATGGTCCCGTTGGGTCTCGGCCAGGCGGCGACGGTGCGGGTCGGTCGGGCGGTCGGCCGCAACGATGCCGACGGCATTGCCCGCGCCGGCTGGACCGCTTGGACGCTGGGGGTTGGCTTCATGGCGGTGATGGCGCTGGCGCTGTGGCTGTTCCCGCATGATCTCGTCACTTTGTTCCTTGCCGATGTGCCGGCCAACGCCAAGGTGATCCAGCTTGGCGTCTCGTTCTTGATGGTGGCGGCGGCGTTCCAGATCGTCGACGGCGCCCAGGTCGTTGGCGCCGGCATGCTGCGCGGGCTCCACGACACCAAGCGGCCGATGCTGTTCGCTTTGTTCGGTTACTGGGTGGTTGGCCTGGGCGTCGGCGTCTGGCTGGCGTTTCATGGCGGCTGGAAGGGCGTCGGCATCTGGATCGGGCTGGCGACCGGCCTCGGCGTGGTGGCGGTGCTGATGCTCGCCCGCTGGATGATGCGCGCTCGTCTTGGGCTTGCACCGCCCCAACTCCGGAAATGACGAAACTGCGCCCCAAGGCGTTGACGGAAGCGATCGCCGCAACCATATGCCGGTCATCGCTGGCACTCTCATGGGATGAGTGCCAAGCGGATTTGTGAGCAACAAAATTCAAAAGGGCATCAGCTATGGGTTTCAGACCCCTTCATGATCGCGTTCTCGTCCGCCGGGTCGAGGCCGAAGAGAAAACCGCCGGTGGGATCATCATTCCCGACTCGGCGCAGGAAAAGCCGCAGGAAGGCGAAGTCATTTCGGTCGGCACCGGGACGCGCGCCGACGACGGCAAGGTGACGCCGCTCGACGTCAAGGCCGGCGACAAGATCCTGTTCGGCAAATGGTCGGGCACCGAGGTCAAGATCGCGGGCGAAGACCTGATCATCATGAAGGAAAGCGACATCCTCGGGATCGTCGGCTGACCGTCAATATCAACTGCGTCCCGG
>NZ_JANMCO010000013.1:0-191307 GCF_031361285.1 Sphingomonas sp.
GAAGCACAAGGTCGCCTGCGGCAGCGTTTCCGCCACAAGTCTCACTTCGCCCAAGGACGCGACGTCGTAATGAGTCACCCCCTCGGCCCACAGCAGCTCGAGCAGCGCCGGCGACGGGTTGGCCTTGACCGCATAGAGCGAACGACCCGGGAACTTCTCGACGAAGTAACGGGCGGCCCTGCGGGCAGCATGCGGACGAAGCAGAGTGACCGGTTGAACCGGCCGCAACTTCGCAATCTCGCCGGCATTGGCAATGCCGGTGGACGGGGCTTTCGCTAGCCCCAGCGCGCGATTTGGGTTGTGCAACTCAAGGGACCTCCAACTGGTAGTTCGAGAAAAGCTGCCTTGCGGTTGGAAGTCCCATGGGGCAGCGAGGGAGGCGATATATGGGGGGGTGCCCCCGGTTGCAACAGTTTTTCGCAAGCCGAGGTGGCGCCGCCGCCACGCCTGTCGCAGGCGCGCAACGGTTCAGCGAAACCGGTTGAACATCAGCACTCTATGTCGCTGAGGCACGATGTGGAGTTAGCCGGTGGCAACTCTTGCGTCGTCACCGTCGTGGAGCGCCGGGCTGGCGCGCTCGACCGCCTTGGTAAGTCCATCGAGCTCGGCGGCGACTGTCCGTAATTCGTCCGCAAGCGCCTTTGGATCGCTCTTGCCGATCCCCGCAGCGGTATCGATCAGCCTTTCGAGCAACAGCGTGATGCACGGCAGGATCGTCTCCTCGATCCGCTCGAATGCCTCGTCGAGGAAGACTTGGGAATTCGGCTCGCGCATAAGCGGATTATCTGCGAACCGGGTTAACCGTTGGTTGAGGGGCACGAAAGAATGCGGGCAATCGGCGAAGCGGGCATGGCGATGGCAATGATCGCTGCATTCCTGCTGTTCGGCGTGGGCGTGCGATGGGCGTTGCGCAGTGATCCAATGACCCGCCAGCGCGGCCTGCTGATGATCGGTGCGGCGCTGGTCCTGGTCGCGAACGTCCTCATCTGGACGCTGTGACGCCCTAGCGCTTGAGATCCTTCTCCAGCCGCATGTCGAGGTAATTGTCGACGCTGCCCATCAGCTGCGGCATTTCGTTGGCGAAGAAGTGGTTCGCGCCGGGGATGGTGTCGTGGTGGATGGTGATGTGGCGCTGGGTACGCAGCTTGTCGACCAGCTTCTGGACCGCGATCGGGGTGACGACCTCATCGGCCTCGCCCTGAACGATGATGCCCGACGAGGGGCAAGGCGCGAGGAAGCTGAAGTCGTACATGTTGGCCGGCGGGGCGATCGAGATGAAGCCCTTGATCTCGGGGCGGCGCATGAGCAGCTGCATCCCGATCCACGCGCCGAAGCTGATCCCCGCAATCCAGGTCGTCTGCGCTTCGGGATGGATCGACTGGACCCAGTCGAGCGCCGACGCGGCGTCGGACAGTTCGCCGATGCCATTGTCGAAGATGCCCTGGCTTTTGCCGACCCCGCGGAAGTTGAATCGCAATGTCGCGAACCCGCGGCGAACGAATGTCTGATACAGCAATTGCACGATCTTGTTGTTCATCGTGCCGTTGGCATTGGGATGTGGATGCAGGATCATCGCCACCGGTGCGCGGGGGCGCAGGCCAGGATGGAAACGGCCTTCGAGGCGGCCTTCGGGGCCAGGGAAAATCACTTCGGGCATGGGAAAAAGGTGCTCGCGTACATAGGGTGCGTCGCCCACGGGTGCACCGCGGCGGCTGGTCCTCTATAGGGAGCGCGCTTCAACTGGCAATCGGCAGGAAACCTTCAATTTTGACCGCGCCCGACCGCATCTACCTCGACCATGCCGCAACCACGCCGGTGCTTGCCGACGCGCAAGTTGCGATCGGGCAAGCGCTTGGGGTGTGGGCCAACCCGAGCTCGCCGCATGCCGACGGCCGCGCCGCGCGGGCCGCGCTGGAGGAGGCGCGGGCTGCCGTCGCCAAAGCGCTGGGGTGGCGGCATGACGTCATCCTGACGTCCGGGGCGAGCGAGGCCATTGCGATCGTCGCGGCGCGGGCGAAAGTCGGACGCCGGCTGGTTGGCGCCACCGAACATGATGCCGTGGTTGCGGCGATGGGCGCGGATGCCGAGGTCCTGGCCGTCGACCGGCACGGAGCGATCGACCTCGCCGCACTGGAGCAGGCGCTGGCCGGTGAGCCGGCGCTGATCGCGGTCCAGCTGGTCAACAATGAGACGGGCGTCGTCCAGCCAATCGCGGAGATCGCGGCCTTGGTTCGCGCGGCGGGATCGCTGCTGCTGGCCGATTGCGCGCAAGGCGCGGGCAAAGTTCCGCTGCCTGAGGCTGATTTCATCGCCGTGTCGGCGCACAAGCTGGGCGGCCCGCCCGGGATGGGCGCGTTGCTGGTGCGCGATATCGCGACGCTTAGCCCCAGCGGCGGCCAAGAAAAGGGTTATCGCCGCGGGACCGAGAATTTGCCCGCCGCCGCCGGTTTTGCCGCTGCACTGCAGTCACGCGCCTTCGTCGAAGCGATGCCGGGGCTGGCCGAGCTTCGCGGTAAGCTCGAAGAGGCGATTGTTGCCGGCGGCGGAAGTGCGGTGGCCGCGGCCAGTGAACGGATTGCGACCATCGGTGCGTACGCCATGCCGGGCGTGTCGAGCGCCAGCCAGCTCATTCAGTTCGACCTGGCCGGCATTGCCATTTCGGCGGGCAGCGCCTGCTCTTCTGGGAGTATGAAGACCAGCCGCGTGCTCGAGGCGATGGGAATTGCGCCGGACGTTGCAGGATCGGTGGTCCGGGTCAGCTTCGGACCACAGACCAGCGCCGATGACGTCGAGCGCTTCCTCGCCGAGTGGCAGCGGATTGCGGACCGAGCGGGCGCCCGGGCCGCATGATCTACCTCGATTATCAGGCGACCACGCCGGTCGCGCCCGAAGTGGTGCAGGCGACGCGGCCGTGGGCCGAGAATCATTTCGCCAACCCGCACTCGCCATCGCGCTGGGGCCGTGAGGCGGCGGCGGCGATTGAGGTGGCGCGGGACCGGGTGGAGAATGCCATCTGCCTGCCGGGCGGATCCGTTGCCTTCACCGGCAGTGCGACGGAAGCGATCAACTGGGCGCTCAAGGGCACGATCGAGCGTGCGAAGGGCCGCAACCGCATCGTCACCATCGCCACCGAGCACGCGGCGGTGCTTGACAGCTGCGAATGGCTTGAAGCGCAGGGCTGCGACATCATTCGCTTGCCGGTCGCGCCGGACGGGTTGGTCGACCTCGGCGACGTCAAGGCCGCGCTCGATGAGCGGGTAGGAATCGTCGCGGCGATGCTGGTCAACAATGAAATCGGGGTGATCCAGCCGGTCGCCGAGATCGCCGAGGCCGCGCACGAGGTCGGCGCCTTCATGCTGTGCGATGCGGTGCAGGGGCTGGGGCGCGTGACAATTCCGCTAGGTCCGGACCTGATCGCGGTGTCGGCGCACAAAATCCACGGCCCCAAAGCGATCGGCGCGCTGTGGATGCGTCAGGGTGCGGAGCCGGCGCCATTGATTCACGGCGGTGGGCAGGAGCAGGGGCTGCGTTCCGGGACGCTGTCGCCGGCGCTGTGTGTGGGCTTCGGCATGGCGGCAAAGTTGGCGGCGGAACGTGGTCGACAGGACCATGATCATATCGAGCTACTGTGGCAGGCCGCGATGGCCGCTTTGGGCCCCGACTGGATCGTCAACGGCAGCAGCGACCAACGCTATCATGGCAATTTCAACCTCCGCCGCGAGGGTCTCGACGCGGCGCGGCTGATCTCCGACCTGCGCGATATTGCCTTCTCGCTGGGCTCGGCGTGCGCCAGCGGGTCGGGGCGTCCCAGCCACGTGCTTCGCGCGCTGGGCTTGTCGGATACGCAAGCGCGCTCCTCGATCCGCCTCGGTTTCGGGCGCTATACGACCGAGGACGAGCTGGTCGACGCCGTCACCCGGATCGACGCCGCCGCTCGCGCCCAGCAGGACATCGCGGCGTGACGCTGGTGCGGTTTCACAAGGCCGACGGGACGCTCGACAAGGAAGTCGAGGCCAAGGCCGGACAGCGCCTCCTCGACGTCGCCTGGGCCGCGTCGCAGCCCCTCGAAGGGGCATGCGAAGGGGTGATGGCCTGTTCGACGTGCCATGTGATTGTCGAGGCCGAGGATTTCGCCAAGCTGCCGCCCGCCAGCGACGAGGAAGAGGATCTGCTCGATATCGCCGCCCACGTGACGCGGACGTCGCGCCTGGCGTGCCAGATCATGCTGACCAAGGAGCTCGAATCGCTCAGCGTGCGGATGCCGCCCGGGTCGCGCAACTGGATGGGGCGATAGACGCCATCTTGAGAAACACGCCAGCATCCATCATATGCGCGGCGGGAGTCGGGCGGACGAAGTTGTCGCCAACCTGGTCAGATCCGGAAGGAAGCAGCCACAACGATTTCGCTTCGGGTCGTTCCGGCTCCCACCTTTCCAGCATCTCGTCATTGCGAAGAGCGCAGCGACACGGCAATCCAGACTAGATTGCTTCGCTAAGCTCGCAATGACGGCAGGGACCCCCTAAACCGACTGCAATGATCGAAGACGAATCGCCCGGCCTCGGCCTCGACTTGCCAGAAGCGCCTGCCCAGCCGTTGAAGGCCGCGCCGTATCGCGTGCTCGCCCGCAAATATCGGCCGCAGACCTTCCACGAGCTGATCGGTCAGGACGCAATGGTGACGACACTCGGCAATGCGATCGCGCGCGACCGGATCGCCCACGCCTTCCTGCTGACCGGGGTGCGCGGGGTCGGCAAGACCTCGACCGCGCGGCTGGTCGCCAAAGCCTTGAACTGCATCGGCGCGGACGGGCAGGGCGGCCCGACCATCGAGCCATGCGGGGTGTGTGAGCATTGCGTGGCGATCACGGACGGGCGGCACATCGACGTGATCGAGATGGACGCCGCGTCGCACACCGGGGTCGACGATGTCCGCGAGATCATCGAGGCGGTCCGCTACGCCTCGGTCAGCGCCCGCTACAAAATCTACATCATCGACGAAGTTCACATGCTTTCCAAGAGTGCTTTCAATGCGTTGTTGAAGACACTTGAGGAACCGCCGGAACATGTGAAGTTCCTGTTCGCGACCACCGAAGTGGCCAAGGTGCCGGTGACGGTGCTGTCGCGCACCCAGCGTTTCGACTTGCGGCGCATTCCGGCCGACAAACTGATCGAACATTTCGCCGAAATCGCCCGGCTTGAAGATGTCCAGGCCGAACCTGAAGCGCTGGCGATGATCGCGCGGGCGGCGGAGGGCTCGGCCCGCGACGGCCTGTCGATCCTCGACCAGGCGATCGCGCTCGGCAGCGGCAATGTCACCGCCGAACAGGTGCGCGACATGCTCGGCCTGGCCGATCGCGGACGGATCCGCCGGTTGCTCCAGCAGGTGCTGTCGGGGGATGCATCGGCCGCACTCACCGAGCTCGACGAATTCTACGCGCTCGGCACCGATGCGGCGTCGTTGCTGCGCGGGCTGATGGAAGAATTGCATTCGGCGACGCGGGTCAAGGCGGGGGCGGGCGTCACCGCGCTCCAGTCGACCGAGCAGCGACAGTCGGCCGAAGAATTGGCCGGCAAGCTGTCATGGGCCGATATCCACCGCCTGTGGCAAATGCTGCTGAAGGGTTTGAGCGACGTCCAGATCGCGCCCGATCCGCAAGAAGCGGCGACCATGGCACTTTTGCGGTTGATCCACGCCGCCGATTTGCCCGATCCGGCGGCGGTGTTGACGCGGCTGTCGGGGGAGGCGGTGCGAGGCGCGTTGCCAGCGCCGACAAGACCATCACCGGATTCGCCGTCGGCCAAGATTCCACCGGATTTCGCTGGCCTGGTCGCCTTGCTCGACGAGCATGGCAAGCGGGTGATTGCCCAGCAATTGCACGACCAGATCGGCCTGGTTCGCTACGCCCCGCCCGAATTGGCCTTGAAGCCGCTGAAACCGCTGGGCGCCGACTGGACCCGCGAGCTCGATGCGGCGTTGAAGGGCATCACCGGCACCCGCTGGCAAATTGCGATCTCTGACGAGACCGCGCAGCCGTCATTGCTCGAGCAGGAGAAAATGGCCGAGGAGCGGGTGCGGGCGGACGTGCTGGCGGAACCGAATGTCCGCGCGGTGCTTGAAGCATTTCCGGACGCATCGCTCGAATCGTTCGAACCGTCCGATACTCTCGATTTGAAAGGCACCTGACATGCCCAGTCTCGAAGAAATCATGCAAATGGCCCAAGACGTCCAGACCCAGATGCAGGCGGCGCAGGAAAATCTCGACAAGATCGAGGTCGAAGGGATTTCGGGCGGCGGGCTGGTCAAGATCCGCGCCACCGCCAAGGGCCGGATTATTGGCGTCGACCTCGACGACAGCCTGCTGCAGCCGTCGGAAAAGGCGATGCTCGAAGATCTGATCGCCGCCGCCCTGAACGACGCCAAAGCCAAGGCGGACGCGGCCGCGGCACCAGAAATCGAGAAAATGACCAGCGGCATTCCGATGCCGCCGGGCTTCAAACTGCCCTTCTAGACGATCCGACGGCCCCGTTGCCGTCCGCTTGCAATTGAACAAAAAATAAACAATCCTGTCCTTGCTCGGACCTAACCCATTTGCGGGCCTGTGGGGGTTACGAGCATGATCAACAGCAACATCATTTTCGCCGCGATAGTCGCGTCGCAGCACCTCGCTGCAGCGCCGCCCACGAGTCCGGCTTGCAGCACGGCACACCTCAATCCGGCTACGCTTGAGAATATTGCGGTGTTGGAAATCCCGAACGATCATTCAGATCCTGGGACAAAATCGCTACAGCGGTCCGACGTGGGTACTCAGGCGATCGTTGCTCTTCCAAGTGGCGGGGAGGTGCTGGGCTATACTCGCCTGCGAATTGTTTACACGTCTTGCGGGGGCCCCCAGCTTCGTCGGTATTCCGAGGAATCGCGGACTCCGATCGAGCGGTTTTTCGTCGGCAAGATCGACAATCATGTCTTGAAATTCGACGCAGTGATCGAACCGATCGGTGTAAAGGCCAGCAGCAAGCTCTATTCGATGCTTCGAAACAGCAAGAAGGACGGCCAGACCTGGACGACAGCCATTCGAAACAACGATTTCTTGCTGCCATATTTTCGGGTCGACCGAAGCAGCGTCCTCAATTTTAGTGCCAACTTCCAAAGCGAAGGCGCGAGCGAGTTCAATATCGGCAGCGCGATCCTCGACATCGTCGATCGGGGCTCGAAGTTCATCACGCCCAGCACGCTGTTGATTACCGATGCCAACAAGGCGCGTTTCAACGATGCGGCCAGTTTTGTCGACGATAGCTTGTCCAAGCTCTTTTACAAGAAGGTGGATGAGACCGCGCGACAAGGCATCCCGATCTTGCCGAGCGACCAGGAAAAAACTCTGGCACGAATTGTCCTGATCGCCCCCAACCCTATTAAAACCTATATCACGGCGCAGGTGCCGGGGCGAATAATTGGACAGTGGGAAGTTAAGGCCGATCCGCTGACCAAGAGCCTGTTTGCGCCAGTCATCGGCGACGTCGCGGATGTGAGCAAGCTCGATCCGGCTACCGTCCTCAATCTCAAGATCGACGATGAAGTCGTGCTGCGCGACCGCCTGGCGAGCTCCGAAGCCATCGACAAGGCTGCAAAACTGATGGCGAAAGCATCGACGGAACAAGTGGGAGAACCGGCAACCAGCTTCTGCCGACTGGTCGCGGCGGAAGCAGCCAAGGTCGGCCTAGCGCCGCATGACATGGCAATTGCTGCCTGGGCCTACCTTGCCGATCAAGCCATGGAGCGGGCCAAACAGAAAGCGGCAAATTCGGCCTGTGACGTGGTACGATACTTTCCGACGACCGAATAACAGCCGCAACGGAAGTTGAGCGTAAACGGCGCGCCTAGACCCAGGCGCCGCCTTCCCCTAAAGGCGCGGGCCATTCCCCTACTGCAAGGATACCCGCGACCCGATGGCCGCCCAATACAGCTTTGTGATGAAGGGTCTGTCGAAGACCTTCCCGGGCGCGCCCAAGCCCGTGCTCAACAATATCGACCTGCAATTTTACCTCGATGCCAAGATCGGCATCGTCGGGCCCAACGGATCAGGCAAGTCGACGCTGATGAAAATCATGGCCGGTCGCGACAAGGAATTCACCGGCGAGGCATGGCCAGGCGAGCATATCACCGTCGGTTATCTCGAGCAGGAACCGCAGCTCGATGCCTCCAAGACGGTCAAGGAGAACGTCATGGACGGGGTGCGCCCGGTCGCCGACATGATGGAGCGTTTCAATGCGATTTCGGCGCAAATGGCCGACCCGGGCGACGATTTCGACGCGCTGATGGCTGAGATGGGCGAGCTTCAGGAGAAAATCGACGCGGTCGATGGCTGGACCCTCGACAACCAGCTCGAGATCGCGATGGACGCGCTGCGCTGCCCGCCGGGTGACGCGAGCGTCGACAATCTCTCGGGCGGCGAGAAGCGCCGGGTCGCGCTGACCCGGCTACTGCTCGAAAAGCCCGACATCCTGCTGCTCGACGAGCCGACCAACCATTTGGACGCCGAAAGCGTACAATGGCTCGAAAAGCACCTCGTCGATTATGCCGGCAACGTCATCCTCGTCACCCACGACCGCTACTTCCTCGACAATGTCGTCAACTGGGTGCTCGAGCTCGATCGCGGCCGCTATTACACCTACGAAGCCAATTACTCGGGCTACCTCGAGAAGAAGGCCAAGCGCCTCCAGCAGGAAGAGCGCGAGGATGCGGGCAAGCAAAAAGCGATCAACGACGAGCTCGAATGGATCCGCCGCTCACCCAAGGCGCGCCAGGCCAAGTCCAAGGCCCGCATCAAGGCGTTCGACGAACTGGTCGCAGCGCAGGAGAATCGCACCCCGGGCAAGGCGCAGATTCTGATCCAGCTGCCCGAGCGATTGGGCGCCAACGTCATCGACCTCGATGGCGTCAGCAAGGCCTATGGCGATAAATTGCTGTTCGAGGATTTGAGCTTTTCGCTGCCGCCGGGCGGGATCGTCGGCGTGATCGGCCCCAACGGCGCCGGCAAGACCACCTTGTTCCGGCTGATCCGCGGCGACGAACAGCCCGACTCCGGCGAGATCAAGATCGGCCCGACGGTGCATTTGGGTTTCGTCGACCAGAGCCGCGACGCGCTCAAGGCCAGCAACAATGTCTGGGAAGAGATTTCCGACGGCTCCGACGTGTTCCGCTTCGGCAAACACGAGATCGGCACGCGGGCTTATGTCGGCGCGTTCAACTTCAAGGGTACCGACCAGCAAAAGAAGGTCGGCCAGCTGTCGGGCGGCGAGCGCAACCGCGTCCATCTCGCCAAGATGCTCAAGGAGGGCGGCAACGTCCTGCTGCTCGACGAGCCGACCAACGATTTGGACGTCGAGACCCTGCGCGCGCTCGAAGAAGCCTTGGAGAATTTCGCCGGCTGCGCGGTGATCATCAGCCACGACCGCTTCTTCCTCGACCGCCTGGCAACCCACATATTGGCGTTCGAAGGCGACAGCCACGTCGAATGGTTCGAAGGCAATTTCGAAGCTTATGAAGAAGATAAGCGGCGCCGCATGGGACCGGAAGCCGACCGCCCGCACCGAATGACGTACAAGAAGCTGACGCGGTAGAGCTGCTAGCAGCTAGCGAGTGGTATTTGCATTGCGCTTAAAATTGGCACTGGACTTCGGACCGATTTCACTTCGATGCGATGCGACCACGGGAGGTGGAAGGAATGCGCAGACTGATCGTGATTGCCGTTGCCATGGTGATGAGCGCGTCGCTGGCGGACGCCCGGTCGCTGTCTGCGTCCGACAAAGCGGCAATCGGCAAGCTACCACAGCGGCTCACGCACGGCTGGCTTCGCAACGATCGCAATCAGGTGATGGGCATTTTCGCTCCGGAAGCGACGTTTATCCCGCACGACGGCGTACGTCCGCGCCGAGGGTGGACAGCGATGCAGCAATTCTGGTTTCCGGCCAAAGGCACAGCCGGGACAGTGACGGCCTTCACGATGACCGCCGACGGCGTTTCCGGCGATGATCATCACGCCATCGTCTGGGGAAAATCCGACCTTCATTGGCAGGACCAAAAGACGGCGTATCACTGGCCAGGCTATTATCTGATGGCGGCCAGGCGCAGTCATGGGAAATGGCTCGTCACCCATCTGATGTCGAGCGACGAACAGCCAACGAGTCAGGCCGTCAAAAACCCATGATCACCGTCACCGGACCCGTCTGGCTGTGGAGCGAGGGGAAGGGGCATTGGCATTTCCTCACTGTCCCGCCCGAGGAAGCGATTGAAATCAAAGCCCACAGTTTCGGCACTCGCCGCGGCTTTGGCTCGGCGCGGGTCGAGGCGACGATCAACCCTTCGACAGGCTCAGGACAGGCGGTGACCTGGCGGACCTCGGTGTTTCCGCAGAAATCGGGCGGCTACATCCTGCCGATCAAGGCCGCCGTGCGCGCCCAGGCCGGTATCGCCGCCGGCGACGAGGTCATCTGTTCGCTGGAATTGCTCTAGTCGCCGAGGTCGGCGGCGGTCTTGGCGAACGCATCCGCCATGGCTGACAGCACGCCGCAGATCTGGCGGTCGTAGGTGGCGTCGGCGAGGCGGCGGCAGCGGCGGGCTTGGTCGGCTAGCACGTCGGCCTGTTCGGCACTGACATCGACCAGCATGTTGATTGTGCCGGTCAGATTGCCGGCGTCATCGAACAACGGCGTCGGGTAGGGGGTGAAGGCGCGGCGACTGCCGTCGGGACGCATGGCGATCGCCACCGCGCCGCGTACTTCGCGCTTTTCACGGATGGCCTGGGCCATCGGGCATTGATTGTGGGGCAGACGCTCGCCGCCGGTAGTGTAGATTTTCCAGGTAACGCACCAGCGGTCTTGTCCGAGCTGCGGCTCGCGGCCGGCGAATTCTGCGCAGGCGCGGTTCCAGTAAGTGACGGCGCCGTTGGCATCGACGGTATAGATCGGCACCGGCAGCTGATCGAGCTGCGCGTGATACCCCTTCCCGGACGCGAGCGCGTCGATCGCGGTTTCGAGATATTGCTCGGCCTTGTGATGCACTTGCGAGGTCAAAGAACAACGGTTTCCATTGGTGAATGGCAGGTGAACCCGCAGAGGCGGCGACCGTTCCTTGCCTTGATCAAAAAATGATGACGCTGTGTCGGCAAGACAACAGTTGAGCGGAGATTGGCGCTGACGTTAGCGCAAACGCTTGACCAGCAAGCCGCCTTCTTCGCCGCCCTTGACCTCAAAATTGGGCACGGCCCGGATGAGGTCGGACAAGCGGGTGTAGCCATAGTTGCGGGCGGCGAAGCTCGACACCGCCTTGGCGCGCTGGCCCAGCTCCGAGAGCGACGCATAGCCGTCCTCATCGCGTTTCGAGGCCTTGAACGCCGCGCCCAGCACCTGCAGCAATTCGCTGTCCACCGGTCGGCGGCCCTTGGCCATCGCCGGCTGCTCGAGCGCTTCCTGCTCGTCCATGGCCAACGCCGCGACGTCGAAGAAACGCGTGCAGGCCTGGCGGAAGGGGAGCGGGGTCTTGGCCGTGCCGAAGCCGTAAACTGGTTGCCCTTCCTCGCGGATCCGCTGGGCGAGCGGCAGGAAGTCGCTGTCGCTCGACATGATCCCAAAGCCGTCGACATTGCCGCGGTAAAGCAGGTCCATGGCGTCGATGATCAGCCGCATGTCGGTCGCGCCCTTGCCCTTGGCGACGTCGAACTGCTGCATCGGAATGATGGAATGCAGGCCGGTGAGCTTTTCCCAGCCCTTGAGGCTGGTCTTGGCCCAATTGCCGTAGGCGCGGCGGACGTTGATCGTACCGAGCTCGCTCAAGACCAGGAGCACTTCGTCGAGATGGCTGGCCGACGCATTGTCGGCATCGATCAGCAGAGCGATGTTTTTTTCCGCGTCGCCGTTGCGGTCTTTCATGGCGCGAATCCCCGTCTTTGCGTCTGTCTAGCGCAGTGTCGCGGAATCACCACACCTTGGCGCACATCGCTCCAGACACCGGCACTACGAATGATCGATGCGGGAACGAAACCCCTTCTCAAGCACTTTAGAAAAATCACAGGGTGCGAGTTTCGGAAGGACAGACAGATGAGAAAATATCTTGGAATTACAGCAGCCCTTGCCGCGAGTGTCGCGGTGACCGGCTGCGCCACGACCAATCCTTATGGCTACAACAACAACGGCTACAACGATCCGTATTACAACAACGGATATAATAACACCGGTTCGACCCAGGCTGGACGCGTCGCCACCGGCGCGGTCGGTGGGGCGATTGCCGGTGGCGTCGCCGGCGCGATCATTCCCGGCGTTAGCGTTGGCCAAGGCGCGATTGCCGGCGCCATCCTCGGCGGCGTGCTCGGCGCGGTCGTCAAGGGCCGCCAATATTACCGCGATACCCGCGGCTATTGCTATTATGTCGACCAGTATGGCCGGCCGATCTACGACTATAACACGCGCTGCTAGTTCGTTGAACTGACTGCGAAATTGCTAGACGAGGCGGAATTCACCTGCCGCCTCGTCGAGCAGGTACAGGCGGCCTTCCGATATCGAGAAGTGCCCGCCGTGCAGGGCCAGGCGGCCCGCGGCCTCGCGTTCGATGACCCACGGAAACGTGCGCAGATTGGCCAGCGACACTTTCACTGCCTCGCGCTCCATCGCCAGGAACGCCGCGTCGTCGAGGCTGGCATGACTTGAACGGATGTTCGCCGCCGCTTCTTTCAACATATCCACCCAAGCGGCGATGAAATGCCCTTCGCCATGGTCGGCGTCGTCGAACTGCCCGGTCAGCGCCGCCGCGCAACCGCCGCAGGAGCCGTGGCCCAAGACGAACACTTCGTCGACTTCGAGCTGGGTGACGGCGAATTCGAGCGCTGCCGACACGCCGTGATAGCCGTGGCTGGTCTCGAACGGCGGCGCGAGGTTGGCGACATTGCGGACGACGAACATCTGGCCCGGCCGGGCGTCGAAGATCTGGGTCGGATCGGTCCGGCTATCGGAACAAGCGATGACCATGACCTTGGGGCTCTGGCCTTCGGCCAGTTCGGACCAGCGTTCGCGTTCGCGCTCCCAGCCGACGGCGCGAAACCGTCGATACCCTTCGATCATCTCTTCAAGCTGAATCATGCGCTGCCGCTAGCGGCAAGCGGGGAGGGGTGGCAAGCACCGCCGCCAATCGCTATCTGGCCGTCATGACCGAGCCCGCCTTTCAAACCCGCCAGCGCAAGCCCGACTGGATCAGAGTGAAAGCGCCGACCAGCCCCGGCTATCACGAGACGCGCAAACTGATGCGCTCGCTGGGCCTGGTGACGGTGTGCGAGGAAGCCGCCTGCCCGAACATCGGCGAGTGCTGGACCAAGAAGCACGCAACCGTGATGATCCTGGGCGACACCTGCACCCGCGCCTGCGCCTTTTGCAATGTGAAGACCGGGATGCCGCGGGCGGTCGACCCGCTGGAGCCCGAACATGTCGCGGTTGCCGCGGCCGAGCTTGGCCTCGAGCATATCGTCGTCACCTCGGTCGACCGCGACGATTTGGCCGACGGTGGCGCGTCGCAATTCGTCAAGGTGATCGAAGCGCTACGCCGCAATGCGCCCAACACGACGATCGAGATTCTGACGCCCGATTTCCGCAACAAAGGCGAAGCGCCGGTCGCGGCGATCATCGAAGCGGGCCCCGACGTCTTCAACCACAATCTGGAAACGGTGCCGCGGCTCTATCCGACGATCCGCCCCGGCGCGCGATATTATGCCTCGCTGCGCCTGCTCGAAAGTGTCAAGCGCATGGCGCCAACCTTGTTCACCAAATCGGGCCTGATGGTCGGCCTTGGCGAACAACGCCTCGAAGTTCACCAGGTGATGGACGATATGCGCTCGGCGGGCATCGATTTCCTCACCATGGGGCAATATCTCCAACCGACCCCGCGTCATGCCAAGGTCGAGGAATTCATCACGCCGCAGGCGTTCGAGGTTTATGCGGCGATTGCCCGGGCCAAGGGCTTCCTGCTGGTCGCGGCGTCGCCGCTGACCCGCTCAAGCTATCACGCCGGCGACGATTTCCGCGCAATGCAGGTCGCCCGGGCGGCGAAGCTGGAGCAAGCGAAGGCCTGATGCCGCGCCATAGCGAGACCCGGCATCTCCCCTACACGCCCGAACAGCTCTTCGACATGGTCGCCGATGTCGCTCGCTATGACGAATTTTTGCCGTGGGTGGTGGCGGTGCGGGTCCGCTCATCGAGCAAGACCGAGACCATTGCCGATCTGGTCGTCGGCTTCAACGCCTTCAAGGAGCGCTTCACCAGCCGCGTCACCAAGCAGCGCCCGACGCACATCTGCGTCGATTATATTGAAGGTCCTCTCAAATATCTGAAGAATGAATGGCGTTTCGAGGCTGCGCCGGGCGGCGGCACTGACGTCCATTTCTCGGTCGATTTCGCGTTTCGCTCGCGGATCTTCGAGGCGCTTGCCGGGCAGATGTTCGACCGGGCCTTGCGGCGGATGATCGGAGCCTTCGAACAGCGCGCCGCCGCGCTTTACGGCATCAGCAATTCGAGCGCACAGAGCGCCGCCTGAAGGCGCACGCCCGAGCGGTCCATTTTCTCAAACAATTTCTCGTCGGCGACGATCTGGGCCGGGTTGGCATCGCTTTCGGCGCGGGCGAAGACCACGGTGCCGACCGGTTTCGATGGCGTTCCCCCATCGGGCCCGGCGATGCCGGTGATGGCCACGGCAACGTCAGCTTCCGACGCCAGCAGGGCGCCGCGCGCCATCGCCCAGGCGACCGCGACGCTGACCGCGCCAAACGTGTCGACGAGGTCTTCGCTGACCTTCAACTGGCCGATCTTGGCGGCGTTCGAATAGGTCACGAACCCGGCTTCGAACACTTCGGATGAGCCCGGGATCTCGGTGATCGCGGCGGCGACCAGGCCGCCGGTGCAGCTCTCGGCGACGGCGATCCGGCGACCGGCCTGGCGGTTGGCTTCGACGACCTCACGCGCTTTGTCGACCAGCGCCTTGGGCAATAGGCTGTTGGTCATGCGTGTCCCTGCATTCGAATGCTTGCCACCGCCTGGGCGGCAATGCCTTCGCGGCGGCCGGTGAAGCCCAGGCCTTCGGTCGTAGTCGCCTTGATATTCACGTCGATGTCTTTCAGCCCGAGGATCACCGCGATCCGCGCTCGCATGGCTGAACGATGTGGTCCGATTTTCGGCTCCTCGCAAATGATCGTGCAGTCGACATGGTCGATCATCCCGCCCGAGGATCGAATCAATTCAGCGGCATAAGCGAGAAAACGGTCCGACGCGGCGCCTTGCCATTGCGGGTCGGTGGGCGGGAAATACTCGCCAATATCGCCCAGTGCCGCGGCGCCGAGCAGCGCGTCGGTGATGGCGTGGAGCACGACGTCAGCATCGCTGTGGCCCGACAGGCCGCGCGAATGGGGCACGGCGATGCCGCCGAGCATTACCGGTCCGTCGCCGGCAAAACCGTGGACGTCGAAGCCTAGTCCGGTTCGCGATACCAGCCGCGCGGCCAGCATCGCTTCGGCGCGGTCCCAGTCGGCCGGCGTGGTCAGCTTTTCGAGCAGGGGATCGCCGGTGACGGCGGCGACGCTCAGGCCGGCGGCGCGAGCGACGCTGGTTTCGTCGGTCGGGGCCTCGCCCGTCCACCGGTCGTAAGCGCTGCGCAGGCCATCGGCGCAGAATGCCTGGGGAGTCTGGACGCGAACCGCGCCGGCGCGGTCAATCGGGTCGCCGAGCAGCTCACCGGCGCGCGCCAGCGTGTCGCCGATCGGCAGGACGGGGGCGGCGCCATCATGGCTGCCGAGCGCATCGAGCAACCGATCAATCACTTGCGGCGGACAGAAGGGGCGGGCGGCGTCGTGGACCAGCACGTTCGCACTTGCGGTTGCAGCCAGGCCGGCGCGGACCGAATCCGCGCGCTGCTTGCCGCCGAGCACCAGCTGGCCGACGTCCAGGCCCTGCAGCACCTGCCTCGCCTGGGACTCATGGAGTTCGCTGATCACCACCCGCACCGCGTCAATGCATGGGTGATTGGCAAACGCTTCGACCGCCCGGCGCAGCACCGGCTTGCCGCCCAACAAGCGGTATTGCTTGGGCACGCCGCTGCCCATGCGCTCCCCGCTGCCGGCGGCGACGATCAGTGCAGTGACGCTCATTGGCCGCGCCTTGCTCCCCAATCGGCGCTCCTGTAAAGCCGCGCCTTCCCATGAACCTGGTCCAGCCCATCACCGTCGGTCCCGTCCGCATCGACGCGCCAGTCATCCTGGCGCCGATGACCGGCGTCACCGATTTGCCGTTTCGGCGCATCGTCAAGCGCTATGGCGCCGGCCTGACGGTCAGCGAGATGATCGCCAGCCAGGCGATGATCCGCGAAACCCGCCAGTCGCTGCAAAAGTCGTTGTGGGATCCATCGGAAGAACCAGTATCGCTCCAGCTGGCCGGTTGCGCGCCGTTTGAAATGGCCGAAGCCGCCAAATTGAACGAGCAGCGCGGTGCGGCGATCATCGACATCAACATGGGCTGCCCGGTAAAAAAGGTGGTCAATGGCGACGCGGGATCGGCGTTGATGCGCGATTTGCCGCTGGCCGCCGCGATCATCGACGCGACGGTGGAGGCGGTGAAAGTGCCGGTGACGCTGAAGATGCGCACTGGCTGGGACCACAATAGCCTGAATGCGCCCGAGCTGGCGCGCATCGCCGAGGATCTCGGGGTCAAGATGATTACGGTCCACGGCCGCACCCGTTGTCAGATGTACAAGGACAGCGCCGACTGGAGCTTCGTCGCCCGGGTCAAGGCGGCGGTGTCGGTGCCGGTGATCGTCAACGGCGACATCTGCTCGATCGCCGACGCCAGGGAAGCGTTGGCGCAATCGGGCGCCGACGGGGTGATGATCGGGCGCGGCGCTTATGGCCGGCCGTGGCTGCTCGGCCAGATGATCCCAGCGTTGCGCGATGGCGGGTCGCGCCCCGATCCAAGCCTTGACGAGCAGCTGGATACGATGCTCGAGCAATATGAGGCGATGCTCGAGCTTTACGGCCGGATGACCGGCGTCAACCTCGCCCGCAAGCACATCGGCTGGTACACCAAGGGCCTGCCGGGCTCGGCCGAGTTCCGCAACCGGGTCAACACCCAGGACGATCCCGGCGTGGTGGTGGCGATGTTGCGCGAATTTTATTCACCGTGGCTGGCGCGCTCGGCGGCTTGAGGGATAAAAAAGCGCGCCTTGCGCACAGAGTGTGTTTTTCATGCAACGCGACCGTGCTAGGGCCACAGTGATGGATGCACGGGCCGGCACGACGGCGCTCAACTCAACGGCGAACTGGCTGGCGCGGGAGCGGGCGAGCGGCCGATTCTATACCTATGCAGCCTACTCCGCCGGCGCCCTGCTGGTGGTCATCGCCGCTTTCAGCGGGTTGGTGCTAAGTCGCGGCGCCGCGCCCGGAACCCTGCTGTCGCCGCCGCTGATCGCCCTGCTGCTAATCGCCAACCTCATTCCCGCCATCGTCCTGATGGTTCTATTTTCGCGCAAAGTGGCCATGGACCGCGCCGCCGCCGGAGGGCTGGGCAGTGGCCGCTTGCACACTCGGCTGGTTGCGCTGTTCTCGGTGGTCGCCGCGGTGCCCACTGTCATGGTGGTGATATTCGCGTCACTACTCTTTCAAAATGGAATGGAGTTTTGGTTCTCGGACAAGGCCAAGACAGTCCTCGTGCAAGCCCAAAGCACCGCCCGTATCTATGAAGAAGAGCATCGTTCGCGACTTCAGGCCGATCTGGAAGCGATGGGTGCCGACATAGTTACGGTAATCAACCGATCCGGAATGAACTCCGCCGACTTTCAGACGCAGCTCGTATTCCAGGTGGCGGCGCGGCAAATGCGCGAATCAGCAATCCTGACCGTCAACAAGGGCGGATGGAACACGCAGGCGGCGATCAATTATGACGACCGGCCGCTCTTGCAGCGGTTCACGCCTGCCGAAGCCGCCAAGCTGAAGGCTGGGAAGGCCAAGATCAAGATTGAGGTTCCGGATCGGGTTGAAGGCCTGGTTCGGTTGGATCCGATAGCCCCGATATATTTATATGGAGCGCGCGAAATCAATGCTGAGGCGGTTCGCTCGCTGCGACGAACAAGCGAGGCGGCAAGCAGTTACAAGCGAACGCTCGATCGATCTCGATCGCTCCAATTGCGGTTCAATGCGGCGCTGCTGTTCGGCGCCTTGGTCATTGTCGGCCTGGCGATTTTCACCGCCTTGAAGCTCGCCGACCGGCTGGTGCGCCCGGTCGGGCAATTGGTCGCCGCGGCGGGCCGGATCGAGGAGGGGGACTTTTCGACCCGCGTCCCGGTTGCCAACACCGAAGACGAGATTCAAACGCTGGCGACGGCGTTCAACCGAATGACCGGCCGGCTGGACGAGCAGACGGGGGCGTTGAAAGCCGCCAATACACAGCTGGAAACCCGGCGGGCGTTCATTGAAGCAGTACTGTCGAGCGTGACCGCGGGCGTCATCGCGCTCGATGCCAAGAACCGGATTTTGCTGATCAACCGTTCGGCCGAAGCGCTCCTGCCGCAAGGCCGCGAGGAGCTCGAAGGCAAGGCCTTGTCCAAAGTCTCCGCCGACCTCGACGAATTCATCCACGGCGACCAGCCCGAGGCCGATGTGCAGATCAGCGTCGGGGCGAGCCATCGGACCCTGGCGGTCAAGCGGGTGCGCTACCAGGACGGCGCGGTGTTGACCTTTGACGACATCACCGACCAGTTGACCGACCAGCGCCGCGCCGCCTGGTCGGATATCGCCCGGCGGATCGCCCACGAGATCAAGAACCCGCTGACCCCGATCCAGCTCGCCGCCGAGCGTCTGCAGCGGCGGTTTGGGGCGGAAATCCAGTCCGATCCCAAGATTTTCGAGCAATTGACCGGGACCATCGTCCGCCAGGTTGGCGATTTGCGCCGCATGGTCGACGAATTTTCCAACTTCGCGCGCATGCCCAAGCCAGTGTTTCGCGAGGAAAATGTGCACGAAATCGCCCAGCAGGCGTTGTTCCTGCACGAGGTAGCGCATCCCAAGATCACCTTCGCGCTCGATCCGCTGGAGGGTGATTACCCGATGGTGTGCGACCGCCGCCAGCTTTCCCAGGCACTTACGAATGTCGTGAAGAACGCGGTAGAAGCCATTGAAACGAGACGAAACTGTGGCGAACACAGCCTGGCTGGCGATCGCGTCGACTTGCGCGTGCGAAGGGATGACGATCAGCTCGTTATCGACGTCTTCGATACCGGGATCGGCCTGCCGGAAGACCGCGAGCGGCTGACCGAACCCTATATGACGACGCGGGTGCGGGGCACCGGCCTCGGCCTGGCGATCGTCAACAAGAGTGGCGAGGAGCATATGGGCGAAATCGCCTTCCTCGACCGCAAGGGGGGTGGGACGCACGTCCGCATTGCCTTCGACGCCGACCGGTTGGCCAAGCTCGCATCGGAAACGAGCCCAGATAGCGGCGAAAATCCCGACAATGACGACACTGAGGAAATGACCTGATGGCGCTTGAAGTACTGGTCGTCGACGACGAAGCCGATATTCGCGATCTGGTCAGCGGCGTGCTGGAGGACGAGGGCTATGCGGTCCGCACTGCCGCCGACAGCACCGCCGCGCTGGACGCGATCGACGACCGCCGTCCGTCAATGGTCTTGCTCGACGTCTGGCTGCAGGGCTCGCGGCTCGACGGGCTGCAGTTGCTGCAGGAAATCAAGCGACGCGACGCCAGCATTCCGGTGCTGGTCATTTCGGGCCATGGCAACCTCGACACTGCCGTCGCCGCGGTGCGCGAAGGGGCGATCGACTTCATCGAGAAGCCGTTCGAAGCCGAGCGACTGGTCTATCTGGTCGACCGCGCCACCGAGACGGACGCGCTGCGGCGTGAGAATGCGACGCTGCGCAAGCAGTTCGGCCAGGACGAGCAATTGAACGGCGCCTCGGTGGCGATCAACACCGTGCGGGCAACATTGAAACGGGTGGCGCCGACCGGCAGCCGGGTGCTGATCACCGGTCCCGGCGGGGTCGGCAAGGAAATCGCCGCGCGAATGATCCACCAGTGGAGCCCGCGCGCCAAGGCGCCGTTCATCGTCCTGTCGGCGGCGATGATGAGCCCGGACCGGGTCGAAGAGGAATTGTTCGGCTCTGAAGTCGATGGCGTCGCCCGGCCGGGATTGCTCGAGCAGGCGCATGGCGGGACCATCTTCCTCGACGAAATCGCCGATATGCCGCTGACCACCCAGGGCAAGATATTGCGCGTGCTGACCGACCAAAGCTATCACCGGGTCGGCGGGCAACGGCCGGTCAAGGTCGACGTGCGGGTGCTGTCGGCGACGTCGCGCACCTTGTCCGAGGAAATTGCCGCCGGCCGTTTTCGCGAGGACCTCTATTACCGCTTGAACGTCGTCCCGGTGAAGCTCCCCGCCTTGCGCGAACGTCGCGAGGACATCCCCGAGCTGGTCAGCCATTTCCTCGCGCGCTTTGCCGCCGAGCGCCGGATCCCGACGCCGTCGCTGTCCGACGAGGCGATGGCGGCGCTCCAGGCGCACGACTGGCCGGGCAATGTCCGCCAGCTCCGCAACATCATCGAGCGGACGATCATCCTCGCGCCGGGCGACCGGGTCGGGTGCATCGAAGTCGATCTGTTGCCGGGCGAGGTCCTGGAAAGCCAGACTTCGACCGGCGTCACCAGCTCGACCATGACCATCATGGGCAGTCCGCTGCGCGAGGCCCGTGAATCGTTCGAGCGGGAATATCTGAAGATTCAGATCCGCCGCTTTTCGGGCAACATCTCGCGGACCGCGTCGTTCATCGGCATGGAACGCTCGGCGCTGCATCGCAAATTGAAGGCGCTGGGTATCGGCGACAAGCGCGACGGGGAAGAATAGGAGCGCGAAGCATGGCCGAGAAACCCCTCAGCCTGCAGGATCATTTCCTCAACAGCCTCCGGCGATCCAAATCCTCGGTGACCATCTTCCTGGTCAAGGGGGTCAAGCTGCAAGGCGTGGTGACCTGGTTCGACTCTTTTTCCCTGCTGCTGCGCCGCGATGGCGGGTCGCAGCTGGTCTACAAGCATTCGATTTCAACCATCATGCCGGGGGCCATGCCGGCGGATTTTGTCGCCACCCAGAAGAACGGACAGGGTGGCAATGGCGGCCGGGCGGCGCTGCAGGACCTGTTCCTGGTCGCGGCCGCGCGCCAGACCGAGGCGATGACCGTGTTCCTGATCAACGGCGTGATGCTCCAGGGCGCGGTCGCCGGATACGATCAATTTTCGCTGCTGCTCGAGCGTAGCGGGCAAGTCCAATTGGTCTATAAGCACGCGATCTCGACCCTGCAGCCGGCGCATCCGCTCGATCTGGGGCCCGACAAGAGCGAGCCCGTTGTAGTGCCGCCAGCGGAGAGCGAAGCTGAGTAAATTCGACGCCAATGCAACGCTCGACGTCGCTCGCGGCGAGCGCGCGGTGCTCATCGTTCCGGAGTTTACGGGCCGCGACCGCAAAGGTGCGGGGGCGCGCCGGTCGGTGGAAGCACAGCTGGACGAGGCGCAGGGTCTCGCCGAAGCGATCGGGGTCAAGGTCGCGGCGCGGCGCGCCTACCGCTTGCGCGCGATCCGCCCGGCAAGTTTGCTCGGCAAAGGGCAAATCGAAGAGATTGCCGAGATCGTGCGCGAGCACAGCGCCGGGCTGCTGATCGTCGATGCGGCGCTGACCCCGGTCCAGCAAAAAACCCTGGAAGAAGAAGCGAAGACCAAGGTGATCGACCGCACCGGGCTGATCCTCGAGATTTTCGGCGAGCGGGCGGCGAGCGCGGAAGGGCGGCTGCAAGTCGAACTCGCCCACCTCGATTACCAGGCCGGGCGACTGGTGCGCAGCTGGACCCATCTCGAGCGACAGCGCGGCGGCTTCGGCTTCCTCGGCGGCCCCGGCGAAACCCAGATCGAGGCGGACAGGCGGCTGATCCGCGACCGCATGGCCAAGATCAAGCGCGAGCTCGAGCAGGTCAAGCGCACCCGCTCCCTGCATCGCGACCGGCGCCAGCGCGCGCCGTGGCCGGTGGTCGCGCTGGTTGGCTACACCAATGCCGGAAAATCGACGCTGTTCAATCGCTTGACCGGCGAAGCCGTGTTCGCGGAGAATTTGCTATTCGCGACGCTGGACCCGACCATGCGCGAAATCCGCATCCCGGGGTTCGACAAGGCTATCCTGTCGGACACGGTCGGCTTCGTTTCCGACCTGCCGATCGAACTGGTAGCGGCGTTCCGGGCGACGCTGGAGGAAGTCGCATCGGCCGATCTGCTGATCCACGTCCGCGACATGGCCCACTCCGATCATGACGCGCAGCGCGAGGATGTCGATGACGTGCTGGCCGCGCTGGGCTTGGGGGAAGGGGGGCCGCCACGGATCGAGGCGTGGAACAAGGTCGATTTGCTGGCCGGCGATGACCGCACTGCGCTGCTCAACGAGGCGGCGCGGCGCGACGATGTCGTGCCGATCTCGGCGTTGACCGGCCTTGGGCTCGGCGAGCTCCAGAAACGCATCGGCGAGCGGCTGACGCAGGATGATCAACTGATCGAAATCAGCGTGCCGGCAAGCGACGGCAGCAAGATCGCCTGGTTGCATGCCCGCGGCGAGGTGCTCGACCAGCGGGTCAGCGACGACGCCATCCATCTGATGGTGCGGCTGTCGCGCGATAATTGGGCGCGTTTTCAGGCCTTGAAGTCCGCTTGATCCTGTTTGGCGCGGACCCACAGCGCCTCCATTGCGTCCAACGACAAGTCGCTGAACCTGGGCGCGGTCTCGATTACCCTAAAGCGCGCTTCGAACTTTCGATTAGCTTTGCGCAGAGCTTCTTCGGCATCAATGTTCAGATGCCGTGCGAGGTTGACGAGGGCGAACAGCAGATCGCCTAGCTCCTCTTGCTGGGCGTCCGGTGCGTCTTCCGCGTCGAGCTCGGCCAGTTCCTCGGCGATCTTGGCCCGCGGTCCATCGGCATCGGGCCAGTCGAAACCCGTCCGCGCCGCGCGCCGCTGCAGCTTTTGCGCGCGTTCCAACGCCGGTAGCGCCAGTGCAACGCCGGCTAGAGCACTGTTGTCGGGCGATTTCTGGCGTTCGGCGGCCTTGAGCGTCTCCCAGCCGGGACTCTCGGTTGCGTCGCCGAACAGATGCGGGTGGCGGCGTTCTAGCTTGCCGCAAATTCCGTCGAGCACTCGGCCAAGGTCGAAATGTCCGGCTTCCTCAGCCATTTGCGCGTGGAACACGACCTGGAGCTGCAGATCGCCAAGCTCGTCGGCAAGGCTATCCATGTCGTTGCGGGCAATCGCGTCCGCGACCTCATAGGCTTCTTCAATGGTGTAAGGGGCGATGGTCGCGAAAGTCTGCACGCGGTCCCATTCGCAGCCGCTCACCGGGTCGCGCAGCCGGCGCATGATGGCGACGAGGCGGTCGAGGCTCATCGAGTGTTTCCGGCCGCAATTCCGACTGCGGGGGGCCTTCTCGACCTATCATCCAATAGTCTGATAATATGTATTATGTAAAGTGATGGAGCAATTCGCACAGGCATCAGGGCACCAGCACCAGCCAACGCCCCTCAACCCCCCAGCGATCAAGCGACGACAGGAAATTCATCCCCAGCACGTTCAAATCGTCGTCGGCGACATGGACGGCGAAGTCCCGGCGCGCGATGGTGCCGATCTGGAGGCTGTCGGCGCGGCCGCTCGACACCTTGATGATCCCGTTGCCGGTGCGCACCATTTGGTCGGGCGTCGGGCTGACCTCGATGCCAATGCGGCCGGCGGTGTCGTGGCCGATGGTGGTCATGGTCGCACCGCTGTCGACGAGGAATTTGACCCGCTGGCCGTTGACGCGTCCGTCGACCCAAAAATGGCCGTCGATCGCCATCGGAATGCGGATCTGGCGTCCCTGCTGGACCGGTTCGCGGGTCGCTTCGGCCCGCAGCCGCTGGGCGACCCAGCCGAAATCGTCGCGAAAGGTGAACAAGACAAAGCCGGCGGCGAAGATCGCCACCCAGGCCAGCGCCATGGTGAACAGCTTGGCCGCGGGCTCGCGCCGCGCCATCAGCGAGCCCAGCACCAGCATTGCCGCCATCAATAAATAGACGCCGCCGAGCATCAAATCGTTGGTCCTCATGGTAGGTTCGATTTCACAGGCTGATTTCCAGCCCGTCGTGCGCTGGTGCCGCCCAATTGGGCAATTCGCTCACCAGGGTCGCATAATCGAGGCCGTTGCCCATGTGGGTCAGATAGAGCCGGCCGACGTTCAAATCGCTCGCCCAGCCCAGCACCGCTTCCAAATGGGCATGGGTCGGGTGCGGCCGCCGCATCAGGCAATCGCAGATCCACACATCGGCGCCTTGGTAGAGATTGGCCATCTCTTGGGTCAAGTCATGGAAATCAATCGAATATACGATCGATCGCCGGCCTTCTTCGATGCGTATGCCGAGCGAGGTGATGCCGCCGTGCGGCTGGTCGACGAAGCGCAGGGTTGCGTCGCCCCAGCGCAATTCATGCTCGAGGACGACGCCCTCGACCACCGGTGGATAGATGCCCGCCCGCGCGAACGCATAAGCGAAGCGCATCTGCAGGCGCTCAAGGTCGGTTTTGCGGGCGTGGAGCGGCACCGGCCGCTTCAAGGCCTGCGTTAACGGCCGCAAATCGTCGATGCCGTGGACATGGTCGGCATGGTCGTGGGTGACGATCAGCCCGTCGATCCGCCCGATGCCGCCGTCCAGCAGTTGTTGGCGCAAGTCCGGGCCGCAATCGACCAGCAGGCTCTCGCCGGCGCTGTCGAGCATGATCGACGAGCGCAGGCGGCGGTTGCGGGGCTCGTCGGGATCGCACTGCCCCCAGTCGTTGCCGATCTTCGGTACGCCCGTGGAGGTGCCGCAGCCGAGAACGCGAACCTTCATCCGGCTGCCCGACTGAACAAGCGGAAGAAGTTGGCGGTGGTCGCTTCGGCCAGCGTGTCGGGCTCTTCGCCGCGTAAATCGGCCGCGAAGGCCGCGGTGTCGGCGACGAACGCCGGTTCGCATGGCTTGCCGCGGTGCGGCACCGGGGCGAGGAACGGTGAATCGGTCTCAACCAACAGGCGGTCGAGCGGGACCTGTTTGGCGGTTTCCTGGAGGTCGCGGGCGTTCTTGAAGGTGACGATCCCGCTCAGCGAGATGAAAAAGCCCATGTCCAGTGCCTTGCGGGCCAGATCGAGGCTGCCGGTGAAGCAATGGAGGACGCCGGTGACGCCGCCCTGCTTCACCGCCGCGCCGAGTATTGCGGCGGTGTCTTCCTCGGCGTCGCGGGTGTGGACGATCAGCGGCAGGCCGGTTTCGCGCGCTGCCTCGATATGCGCCGCGAAGCGCTCGCGCTGTGCCGCGCGGTCGGACTTGTCGTAATAATAATCGAGCCCGCATTCGCCGATCGCGACCACCTTGGCGTGCTGCGAGCCGTCGACCAGCGCCGTAGCGCCAAGGTCGGGATGCGCATCAGCTTCGTGCGGGTGAACCCCGACGCTGGCCCAAACGTCGCCGTGGCGCTCGGCGGTGGCGAGGATGTCGCCCCACTCAGTCTGGCGGGTGGCGATGTTGAGAAAACCCCCGACACCCCTCGCCCGGGCGCTGTCGAGCACCTCGTCCTGGCGCTCGACCAGCCCGGGATAGTTGAGGTGGCAATGGCTGTCGATCAGCCTCACGCCGCCGGCTCCTCGAGCTCCAGCCGCGGGAAAAGCGGCGTCGGCTGCGGAATAGGGGCACCGCCCTCGCCGGCATCGATCAAGGTCAGCAATTTTCCGGCCGATTCTGGTATGATCGGCGCGATCGCATTGGTCAAAGTCCTGATCGCAATGACGAGTACACCAAGGACCTCTGCCATCCTCGTCGGATCGCTTTTTCTCAGTGCCCATGGCGCCTGGACGTCGATGTACTGATTGCAAGCGAAGACGGCTCGCATCCACGCTTCGATTCCCTGCGAGAAGGCAAGCTGATCGAACGCCCTAGGCATTTCGGATTCGACTGCGATTTGAACCGTCGTAATCAATTCGGCGTCCTCGTCTCGTTCTCCCGGCGGGGGAATGATGCCATCGAGATTCTTGAAAATCATCGATAAAGTGCGTTGCGCCAGATTGCCGAAGCTGTTGGCGAGCTCGGCGTTGACGCGGTTGACGATTGCTTCGGGGCTATAGCTGCCATCTTGCCCGAACGGCACTTCGCGCAGCAGGAAATAGCGCAACGGGTCGACCCCGAAGCGTGTCGCAAGCACGAACGGGTCGACGACATTGCCGATGCTCTTCGACATTTTCTCGCCGCTGCTGAGCAGGAAGCCGTGGCCGTAGACCATTTTTGGCAGCGCGATTCCCGCCGACATCAGGAACGCCGGCCAATAGACCGCGTGGAAGCGTACGACGTCCTTGCCGATCAAATGGACGTCCGCCGGCCAGTAGCGCTGGAACAGCTCGGTATCGTCGGGATAGCCCAAGCCGGTAATGTAATTGGTCAGCGCGTCGAGCCAGACGTACATCACATGGCCGGCATGGCCGGGCGCCGGCACCCCCCAGTCGAAGCTGGTGCGCGAGATCGACAGGTCGCTTAAGCCGCCCTCGACGAAACGCAGCACCTCGTTGCGGCGGCTGTCGGGCTGGATGAATTGCGGGTTGGTTTCGTAATATTCGAGCAAAGGCTGTTGGTAGGCGGACAGCTTGAAAAACCAGCTCTCTTCCGCGGTCCACTCGACCGGCGAGCCTTGCGGCGACAGCTTTTCGCCCCCTTCCCCTTCGGTCAGCTCGCTCTCGTCGTAGAACGCTTCATCGCGGACCGAATACCAGCCCTCGTAGCGGCCAAGGTAAAGGTCACCTTTTTCCTCCATCGCCGCCCAAATCGCCTGGCTGGCACGATAGTGGTCGGGCTCTGAAGTACGGATGAAGCGGTCATACTTGACCTCAAGAATATCACACATGTCCTGGAATATTTGAGACATTTGCTTGGCATAGTCGCGCGGCTCAAGCCCCGCGTCGCGAGCCGCCTGGACCATTTTAAGGCCATGTTCGTCGGTCCCGGTCTGGAAGCGTACGTCGCGGCCCTGGGCCCGCTGGAAGCGGGCGATAACGTCGGCGGCGATCGCCTCATAGGCATGGCCGATGTGCGGCCGCCCGTTGGGGTAGCTGATCGCGGTGGTGATGTAAAAAGGGTCGGCCATGGCGAAGGGGCACTAGCCTCCCCCGCCCCGCCCATCAAGGAACCGGACGCGACGCCACCGATGCGAGGATTCCACCAAGCTGAAACACGGTTGACGCCGGGTCGAGCGACAAGCGCGGCGCCAGCGAGGCGAGCTCGCGCGACTGGGCGTAAGCGTCGAGTGCCCGTTCGAGCTGGCGGCCGCTGTGTCTCCGCGCCTCTAGGGCGATCAGCGTCGGCACCAAATCGAGGAAGGCGGCGTAGCGCTCGGCGGCGCCCTTGCGGCCAAGCTCGATCGCCAGGTCCGCGCGGCGGGCGTTGGTCGGATCGCCATCGCGCAGGATTTTGGCCGCGGCGTCCTGCAGCCGGGCGAGGTCGAGCGCGGCGAAGGCCACAGCGCGGCCGACCGAGCCCCCGGCCTTGGCAATAATTCGGGCGCGCTCCGCAGCGTTAATCGTCGGCGCATGGGTTTCCAGCAGCGACGCCATGACGTCATCGCCAAGCGGTTGAAAACTCAAGGCTCTGCAGCGCGAACGAATGGTCGGGAGCAATCGCCCCGGGGCATGGCTGACCAGCAGGAAGACGCAGTTCGCCGGCGGTTCCTCGAGCATCTTGAGCAAGGCATTGGCCGCCGATTTCTCAAGGTCGTCGGCGGCATCGATGACCACCGCGCGCCACGGCGACATGCTCGGCGTCAGGTCGAACAGTTCGGCCAGCCCGCGCACCTGATCGACCGTGATGTTGCGCGCCAGAGCGCCGGTCTTCTCATTCTCCAGCCGCTCGAGCAGCCGCATGTCGGGATGGCTGCGGGCCTCGACCAAACGGGCGGTCGGGTGCTCGGTGGGTGTCTGCAGGCCCGGCAGGTCAACCTTGGGGCCAGCTGCATCGGCCAATACGCGCGTTGCCGCGGCCCGCGCGAAGGTCGCCTTGCCCACACCCTTCGGCCCGGCGAGCAGCCAGGCGTGATGCAGTGAGCCCGACCGCCTCGCGCTGTCGAACGCCTCGACCGCTTTGTCGTGGCCGACAATCACGGCAGCAGGTCCGCGATGGCGTCGAGCAGGCGCTGCGTGACCTCGGCTGGGGTGCCGGACGCATCGACTAGCCGCACCCGCTCGGGCTCCTGCTGGGCGATCAGTCGGAACGCTTCGTCGACCTGGCGATGATAGTCGGCCGATCGCCCGCCGATCCGGTCGCTGCCGGCGCTGTCCCGCGCCCGCGCTCGTTCGTTTCCCCCGCCGAGGACCAGCACCAGCGTGCGGTCGGGCAGGAAACCCTGGCTGCCAAGCTCATGGAGCGTCCGGACTGTCTCCAGCCCAAGCCCGCCGGCGCCGCCCTGATAAGCGAGCGACGAATCGAGAAAGCGGTCGGAAAGCACCCACCGCCCCTGCGTCAGCGCCGGGCGAATGGTCTTTTCGACATGGTCGGCACGGGCGGCGGCGAACAGCAAGGCTTCGGACTGGATCGACCAGCGCCCCTCATCGCCGTCGAGCAGCAGCGTACGGATTGCCTCGGCGCCCGCGCTGCCGCCGGGTTCGCGGGTGGTCAGGCAGTCGATGCCGCCCTCCGCCAAGGCCGCCTGGAGGGCCAGGAGCTGGGTCGATTTGCCCACCCCCTCCCCGCCTTCGAGGCTGATGAAACGGCCTGTCACGCCGACCGACTCACGCCAACCCGACGAGCTGTTTGAAGCCGAGCCAGAGGCGGCCGAAGAAACCGGCCTGCTCAATAGCTTCGCCGGCGACCAGCGGCACCACCTGCGGCGCCGTGTCGGCGGTGAAGATGACCAGGTCGGCGATATGCTGGCCCTTGGCAATCGGCGCCTTGATCGGCCCCTGATAGCGGATCTTGAGCTTGGTCTGGCTGCTGGCGAGCCCCGCCGGCACGGTGACCGCGAGATTGCGCGGCGCCACCAAATTAACCTCTGAGGCGTTGCCGAGCTGGACCTTGGCGGTGCCGACCTTGGCGCCGGCCTGGAACAAAGGTTTGGCGGTCCAGGCGGCGAAGCCCCAGCTCATCAGGCGCGACGATTCGGTCACCCGGGCATTCCAGCTCGGCAAGCCGGCGATCACCATCACCAGCCTCCGGCCGTTCTGTTCGGCCGAACCGGTAAAGCCGTAACCCGCTTCGTCGGTGTGGCCGGTCTTGAGGCCATCGGCGCCGGGGATCTTGCCGAGGATCGGGTTGCGATTGGCCTGGGTTATGTCCTGGTTGGACCCCAGGGTCTTGCCCCAGGTGAAACTCGGCTGGCCGTAGAATTGCTTGTAGAGCTTGGGATGGCGCTCGATGGTCGCCCGCGCCAGCGTCGCCAGGTCGCGAGCGGTGACAAAGGTGCGGCCTTCGTCGGGCCAGCCATTGCTGTTGCCAAAGTGGCTGTTGTTGAGGCCCAGCGTGCGCGCCAGCGCGTTCATCTGTCCGGCGAACGCCTGTTCGGTACCGGCGATGCATTCGGCCAGCACCACCGACGCGTCATTGCCCGACAAAGTGACGATGCCGTGCAGCAAATTCTCGACGCTGACCTGCTCGCCGGTCGACAGGAACATGGTCGAACCCGCCGCCGGCCCGTGCCACGCCTGCCAGGTCTCGGGCCGTACCGTGCAGACCTTGCTCAGCGGCAGCTGGCCGCGGTCGATCAGTTCGAACGCCACCTCGGTGGTCATCATCTTGGCCATCGACGCCGGCGGCATGCGCTGTTCGGCATTCTTGTCGAGCAATACGGCGCCCGACGACAAGTCGATCAGGAACGCACTCCCCGCCGGCGTGTCGAATTGCGGCGCTGTCGCCGGCGCGGCGGTGGTGAGGACGGCAATTGCGGCAGTGGCGAGCAGGATTGAACGGATCATGGGAATAGTGCGGCCTTTATTTGGGTGACCCGCCGTCTCTATCGCCGGAAGTTCGCTTGCGCGAGTGGGTTCACCGCCCGGCGATCGCGTCAGCCAGCAAGCCGACCGACAAAGCGTAATAGTTCGAGCAATTATAATCGAGGATCGCGCGGTAATTATTGGTCAGCAAATAAGCGGTCGCGCCCGGGCCATCGGGTTCCAGCAGCGTCACCAGCTCGGAGTTGGGGATCGGCCGGCCGGCATAAGGCATCACGCCCAGCGCGCGCCATTCCGCCATCGTCAGCCAGCGGCTGTGGCGTTGATATACCTTGGCGCATTTGGGCGCTGTTATGAACGAGCGAATCGCGGCGCGATCGAGGGTCGCCGGCGTCCGCACGGCGATTCCCCACGGAATGCCCCGCTTCCACCCGGCGTCGCGCAAATAATTGGCGATCGAGGCGAAGCCGTCCTCCTCGTTTGACCATAAATCGGCATAGCCGTCGCCATCGCCGTCGGCGCGCAGGCGCAAGGCGACCGAGGGCATGAACTGCGGATAGCCGGTGGCGCCGGCATAGCTGCCCTTCAATCGCCAACGCGGCACGCCGATGTCGACCAGTTTAAGTGTGGCGAGGAATTCGGTTTCGAAGAAATCGCGGCGGCGGCCTTCGTAAGCCAGCGTCGCCAGCGCCTGGAGCAAATCGAACCCGCCAGTGATCGCCCCATAGCTGGTTTCATGCCCATAAATCGCCATCAGCACCGCCGGATCGACACCGTAGCTGGTCTGAATCTGGTGCAGGCGCGGCCAGTGCTCGGCAAAGCGGGTTTGTCCGCGCTGGATCAACGACGACGTCACATGCTCGCTGCGATAGGGCGCGAACGGCGCCATGAAGTTCGACGTGCGCGGTTGCGGCTGTTGCGCCCGGTCGAGCTCCATCACCCGGTTGTTGAGCTGGAGTGACGGGATCGACGTCTGGATGGTCGCCTCGCGCACGCCCTCGCGCCGCGCCCGGCTGATCAGCCAGATCTTATACGCATCGAAGCCGGTTGGTGCCGTCGCCGCCGGCTGGGCGTAAACCGTCACCGGCTGCAGGGCGACTTGCGCGCTCGCTGGTCCCGGCGCGACACCGGTCAGTCCGACCAAAATCCAACCATTGATCGAACGCAACACAGCACCTCCCGTCCCTGCCGCAGCCTAGAAGTACCAACGCCTCTTGCGCCAGCCGGGTTCACCGCGCGCCTTGCACGGCCCGCCCCGACCACGATAGATGTGTAGCGCTGAACGTTGGCAATCCCGCGCGGGAGAGGTGGCCGAGTGGTTTAAGGCAGCGGTCTTGAAAACCGCCGTGGGTGCAAGCCTACCGTGGGTTCGAATCCCACCCTCTCCGCCAGCGTTCTGCCAACCGTCAGGAAATTTCTGCAGCCGGACGAAAAAGGCCTTGCGTCCACGCTACAATTGTAGCACACGCCACAAATGTAGCGCGAAAGGCCAACGCATGCTGAGCAAATTACCGCCCCGCGAACGACAGATCGTCGACTTGCTCTATGAGCGCGGCGAAATGGCCGTCGCCGAGGTTTGCGACGCCCTCCCCGACCAGCCCAGCGGCTCGGCCGTCCGGACTATGCTCAAGCGGCTTGAGGACAAGGGCTATGTCCACCGCCAGGAATCCGATCGCGGTTATATCTATAGTCCGGTCGTCGCGGACAGCGTCGCGCGCAAATCTGCGCTGAGCGAAGTCGTGCGTGTGTTCTTCAACGGCTCCGCCGCCGGCGCCGCGACGGCGCTGCTCGGCATGTCGGACCGCTTGCAGCCGGATGACCTTGCCGAGCTTGAACAGATCATCGCCCGGGCGCGTGCCGCGAAGGGAGAAAAATGATGGGCTATTTCATCCCCCTCGCCGCCAAGTCCTTCTTGATTGCGGGCGTTGTCCTGCTGCTGCTGCGGCTGGCCGACAAACGCTCCGCCTCCCAGCGCAGCTGGATCGCCCATCTCGGGCTGGCCGCGATTGTCCTTCTGCCGGTTGCAGCCATGGCGCTGCCGTCGATCGAGGTGAAGGGTCCGGCGTTTGTGACATCGGCGAAGCACATTGCGTCGGCGGCGGCGATGCGGCCGACCCAGGATCGAGTTGTTAATCCTGCCACGCTCGGCACGGAGCCCGCAGCCGCCGCGGGAATCTTTCCGCAATCGAGCGGCATCACCGACGCCGCGCGGAGCGTGGACTGGCTCCTTTGGGTCTATGCCGCTCCTGCCGCTTTGCTCCTCCTGCTCACCCTGATTGCGTTGGGACGGCTGTTCGGGCTGCGGGCAAGGGCACATGCGCTGGTCGAGCCGCGCTGGCTGACGGCGTTAGCCGGGGCGCAACGACGGATGGGCTTCAAGCACGGCACGGCGCTGCTCACCAGCGACGAACTGCCGTCGCCGATCAGCTGGGGCGTCGTGCGGCCGGTCATTCTGGTCAACGGCGAAGCGTCCCATTCGCCCGATGAGGCCGAAGCGATTCTCGCCCATGAGCTGGCGCACGTCGCCAATCTCGACTGGGCCAAGCTGATGCTGTCGCGGGTTACGGTCGCCTTGTTCTGGTTCAACCCCTTGGTCTGGGTGTTGGCCCGCGAAGCCCACCAATTGCGTGAGGAAGCGGCCGACGATGCGGTGCTCGACGCCCAAATTGTGGACACCGATTACGCCAGGCTTTTGATCGGCGTTGCCCGCCACCAGTGCCGCGGATTGCTGATCGGCGCGCACGGCGTCGCACCGGGCCGCAACTCGCTGTCGCGGCGCGTTCGCCGGGTACTCGATTCGACTCTGGCCCGGGGACCAATCGGACGCGTTTTTGCGCTCGGTGTGTTTGCCGGAGCAGCCGTGCTCGCCGCACCGCTGGCGGCGCTCACTTTGACCGCCAACCCGGTCGCGACGGCGTCGCCCATCAACGCGCTGGTGCAAGCCAGTGTCCCACAAACCCTGGATTACCCCAGCGCTCCGGCGCCGGAGCGGTTGGTCAGCGACGCGGTTGACGAATTGGCGGTGCCGCACCGCACGCTCAAATTGAACGAGAAGCGCGCTCTGGAACGGGATTTGGCGAATGCTCGGAATGACCGGCGCAACGCCCAGCTTGCCGACGCCAGCGGCGCAATACGCACCGCCGCCGTTGCCAGTGCACTCGCGGCCAGCAGGCAGGCGGACCAGGCCTCTCCGGAAATCGCCAACGCGATGCTTGGCGTGACGCCCCAATATGCCGCGGCGATTCGCGCCGCCTCCCCTCGGCTCACGCGCATCGGGACGGACGACCTCGTTGCACTCAAAGTCGTCGGCGTGACCCCGGGATATATCCGCAACCTCGAAAAACACGGCCTTCGCGGACTCACTCCGGAACAGATTACCGCCGCGAGTGTCCACGGCGTCGACTGCACCTTCCTGCGGTCGATGGCCGAGGTCGGTTATCCGCAACTGTCCTTCAAACAGGCGGTCAACATGCGCATCCACGGCGTGACGGCCGAGTTCGTGCGCGTGCTCCAACGTCGCGGCATTCGCCATGCCAGCGCGGCCGACGTCGTCAATCTGCGCGTCGTCGGATCCGTCGACCCGCCCGCCGATATCGCGGTCGACGACGACACCTGAACCGCCCGTCTGCCTGACCAGCTGACACCCTGAACATCGGCAGCGATCGAGCGCCCCCAAACGGCGCACCGGTGAAGCCTTGCCTGTCAAATACGAAGGAGAATCCCAATGCGTAACTGCGGCGTGATCACCGTTAACATCCAGCCACTCAAACATCCGGCCTCGGACCGCACGCCCTCCGCCGAACGCACGCAATTGCGCGGCGCGAAAGAGCCGGACGCGCAACCGTTGAGCCGGCCACGGGCCGTCCGTCGGCGCCCATGCGCGTTTCGCGGAATCGTTGGTCGATTTGTCGAACGGCGATGGCATCGCTCGCCTTGCCATGTACTGTATTATATCAATAACACGGGGGTTAAAACATGCGCCTGAAAGCTGCTTTCCTTGCTTCGGCCGCTCTGGTGGGGCTAGCTGTCCCGAGCGCCATCCAGGCCCAGGTCGCTGGCGAACAATCCGCGCCGGCCGCGGCCAACTCGGCCAGCCGGGTGACCACGTATGACGCCGCTTTCTTTACCCAGTTCGCGCCGCGGACCGCGCTCGACATCGCCCGCCGGGTGCCCGGTTTCTCGCTCGACCTCGGCAATACCGACACGCGCGGCTTTGCCGGAGCCGCCGGCAATGTCGTGATCAACGGCGCCCGGCCGAGTTCCAAGGCGGAAACGCTGGAAAGTACCCTATCGAAAATCCCGGCCCGCAGCGTCATTCGCGTCGAGGTCGGGTCGGGCGACCTTTATGGTTCGGAATTTTCGGGCAGGAGCCAGGTCCTGAATGTCATCCTGTCGGCGGTTTCCGGCATCGACGGCAATGTGACGGTCGCCGGCCGCCGGTTGTGGACCGGTTATATCAACCGCGACATTTCAGGCTCAGCCCAGATCAAGCGCGGCGCATCGACCATCAACCTGTCGGCCGGAACGGGCCAGAACAAGAATATCGAGGAGGGTACCGACCTCATTACCGATTTCGCAACGGGCCAGGAAATCGAATTTCGTCGCAAGACCAACAGTTACTTCGACCGCGTGCCTTATCTTTCCGGAAGCTGGGCACTCGAGCGCGCCCCGGACAGCGCGTTTCGGGCCAATGTGCGCTGGTCACCCGCCAAGTTCGACCTCGAGCAATGGAACCACGTCGTGCCCGCTGCTGCCCCGGAGCGCGATGACAGTCTGTTCCAGCGCTACCGCAACCCGGTGACGGAAATCGGCGGCGACATCACGCGACCGTTGGCGAAAGGCGCGATCAAGTTCGTCGGCCTGGCGACGCGGCGCAAGCGCAACAATTTCGATGCCTATATCCAGCGCAGCGGAGTCCTAAGCGACAATCCCACAGTGGTTGGCGGCTTTGAACAGACCGCCAAAGCGACCCAGGGCGAAACTATCGGCCGGGCAACCTGGACGCGCGCGGACCTTGGCGGCTTTTCGTTCGAGGCGGGGATCGAAGCGGTGCTCAACACGCTCGATAGCTCGACCGAATTGTTTGCGATCGGCCCGACCGGTGACAAGACCCGGATCGATCTCCCGATCGACCAGGCCAAGGTCAAGGAGACGCGCGGCGAAGCCTATATCAACGTCGGCAAATCGCTGTCCCCGGCCCTGCGCATCGACGCCGGCCTCAACTACGAAATGTCGCACCTGACGGTCACCGGCGATACCGAGGCCAATCGTTCCTTGAAGTTCCTTAAGCCCAGCATTTCGCTCGACTGGAAGCCCGGCGGCGGCTGGCACACCCGGCTATCGGTCCGGCGGACAGTGGCACAATTGAACTTCTACGATTTCATCAGCGTCGCCGAGCTTAGCAACGATCGCGTCAACGCCGGCAACGCCAATTTGCTGCCCCAGCGCACCTGGGAAGTCCGCGCGACGATCGACAAGCCGATCCTTGGCGACGGCCTGTTCAAGCTCGACCTCGGCGTCGACCAGATCAGCATGCTGCAGGACCAGATCCTGATCCTCGACAGCCATGGCGAGACCTTCAGCGCCCCAGGCAATATCGGCACCGGCAAGCGGAGCTTCATTGCCCTCACCATCGACGCTCCGCTGGCGAAACTTGGGCTGAAGGGCGTGCGGCTCAAGGTCGACGGTCAGCTACAGCGCACCCGAGTCCATGACCCGATTTCCAACACGACGCGCAATTTCAGCGACTTTTTCCCCGACTGGAACTGGAACGTTGACCTGCGCCGCGATGCGGGCGCTTTTTCTTATGGCATCACGGTTCAGGATCGCGCCCGCTTCACGTTTTTCCGCGCCGACGAAACCGACACCAACTGGAACGGCGGGCCCTTTGGCACCGCGTTCGTCGAATATCGGCCGGGGCCGCGTACCTCGATCACATTCGACGTCGACAATCTGTTTGATACGGACGGGCAGCGCGAGCGGATCTTCTCCTTCCCCAACCGGTCGAACCCCAATCCCGACGTTCGCGAGTTCCGTGAGCGCAACAAGCATGTCAGCTTCGGCATTACCCTGAAGCAAACGCTGGGCGGTGCCGGCGGGGTGGCGAAGTCCCACTGAGGCCGCTAAGGAACCCGCGATTTCATTCACTCGCGGGGACAAATCAGTGGGCGAGCCTGCCATCCTGCCGTTCGACTGGGCGGATCCGTTCGACCTCGAGCATCAGCTCAACGAAGAAGAGCGGATGGTCCGCGACACCGCCGAGGGCTATGCCCAGGCCAAGCTCCAGCCACGCGTCACCGATGCCTATATGGATGAGCATTTCGACCGCGATATCCTGTCCGAAATGGGCGAGCTCGGCTTGCTCGGGGCCACCATCCCGCCCGAATATGGCGGCGCCGGTCTGGGTTATGTCAGCTACGGCTTGATCGCCCGAGCGGTCGAGCGGGTCGACAGCGGCTACCGCTCGGCGATGTCGGTCCAGTCGAGCCTCGTGATGCACCCGATCCACGCTTATGGTAGCGAGGAGCAGCGCCAGAAATACCTTCCCGGCCTGGCCAGCGGCAAACTGGTCGGCTGCTTCGGCCTGACCGAGCCCGACGCCGGCTCCGACCCGGGTGGCATGCGCACCCGGGCCCAAAAGGTGCAGGGCGGCTATGTCCTCTCTGGTTCGAAGATGTGGATCACCAATTCGCCGATTGCCGACGTGTTCGTGGTGTGGGCGAAGTCCGATGCGCATGGCGGCAAAATCCGCGGTTTCGTGCTCGACAAGGGCATGAAGGGTCTGACCGCGCCCAAGATCGGCATGAAGCTGTCGCTGCGGGCTTCGATCACCGGCGAAGTCGTCATGGACGAGGTCGAAGTTGGCGAGGATTCGCTGCTGCCCAATGTCGAAGGGCTGAAAGGTCCATTCGGCTGCCTGAACCGGGCCCGCTACGGCATCGGCTGGGGATCGATGGGCGCGGCCGAGGCCTGCTACGCCGCCGCGCGCCAATACACTCTCGACCGCCACCAGTTTGGCCGTCCCCTCGCCTCCAACCAGCTGGTCCAATTGAAGCTCGCCAACATGGCGACCGAGATTGCCTTGGGACTGCAGGCAGCCTTGCGCGTCGGCCGCCGGCTTGAAGCCGGCGAATTGATCCCCGAGACCATCAGCCTGATCAAGCGCAATAATTGCGGCAAGGCGCTCGATATCGCCCGCATCGCCCGCGACATGCACGGCGGCAACGGCATCAGCGCCGAATTCCACGTCATGCGCCACGCCGCCAACCTCGAGACGGTCAACACCTACGAAGGCACGCACGACGTCCACGCTTTGATCATGGGCCGCGCGATCACCGGAATTTCGGCCTTCTGACCCCTCTCCCGCCTGGGAGAGCCCGGGTCACTTGCTAGGCTGCCAATCGCTTACCAACTTCTGTGCTTCGTTGAGTTCCGCCGGGCTGAGCTTCGACGCGGCAAGGTCGCGATCCCGGGTCACCATCGGTAAGGCCAAGGGTACGTCGGCGAAGCCGTGCACGGCGAGACTGAGAAATTTATAGGCCTCGATATAATTCTGACTGGTGCCTTGTCCCTCCAGGTAGAGGTGCCCGACAAAATATTGCGCCTCGGTGTGCCCCTGAGCGGCGGCTAGACTGTACCATTTGAACGCTTCCACAAGATCGTTCTTGAAGTCCCCGCGGATATGATATTTGCGGCCGACTTCGAACTGAGCGTCGGCATTGCCTTTTGTGGCGGCCGTTTCATACCATTTATCCGCTTCTGCGCGGTCCTTCGCGACCCCCTCACCCAGCGCGTACATTTGGCCAATGTTGTATTCTGCCGGGGGATGTCCCTGCGCGGCGGCCAGCCGGAACCATTTCAACGCTTCCGCATCATCGCGCGTGACCCCCTCGCCCTTACGATACATGACGCCAATCTCGTTCTGCGAGCGGATGTCGCCTTGGGCGGCGGCCAGACGGTACCATGTGAGCGCGTCCGCATCGTTCCGGGCGACGCCCTGGCCGGCATGGTACATGTCGCCAATGCCGTGTTGCGCGTAGGCGTTCCCCTGGGCGGCGGCCAGGCGATACCATTTCAGGGCCTCGGCATAATCCTGCGCGGTGCCTTCCCCTTTTTGATACATGTAGCCCATATCGGCTTGGTCGCCGGCACCCCCTCGCCCGGCAACCAGGCGACGCCATCGAAATGCTTCGGGATAGTTTCTCGGGACACTGAGGCCATTTTGATACATTTCGCTGGCGCCGGCCTGCCCCTCAGGATCACCCTGTTCAGCCGCCAACAGATACCATTTCAACGCTGCCGAATGATCCTGTTCGACGCCGAAACCGAGTCGGTACATGTGGCCGAGCCATGTTTGAGCAGGCGCATAATGCTGGGCGGCCGACCGGCGGAACCATTTGAGCGCCGCCGCTTCGTCCGCCACGGCTGCACCCATCAGGGCAATATAGCCGGTACGGAATTGCGCCTTGGCGTTTCCCTGTTCGGCGGCAACGCGATAAAAAGGTGCCGCCGCGGAATAGTCCTTGCGCTCGTAAGCCGCGTTCGCATCCTCGACCGGACCGGCCACCGCAGTGACGGCGAACGCGGAACTCAGGCAGGTTGCGAGCAAAATCTTCGCGAACATTGTCATTTTGACTCCCCCTAACAGGACCTCACGCAGGCTTGGCCGGCCCGGCGAGGCAATGTTACTCGCCGAACCTGCCGCGCCAGGAATTATGGGCACAGTCTAGCAAATGCACCAAACTTGTCTCTCCGCATTCCACTGGCACTACGGCGCTCTAGCGGGCGGACTTTGGCGCCTGTATACTGGACGGCGGAAATCGGGGGAAAGACGATGGGCATTTTCGGTTGGAGCATTCTCGGCGTCGTTGTCCTGGCGCTGGTGGCACTCATCGCTATGTACAACCGGCTGGTGCGGTTGCGCGCCCTGGTTAAGGAGGGTTTTAGCGGGATTACCGTTCAGCTGCGCCGCCGCGCCGATCTCATTCCCAATCTGGTCGAGACCGTCCAGGGCTATGCGACCCACGAGCGCGAGGTGTTCGAACAGGTGACCCAGGCCCGGGCGGCGACCGTCAATCCCGGCGGCGTCGCAGCGACCGCCCAGGCCGACGCGCAGATGACGGGCTTGCTCGGCCGCTTGTTCGCGGTCGCCGAGGCCTATCCCGAGCTTAAGGCCAACACCAATTTCCTCCAGCTTCAGGATCAGCTCGCCAGCATCGAGGGTGAGCTGCAAAGCTCTCGGCGCTATTACAACGCCACCGTCCGCGACTTGAATAGCTCGGTCCAGAGCTTTCCGGCGGTGCTGGTCGCGCGGCCGCTGGGGTTCGCCGAAGAGCCGTTCTACCAGGACGACGATCCCGCCATTCAGAGTGCGCCGAAGGTCGCCTTCCCACGCCCGGCGGCGTGACCATGCGCCCTTTCCTGGCGGCGCTGGCCGCTCTCTTGCTGGCCGCCGTCGGTGCGTCCGCGGCGACGGCACAGGAACGCATTTCTCGCTTCACCAGCTACGTCCAGGTCGAGCCCGATGCGTCGCTCGACATCACCGAGACGATCGACGTGCGGGCCGAGGGCGACCGCATCAACCACGGCATTTTTCGCGATTTCCCAACCCGCTATCGCGGTCGCAACGGCTCGCGGGCCCAGGTCGGCTTCACGCTTAAAGACGTGATGCGCGACGGCATGCCCGAACCGGCCGCGACCGAGCCGATGTCCAACGGCGTCCGGGTCCGAATTGGCGATGCCAAGACAATCATCGCGCCCGGCGATCATCGCTATGTGATCCGCTATTCCACGACCCGCCAGATTGGTCGCTTCCCCGATTATGACGAGCTGTACTGGAACGTCACCGGCAATGGCTGGGTGTTTCCAATTGACGTTGCCGAGGCAATCATCAAGCTGCCCAAGGCGGTCCAGTTTGGGCAGCGCGCATTCTATACCGGTCCCCAGGGCGCGACCGCGCAATATGCCGCGGTCGTCAACGAGCGGCCCGGCGAGATTGAGATCCGGACGACGGCGCCGCTGGGCTCCTACGAAGGGCTGACGGTGGCGGTCGCCTGGCCGAAAGGCGTGGTCGCCGACGCCGATGAAGGCACGCGGGCCCGCTGGTGGCTGACCGATTATGGCCCGCTGATCGCCGGCGGCCTGACTTTGCTCGGCCTGGTCGGTTTTTACGTCATCGCGTGGCAGCGCGCCGGCCGTAATCCGCGACCCGGAACCGTGGTGCCGATTTTCGCCCCGGCCGACGATCTTAGTCCCGCCGCGATGCGCTACGTATGGAAGATGGGGGGCGATAATCGCGGTTTTGCCGCCGCGCTGGTCGACATGGGGGTCCGCGGCCATATCCGGATGGTCGAGGAAGACGGCGGCTGGCTGGCCAAGGACAAGACAAGGCTCGAGCGCACCGACGGCCCCGCCCCGCTGCCGGCCGAGGAAGCGGTGGCGCTGAACAAGCTTGTCGAGGCCAGGGGATCGATCGTCATGGAGCAGAAGAATCATGTCGAATTCGCCGCCGCCAAGAAGGCGCTCGACGATGCGTTCTTGGCCCGCTTCGACGGCAAGCTGTTCCTGCGCAATTGGGGCTGGGCACTCGCCGGCATTGCCTTGATCCTGGCGGCGCTGTGGCTGACTGCGGCGGCCGTGGTCGCAGCCACCGGGGTGCTCGATGTGAAGATCGTGCTGGTCGCATTGGGCGCGATGGTCACCACCATCTTGCTCCTGCTGCTGGTCCAGGGCCTGCGATCGACCGGCAAATGCCTGGTAATCGTCGGCATCATAATATCCGGCGGGGTGGCCGCCGTGGTCGGTTTTCCGGTCATTGCCGCGGCTTTCAATTCGGGCTGGCTGGCCCCCCTCGCCTTCCCCTTGATCGGTCTGCCGCTGGTGATTTCGGCCTTCTGGTGGATTGCGGCGCCGACTCTCGAGGGTCGCCGTGTGCTCGATCATATCGCTGGGTTTCGCCAATATCTGTCGCTTGCCGAAGGCGAGCGGCTCGACCGTATGACGCCACCCAAGGAAACACCCGAACTGTTCGAGCGCTACTTGCCCTATGCGATCGCGCTGGGGGTCGAGAATCACTGGGCTGACCGTTTTCAGTCGGTCCTAGCGCAGGCCGCGGCGCAGGGCCGCCAGGGCTTCGCCTGGTACGCCGGCAGCAGTAGCCCGTGGGATGATACCGGCGGGTTCGTCAGCGCGGTCGGCTCGTCGCTGGCCAGCACCGTCAGTTCCGCGTCGACCGCGCCGGGATCGAGCAGCGGCTCGGGCGGCGGTGGATCGTCGGGCGGCGGCGGCGGCGGCGGTGGCGGCGGTGGCTGGTAAGCGGGCTTAGCCGCGCTGCAACGGACGACGGAAAAAGCCAATTGGCTCATCGCGATAGGTTGCATCGGGCTGGCGTTCGAACCCGAGCCGTTCCGCCAGCCGCATCGACGCTTCGTTTTTGATCGCGATGATCGCCGGAATGGATACCGGCGGCTGGGTCCGATCGAACCATTCCAGCGCCGCCAAACAAGCCTCGGTGGCGAAGCCCTGGCCATGCGCAACGGGATTAAACACCCAGCCCATCTCCGGCTCGCCGGTGATGTTGGGTTGCATGTCGCGCTGAAAGTCGAACAGGCCGACATGGCCGATCAGGCGATGGTCGGAACGCCGCTCGACCGCCCACATACCGATCCCGATCAATGCCCAGAAACCGGCCCCGGTCAGCATCTTGCGCCACGCGTCCTCGCGGTCGTTGGGCTCACCGCCAATGTGCCGCACGACGTTGGGATCGGCCAAGGTCTCGGCGAACGTGTCGAGGTCGTGGGCGCGAAAGTGACGCAGGGTCAGCCGCTCGGTCTCGATCAGCGGCGCCGAGAATAAGGGAACATTACCGACCTGGATCCGGCCCGAGGATAGCCGCAGCCGGCGCTTGGCCGGCGCGGTCTCGCCTGAGCGGTGCTCGCCTGTCCCCCGGACAGGCTGCGCGTCGCTCACTTCTTCCCGAGCGTCAGTCCGCCAAAGCGCTTGTTGAAGCGGGCGACCTGGCCGCCGGTGTCGAGCATGCTCGATTTGCCGCCGGTCCACGCCGGATGGACGGACGGATCGATGTCGAGGTGGAGGGTGTCGCCTTCCTTGCCCCAGGTGGAGCGCGTCTCGAACTTGGTGCCGTTGGTCATTTCGACCATGATCATATGATAATCGGGATGGACGCCGGACTTCATGGGTAGGTTCCTGGAAAATTGGGGCCGCTGGTTTCCGACCAGCTACCTGGGTGTCGCGCGCCACTAGCGAAAACGCGCCAGCTTGACAAGGCGTGGAGCCGCCTCCTAGCCCGTTCGCAGGACCGAGGTCCGGCGGTTACGGCCGCTGGCCAAGAAGGAAGCCGGTTTAAAACCGGCGCTGTGCCCGCAACTGTACCCCCGGATCGTGCCCGGGGCAGTCAGACACTTGCCTTGGTCCGTCGTTCGTTTCCCCGGCCGGGACCAGCCGATGGAACGTGGGTCGGGCGTGGTTAAGCACCGCGCACCCCTCTGTGACGACATGTTCGTCAGGATAAACAGAGGGATAGACCATGGATTACACACCGATTGAAACCACGGAAATCGTCGTTACCGCGGCGCGCGTTCCGGAACGTGCGGCGGACAGCGCCGCCAGCGTCACCATCATCGACACCAAGCGCATCGCGCGGCTGGGCGAGCCTCTGGTCCCGGCCCTGCTGCGCCTGGTGCCGTCGACCGCCGTCGCCACCTCGGGACCAGCGGGATCATTGGCTGAAGTGCGCATCCGCGGCGCTGAGGCCAATCACACCCTGCTGTTCATCGACGGCATCCGCGCCAACGATCCCGCCGCCGGCAACGCGCCGCGGTTCGAGCTGCTCAACGCCGATCTCGTCTCGCGGATTGAGGTCGTCCGAGGACCACAATCGGCACTGTGGGGATCGGAGGCGATCGGCGGCGTGATTGCGGTCGACGGCGATACTGGTGAAGCAACGTCGTTTTCGGCCGCGACTGAAGCCGGCTCGTTCGGCTTTCGCCGGGCGACGGCATCGGTGTCGGCGACGCCAGGCGCGGCGAAACTGGCGGCGGCCATAGGGTGGCAGCGCGCGAGGGGCATCGATATTTTCGGCGGCGGCGACCGCGACGGCTATCGCAACCTGTCGGGCCGCGCCCGGGCAAGCTGGGACCTGTCCCCGAGTGTCGAAGTGGGCGCCTCCGGCTTCGCTTTGACTGGCCGCAACGCGTTCGACGGCAGCAATCCGTTCACCTTCGCGCCGACGCAGGACTTGGCCAGCACCAACAAGCTGGCCGCCGGTCAGCTCTGGATCCGCGCTGGCAGCCCGACTTCAGCGTGGAGCGGCCATCTGTCGGCGTCCCTGCTCGGCTCGAAGAAGGACAATTTTTTCGCGGGCGCACCGATCAACCAGACCAGCGGCGGGCGGACGACGTTGAGCGGACAGATCGAGCGCCGCTTTTCAACCGGCGGCGTCGACCATCAGCTGATCGGTGCGGCGGACCATGAAAGTGAGCGCTTCCAAGCCCGCGATACCGTTTTTGGCGGCTTCAGCGCCCAGGACCGGACCCGGCAGCACCAATCGCTGACCGTCGAATGGCGGGCCAAGGCGGGGCCCGTGGTTGCCGACGTCGCGGTTCGTCATGACCGTTTCAACCGCTTCAAGGAAGCCACCAGCTTGCGCGTTTCGGGCCTTGCTAACCTTGGCCACGGCCTGTCCGTGACGGCGTCCTACGGCGAGGGCATCGCGCAGCCGACGTTCTTCGATTTGTATGGATTCTTTCCCGGAAGTTTCATTGGGAATCCATCGCTTCGACCGGAAAGCTCACGCGGTGTCGAAGCATCACTCCGCTACCGTTCCAATCATGCTCGCGCATCTTTTTCAATCTATCGCCAACGACTCAGCGACGAGATTGTCGATATCTTCGGCTCGCCATTTTCCACCACCATCAACCGCGATGAAAAGAGCCGCAGATCGGGAATCGAAGCGGAATTCGGCTGGCAATTCGGCGAAGCGCTCAGGGTGGATGCCAACTATGCCTATCTGAAAGCATCGGAACCGGGCTCGGTCGCCGGCAGCCAGGTGCATGAACTGCGGCGCCCCAAGCACAGCGGCTCGCTCGCGCTCGACGGCACCCGCGGGCGCTTCAGCTATGGCGCATCGATCGCTTCCGCTGGCACGCACGACGACATGAATTTTGACGTCTTTCCGTTCGAGACTGTGCGCCTTCACTCTTATTGGCTTGGCGGTGCGCGTGTCGCTTTTGCGGTGAGTACTCGAATCGAGCTGTTCGCCCGCGCCGCCAATGCCTTTGACGCGCACTACCAGGACGTGTTTGGTTATCGCACCGAAGGGAGGAGCCTTTATGCTGGCATCCGCCTTGCTGATCGGCGCTAGTGTCGCCTCGCTCAACCTGTGCACCGACGAATATCTGCTGCTGCTCGCCCGCCGCAACGAGATCGCCAGTGTCAGCTTCCTGTCGCAAGACCCGTTGGAATCGCCTTTGTGGCGATCGGCGCGACGATTTCCTGCCAATCGCGGGTCGATCGAGGATGTGCTGGCACGTCGGCCCGACACTGTGCTGACCATGGGTGGCGGCGGGCGGGCGACCCGCCTGCTCGCCCGGAGGCTGCGCATTCGGCCGGTCGAGTTGGTGTCGGCGGAGTCGCTGCAGGATGTCGCGACGAACTTGCGAACCGTGGCAACAGCGCTGGGTGAACCGGCCAGGGCAACGCCGTGGCTGGACCGGCTATCGCTCTTGCAACGGACCCGCCCGGCGGTGGCAAAAGACACCATGTGGATTTCGGGTGGCGGCTCGACTTTGGCGGCTGGTTCGATCGGCACCCAGTGGTTGCGGCTCGCCGGTCTCGAACAGCGCCCCCTGCCCGGCGGACGCGCTAGCCTCGAAACGCTGCTGGTGCGGCCGCCCGCGGTGCTGGTCCGCAGCGAGTATCGCAGCGCGCAGGTGTCTAGCGGGACGCGCTGGCTGGATCATCCTATCGTCCGCAATGCCAAGTCGCAGCGATTGACGACCGATGGCCGCCGCTGGACGTGCGTGGGGCCGTTGATGATCGCTGAAATCGAACGCTTGCGGGCGGCGACGCGGTGACTCGTTCAATCGTCCTCCTATGCGCCGCGCTGATGATGCTCATGCTGTTGCACCTCCTGGTGCCATTGGGACCGCTGCTCGAGTTACGGCGGACCGATCCCAGCCTCGCGGCGCTGCTGTTTACCGAATTGCGCCTGCCACGGACGCTGCTGGCGGCGGGCTATGGCGCGGTGCTCGGCATGACCGGCGCCGCGCTGCAGGCGATGTTCGCCAATCCGCTCGCCTCCCCCGACATCACCGGCAGCAGCAGCGGTGCGGCGCTGGGCGCGGTTCTCGGCGCCTATTGGTTCGGGATCGTCGATCCGCTCGCGCTGGCCGCCTTTGGTGCCGGAGGGGCGGGTCTGGCGCTGGCGGCACTAGTCCTACTGGCTGGACGCCGCAGCGACACCGCGACCTTGCTCCTCGCCGGGGTCGCCATCGCGCTCGCCGCGGGCGCCGCCACCAGCCTGCTGCTCGCGCTCGCCCCCTCCCCGTTCGCTTACTACGACAGCTTCGAATGGTTGATGGGGAGCTTCGTCGATCGCAGCCTTCCCCAAGCCGCCGCTGCGCTGATCCCGGCGGCATTGGCTTGTGCTCTGCTGGCCAGGCGAGCCCGGGCGCTCGACCTGATGGCGCTGGGCGAAGATGTCGCGGCGTCGCTCGGCTTTCCACCGCGCCGGCTCGGCATTGAGGTCGTCGTTCTGTCGGCCATCGCGGTCGGGGCGTGCGCGTCGGTGTGCGGCGCGATCGGTTTCGTTGGCTTGATCGCACCTTATGCCGCGCGTCGCTTGAGCGGCGGCCATCCCGGTCGCGCGTTGGTCCCGGCGGCGCTGATCGGCGCAATCATGCTGGTCCTTGCCGATCTTGCGGTCCGGTTTGCGCCAGCGGGACGTAACATTCCGGTGGGCATTCTGACCACGGTCGTCGGCACGCCATTGTTCATCTGGCTGGTGATCGGCATGCGCCAAAGGATGTCGGGGCGGCTGACGTCATGACGCCGCTGCTCACAGCGCAAGGGGTCGCGATCGACGGCCGCCTGCACCCGACCGATCTCGAGGTTCCAGCGGGTTCGCTAATTGCGCTGATCGGCCCCAACGGCAGCGGTAAGACCAGCCTGCTGCGGGCCTTGGCCACGATCCAGATGACCGGGGGAAGCGTCGCCATCGAACGCGAGGATTTGATGTTTGCGCCGGTCGCCCGGCGCCCGCGCCTGCTGACGTTCCTGCCAACGACCCGCGACCTGGTGTGGCCGATCAGCGTTCGGGACGTCGTCGCCCTGGGACCGATCCGGATCGCGCCGCAGCGCATCGATCAACTGCTTGATCAACTAGAGCTCCAGCCCTTTGCGAACCGCCCAGCCAACCAGCTTTCGACCGGCGAACGAACCCGCGTGCTCCTGGCTCGGGCACTGGCACCGTCGCCGCGGCTGCTGCTGCTCGACGAGCCGCTATCTAACCTTGACCCTTATTGGGTGCTCAAGACGCTGGAATTACTCCGCGAGACGGTGCGAGCGACCCATTGCTCGGCGATCGTTTCCCTTCACGACATCGATCGTGTCGGCGGGTTCGATCGGGTGTTGCTGTTGGACAATGGAAGCATCGCCGCCGACCTTCCGCCGCCCGCCATGTTGACGAGCGACGAACTATCGAGAAGTTTTCGGATCGAACGCGGCGAAGCGGGTTGGCGGCTCAGGCCGCCGGCGGGTCGGCGATCATCGCCGTGAATTGGGCTTCGGCAACGACCTTGCCGTCGACCAGCGCCCGGCCGGCGAACTTGCAGACGCTGCTCCGCTTCTGGACGAATTCGACCTCAAGCCGCAGAAGCACGCCGGGTACGACCGGCGCGCGGAACTTCGCTCCTTCGATGGCCATGAAATACACCAGCTTGCCGCTGTTCGCGAGACCGAGCGATTCGACGGCGAGTACGCCCGCCGCCTGGGCGAGCGCTTCGACGATGAGCACTCCGGGCATGATCGGACGCCCGGGAAAATGACCCTGGAAGAACCCCTCGTTGATCGTCACCGCCTTGATGGCGACGATCGACCGGTCGATTTCCAGCGATTCGACCCGGTCGACGAGCAGCATCGGATAACGATGCGGTAGCGCCGCCATTACGCGCCCGATATCGAGCGCAGTTGCGGCGGCGCCTTGCGCGGATTCGGTCACCGGCCCTGAGGAGCGGCCTGAGCGGGGGCAATCGTCTGCAAGCTGGGCAAGGATGCATTGAGCGCGGCCAGCACGTCACCGGAAACGTCGAGCGAGGCGCTGGTTGCCAACGTGGTGCTGACCTCGACCATGATATTGGCCCCGCGCCGCTGCATGACCTGCTGATAGATCGGGCCCAGTTTGGCGGCAATCTGCTGCTGGATATAGGCCTGATTGCGCTGAATTTGCTGCTCCTGGCGGGAAATCTCCTGCCCGGCTGCCTGGCGCTTGGTTTCGAACGCTTGGGCGCGCGCTTGCAAAGCCGCATCCGGGGCCTTGCCAGCGAGCGCGCTCGCCGCCGCCTGAATGGCCTTGCCTTCCACTTCGAGCGGCGCTGCCAGCGAGGCTTGGCGAGCCTTGAGCGCGTTCAACTGGCTGGTCAGCGCGGCCTTCGCGGTTTTGCAAGCGTTGCACTGGGAAGTGACCTTTTCGAGATCGACGACGGCGATGGTTGCCGCCGGGACACTTTGAGCCATGACGGGAGCGGCTAGTCCAAGGAGTGCCGCCGCGACGGAGGTGTGGAGCAAAATCATTTTCATCAGAATTGGGTTCCTACGTTGAAGCTGAACAATTTGGTGTCGTCGCCTTGCTGAGAAAGCAACGCCTTGGCGATATCGAGACGGAATGGTCCGAATGGTGAAACCCAGTTGACGCCGACGCCGATCGCCAAACGAGGTTTGGGTGAATTGCCGAGAAACGTCTCCTTGATCCCGGCGACACGGGAAAAGCCGGTCGGGCCACTCGTCGGACCGCAAGTCGTCGCGGCGCCGCCGGGGACGAGGTTGAAAGTTGGCAAGGTCGTATTTGCTGTAACCGGAACACAGATCGCAATGATATCCGTCAGCTCCGGCTTTGTCAGTGACCAAACCGAACCCACGTCGATAAATGCCGATGGGCGCAATCCCAGACTGCGGATCGATGAGCTGACGGGAACCTCGAGCTCCACGCGGCCCATGTAATAAGCACGGCCGCCAAGCGAGTCGCTGGTTTGGTTGGTCTTGGTGTCGAGAGCGCCGGTAATGTCATAGGTGGTACGAACAATGCGCGGGCCGATCCCGCGGATATCGAAGCCGCGCATCTGAGGGCCAAAGAAGCGGTCGGTAAGCCGGATGGCGTCGCGGCCGGGACCCGGCGATTTCGTCAGCGGCATAATATACCCGCCTTCGGCGTGAACGGAAGCCACCCAGCCGGAGCGAACTTCCTTGTATTTCGTCGCGTCAAATCGCGTGCGTAGGTACCTCACGTCGCCCAACAGGCCGGCGAAATCCTGCGAAAAAAGGATTCGTTGGCCGCGGGTCGGACGAATGCCGTTGGTGTCGTCGTGCAGCAACGAAAGCCCAACCAGCGACGTCACCCGGCTCCCGATTTCATCGCAAAGGTAGCGACCAGCCTTGACCGGGTCGCATTCCAGCCCCCTTGGACCGATACCGTCCGGATCGGAGTAGAACGTAGCCTTGTTGAGCGTGATCTTATCGATCACGAACGAATAGCGGCCACCGAAGCTAACGAACTCGGTAACTGGAAATCCGATCCGCAAACCGGTGCCGGTACTGATCTGCGAATAAGTGGTGTTCCGCTTGTTATCGACGAAGTTGAAGCTGTTGTAGTCGCGCCGATAGACTTCGCCACCGAGCAGGATCTGCTTGTCGAACAGATAGGGTTCGACAAAGCCCAGCTGCACCGACCGCGAATATCGCGAATAGTTGATACCGGCGTTAAGCTCCTGGCCCTTGCCCATGAAATTGCGTTGGGCAACCGACAACTGCAGTACGAACCGTTCGAGACTGGAATAGCCGCCCGACAGCTGGAGTTCGCCGGTGGATTTTTCTTCGACGTCGACGCCAAGCACGATGCGATCCGGAGCCGATCCTTCGGTCTGCTTGATTTCAAGCTTGTCCTGGAAGAAGCCGAGGCTCTGCAAACGGTCCTGCGAGCGCTTGACCTTGATGGCGCTAAACGCGTCGCCTTCGTTGAGGCGAAACTCGCGGCGGACGACCTTGTCGCGGGTGGTGGTGTTGCCTTGGATGTTGATGCGTTCGACATAAACACGGGGCGTTTCGCCTACCCGGAAGGTGAGGTTCATCAGCCGCTTTTCGACGTCGCGGTTAAACGCCGGGTTGATGTCGGCAAAGGCATAGCCCGAATTACCCGCCAGCTCGGTCAGTTGGGACACCGTATCCTCGACCGCCTTGGCGTTGAACCAGCTGCCGGGCTGCAGGGTGACGACGGCCTTGACCTTTTCGGCGGTCAGGTCGCGTAGCGCGCTTTCGGCATCAATGGTCCCGAACTTGTATCGCGGGCCCTCTTCGACGACGTAGGTAATGATGAAGTCGCGACGGTCCGGGGTGAGCTCGGCAAGCGCCGAAACGACGCGAAAATCAGCATAGCCCTGGGTCAGGTAGTAGGCGCGCAGCTTTTGCTGGTCGGCTGCCAGCCGGTCCGGATCATAGCTGTCATTAGACTTCATGAATCCGAGCGGTCCGCCCGCCTGCCGGGTGAACATCTCCTTGCGCAGCCGATCGTCGGGAAATTCATTGTTGCCGATAATATTGATCCGGCGGACCTTGGATTTGTCACCTTCGAAAATTTCGAACACCAAATCGACGCGATTCTGGTCGAGCTGGACGATCTTGGGCTCGACGCGGGCGGCGAAACGCCCTTCGCGCCGGTACAACTCAACAATCCGTTCAACGTCCGTGCGGACCTTGGTCCGAGTGAAAATCTGGCGCGGCGCGAGCTTGATCTCAGGCAGGATCTTGTCGGACTTGAGGCGCTTGTTGCCCTCCAGGACGATGCGATTGATGACCGGGTTTTCGCGCACCGTAATGACAAGATTGCCGGTATCCGCGCCAGTGATGACGACATCCGTGAACAGCTCGGTCGCGTAAAGGTCCCTAAGCGCCGTATCGAGCGTCGCGGGCGTATAGGTCTGGCCCGGCGACAGATTGGCGTAGGCGCGCACGGTCTCGGGCTCGAGGCGCTCGCTGCCGCGGATGGCAATCGACCGGATCTGACCCGTTAGCGCGAATGGCGCCGGAGCCACGGTTGCCGCCGGTGTGGTGGCTGGCGGGGTTGCCGGTGTGGCCTGGGCGAACAGCGGCCCCGACCAGGCGCCAAGAATGGTGCCGACGAGGAGCGTTGCACTTGTGCGCTTGCCGATAATCTTAGTTCCTGAAATCACGCGGTCCCCGCCTTAAGTGAATTTTCGCGTTCGGCTAGCGAACCCGGAGATACTCGACCCGCCCTGCCTTAAGCGCCTTAGCCAATCAAGCGCTCAAGCCGGTCCCAAAGACCGAATGTGCCGAGATCGTTGAATGTCGTAAACAGCAGCAAGGCAAGGATAAGTGCCAGTCCGCCGCGGAACGCCCAATCCTGCACCTGCAGGCTGACCGGCCGCCGTCGGACCGCTTCGACTGCGTAGAAGAACAGGTGTCCACCATCAAGCACCGGGACTGGCAATAAGTTGATGAATCCCAGATTAATTGAAAACAAAGCGAGCAGCTGAATGAACTCAAATGCGCCGAGGCTTGCTTGCTGTCCGGCGATCTGAGCAATTTTTAGCGGCCCGCCAAGATCTTTTGCCGACCGCCGACCGGTGACGATCTGCCACAGTCCGTCGATCATCGAACGTGTCAGGCGCCCGGTATAGGCCACCGCGGCCGGGATCAGCTGCAACGGTTTCAACGGTACATATTCGCGGCCCTGCGCGTAAACACCTAGTCGTCCGATCCGGAAACGCTGGCCGAAAGCGTCTTGTTGTTCCTCGACCGCGATCCGCGCGATGGCTCGGCGATGCTGGCCCTGGCGGATGTAATCGACCGTCGCGTCCTGGCCCGGTCGGAGAATGACGTAGGTCGCCAGTTCTTCGAAACTCGCCGTCGTACGGCCGTCAACGGCAACGATATGATCGCCTCGGATGAGGCCAGCATGTTCGGCCGCGCTGCCGGGCGCGACGCGGAACGCGACCGGAGGCGTGCGTGGCATTCCTAACGTCGCAAAAAATGCCGCGAAAATCACGATCGCAAGCAGGAAGTTGGCCATCGGGCCAGCCAGCACGATCAGGAACCGCTGCCACACCGGTTTTAAATGCAAGCTGCGCGCTCGCAGCTCCTGTGGAATTTCCTCCGGATCGACCGGGGCACTGGCCGGATTCATGTCGCCGACAAAGCGCACGAACCCGCCGAGCGGCAGCCAGCCGACTTTCCAGCGCGTGCCGCTGCGGTCGGTCCAGCCGACGACTTCCCGACCGAACCCGATCGAAAAAGTCTCCGCGCCAACCCCGAACAGCTTCCCGACGAGATAATGGCCAAGCTCGTGGATGAAGACGAGCGGTCCGATAGCGCAGATAAACGCGATAAGGATCAGCCAGAGGGGCGGTTGTTGAAGCATTAGTGGCAACGGGCCTCGATCAGTTCGGCAACGGCGTGTCGCGTCTCAAGATCGATCTGGATCACGTCCTCGATCGAGCTCGGAGCCCCCGCGACAGCCCGTTCGAGTGCTTGCTCGACCAGGCTCGCGATCTCCGTAAAGGCAAATTGGCCGGCGAGGAAGCCGGCCACGGCAACTTCATTGGCAGCATTGAGGATCGTCGGCGCCGCGCCGCTCTGCTCAAGCGCTTGACGTGCGATCCTGAGCGCCGGAAACTGTTGCAAATCAGGTTGTTCGAAGTCAAGACTGCGAATAGTTGCGAGGTCGAGCCGCTGCGCCGGAGTTGCCATCCGCTCGGGCCAGGCAAGGGCATAGGCAATCGGCACGCGCATGTCCGGACTGCCGAGTTGGGCCAGAACCGAGCCGTCGATGAACTCGACTAGCGAATGCACGACCGATTGCGGATGGATCAAGATATCGATCCGGTTCGACGGCAGGCCAAACAGATGATGGGCTTCGATGAGCTCGAGTCCCTTGTTCATCAGCGTTGCTGAATCGACCGAAATCTTGGCGCCCATCGTCCAATTTGGGTGCGCGACCGCCTGGGCGGGCGTGGCCGCGCGAATAGCAGCGTCCGATGCGGTGCGGAACGGCCCGCCGCTGGCGGTCAGGATCAGCTTCGCGACGTCTTCGCGGCGACTGCCGGCAAGGCACTGGAAAATCGCATTATGCTCGCTGTCGACCGGCAATAAAGTGGCGCCGTGACGAGCCGCTGCATCAATCATCAGTGCACCGGCGCTGACCAGGGCTTCCTTGTTGGCGAGAGCAACCGTCCGCCCGGCCTCGATCGCCGCCATGACCGGTACCAGCCCGGCGCAGCCAACGATCGCTGCCATCACCCATTCCGCTTCGCCGGCGGCCGCCTCGTTCAACGCGTCGGCACCGGTCGCGGCGCGGCAATCGGTCCCGGCCAGCCTCGTCTCCAGCTCGGCCAGGTGGCTGGGGTCGGCAATCACGGCCAGCTTCGCGCTGGTCCGCCTGGCAGCGTCCGCCAGGCCTTGCGCATCGCTGCCGGCAGTCAATGCGATGACATCAAAGCGGTCGGGTGAGCGCTCGATCAGGTCGAGCGTCGATGTGCCGACCGACCCGGTGGCACCAAGGATCGAGACCCTGCGCTTCACGCGAGGCCCGCCAGTTGCGCCGCGGCGGTCAGGATCGCGACCGGGATGAGGCCGTCCAACCGGTCGAATACCCCGCCATGGCCCGGGAGCCAGCTACCCGAATCCTTCACCCCCGCTCGCCGTTTCATCCAGCTTTCGAACAGGTCGCCGCCTTGAGCAGCAACCGCGAACAGCGGCGCCAGCACCAATAGGGTCAGCCTAAGATCGGTGAGCAGCGCCCATCCCCCGCCAAGGATCGCCGCCCCCGCCATGCCGCCATACAGCCCTGCGACCGTCTTTCCCGGGCTGATCGTCGGCGCCAGCTTGGCGCGGCCGAAGCTGCGGCCAATGAAGTAAGCGCCGATGTCGGTCGCCCAGGTAATGACGAAGATCCACAGCAGCAGCGCCAAGCCATGGTCGGCGCGATCGCGGATCCACAGCAAAGCCAGCGCCGGCACCAGCGCATAGACGAACCCGGAGATATACCAGGCGGCGCCCCAGCCGCGGACCAGGCGGGTCCACTCATAATAAATCGCGGTTGCGGCGGCGGCGGCCAGGACAGCAAAATAGTAGCCGCCCTGCAGCGCTGCGGCGACGGCGATCAGCATCATGACGATGGCCGAAAAGGTGCGGACGAAAAGCTCGTTCACCGGCCACCGAAACGCCGCTGCCGCGCCGCAAACTCCGCCACCGCCGCCTTGAATTGAGTCTCGTCGAAATCCGGCCAAAGCACCGGCGTGAACAGCATTTCGGCATAGGCCGCTTGCCACAGCAGGAAATTGGACAGGCGCACTTCACCCGACGTGCGAATGAGGAGGTCGAGCTCGGGGAGGCCGGCCGTTTGCAGCTCGGCGCCGAGGGCGCCCTCATCGATGGAGTCAGGATCAAGGGTCCCGGCCTTGGCTTTGCGCGCCAGCGTCCGGGCGGCATCGGCAATCTCGGTCCGCGACCCGTAATTGAGCGCGACCACCAGCGTCAGTCGGCTGTTCTCGGCCAGCCGCTCAATGGCTTTTTCTAGGCGCTCGACCAGGTCGGGGCCGAAGGCGGCATAATCGCCGATCAGCTTTAACCGTACACCTTCCTTGGCCAGCAAATTGAGTTCTCGTTCCAGATAATAGCCGAGCAGGCCCTTCAAGTCAGAGATTTCACCTTCCGGACGGCGCCAATTCTCGGACGAAAACGCGTAAAGGGTCAGCGTGTCGACGCCGCATTCAGCAGCAGCACGCAGCGTCTTGCGGACTGCCTCGGCCCCGGCCCGATGCCCAGCGACGCGCGGCAACCCTCGCTGAGCGGCCCAGCGGCCATTGCCGTCCATGATGATCGCGACGTGGCGCGGAACGATGCTGCCGCCAGCGTTGGCGAGCGGGTTCGCTCCCTCTGGCGCCGCGGCAGGCTTTGGCTTCACTTGCCGAGGATTTCCTTTTCCTTGGCGTCGGCGGCGGCGTCGATGTCGGCTATGGTCTGGTCGGTCATTTTCTGGACTTCGCCTTCCAGCCGCTTGCGCTCGTCCTCGCTGATCTCGTGCTTCTTCTCGTCGTTCTTGAGGTGATCCATGCCGTCGCGGCGGACGTTGCGGGCCGCGATCCGCGCCTTTTCGGCAAATTGCCCGACCAGCTTGGCGAGCTCCTTGCGCCGCTCTTCGGTCAAGTCGGGGATCGGCAAGCGGATCAGTTGGCCATCGGTGATCGGATTGAGGCCAAGGCCGGCCGACTGAATGGCCTTTTCAATCGGGTGAACGCTCGATTTGTCCCACACTTGCACGGTCAGCAATCGCGGCTCTGGCACCGATACAGTCGCCACCTGGTTCAGCGGCATTTGCGCGCCATAGACCTCGACCGTGATGTGATCGAGCAAGGCGGTCGACGCGCGTCCGGTGCGCAGCCCGACAAGGTCATGTTTCAGGGCCTCCAGGGCGCCGTGCATCCGGCGCTGCAGGTCCGCTTTGTCGATGCTCGTCGTCATGCTTTCTCCTCGTTCTGAACGATCGTCGCGACGCCCCCACCGGCGAGCACCTTGGCAAGGTTGCCGGGCTCGCGGATGTTGAAGATGACGATCGGAATGTTGTTGTCCCGGCATAAGGCGACCGCGGCGGCGTCCATCACCTTCAAATCGTCGCCGAGCACCTTGGTATAGCTCAAATGGTCGTAGCGCTTGGCGCTTTTGTCGATCTTGGGATCGGCGGTGTAGACGCCGTCGACGCTGGTGCCTTTGAACAAAGCATCGCAGCCCATCTCCGCGGCACGCAGCGCCGCTGCCGTGTCGGTGGTGAAGTAAGGATTGCCGGTGCCGGCGGCGAACAGCACGATCCGCCCTTTTTCGATATGCCTGAGCGCGCGGCGGCGGATATAGGGCTCGCTGACGCTGGCCATCGGGATCGCCGATTGAACCCGGGTGTCGACGCCGGCTTTTTCCAGCGCGTTCTGCAACGCCAGAGCGTTCATCACGGTCGCCAGCATGCCCATGTAATCGGCGCTGGCGCGGTCAAAGCCCTTCGCCGCTGCCGCAACCCCGCGAAAGATGTTGCCGCCGCCGACGACCAAACACAATTCATGGCCGTGCGCCTTGGCCGCGGCAATTTCGCCGGCCAGCCCGGCAACGGCGTCCGGGTCGATGCTTTGCTGCCCTTGCCCCATCAGCGCTTCGCCGGAGAGCTTCAGGAGGATGCGGTTGAAGCGAGGCCGGGTCATGTGTGGGCGGATCCTCTGCGGCGAACGGTCAAACGGGCGGACACGCTCTTATGGCGCGCCCGTCCAGTTGCCAACCTTGCTGTTCCGTTCGGGCTTAAGAAACCGGTTCGGCTTTGACCCCGGATGCGGCGGCGACTTCAGCGGCGAAATCGCTTTCTTTCTTCTCGATGCCTTCGCCGATCTGGAAACGGACAAACTCGGCCAGTTCGATAGTGGCGCCGGCATCCTTGCCGGCAGCGGCTACGACATCGGCAATCGGTGTCTTGTTGTCCATCACGAACAGCTGCGACAGCAAGGCATTGTCCTTGCGGAACTTGGCCAAGCCGCCCTCGACCATCTTCTCGACGATGTTAGCCGGCTTGCCGCTTTCCTTGGCCTTTTCGATCGCAATTCCACGCTCGCGCTCAATCAGCACTGGCGACAGCGACGCCGCATCGAGCGCCAGCGGGTTGGCGGCCGCGATGTGCATCGCCAGCTGCTTGCCGAGCGCCTGCAGCGTCTCGGCCAAAGCCTCGCTTTTGAGCGCCACGAGAACGCCGATCTTGCCGAGCCCGGGGGCGGCCGCATTGTGGACGTAGGAAACGACGGCGCCCTTGGTCACTTCGACCACCGCGGTGCGGCGCAGCGACTGGTTCTCGCCGATCTTGGCAATGCTTTCGGTCAGCGCTTCGGCGACCGTGCCGCCGCCCGGGAATGGCGCCGCGCCGAGCGCGTCGATATCGCCGCCGCTAGTCAAGGCCAGCTTGGCGACTTCGCGGACGAAGTTTTGGAACTGCTCGTTCTTGGCGACGAAATCGGTCTCGGAATTGACCTCGACAACGGCGCCGCGGGTACCTTCAACAGCGACTCCGACCAGGCCCTCGGCGGCGGTGCGGCCGGCCTTCTTAGCAGCAGCGGCGAGGCCTTTGGCACGCAGCCAATCAACCGACGCTTCCATTTCGCCCTGGTTCTCGGCTAGCGCCTTCTTGCAATCCATCATTCCAGCGCCGGTGCGCTCGCGCAGTTCCTTGACTGCCGCGGCCGTAATCTCAGCCATTCATGCTTCCTCTTTGAATTTAAGTCCGCTCGGCCCCGAATTGTCCGGACGGCCGAGCGATAGATGGGGCGTGGCCGGTTAGGCTTCCAGCGCGGCCTCGACCGGTGGTTCGGCCATCGCACCGATGTCCTCGCCGCGGGCCGCGGCATTGCCGGCCCGGCCATTGTTCGCCGCCTCGGCAATCGCGTCGCAGTACAAGCGGATCGCCCGGCTGGCGTCGTCATTGCCCGGAACCGGGAAGGCGATGCCCTGCGGATCGCTGTTCGAATCGAGGATCGCGACGACCGGAATGCCGAGCACATTGGCTTCCTTGATCGCCAGTTCTTCTTTGTTCGAATCGATCACGAACATGACGTCGGGAAGCCCGCCCATATCGCGAATACCGCCGAGGCTCTTCTCGAGCTTGTCGCGTTCGCGCGTGAGCTGCAGGACTTCCTTCTTGGTCAGGCCGGCGGTGTCACCCGACAGCTGCTCCTCGAGGCTCTTCAAGCGCTTGATCGAGTTGGAAATCGTCTTCCAGTTGGTCAGCATGCCGCCGAGCCAACGGTGGTTGACGAAATGCTGGCCGCTGGCCGCAGCCGACGCCGCGACCGCGTCTTGCGCCTGGCGCTTGGTCCCGACGAACAGGATTTTGCCGCCGCGAGCAATGCTCTGGCCGACGAAATCGAGCGCTCGCGCGAACAAGGGGACGGTCTGCGACAGATCGATGATGTGGACGCCGTTGCGATCGCCGAACAAATACGGCTTCATTCGCGGGTTCCAGCGGTGGGTTTGGTGGCCGAAATGCGCTCCGGCCTCAAGCAATTGCTGAATCGTGACGACGGGTGCCGCCATAGTATTTCTCCTTCCGGTTAGGCCTCGACGGAACCCATGCAACCGATCATGCGATCGGCACCGGTATGAGTGGCTCCGTCTGTGGAATGGCCGCGCACTAGCCCAAGCGGTGCCAGGTTTCAAGTTGGCCGACTTTGGGGCTTGACAGGTGCGGAACAAAAGATGAACATTGGTAAAGATCAAGGGACTGCACCAAGCCATTTCCGGAACGAAATGACCGCAAGTGGGTTTGGCGCTCAAACAGGGAACAAGATCATGCTCGCACCGCTCGCTACCCTCGCCTTCCTCGTTGTGCTTTGGCTCATCGCCTTCTTCTTCGCTGGCCAGCTAGGTCAGTCGGCAAAGATTGGCGCGGCTTTGAAGGGCTCGTCACTGCTTGCCGTAGCTCCGAGGGTTGGCCCGGTGGCAATGCGGCTCAGCCTGCGTTCCCGCTCACTACGGCCGCTGCGTGTGCAGCCCCAGCTGCGCGCCGCCGCCTGACCCGGGCATACGAAGCGATGCTGAACGGCACCATCGCGATATAGACCAGGGAAATCGCTAGCAGCGTTATCCAGGGCTGGGTGATCAACGCGGCGCCTAACAAGCCAATTCCGGCAATCACGAACAGCCGCGACCCGCGACGGATGCGCAGGCTCGACCAGCTGAAGGTGGCGACACTCGAAATCAGCAGCAGCGCGATGAAGATGACCCACGGCATGACCACGTACCAGGCGCGGAAGATTTCATTGTGGCCGGTGACTAGCCACAGATAGACCGGGACGAACGCCAGCCCAGCCCCCGCCGGCGCGGGGACGCCGGTTAAATAGCCGGCCGATTTGTGCGGCTGATCATCAGCATCCATGCGCGAATTGAACCGCGCCAGCCTTAGGGCGCAGCAAACCGCCAATGCCAGTGAGGCAATCCAGCCGAACTGCGGCGCGGCATGGAGCGACCACAAGAACATGATCAGCGCCGGCGCCACGCCGAACGCACTGACGTCGGACAAACTGTCGAGCTCGGCCCCGAAGCGGCTTTGGGCACGCAGCAAGCGGGCAATCCGCCCGTCCATGCCGTCGAGCACGCCGGCGCCGACGACGCAGGCCAGCGCCAGCTCCCAATGATTGTCGTTGCCCTGCGCCGCCGAGACCGCGAAACGGACCCCGGTGAGGCCAAAACACAGCGCCAAAGCGGTCACCGCATTGGGGATCAGAGCCCGAAACGCCATGCCCCGCTCGGGCGGCGGCTTGCCGGTCATTGGCTAACGCCGACCAGGCCCGGGTCGGTGCTGATCTCGGCCACAATCGTCTCGCCGGCGATGCAGCGCTGCCCAAGCAGGACGCGAGGGCCCGTTCCAGCGGGCAGGTAGACGTCGACCCGGCTACCGAATCGGATCATCCCGATCCGCTGGCCGGCCTCGACATTATCGCCTTCGTGCACGAACCCCAGGATGCGCCGCGCGACCAAACCAGCAATCTGGGTGAAGCCGATCTTCACGCCGTCCGCGCCCTCGACCAGGAAATGCTGCCGTTCATTGTCCTCGCTGGCCTTGTCGAGATCGGCATTGAGGAATTTGCCCGGCACATAAGCGATCCGGCGCACCCGGCCGGAAATCGGCGAGCGATTGATGTGAACATCGAACACGCTCATGAAAATCGACACGCGGACCATCTCGGCGTCGCCAAGTCCGTCACTGCCGCGCAGTTCTGGCGGTGGCGGCACCTTGGCGATGAGCGTAATCAGACCGTCCGCCGGGGCGATAATGAAGTTGGCACCGCGCGGCGTGGTGCGGACGGGGTCGCGAAAGAAGGCCGCGACCCAGATCGTGAAGCCGACCAACAGGAAAGTAAGGAAATCCCAGTTGATCCAAAAAGCGACCAAGGTGATCGCGGCGGCGAGGACGACGAACTTACGCCCTTCGGGATGGACTGACGGGAAACGCCATTTGACGGTCGTGGCGGGTGGCGTGCCGGGCGGGCTGTCGGGCTTGTCTATTTCAGGCATGCCAGCTCCTTAGTGGTCGCGCTGCGCGCGCACAACGCCGCGGTTGCGCGGGCTTGGGGCGCGTCCTAAGGCGCCCGCGATCCTTTCGGGAACAGGCAAACGCATGACCAAGATCAAGGTGAAGACCCCGCTCGTCGAGCTCGACGGCGACGAAATGACCAGGATCATCTGGCAATGGATCCGCGAGCGGCTGATCCTGCCCTATCTCGACGTCGACCTCATCTATTTCGACCTCGGCATCGAAAAGCGCGACGAGACCGACGACACCATCACGGTCGAGGCCGCCGAAGCGATCAAGCAATATGGCGTCGGGGTAAAATGCGCGACCATCACACCAGACGAAGCCCGGGTGAAGGAATTCAGCCTCAAGAAAATGTGGAAGTCGCCCAACGGCACGATCCGCAATATCCTCGGCGGCGTGGTATTTCGCGAACCGATCGTGATTTCCAACATTCCCCGGCTGATCCCCGGCTGGACCGACCCAATCGTCATCGGCCGCCATGCTTTTGCCGACCAATATAAAGCCACCGATTTCCTCATCCCCGGCAAGGGCAAATTGACGATGAAATGGGTTGGCGACGACGGCCAAATCATCGAGCATGAAGTATTCGATTACCCGTCCGCCGGCGTCGCGATGGGCATGTACAACCTCGACGATTCAATCCGCGAATTCGCCCGCGCCTGCTTGACCTACGGCTGGAACCGCAAATGGCCGGTCTATTTGTCGACCAAGAACACCATTCTCAAGGCCTATGACGGCCGCTTCAAGGATATCTTCCAGGAAGTTTTCGATAGCGAATTCAAAGACAAATTCGCGGAAGCAAAGATCGAATATCAGCACCGGCTGATCGACGACATGGTCGCCTCCGCCCTCAAATGGAGCGGCAAATTCGTCTGGGCCTGCAAGAATTACGACGGCGACGTCCAGTCGGACCAGGTCGCGCAAGGCTTCGGCAGCCTTGGGCTGATGACCTCGGTGCTGATGTCACCCGACGGCAAGACCATTGAGGCCGAAGCGGCGCACGGCACGGTCACCCGCCACTATCGCATGCATCAGGAAGGCAAGGCGACTTCGACCAACCCGATTGCCTCGATCTTCGCCTGGACTGGCGGCCTGAAATACCGCGGCAAATTCGACGATACGCCCGACGTCGTCGGTTTCGCCGAGACGCTCGAGCGGGTGTGCATCGAGACGGTCGAGGCGGGCCACATGACCAAGGATCTGGCGATCCTCGTCGGTCCGCAGCAGCCATGGATGACCACCGAGCAATTCTTCGAAGCCATCCGCACCAATTTGGAAGCGGCTATGGGGAGCGCCGGCTAGCTTCAGGAGACCGAACCCGTTCGCGCCTGACGCCAAGGCCGATGAGCCGGCCGGGGATGCGGCGCAGTAGCGGGAAGCGGTTGAGCAAGCGGACGAGGAGTGGCGCCTTGGTCAGCGGCGGTCCGGGCTTCAACAGGCGGCCGATGATGCGATCCTGGGCGATGACCTGCGCCGCCTGAATGACCCGGGTGGGAAACATCCGCCGTTCCTGCACTTTGCTGAGCAATCCATCGACCAACTCACCACGCACCAGCGGGCCGCCAAGGATGTTCGCGGAGGCGACCGCGTCCTGGACCGCCAAATTGATGCCGATGCCGCCGATCGGCGACATGGCGTGGGCGGCGTCGCCGATCGCCAGCAGCCCGGGCCGGTGCCAGCGGGTCAACCGGTCGACCTTCACGCTGAGCAAATGGAGGTCGGAAATATCGTCGAGCTCGGCGAGGTCGATTTCCGGCGCCGCCGCCGCCACTTCTTCGCGGATCGCCGCGATCCCTCGCGCCTGATATTGCGCGGCCATGCCCTTGGGGATCAGAAACGCGCACTGCCAATAATCGCCGCGATCGATCATCACCAGCAGCCGCCCACGCGCGACATTGCCGCGCAATCCGCCGCTTTCGTCTTCGCGTTTGCCGACCCGGAACCAGAAGACGTCCATCGGCGCGCCGAGATCCTCGACCGGTAGCATGGCGCCGCGGACAATCGACGCGCGGCCGTCGGCGGCAATGGTCAGCGGAGCGCGCAGCTCTTCCCCGTCGGCGAGGCGGACGCCGTTCACCCTGCCCTGGTCCTCGATGAAGCTTGCGACCGACGCTTCCATGTCGACCTGGAAACCCGGGAACGCCTTGGCTTCGTCGCGCAGGAAATCGAGGAAATCCCACTGCGGCATCATGGCGATGAACGGAGCTGGCGTGTTGAGGTGCGACAGGTCGCCGATGGTGTAGGTCCGGCCCGCCATCCTCAGCTCCGCCGAATTCAGCCGGTTATGGGCACGGCTCAAAAAACGCTGCAACATCCCCAGTTGGTCGAGGATTTCCATGGTCGACGGGTGGACCGTGTCGCCGCGGAAATCGCGGAAGAAATCGGCATGTTTCTCGAGGATCCGAACGCTGCAGCCAGCCCGTGCAAACAACAGGCCGGCCATCACCCCGGCCGGCCCACCGCCAACGATAATCAGGTCGGCATCTGGCGTCATGACGTCAGCCCTAATGCGGATAGGCGCACCGTGACAAGCCGCGCCTTGCCTGCTTAAGCTGGCGCATGGCGGGCGAGATCAGCGGCACCGGATTGCGCGACGCGCTGGTCATCCTCGGCGCGGCGGGGATCGTCATCCCGGCCTTTGCGCGGCTCAGAATTTCGCCGGTGATCGGCTTCATTGTCGTCGGCATGATCGCCGGCCCATTCGGACTCGGCGGCCTGGCGCCAAGCCATCCCTGGCTCAGCGTACTGACGATCAGCGACCGCGCGGCGATCGAGCCCTACGCCGAACTAGGCATCGTCCTCTTGCTGTTTTCGATCGGGCTGGAGCTGAGTTTCCGGCGGTTGGTGGCGATGCGCAAGGCGGTGTTCGGGGTCGGCGCCGCCGAACTGTTCCTCGGGGCTTTGCTGATCGGTGGCGGGCTAATCGTCACCGGCACGGCGTCAACCAGCGCCATTGTCCTCGGCTTCGCGCTGGCGATGTCGTCGACCGCGCTGGTGTTGCCGATTGCCGGTACCACGTCGCCGGTCGGCAAGGCCGCGTTCGCGATGCTGCTGTTCGAGGATTTGGCGCTGGTGCCGCTGTTGTTCCTGCTCGGCAGCGCCGGGGCGGGCGCAGCTCAAGGCCTGGCCGACGTCGTCTGGAAGGGTGCGCTGGTCATCGCCGGAATGCTGGTCGCGGGCCGGCTGCTGCTGCCGCCGCTGTTTGCGCAGGCGGCACGGACCAAAAGCCCCGAACTTTTCCTCGCCGTCAGCCTGCTCGTCGTGATCCTGGCGAGCATGGCGACCGGCGCGGTCGGGCTGTCGCCGATCCTCGGCGCATTGATCGCCGGCGTGCTGATCGCCGAGACCGAGTATCGCAGCGAAGTCGAGGTGGTTACCGCGCCATTCCGGGGTTTGGCGCTCGGCATTTTCCTCATCACCGTCGGCATGCGGATCGATTTCCATGCGCTTGCCGCGATGTGGCCGCAGCTGCTCGCTGCCTTGGTCGCGGTGCTGGTGATCAAAGCGGCCGTGACCGCGCTGTTGCTCAGGCTTAGCGGGTCGCGGCTCGGCATGGCGGCGGAGACTGGACTGCTGATGGCCTCACCGTCGGAAACGACGCTGATCCTGCTCGGTGCGGCGGCTGCGTCGGGTGCGATCTCAGCAGACACGGCAACTTTCTGGCAGGCGGTGACCGCGGTCGGGCTGACGATTACGCCGCTGCTCGCCACCGTCGGCAAGCTGGCGGCGCGAGGCGTCGATCGCCGCGCGCCCGAACCGGTTCTGGAAAGCGAGGCGAAAGGCCGCACCGTGATCTTCGGCTTCGGCCGCGTCGGGCAAATGGTCGCGACCATGCTTGCCGAGCACAAGCGGACGTATCTCGCGGTCGAAAGCGACATCGACGCGGTGATGGCCGCGCGCGAAGCCGGGTTCCATGTGTTGTTCGGCGATGTCGCGCGTGGCGAATTGGTCGACAAACTGCACCTCGGCCATGCGGCCGCGCTGGTGCTGACGATGGACGATCCGGTGCTGGTGGCGCGCCTCGCGCGGCGGGTGCGCAAATCATGGCCCAACCTCGCGATCATCGCCCGCGCCCGCGACACCGCCCACGCCGCGATGCTCTACAAGGCCGGCGTGACCGACGCCGTGCCCGAGACCGTCGAAGCGTCGCTACAACTGTCCGAGGCGGTGCTGGTCGACATCGGCCTGGCGATGGGTCCGGTGATCGCCAGCATCCACGAAAAACGCAGCCAGTTGAGGGCCGAGATAAAGCAGGAGGCCGAGCTGGATGTGGAGCCGAAGCTCGGGCGCCGGAAGCTGCGAGACTCCTCTCCGCCGACTTAAGCCGCCACCTGTTCCAGCGCGTTACGGACAGCGGCGACGGCGTCTTCCGCCTTCGCGCCGTCCGGCCCGCCGCCTTGGGCCATGTCGGGACGGCCGCCGCCGCCCTGCCCGCCCAGCGCCGCCACAGCCGCCTTGACCAGTTCAACCGCGCTGACTTGCTTGGCAAGGTCGTCGGTGACCCCGACGGCGACGCTGGCGCGGCCGTCGTTGACGGCGACCAAGGCCGCAACCCCCGAACCGAGGCGCTGCTTCATCGTGTCGACCGCGGCGCGCAAGTCCTTGGGATCAAGCCCCTCGACCACTTGGCCGAGGAAGGCATGGCCGCCGACCTGCTCGGGCGCTTCAGCCTCCGACTTCGCCGATCCACCTCCCATCGCCAGCGCCTTCTTGGCGTCGGCCAGTTCGCGCTCAAGCCGCTTGCGGTCTTCGACCAGGGCCAAGACCCGGGCTGGCACTTCGTCGGGCGACGCCTTGAGCGTGGCCGCGGCTTCGCGGAGCTTGGCATCGCGCTCGCCCAGCCATTGCCGCGCCGCTTCGCCGGTAAGGGCTTCGATGCGCCTTACGCCGGACGAAACAGCGCTTTCGCTGATAATCTTGAGCAATTGGATGTCGCCCAGCGCGCGGACGTGGGTGCCGCCGCACAGCTCAACCGAATAATCGGTCTCGGCGTCGCGGCCCATCGACAGGACGCGGACTTCATCGCCGTATTTCTCGCCGAACAGTGCCATCGCGCCGGCGGCAATCGCCTCATCCGGAGTCATCAACCGTGTCGTCACCGGCTGGTTGGCGCGAATCTGGGCATTTACGTCGGCCTCGACCGCGGCGATGTCGGCGCGCGACAGCGCCGTGGGGTGCGAGAAATCGAAGCGAAAATGATCCGGCGCGACCAGACTGCCTTTCTGGGTGACGTGATCGCCGAGGCGATGGCGCAGCGCGGCGTGGAGCAAGTGAGTCGCGCTATGGTTGGCGCGAATCCGGTCGCGGCGGTCCGAGTCCACGTTTTGATGCAGTGTGTCGCCGACTTTGAGGCTTCCTTTTACTACCTTGGTCAGCAACGCGTGGAGGCGGCCTAGCGGCTTCGATGTGTCCTCAACATTGCCTTTGAAGCCGTTGAGTGCAGTCAGTTTTCCGGCGTCTCCGACCTGCCCGCCGCTCTCGCCGTAGAACGGCGTCTGGTTGAGCAAGACCTGCACCGTTTCGCCGATTTTGGCGCTGTCGACCGGCTTGCCATCCTTGACGATCGCCAGCGCCACGCCCTCGGCCTCGTCGCCCGAGAAGCCGGTGAATTCGGTGCTGCCATGCGCTTCGGCAAGGTCGAACCAGATGTCGTCGGAAGCGCGGTCGCCCGAGCCCTTCCACGCGGCGCGCGCGGCGGCCTTCTGCGCGGCCATGGCGGTGTCGAACCCGGCGCGATCGACGGCGAGGCCACGCATCCGCAATGCATCCTCGGTGAGGTCGTAGGGGAAACCAAAGGTGTCATATAACTTAAAGGCTACTTCGCCAGGAAATACCGGTGGAGGCATCTTCTCCTTCAACCAGTTTGCGCCGAGGTAATTCGTGAGATTGGAAACCTCTTCGTCGAGCAGCCGCAAGCCGTTGACCAGAGTGCGGCGGAACTGGGTCTCCTCCTGCGCCAGCGTCGCCTCGATCAGCGGCTGGGCGCGGACCAATTCGGGGGAAGCGGCGCCCATTTCGGCCACCAACGCTGGCACCAGGCGGTGCATCAGCGGCTCCTTCGCGCCCAGCAAATGCGCGTGGCGCATCGCCCGGCGCATGATCCGACGCAGGACATAGCCCCGGCCCTCATTGGCCGGCAGGACGCCGTCGGCGACGAGGAAGCCCGAGGCGCGGAGATGATCGGCGATAACGCGGTGCGACGCCTGCTGCTCGCCTTGCGCTTTGGTCCGGGTCAGTTCCTCGCTGGCGTGGATCAGCACCTTGAAAGTATCGGTGTCATAATTGTCGTGGACGCCCTGCAGCACCGCGGCGATGCGCTCGAGCCCCATGCCGGTATCGATCTGCGGCTTGGGCAGATCGCTAACGATTTTATCGTTTTCCTGCAGGAACTGCATGAACACGAGGTTCCAGATCTCGACGAAGCGGTCGCCATCCTCGTCCGGCGATCCCGGCGGCCCGCCGGCGAGATGGTCGCCATGGTCGTAGAAAATCTCCGAGCACGGCCCGCTCGGCCCGTCCGGCCCCATCGCCCAGAAATTGTCCTTGGTGGCGATGCGGATGATGCGGTGCTCGGGCAGGCCCGCGATTTTGCGCCACAGGTCGAACGCCTGGTCGTCGGTGTGATAAACGGTGACCGTCAGCTTGTCGGCGGCGAGCCCCCATTCCTTGGTCAGCAAATTCCACGCCAGTTCGATAGCGCGGTCCTTGAAATAGTCGCCGAACGCAAAATTGCCGAGCATTTCGAAAAAGGTGTGGTGGCGGGCGGTGTAACCGACATTGTCGAGGTCGTTGTGTTTGCCCCCGGCGCGGACGCACTTTTGCGAGCTGACGGCACTCGAATAAGGCCGCGATTCCAGGCCGATAAAGACGTTCTTGAACGGCACCATACCGGCGTTGACGAACATCAATGTCGGGTCGTTGTGCGGGACCAAAGGCGCCGACGGCACGCGCCGGTGCCCTTCCCGCTCGAAGAAATCGAGAAACCCGCGGCGGATGTCGTTGGTCGAGGTCATATGCAGGCGATGTAAATGCGATGCTGCACCGCGGCAAGGCGGGGCGGGTTTGCACGGTTCAAGAGCCGCCGCTAGTGCGCGGCCATGGCGAAACGTCCCAAGTCCACCATCCCCATGTACAGACGACGGCGCCAGCGGTCCCTGCCCGCGCGGATATTCGGCTGGATCATCAAGCTGGTGCTGGCCTTCCTGATCGGCTCGGTCCTGTGGGTGCTGGCTTACCGCTTCATCAATCCGCCGATCACCGTGACCATGCTGGGCGACGTGCTGGCCGGGCGCGGCGTGACCAAGGACTGGATGAGCATCAAGGAAATCGACCGCGACATGGTGCGCGCGGCGATCGCCGGCGAGGACAGCAAATTCTGCAGCCACAACGGCTTCGATTATGAAGCGATCGAGGATGCGATGCAGCGCAACGCGTCGGGCGGGCGGATTCGCGGCGGATCGACGATCAGCCAGCAGACCGCCAAGAACGCCTTCCTGTGGCAAGGCGGCGGCTATGTCCGCAAGGGCTTCGAAGCCTGGTTCACCGTGCTCGAAGAGGCGCTGTGGCCCAAGCAGCGGATCATGGAAGTCTATCTCAACCTCGCCGAGACCGGCATCGGCACCTATGGCGTCAACGCCGGGTCGCAGCGCTATTTCGGCCATGACGCGAGCGCGATGAGCGCCATCGAGGCGGCGCGGATCGCGGCGGTCCTGCCGCTGCCCAAGAAACGCGGCGCGGTGGCGCCCAAGGGCTTCACACGGCGCTATGGCGGCACCATCGCGGCGCGGATCGGGGTCGTCGGGCGCGACGGGCTCGACGCCTGCGTCTACCAGGGCACGACCGCGCCGGTGAACAAGACCCCGCCGCCAAGCAAGGCCCCGGCCAAGCTGCCGGGCGAGGAGTATGAGACCGCGCAGCCGCTGCCGCCGCTCGAGAATGCGGTGTCGGAGCTGCCGGCGGGATCCGACGTGCCGGTGTTACCGGAACCGTCGGCCAATGGCGCAGGGCCCGCGACGGTGCCGGAAACGGCCGCACCCGAGACCCCGCCAACCGAGCAGCAACCCGAAAACGGCCTTTAGCCGACCAGGGCGAGTTTCGGCGGTTCCTGGACCGACAAGTCGACGGTGCCGTCGCCGGTGATGCGCGCGATCCGCGCCGCGAGTTCGGCGTCGAGGACATAGTCGCGGCCAATCAGGATGGTCGCGTCGCCGCCCCCTTCCCGCTGGACGATGACGCGGATGGCGCCGGTGCCGCCGTCGGCGCCGGTCAGCTCGCGGGTCAGGCGCAGCACCGCGTCGGTGTCGGGCACGCGGACGATCATTTCCAATCGGGTGCGCTTGGCCAGGTCCGCCAATGGCTGGAAACGCTTGACGGCCACGCGCGGCACTTCGTCGCCCGGGCGGCGGTCGAGTTCGACGGTCATCAGCCCGCAGCCGCCCGATTTCGCCGCGGCTTCCAGCGCCGCGGAGGGTTCATCGTCGAAGGCGGTGGCGAAATATTGGCCCGACGCGTCGCTCAACGTCGCCATCAAATACCGCCGCCCCTTGGCCGAAGTGCGCCAGCGCGCGTCCTCGACCAGCCCAGCCATCATCGCCGACGAGCGGCCGCCGTCGCTCGGGACCGGGATCGAGGCCAGCTCGGCGAAGGTCCGGACCTTGTGCGCGGCGAGCAAATGCTTCTGCGCGTCGACCGGGTGGGCGGAAAAATAGAAACCGAACGAGTCATGCTCGGCGGCCATCCGCTGGGCGATCGTCCAGCTGGCATCGCGCGGCAGGCGGATCGGGGCGACGCCGGCATGGGCATCGCCGCCGAACAGCGCCGCCTGCCCGCTCGATCGTTCGTCGGCGGCGCTGATCGCGTGGGCGAGCAATGTTTCGGCGGCGGCGTAAAGCGCCGGGCGGTCGGGAACGATCGTATCGAACGCGCCGGCGCCGACCAGGCTCTCGATCTGACGCTTGTTAAGCAGGCGCGGGTCGATCCGCGCGGCGAAATCCTCCAAGCTGGCGAACGGTCCTTCTGCCTCGCGCTCGGCGACCAGCGATTCCATCGCTTTTTCGCCGACGCCTTTGAGCGCCCCCAGAGCGTAGCGCACCGCCTCGCCCCCATTTGACACAGTGGCCACCGTGAAATCGGCGCGGCTGGCGTTGATGTCGGGCGGCAGGCAATCGACGCCGGCGCGGCGCATGTCCTCGACGAACAAAGCGAGCTTGTCGGTCTGGGCCATGTCGAAGCTCATCGACGCGGCGTAGAATTCCGCCCGGTGATGGGTTTTGAGCCAGGCGGTCTGATAAGCGATCAGCGCGTAGCCGGCGGCGTGGCTCTTGTTAAAACCATAGCCGGCGAACTTGTCGATGAGATCGAACAATTCGTTGGCCTTGGTGGGCAGGATGCCGTTCAATCGTTCACATCCCGCGACAAAACCGGCGCGCTGCGCGTTCATTTCGCTCTGAATTTTTTTGCCCATCGCGCGGCGCAGCAAATCGGCCTCGCCGAGGCTGTAGCCGGCGAGCACCTTGGCCGCCTCCATCACCTGCTCCTGGTAAACGAAGATGCCATAGGTCTCGCTAAGCAACTCTTCGAGCAAGGGATGCGGCGTGGCGAGCGCGACGCGGCCGTTCTTGCGGTCGCCGAACATGCCGATATTGTCCATCGGGCCGGGACGGTAGAGCGCGACCAGCGCGATGATGTCGCCGAACGCGGTCGGGCGGACCGCCGACAGGGTCCGCCGCATGCCTTCGGATTCCAGCTGGAAGACGCCGACGGTGTCGCCGCGCTGGAGCAGTTCGTAGACGTCTGGATCGTCCCAGGCGAGCGCGTCGAGATCGACGTTGACGCCCTGCGCGGCGAGCATTTCCCGCGCCCGCTTCAACACCGACAAAGTCTTCAGGCCGAGGAAATCGAACTTCACCAGCCCCGCCGCCTCGACATATTTCATGTCGAACTGGGTGACCGGCATGTCGGAGCGCGGATCGCGGTACAGCGGCACCAATTCGTCGAGCCGGCGGTCACCGATGACCACGCCGGCGGCATGGGTCGACGCATGGCGCGGCAGGCCTTCGAGCTTCATCGCCAGATCGAACAGCCGGCGGACGTCGGCATCGTCGCGATATTCGGCGGCGAGCTCGGTGACGCCGTTCAGCGCCCGCTTGAGATCCCAGGGCTCGGTCGGGTGGTTGGGGATCAGCTTGGCGAGGCGGTCGACCTGGCCGTAGCTCATCTGCAGCACGCGGCCGGTGTCTTTCAAGACGGCGCGGGCTTTCAGGCGCCCGAAGGTGATGATCTGGGCCACCCGGTCGCGGCCGTATTTGCGCTGGACGTAGGCAATCACTTCGTCGCGGTGGGTTTCGCAGAAATCGATGTCGAAATCGGGCATCGACACGCGTTCGGGGTTGAGGAAGCGCTCGAACAATAGGTTCAAGGCGATCGGGTCGAGGTCGGTGATGGTCAGCGCCCAGGCGACGACCGAACCAGCACCGGAACCGCGGCCCGGCCCGACCGGGATGCCCTCGCCCTTGGCCCATTTGATGAAGTCGGCGACGATCAGGAAATAGCCGGCAAAGCCCATGCCGGTGATCACATCGAGCTCAAAATCGAGCCGCTCGCCGTAGCGCTGCCGGTCCTCGGGGGTGCGGCCGGCCATCCGTTCGTCCAGGCCGGCGTGGGCGTCGCGGCGCAGCGTCTCGTCCTCGTCGTCGGACAGGCGCGGCAGGATCGGCTGGCGCTGCGGCGCGGCGACAGCGCAGCGTTGGGCGATGACGGCGGTGTTGGCGATCGCCTCGGGGACATCGGCGAACAATTCGGCCATCGCCGCGCCGTCCTTGAGCCAGGCTTCGGGCGACGAGGTGACGCGGTCGTTGCTTTCGAGATAGGCCGAATTGGCGATGCACAGCATGGCATCGTGCGCGGCGTGAAAACTGGGGTCGGTGTAAGCGGCGGGGTTGGTCGCGACCAGCGGCAGGTTGCGCGCAAAAGCGAGCTCGATCAGCGCCGCTTCGGCCGCATCCTCGATCGCGTCACCGCGGCGGCTGAGCTCGATGTACAAGCGATCGGGGAACAGGACCTGGAGCCGGTCGAGATAGAGCCGCGCCTGGCTATCCTGGCCGCCCTCGATCAGCCGGGCGAGCGCACCTTCCGATCCGGCGGTGAGCGCGATCAGGCCGTCGCTGGCGCCTTCCAGCGCCGACATAGCAACATGCGGCTCCTCCGACAGTGGCCGGTCGAGATGGGCTTGCGAGACCAGTTTGCAAAGGTTGGCGTAACCGTCATCGTCCTTGGCCAGCAGCAGCAGCCAGTCGAGCATCCCGCCGCCGCCAACGTCCGCTGGCCGGGCGATGGCCAGCATCGCGCCAATGATCGGCTGCACACCCTTGGCCGCGCAGGCATCGCTGAACGGCATCGCCGCGTACAAGCCGTTGCGGTCGGCCAGCGCAATCGCCGGGAAATCCAATGCCGCTGCCCGCTCGGCAATCGTCTTAGGCTCCATCGCTCCCTCGAGCATGGTGAAGCAGGACAAGTTGCGAAGCGGAACGTAGGGCGCGGTCACGCCGCCAATATGGCGCTTATGTCAGTTGAAGGAAGCCACCGAGAGCGGTTTTCCACAGTTACTTCAGCCCTTATTTGGGCGGCGGGTCCTTGCTCGGCTTGTAGGTGAAGTCGAAGTTGGGCTGCCAGGTCAGGCCGTGGTCGCTCGAAGCTTCGCCGAACTGGCGTACCGAGCCGTCGGCATTGGGCGTGTAGCTCATCCGTACCAGCGCGTCCTGGCCAGGACCGTTCACGCCCGGCCAGAAGCCCATCAACACCATCTTGCCGCTGACCAGTCCACCGATGAATTCAATGCGACCGTTGCCCGCATCAAGCCAAGTCTGGTGCCAGCGCTTGTCCTCGGTCATGTAATTGTTGAGGCTGCCGCCGTCCTGATGATTGAGCGGCATCCAATTCTCGCGAATCACGCAGCCGCTATACAGTTTTTCGATCAGGCTGTGCGCGACCAGCTTGGGCTTGCCGGTCGGATAGACATCCCAATAGCCCGCCCAGAAATCGAACTGCCGATGCTCGGGTCCGGCGCAGGCCGGGGGCGGCGGAACCCTGGGCGCGGGCGCAGTTTGGGCGCTTGCCGGACTGGCGATCACCGCCGCGGCGGACGCGATGGCCAGTATCCTCGATGATAGTTTCACTTTCGCTCCTGATCCTCGGGCAACGGAGACATGACTGTCGTCATGCGGCTGCATCTTCCAATATCCAGTTTCGCGCGAATGCAAATAACCAGTTGCTGGTTCAGGGCGCGTGCCAGCGGCCGGCCATGATGTCGCGAATCTCGTTCATGCGGCCGCGATAGGCGTCGGCAATGCAATCGTCGGCACGGCAGCGGTCGCGAAAGTCGAGGAAACGCCCGCGCGTGTTCTGGAGGGCGATCCGCTGTTCGGCATCGGCGTCGGCAACCGCTGTGTTGAACTGGGCCCCCATCTGTCGGTCGAGCGCGGCCAATCCTGGGTCGTTACACACGGCGATCTCACCGGCGGTGCGTGCATTTTGGCAATTGAAGCTCGGTCTCGCCCGGGGCGCCGGCGCCGCTGGTGCCGGCTCAGTTGGCAGCGGCTCGGCCACGAACGGCGGTGCGTCTATTGGGTCCGCCTGATTGGTGGGCGCGAGCGGATCCTCGAGCGGAGTACCAACCTTGGCGAGCGTCGATAACGGCGTAATAATCGCGTCGGCGTTGGTCAGGGTGAGCGCGCTGTTGCCGTCCAATCTCGCCTGCAGCGTATAGTCGATGTCGGCGCTGAGCGTGCGCCGTCCACCGACCACGGCGACGCCCGGCGGCAGGTCGAGCGAAAGCGTGCCGGAACAGGCGATCGCGCCACGCTGCTCGTCGTGGCTCTTGAGCATCGGCGCGTCCATCCGCGCCACCGACGCGGCGGCGAGCTTGTCGAACGCCGGCTGGTCGGACCCGCGAAGCTGAGCGGCGCTGCGGAACAATTGGCCTTTGATGAGGTCGTAAGTCGCCTGCGACGCGCACGCCTTCTCAGGGTCAGTCGCGGCGGCCCGCGCGGCAATCTGGTCGTCGCTCAGCCGGTCCGAATTCTCATTCCCGCTGCGGGTGAAAACGAACAGCAGCAAGAGCAGGACAAGGACGCCGCCGATCAAGGTCATCGCGGTCGGATTGAGACGGTTCATCGGGGCGCTAACGCGTCGATCCGGCGTCGGGTCCGTTCACTCCAATCTGCCGTCGTGGAGGCGGAGGACTCGGTCCATCTTGGCGGCGATGCGCTCGTTGTGGGTGGCGACCAGCGCCGCGCTGCCCTCACCGCGTACGAGGTTGAGGAATTCGGCAAACACCACATCGGCGGTGGCTTCGTCGAGATTGCCGGTGGGCTCGTCGGCGAGCACCAGCGGTGGACGGTTGGCGAGCGCGCGGGCGACCGCGACCCGCTGCTGCTCGCCGCCAGAGAGCTTGGCCGGGCGATGATCGAGACGGGCGGCGAGACCGAGCGCGCTCAGCACTTGTTCGGCGCGGGCTTTCGCCGCCGCCTTGTCGCCGCCTTTGATCAGCACCGGCAACATCACATTCTCGCGCGCGTCGAAATCGGGCAGCAAATGGTGGAACTGGTAGACGAAACCCAGCGCCTCGCGGCGAAGCTCGGTGCGGGCATCATTGTCGAGCTCCGACGCTTCGCGGCCGACGAGCTGGATCGAGCCTTCAAACCCGCCTTCGAGGAGGCCAACCGCTTGCAGCAGGGTCGACTTGCCCGAGCCCGACGGGCCGAGGAGCGCGACGATTTCGCCCGGCTGGACCTCGAGGTCGACGCCGCGAAGGACGTGGATGGTGACGTCGCCCTGGGTGAAGCTGCGCTTGAGCCCCTGGGTGCGCAGGACCGGCTCACTCATAACGGAGCACCTGGACGGGGTCGGTACTGGCCGCCTTCCACGCCGGATAGAGCGTCGCGAGGAAGGACAGAATGAGCGCGATGAGGACGATCGCGGTGACTTCGACCGGGTCGGTCTTGGACGGCAATTCGCTCAAGAAGCGGACCGACGGGTCCCACAAATTCTGCCCGGTCAGGAACTGGATCGCGTCGATCACGCCCTGGCGGAAGAACAGGAAAATCGCACCCAGGATCAAGCCCAGGACGATGCCCAGCGAGCCGATCGTCACGCCGACGGTGACGAACACCTTCATCATGCCCCGCCGGCTGGCGCCCATGGTGCGCAGGATGGCGATGTCGCGGGTCTTGGCGCGGACAAGCATGATCAGCGACGACAGGATGTTGAACACCGCCACCAGCACGATCAGCGACAGGACGACGAACATCGCGATCCGCTCGACCTCGAGCGCTTCGAACAGCGCCGCATTCATCTGCCGCCAGTCGACGATGATGCCGCGACCGCGAACATAGGGCTCCAATGGCGCCAGGATCTCGCCGACCTTGTCGGGGTTGTTTGACTGGATTTCGATCATGCCGACCTGATCGCCCAGCATCAGCAGCGACTGCGCGTCCTGCATCGGCATGATCACGAATGCCTTGTCGTAATCATAGACCCCGACCTCGAACACCGCACCGACGGTGTAGGAGACGATCCGCGGGACCGTGCCGACCACGGTCGAGCGGCCTTCGGGGCTGATCAGGCTGATCTCACTGCCGGGATAAGCGCCCAATTCCTCGGCCAGGCGGGAACCGATCGCGATGCGGCCGCTGCCCGGGGTGATCGAGGCCATGTTGCCCGATTTGATGTTTTCGTTGATCGTCGCGTTGGCGCGCAAATCCTCCATCCGCATGCCGCGCACCAGCACGCCTTCGACGCGGCCGTTGGTCGAAGCCATCAGCGGCTGTTCGATCAACGGCAAGGCGGAGGTCACCCCGGGCGTCTTGCGGGCGACATCGGCGATCTGCTGCCAGTCGGCGAGGCGGCCCTCATAGCCCTGGACGATCGCATGACCGTTCAAGCCGACGATCTTGTCGAACAGCTCGGCGCGAAAGCCGTTCATGACGCTCATGACGATGATCAACGCGGCGACGCCCAAAGCGACCGCGGCGAGGCTGATCGCGGCGACCAGGAAGATGAAGCCCTCGCCCTTGCCCGGCAACAGATAGCGGCGGGCGATCATGCGCTCGTAGCGGTTGAGGATCATGACGGCTTTCTTAAACCGTCATTGCGAGCGAAGCGCGGCAATCCAGTTTCTTGTCCTGGCTGGATTGCCACGTCGATATCGCTCCTCGCAATGACAGGGCAAATCATGACGTCAGGCGCCCGACCACCGCGTCGGGCGAAATCTCGATCTTCTCGCCGGTGCGCCGGTTCTTGAGTTCGACGACGCCGTGAGCGAGCCCACGCGGACCGATGATCACCTGCCACGGCAGGCCGATCAGGTCCATCGAGCCCAATTTGACCCCGCCCCGCTCGTCGCGGTCGTCGTAGAGCGTTTCGACCCCGGCGGCTGTCAGGCGGGCATAAAGGTCCTCGGCGACATCGACACTCGTTGCATCATCGGCCCGCATGGTGACCAGACCCACTTGCCACGGTGCGACTTCCTCTGGCCAGACGATGCCAGCGTCGTCGTGGCTGGCTTCGATGATCGCCCCGACCAGGCGCGACACGCCGATGCCGTAGCTGCCCATCATCGGCGTCACCATATTGCCGTCCTGGCCAGAGACTTTGAGCCCCATCGCCGCCGAATATTTATCACCGAAATAAAAGATGTGGCCGACTTCGATGCCGCGGCCGGTGCGGCGCCGCTCTTCGGGCAGTTCCGCCCAGCGCGCTTCGTCGTGGGTCTCGTCGGTCGCGGCGTAGGTCGCGCTGACTTGCGCGAACAAGCCGTGGAGCCCGGCTTCGTCGGTATAATCGAGATGCTTCTGGTTCCAGTCGATCGCTTCGAACGCCGCGTCGTAGAAGACTTCGCTCTCCCCGGTCGGGGCAAGGACGATGAATTCGTGGCTGAGATCGCCGCCAATCGGCCCTGAATCGGCTTTCATCGGCACCGCCTGGATGCCCATCCGCTGGAAGGTGCGCAGATAAGCGAGCAATTGCCGGTAGTAGCTGAGCCGCGCGCCCTCCTCGTCCAGGTCGAACGAGTAAGCATCCTTCATCAGGAATTCGCGGCCGCGCATGACTCCGAACCGCGGGCGGACCTCGTCGCGGAACTTCCACTGGATGTGATAGAGATTGCGCGGCAGGTCGCGGTAGCTTTTCAAATCGTCGCGGACGATCGCGGTCAGCATTTCCTCATTGGTCGGGCCGTACAGCATCTCGCGGTCGTGACGGTCCTTGATGCGCAGCATTTCGGGGCCGTAGGCGTCGTAGCGGCCGCTCTCCTTCCACAAATCGGCCGACTGGATGGTCGGCATCAGCATTTCCTGCGCGCCGGCGCGGTCCTGCTCCTCGCGGACGATTTGTTCGATCTTCTTCAAGACTCGAAAGCCGATCGGCAGCCAGGCGTAGATCCCGGCCGCGGTCTGGCGGACCAGGCCGGCGCGCAGCATCAGTTTGTGGCTGACGATCTGGGCGTCGGCCGGGCTTTCCTTGAGGACCGGGAGGAAACAGCGGGAAACGCGCAAAGTCTGAATGCCTTCCGGCTGGGGTCGTTGATGGGCCGCCTCCCCTACGGTGGTGGGGTGGCCAAGGCAATGCGGACGACGTCCCTGGGCGCTGTGGCTCGACCGCCACAGCCGGTGCACAAAAACTGTTTGGAGGGAACAAGGTAGGTGACAAATCAACGAAACACGGACTAGCGTTTCGGTTCAAGGGGGCTGACGAGCAATCGTCACGCAAGGACGCCCGGACCGGCAACGGTCCGGGCGTTTGCATTTGTCCGGCAGGCAAGGCGGATCGGCAACGGTCCGGGCGTTTGCTTTTTCAACCGCCTCTAATTGGCTATGCACGCGCCCAATTGGCCGCTAATTCTGTCAGCACAGGAGGGAACAATGCACCATCGACGCAAAGCAGTGATTGTCGCGGCGGCGATCTTCTTCGGTTCGCCCGCGGCCGCCCAGGTCGGCAACGACGGCGGCGTTCAGACCGAAACGCAGCAACGCAACGGTCGGGCACTGGATTACGATACATTGTGGAATGTGCTTGGACTGTTCGGCCTTGCCGGCGCCTTCGGCCTTTGGCGCGCCAGCGACAATGACGGTTACACGGACGATCCCATTTGAACTATTTTCATAAGGAGCATTGAGATGCGGACCACTTTTCCGTTGATGATTGCCATTGCGCTGACTGCCGCCACACCGGCCGCTGCCCAAGGCACTGATAACACTGTGAACGCGGCCGCGGTCGCGGCGCCGGCGAGCAACGACATGGCGGTCGCCACCGACAATATGGCGGCCGATCCCACCATGATGTCCAACGACATGGGCGCGGCACCGGCCATGGATCAGCCGGTCGAAATGGCAACCGAGCCCGCGCCAGCCAAGCCAAGCGGCTTCCCCTGGGGCGTGCTCGGACTGCTCGGACTGGTCGGCCTGATGGGGCGCAAACGGGCCTAGTTCCGACCAATCATTGTCAGGCAAGACGCCCGGGTCGCCAGTCGATCCGGGCGTTTTTTGTGCCGGCAAACCGCGCGCGCATCGCTGCGGACTTGCAATTGCCCTGAATGTGGCAGACGCGTTCGGCGACGGAATGGATGACATCTATTTCCGTTGGCGATTTCGCACCTTCCTTACCCCGCGCGATCGCGAACAGGAGGTTGGATATGCGCACCAAGCTGATGGTCGCGGCCTTGCTCATGGTCTCTGCGACAAGCACCCCCGCCCTCGCCCAAAAAGCGCAGGACAAAGGCGGGATACCCACCGAAACCCAGCAACGCATGGCGCATCAGGATGACCCGCTGCCGTGGGATCTGCTCGGGCTGTTTGGGCTGATTGGCCTGTTCGGGCTGCGCACCAGCCATCCCGACGACAGCTATCACCCATCCAACCTCGACTAAGCCCGGCTTCGAACTGGAGGAAACAGGATATGCGAATTTTCATCGCCATGATGCTTGCCGCAGGCGTTGCGGCCGCGCCCATACCGGCGCTGGCACAGGACAATAACGCCGCGATGGCCGCCGATGCCGCCAATATCGTGGCGCCCGCCCCGGCGGACGCGAATATGGCGGCGGCCGATGCTAATGCGGTCAGCGACATGGCTCCGCCAGCCGAAACCGCCATGGCCAATGATGCGGCTGCAATGCCGGCGCCGGCTCCGCCGAGCCGCCCGTTCCCATGGGGCGTCATCGGCTTGGTCGGCCTGATCGGACTGCTCGGCCGCCGCCGCGGCTAAGCCAGCAGCGCCAGCAGCGCAAAAGTCGCCAGCCAATGCTCCCCGGCATAATCGCCGGCGACTTGCGGCATGGCGGCGGCCAAATGTTCAAGGCTGGCGTCGCGGGCAAGCTCGGCGCTGCCAGGTGAAAGCAACGGAGCAATTGCTCGCCAGCCCCAAGCGCGGCTGAGGTTCAGGCCGTCGAGATGGGCGATCTTGCCGTCGCTGCGGTCGCTGACCGTGGCCGGCGTGAATAGGGTCGCGGGCTCCCGGTCCAGCAGGCGCGGCAGGAACGCCGCGAACCAGCGCTCGAATTCGGCGGGCGGGAGCACTCGCGCCATGCACAGAGCCTCGGTCAACGCCGATGACAGGAACTCGTCGCCGCCCGGCTCCCATGCCTGACAATCGCGGTCGGCGCCGAACCAATGCCGGGCGCGGTCGCGGATCAACCCAGCGAGTGGAATGTCGAATTGCTCGGCCCATTCGAGCGACAGGATCAGCGCGAACGTAGTGTTGAAATGGGTGCCGACGCGGATTGGGTAAGTCAGAATATCGAGATAATGGCGCAGCCGGTCGGCGAACGCGCCCGCGAGCGGCTCCAGTTGCGCCGCCCAGGGCGAATCGTGCCGTGACGCCTCGAGGTGCAGCGATAGCAGCCACGCCCAGCCATACGGCCGCTCGAACCCTGCCGACAGCGGCCGGTCGAGATAGGCGAGTTCGGCGGCCAGTTTTTCCGCCGTGAAGCTGGCATCGGCGAGCGCGGAAATATCCTGCGCCATCGACATGTTCGGGAACCGCCGCCGCAAGGTGAGCAGCGTCCACCAACCGTGCACGCAGCTATGCCAGTCGAAACTGCCGTAGAAGACTGGGTGCAAGGCGCGCGGCGTCTGCGCGTAGGCGTCGCTGTGCAGGACATGATCGAGCTTGTGCGGATATTCCTTGGTGACGTGACCAAGCGCGATGCCGGCGAACCGCTCGGCCATGGCCTGATCGAGCGTCACCGGAAGCCGGCGAAGTAAATGATCAAAATGTTAATCGCCAGCAACGGCAGCGCGGTAGCGACTTGCACCCGGATCACGCCATATTGGTCCTTCAATTCCAGCAGCGCCGCCGGGACCAGATTGAAGTTGGCGGCCATCGGCGTCATCAGCGTCCCGCAAAAGCCCGCCAGCATGCCCACCGCGCCGACCACCGCGGGATTGCCGCCATAGCCCTGGATCAAGAGCGGTACGCCGATCGCCGCCGCCATCACCGGGAAGGCAGCGAAGGCATTGCCCATGATGATCGTGAACATCGCCATGCCGAGCCCGAACACGACGACCGTCACAAAGACGTTGCCGTGCGGGATGATCGCCTGCGCCATTTCGCCGATGATGGTGCCGACGCCGGCGGCGGCGAAAACAACGCCCAGCGCCGCGAGCATCTGCGGCAGGACCGCCGCCCAGCCAATCGCGTCGATCAAGCGGCGGCCTTCCTGTAGCGGCGCCAGGATGGGCGGCCTGAGCCAGATGAAGATGGTCGCCACTGCCAGCAGGACGCCGAGGCCAAGAAAGACGTAAGTCTCGCGTTTTGCCTCAATCCAGCCGTGGCTGCCCAGCGGCGTATAATTGTACAGCAATGTGCCAACCAGCGCGGTGATCGGGATGATCAACGCCGGCAGAAAAAGCTTGTTGCCGAGCTGGTTGGACCATGTTTGACGCTCCGCGTCAGAGGTTGTTGGGGGATGACTGCGGCCGATCAAGCCGAGCCCGGCGAGACCCGCGAGGCCGAGGACCAGCAAGCCGTTGGCGAAATCGCCGATCCAGTCGCCGGCGAGCAAGCTCATCGCCATCAGCGCCCAGAACGCGGCATTGCCGAAATGCTTGGGGTTGGTGCGGTCGAAGGCGGACAGCACAGCAAACGCCGCAAACATCGCCCCGGCGAGCGCATAGAGCCAATGGAGCGTGATCATGGCGCGGGCTTCCTGAGGCGGCGGTCGAGCAGCAGCAGCCGGAGCCCATGGATCAGAAACGCGCAGATCGCGGTCGGGATCGACCACACCGCGAGCTCGAGCGGCGCTAGGCTATAACCGTAAGTCGCCAGGGTCTGCTGGATGAGGACGATCGAGCCGATGGCGATGAAGATGTCCTCACCGAAGAACAGGCCGACATTGTCGGTCGCGGCGGCGTAGGCCTTGACCGTTTCCGCCGTCTCCTCGTCGAGCTCGCCGTGCTGCTTTTCGGCCGCCGCAAGCGCCATCGGCGCGACCAGGGGCCGCACCGTCTGCGGGTGGCCGGCGGTCGATTGCAAGCCAATTGCCGAAGTGATCTGCCGGTAGAGCAAATAGAGGATCAGCAATCGCCCGGTCGTGGCGTTCTTGAAGCCGCGGATCAGTGCCGCTGCGCGCTGCTGCAAGCCGTAACGTTCGAGCAGGCCGATGACCGGAAGCACGATCCAGACGATGGCGATGATGCGGTTGTCGTTGAACGCCTTGCCGAAGGTCGCAATGACATGGACCAGGTCCATGCCGCCCAACAGGCCGGTGACGATCGCCGCGGCGGTGACAACCAGCATCGGGTTGAACTTAAGTGCGAAGCCTAGGACGACCAAAGCGATGCCGAGCAGCGGCCAGTAATGGGTCATGCGCCTGCTTTCCCGTAACCGCCGCCGCCGGGCGTTTCGATGATGAAGGCGTCACCGGGCTCGACGTCGGCCGAGGCGGTGGCGCTGAGCATTTCGACGCTGCCGTCGGCGCGCTCGACCCAGTTTCGGCCTGCTGCGGCATCGCCGCCACCGGCGAGGCCGCGCGGCGCCACCCGGCGGCGATTGGCAAGGATGTTGGCGCGCATCGGTTCGAGGAAGGTCACTCGGCGAATGACCCCGTCCCCACCCCGATGCGCGCCCCCGCCGCCCGAGCCGCGGCGGATGGCGAAGGTGTCGAGCCGAACCGGCAGCCGCGTTTCGAGGATTTCAGGGTCGGTCAGGCGGCTGTTGGTCATGTGGGTCTGCACGGCATCGGTGCCGTCATGGTCAGGGCCGGCGCCCGACCCGCCGGCGATAGTCTCATAATATTGGTGCTGGTCGTTGCCGAAGGTGAAATTGTTCATCGTCCCCTGGCTTGGCGCGAGCCGGCCGGTGGCGGCAAACAAAGCGTCGGTGACGACCTGGCTGGTCTCGACATTGCCGGCGACCACGGCCGCGGGGAAAGCCGGGCTCAGCATCGATCCGTCGGGAATGACCAACGTGATCGGCCGCAGGCAGCCGTCATTCATCGGGATGGCGTCGTCGATCAAGGTGCGCACGACATAGAGCGAAGCGGCGCGGGCGATCGAGAACGGCGCGTTGAAATTGTCGGGGAGCTGGGCGCTGGTGCCGGTGAAATCGAAAGTCGCGGAGCGAGCCGGCTTGTCGATCGTAATCGCGACCGAGACGTGGGCGCCATTGTCCATCGCATAATCGAACGCTCCATCGTCGAGCCGGTCCAGGAGCCGCCGCACCGACTCCTCGGCATTGGCGAGCACATGGCCCATGTAAGCCGCTACGACGTCGGCGCCATAGTCCTTGACGGTGCCAACCAGCGCCCCGGCGCCGTGGACGCAGGCGGCCAGTTGGGCGCGCAGGTCGGACAGGTTGCGGTCGGGATTGCGCGCCGGAAAACGGGCCGCTGCAAGCAACGCGCGAATCTCGGCCTCACGGAAATGACCCTCGTCGACCAGCAATGCATTGTCGATCAGGACGCCTTCTTCCTCGATCGTGCGGCTGTCGGGCGGCATCGATCCCGGCGCGATCCCGCCGATGTCGGCATGATGACCGCGTGCGGCCACGAAGGCCGACGGCGCTTCGTCTGAGTCGGCGTAGAACACCGGCACAATCACCGTGATGTCGGGCAGATGGGTGCCGCCGCGATAGGGGTCGTTGAGCACATAAGCGTCGCCGCGCCGGATGCCGCGCCCGTCCCGGCCCCTTCCACGATTATCTGGGCCCCGACTGTCGAGAATCGTCCGAATGCTTTCGCCCATCGAGCCCAAATGCACCGGGATGTGCGGTGCGTTGGCGATCAGCGCTCCGCCCGCGTCGAACAAAGCGCAGGAGAAATCGAACCGCTCCTTGATATTGACCGAGGTCGCGGTCGACTGGAGCGCGACACCCATCTCCTCGGCAATCGCCATTAAGAGATTGTTGAATATCTCGAGGCGGACCGGATCGACGTCGGTGCCGATCGCCTTACTGCGTTGGAGCGGCGTGGTGCGGGTCAGAATCAGTGTGCCGTCACCGGCGCGGACCGCGCTCCAGCCTGGCTCGACGACGATCGTCGAGGTTGCGTCGAAGATCAGCGCCGGACCTTCCGTAACCTGGCCAGCCCCCTCCACCAGCTGCACTGGTCCCCCTCGCTGTTCCGAGGAGGAGACTGCTTCGACCGCCAGCGCATCGATCACTGGTTCCGCTTGTTCCTCGACATAACCGAAGCGCTGGCGGTGCACCGCCTGGAACTTCGCTCGCATAGCTGCAATCGGTTCGATCTCGACCTCAATCGTCATGTCGCTCCCCGGCATGCGCAATCGGGCGCGGCGGTGAATGCCGATGCGATCGGGCTCGATACTTTGCTCGATGAGCGCGCCGCGCGCCGCCGCTTCAAGAATGCGGAGTGCTTCGCCAAAATCCTCGTCCAGCGGCTTGAGCCAGCTTTGCTCGCGGATTGCTTTCACATCCGCGAGGCCGATACCGTAGGCCGACAGCACGCCGGCGAGCGGGTGGATCAGGATGCGCTCCATGCCCAGAGCATCGGCTACCCGGCAGGCGTGCTGGCCTCCGGCACCGCCGAAGCAGGCGAGCGCGTAGCGGCTGACGTCATGGCCGCGCGCGATCGATATTTTGCGGATGGCGGCAGCCATATTGTCGACCGCGATTTCCAGGAAGCCCTCGGCGATCTTCGCTAGCGTCAGCCCGCTGCCGAGCGCCGTCGCCACCTCTTCGAGCCTCGCCCGTGACGCGTCTGGGTCTAGTGGTTGGTCACCGCCCGGCCCGAATACCGCTGGGAACCGCTCGGGCACGATCCGGTCCAGGAACAGGTTACAGTCAGTGACCGTCAGCGGTCCCCCATTGCGATAACAAGCCGGCCCCGGCTGCGCCCCCGCCGATTCCGGCCCGACGCGGAAACGCATGCCGTCGAATCGGCAGACCGACCCGCCCCCTGCCGCGACGGTGTGGATCTGCATCATCGGCGCGCGGATGCGCACGCCGGCGACGACGCTCTCGTCAATGAGCTCGAAACGCCCGGCGAAGTGCGAAACGTCGGTCGAGGTGCCACCCATGTCGAAGCCGATCAGCTTCTCGCCACCGTGCGCCGCGCTGCCCGCGACCATGCCGACCACGCCGCCGGCTGGTCCCGACAGGATGGCGTCCTTGCCGCGGAACGAGCGTGCCTCGGCCAGGCCGCCGTTCGATTGCATGAAGTGCAGTCGGTTGCCCCTTCCCAGCCCGCTCGCCACCCGCTGGACGTAGCGACGCAGAACCGGCGACAGGTACGCATCCACCACGGTGGTGTCGCCGCGGCTGATGAGCTTGATCAGCGGCGCGACTTCATGGCTGACCGATACCTGCGCGAAACCGATGTCGCGGGCGATCCGCGCCAGTCTCGCCTCATGGTCGGGAAACGCCCAGCCGTGCATCAGGACGATGGCCAGCGCGTCGATGCCGTCGGCGCGGATTGGTTCGAGCGCGGACCGGGCAGCCGTCTCGTCAAGCGGCGTCGAAACGTCGCCATCGGCGCCGACCCGCTCGTCGATTTCAACCACGGTTTCGTAGAGCATCGAAGGCAGCACGATGTGGCGTGCGAAGATTTCCGGTCGCGCCTGGTAGCCGATCCTGAGCGCGTCGCCGAAACCCCGCGTGATCGCCAGGGCCAGCCGTTCACCCTTGCGTTCGAGCAAGGCGTTGGTTGCGACCGTGGTCCCCATGCGGACTTCGCCCATCGTGCCGCCTTCGGCTTCGAGCACCCGGCGAATCCCTTCGACCGCGGCATCTGAATAATGATGAGGATTCTCGGACAACAATTTCTCGACCCGGCGGCGACCATCCGATGACGACGCGACGATGTCGGTGAAGGTGCCGCCGCGGTCGATCGCAAAGGTCCAGACTCGGGTCACACACCCTAAGAGCAAATGCGGCAAGCACCCTCAATGCGCATTTTCGCAAGCGCCTTAACCATGTGCGTCAAACTTCCGTCAATTCCTGGAGGTTAATTTGTGCTGCGTGGACGATGAAAAGTGGAATTTGGCCTGAACGCCGGCCGCGTCATGCTGTGCGGCTCGAAGCCGCCGTTACTCGGGACGGCGGCGAAGTTGTCACGTCCAGCGTTACCGATCTATCGCTCGAAGGCTGCTGCTTGTCGGGTGCTTTCAAGATCGGCGAGCAAATCCGGCTGAAGATCCCGCGCGTCGGCATGCTCTCGGCGCAAATCCGCTGGTCGTTCATGAACCGAGCCGGCGCGCGCTTCGTCAGCTCGATCCCGCTCAGCCCCGACCCAGTTTGATCAAACCGGGTGCAGCGCGCCGCGGTAATCCGGATCTTCGAGCGCGCTGCCGGCGCCCAAGGCGACGCAGCTCATCGGGTTTTCCGCGATTTTCACCGGCAAGCCGGTCTCGTCGGCGAGCAAGGTCGCGATATCGCGCAGCAATGATCCGCCGCCGCTCATGGTGATGCCTTCATCGATGATGTCGGCGGCGATTTCCGGCTGGCAGCGCTCGAGCGCGACTCGAACGACGTGAACGATGCGCGCGACTGGCTCGGCTAATGCCTCGGCGATCTCGGCCTGGTTCAAGCTAATCTCGGTCGGCACGCCCCGCGCCACATCACGCCCGCGGACGTGCGCGATCAGGCCGGTGCCTTCGGGCGGCGCTTTGACCGTGCCGATTTCATGCTTGACCCGCTCGGCGGTCGCTTCGCCGATCAGCAGATTATAGTTGCGCCGCACATAGGATGTGATGGCTTCGTCCATCTTGTCACCGCCGACGCGGGCGGACTGGCTGTAGGCGAGGCCGCGCAACGAAATCACGCCGACTTCGGTGGTGCCACCGCCAATATCGACGATCATCGACCCGATCGGCTCGGTCACCGGCAAGCCGGCGCCGATCGCCGCCGCCATTGGCTCGTCGATCAGCCACACCTGGCTGGCGCCGGCGTGGGAGGCGGCATCGCGGATCGCGCGGCGCTCGACCGAGGTCGACCCCGATGGCACGCACAGCACAATCTCGACCCCGCGCGAAAAGCGGCTGCGGCCACCCTGCGCTTTCTCGACGAAATATTTGATCATCTGCTCGGCGACTTCGAGGTCGGCGATGACGCCGTTGCGCAAGGGCCGGATGGTGTTAATGGAATCGGGCGTCTTGCCCATCATCAGCTTGGCGCCAGCACCGACGGCGCGCACTCGCCGGACGCCATTGTGCGTTTCCATCGCCACCACCGACGGCTCGCTAATCACGATTCCACGGCCGGCGAGGTAGACCACGGTATTAGCGGTACCAAGGTCGATCGCGAGGGCGCGAGACGCGAAATTCAAAAAGCGCGGTAGGGCCATAGGGTGCCGGAATATTCCTTCCGAGCCCGCAACGACTCAGGGGCGCAATGAGTTGCGGTTTTCGTAAACCACCCGTGGCGTGTGACCAGGGTGTGGTAGCGGAGGAGGGACTTGAACCCCCGACACGCGGATTATGATTCCGCTGCTCTAACCAGCTGAGCTACTCCGCCCCATTCTTGTCCAAACCGAGCAAAACCGCGGATTTCACCAAGGGCAATATCTTGCTACCGCCCAAGCGGGAACGGCGGCGGATATAGGTGGCGTCGTCAAGCCGGTCAACGCGAGGAACCGCTGAACGCCGGCCTCGTTAAACCGATCAGACTGGAGTGCCCACGAATGGACCCGTTGACCCCGCTCGACACCCTCTGCCGAATCATTCTGCGGGGCCGCGAGTATGAAGCGCAAACACCGAGCGACTATGACGGCAACGAAACGCCCGACGATGTCGACGATGAGGACGCCGGCACCTTGTCGGTGCTCGACGACACCCTCAACGACAGCGTCGAGGAAGAATTGCGCGCGATCCTCGACGACCTCGGCGAGGATCAGTTGGCCGAAGTGGTCGCCTTCTGCTGGGTCGGGCAAGGCACTTATGAGGCGGCCGACTGGGACGAGGCGATGGAAGAAGCGTCGGCGCTGTCCAGCGGCGGCAGCGCGGCGGCGATCGATGAGCTGATGGACATGCCGATGCTCGCCTCGGTCCTCGAAGCCGGCATGGCGGCGTTCGAATTGAGCTGCGACGGAATCGGCGACCTCAGCTAGGCTTGCGGAACGGGAAGACGCCGAGCGTTTCCCACGGGCCACCGAGGTAGCGATGCAGGCCAAGCCCGGCGATGCGCAACGGCCTCGGCTGAAAATCCCCCTCAAGCGCGAGGACCAACTCCCGCGCGACCTTCGGCGCCACCTTGTTCTGGATGGTGATGTGCGGTCGCCAGCCGCCCGCATCCTGCGCGCCCAGCAAACCGCGAAGGGCGTCGGCCAGCTCGGCCCGAAGTTCGTCAAGATCATCCGATACGATGCGAAAGGCCACGCCACCGCCCAGGTCCATGATGCCGGCGATGCTTGCTTTGGGCGCGACACCGCCCACCTGTTCGGCCAGCCGACGGCGCAATTCCTGCTCGGCCGACGGCGCAACCGCATGAAATACGGTCAAGTGCGCGGGGACCTGGTTGCGATCGAGCGGGAAATTTCGCCGGCGCAATCCGTCGAGCCAGGCGAAGTCTTCCCCGCCGAGCTCGGCGGTAACGATCAGCGCGCCGCTCATCGCGCCGTCAGATTTCGAGCTGGCTGCCGAGTTCGATCACGCGATTGGTCGGCAGCTTGAAGAATTCCATCGCGCTTTCCGCATTGCGCAGCATCCAGGCGAACAATTTCTCGCGCCAGATCGCCATCCCCGGGCGAGCCGAGGCGATCAACGTCTGGCGCGCGAGGAAGAAGCTGGTGTCCATCATCTTGCACACCGGGCCACAGGCCTTGAGGTTCGACAGCACCTCGGGAACGTTGATTTCCTCCATGAAGCCATAACGCAGCTTCAACCGGTAGAAGCCCTGGCCATATTCCTGCGATTCAACACGCTTTTCGTCCGGGACATAAGGCACGTCCTCGATCCGCACGGTCAGCAGGATCACCCGCTGGTGAAGCACCTTATTGTGCTTGAGATTGTGCAGCAGCGCGTGCGGGACGCCGGTCCCCGAACTGGTCATGAACACCGCGGTGCCGGGCACGCGGGCCGCGCTCGACGCCGCCGACTTGATGAAAATCTCCATCGGCAGGCTTGCTTCCTGCATCCGGTCGATCATCAGCTGGCGGCCCTTGGCCCAGGTGGTGAGCAAAGTGAAAGCGATGGCGCCAACCAGCAACGGAAACCAGCCGCCTTGGGGAACCTTGAGCAAATTGGCCGACAGATAGCCAAGGTCGACGGTGGCGAAGAGCAGCAGCAGCCCGGCAACGACGTAGCGGTTCCACTTCCACATGGTGAGCAAGACGACGGCGATCAGCACCGTGTCGATCATCATCGCCCCAGTCACCGCGATGCCATAAGCGGCGGCGAGGTTGGACGAGCTGCGGAAGGTCAGGACCAGGATGATGACCATGATCATCAGCGCCCAGTTGATCACCGGAATGTAGATCTGGCCGGCGGCGCTTTCGCTGGTGTGGGCGATCCGCAAACGCGGCATGAAACCCAATTGGATCGCTTGCTGGGTAACCGAAAAAGCGCCTGAGATGACCGCCTGGCTGGCAATGATGGTAGCGGCCGTGGCCAGCAGGACCAGCGGCAGGCGGAGGAATTCCGGCGCCAGGTAAAAGAACGGGTTCTTGACCGTTTCGATCGCCTCGGATGCTGGTAACGACAGCAGCATCGCCGCCTGCCCCATATAATTGAGCAGCAAGGCCGGCAGCACAAAATAGATCCAGGCAATTTTGATCGGGTTGCGCCCGAAGTGGCCCATATCGGCGTAAAGCGCTTCGGCGCCGGTCACCGCCAGCACGACGGAGCCCATCGCAACGAACGCGCGAAACGGATCCTGCGCGAAAAAATAGAACGCATTGAGCGGGTTGATCGACGCCATGATCACCGCTGGATGGTCGAGAATGTGCATTACTCCGAGCACGGCAATGGTTATGAAATAGAGCACCATCACCGGCCCAAACATCAGCCCGACCCGGGCCGTGCCACGCGACTGGATCCAGAATAATCCAACCAGGATGCCGATCGAGACCGGGATGACGAACGGCGCAAAGCTCGCTTGGACGGTCGTCAGGCCCTCAACCGCCGAGAGTACCGAGATCGCCGGCGTGATCATCGAATCACCGTAAAACAGGGCGCAGGCGAACACGCCGAGCAATACGATCCCGCCGGTCCAGCGTTTCTTGCCGCTGGTGCTGCGGTTGATCAGCGCCAGCAAGGCCAGACTGCCGCCCTCCCCCTTATTGTCGGCGCGCATGATGATGGTGACATATTTCAGGGTCACGATGATCATCATCGACCAGAAAATTAGGCTGAGGACGCCGTAGACGTGGAGCAAATCGGGCGCGAGCAGGTGGCGCCCGGAGAAAGTCTCCCGGAACGCATAGATTGGCGACGTGCCGATATCGCCAAAAACGATGCCGACCGCGCCCGCGGCCAGCTTCCACAGCGGACCCTTGGCGTGGCCGTGCGATGCGTCGTGCGGCGCGTCAGCCTCGGCGCCTCCAGTCGCGGTAATGTTCATTCCGTGAAGTTCAGCCTTGACCGTCCGCGAGCGCGCACCGTCCCAGCATGTTGAGCTGGAAGGCGGTGCGCCGCACTAGCACTGCCAGTTGGGGGCTGCAATCTTGCGAGGACAAGGGCGCGACGCCCGTCTATAGCGCCGCCGAATACCACTGACGGAGCGAACGAGTGATGCGGATTGGCGTGCCCAAGGAAATCAAGAACCACGAATATCGTGTCGGGTTGACGCCCGCATCGGTCGCCGAACTGGTCGCCGCCGGCCATGAAGTGGTGGTCGAAACCCACGCTGGCACCGGCATCGATTGCCCCGATGCCGCCTATAAGAAAGCCGGCGCGACGATCCTTGCCGATGCCCCGGCGGTGTTCAAGGCGGCCGACATGATCGTCAAGGTCAAGGAGCCGCAACCACAGGAGATCGCGCTGCTCGAGAAGCGGCACATCCTGTTCACTTACCTCCACCTCGCCGCCGACAAGGATCAGGCGCTGGGCCTGATGCAATCGGGTGCGACTTGCATCGCCTATGAAACGGTCACCAGCCCGTCGGGCGCGCTGCCGCTGCTGAAGCCGATGAGCGAAGTCGCGGGGCGGATGTCGGTTCAGGTCGGCGCCCATTATCTCGAGAAAGAGCAAGGCGGTCGCGGCGTTCTCTTAGGCGGCGTACCCGGTGTCGCGCCAGCCAAGGTTGCGATCCTCGGCGGCGGAGTCGCCGGCGTCAACGCGGCGCAAATGGCGGTCGGGATGCGCGCCGACGTGACGATCTACGACATCAACAACGACCGCCTGGCCGAGCTCGACATGTTCTTCTCGAGCCAGATCAAGACCGCCTTCGCGTCGCGGGCAGCGATCGCCAATGCGGTCGAAAAGGCCGAACTGGTGATCGGCGCGGTGCTGGTCCCCGGCGCCGCCGCGCCCAAGCTTGTCACGCGCGAAATGCTCAAGACGATGAAGCGCGGCTCGGTGCTGGTCGACATCGCCATCGACCAGGGCGGTTGCTTCGAAACCAGCCACGCGACGACCTTCGACGACCCGGTCTATGTCGTCGAAGGAATCATCCATTATTGCGTCGCCAACATGCCCGGCGCGGTGTCGCGGACCAGCGCTTTCGCGCTCAACAACGCGACCCTGCCATTCGCGCTCAAGATCGCCAAATTGGGCGCCGACAAGGCGATGAAAGCGGACCCGCACCTCGCCAACGGGCTCAACGTGTCGGGCGGAAAAATTCGGCACCAGGCGGTGGCCGAAGCGCTCGATTTGCCGTTCGACCCCGCCTAGCGCGGCACGCCGAGCGCGGCGATCGCATCTTCGACCATCGGCCGCCAGCTGGCGTCGGCGGGCGCGGCGGCAAGCGTTTGTTGCCACAGTCTAACCGCGCCCTCGCGGTCGCCCGATCGGGCCAGCGCCAGGCCGAGGAAGAACGACGGCGCCGGATGGCCGGGCGCCAGTTGCTCAGCCTGCTGGTAAGCGAATTCGGCCGCCGGCGTCAGGACCCCGGCATGATCGACCAGCGCATTGCCAAGGCCGATCCACAACTGCGGATCGCCGGGATGCTCGCGCACCGCCGAGCGAAGGATGCCCGCGGCGTCGACCGTGTTACCGCGCCGGGCCATCGATTCCGACATCAGCAGCCAATGCTCCGACCCGCTAAAATCACCAAAGAAGGCGTGGCGGGCACCGGTCAGCTGGGTGACTTGGTTTGCCGCAGTGGCGGTGCGTGGGGAGCCGGCCAGACCAGGCCGGCCCTGCACAGCATAACCCGACGCGCCGACCAGCATCGCCGCCGTCATCAGTTTGAACATCGGCCCCCGCAAACCGAGCAGCCAGAAAGCCGCCAGACTCAGCGCGGCGAGCGAGGCAAGGACGACCCAGCTGCTCATGCACGCTTCAGCCGGATGCGCTTGCGGGCCAGCAATAGCCCCAGCAGCAGCAAGATGAGCGGCGCGCCCCACAGTGGCCAGGCAATTGGCTTCGCCGGCGGGCGATAGCTGATCCAATTGCCGTAGCGTTCGACCAGCCAGGCGCGGATCGCGCCGGGACTTTCGCCGGCGGCGATGCGGGTGCGGACCAAATTGCGCATGTCGCCGGCGAGCTCGGCATCGCTGTCGGCAATCGACTGGCCCTGGCAAACGAGGCAGCGCAATTCCTCCATCAGCGCCTCCGCTTTCGCCTCCTGACGCGGGTCGGGCAGCTGGCGGTTGGCCCATGGCGCCGGCGGCAGCGACGAGTCCGCCAGCGCGGGCTGGGCAACTAACAGCGCGATCGGGAGGAGCCACGCCCTCATTTCGCTTGCTCCAGCTGGGCGAGGATCAACGCCACGTCAGCGGGCTCGATCGGCCCGACGTGCTGGTAGCGGATGATGCCCTGGCCATCGACGACAAAGCTTTCGGGCACGCCGGCCGATCCCAGAGCCAGCTGAACGCGGCTGGCATTGTCGGCGCCGATGCGCTCGAACGGATTGCCGTTGGTGGCGACGAACGCGGCGAGATCCTCGGGCCGGTCGCGAATCGCGATCCCGTCGATGAGCACGCCGCGACGCTGCAATTGCTGGAGCACCGGCGCTTCGGCGATGCACGGTACGCACCAGCTGGCGAACAGATTGATCAGGCGCGGGCGGCCCGTGAGATCGGTCGACGCGAGCCCCGGCTGCCCCGGCAGCGCGGCGGGAAGCGCGAAGGCCGGCACCGGCTGGCCGGCAAGGCGCGAGCGGATGGTCGTGTCCTCGGGATGGCTGAGGCGCCACACCAGCGCGGCGACCAACAGGCCGAGCAATAGCACCGGCGTCAGGCGCAGCCAGCGGCTCACAGGTCGCGCTCCTTGCGCCAGCGGCGCCACGCGCGGCCGACCAGCGCGAGCGCGCCGCCCAAGGCGATCAGCACACCGCCGAGCCAGATCAATGTGACAAACGGCTTCCACCACAGCCGCAATTGCCAGCGTCCTTCCCCGTCCGGCTTGCCGACCACGGTGTAAAGCTGACCGCCGAACAAGGTGGCAATGGCGGCTTCGTTGGTTTCGGTTGGAGGGTCGGTGAAAAACCGGGTTTGCGGCTTCAAGATCAGGACCCCATCACCGCGTGACGCGCGCAGCTCCGCCTCGATCGCGGTCCAATTGGGGCCAACGGCGGGCGCCAGCCCTTGCAGCCGGACCAGCCACGGACCGACCACCAGCGTTTCGCCGGGGCGCACCGCGGCCAGCTTCTCCTGCGAAAAGGCGCTGTCGGTCGCCATGCCGGCAATCGCCACCGCGACGCCAAAGTGGGCGAGCGCCATCCCCCAGGTCGACAGCGGTGTCCGCAGCGGATTGCGGCCGATGAGCGGAACCCAGCTCGCCACCGCCAATCCCGCCGCGACGGTCAGGCCGAACCGCGGCAGCCAGCCGATCTGCGGCGCGGCGAGCAAGCTGATGACCAGCGCCGTTGCCGCGAGCAATGCTGGGACCGTGAGCTTTTTCAGCACCGGGCGCGTCTCGCGCCGCCAGCTGAGCAACGGCCCGGCCATTACGAGCGCAGCCAGGATCAACGCCAACGGTCCGGCGACGGCGTTGAAATAGGGCGGCCCGACCGACAATTTCTCGCCGCTCAACGCCTCAACGAACAAGGGATAAAGCGTGCCGAAGAAGACGATGCCGAGGATCACGGTGAGCAACAGATTATTGACCACCAGCGCGCTTTCGCGGCTGACCAGCTCGAACGGCGCGCCTTCCTTGAGCTTGCCGGCGCGCAGCGCGAACAAGGCGAACGCCGCGCCGACGTAAAGCCCCAGCAGAGCGAGCAGGAAGGTGCCGCGCGACGGATCGATGGCGAAGCTGTGGACCGAAGTCAGGATGCCCGAGCGAACCAAAAACGTGCCGACCATCGACATCGAGAAAGCGATCATCGCCAGCATCATCGTCCACGCCCGCAAGGCGCCGCGCGTGGCGAGCACGTTGACCGAATGGAGGAGCGCCGTCGCCGCCAGCCACGGCATCAGCGAAGCATTCTCGACCGGGTCCCAGAACCACCAGCCGCCCCAGCCCAATTCATAATAAGCCCAGTAACTGCCGGCGGTAATGCCAAGCGTCAGCAAAATCCACGCGCCCAGCACCCACGGCCGCATCGCCCGACCAATCGCGCGGTCGACATCGCTGGTCAGCAAGGCGCCGACGGCCAGGCTGAACGCCACCGACAGCCCAACATAACCAAGATAAAGCGTCGGCGGGTGGAAGGCTAAACCCGGGTCCTGGAGCAACGGATTGAGGCCCCTGCCTTCCAGCGGTGCCGGATCGAGCCGCGCGAACGGGTTCGAAGCGAACAGCAGAAAGGCGTAGAAGCCGAGCGCCAACGCACCCTGTGCCCCCAAGGCGGCGACCAAGGTGCTGTGGTTCAGGCGCCGCGACCCGATCGCCAACAATGCTCCCGCCAACGCCAGCACCGTCACCCACAGCAGCATCGATCCTTCGTGGTTCCCCCACGTCGCCGCGATCTTGTAAATATAGGGCTTGGCGCTGTGGCTATTCTCGGCGACCAAAGCGACCGACAGATCGGTCCGCGCGAACACCAATAACAACATCGCAAACGCCGTGAGCGTCAGCGCGCCCTGGATGATGGCGACAGCGCGAACGGCGCGCGCGGCCTCGACCCACTTACGCAAGTGCCCGACCGTCAGCAGCAGTTGGAGCAGCGACAGCGCCGCCGCCAGCCACAGCGCCGCCAGGCCCGCCTCGGCCATCATCGCTTGAGCGTCTTGGCGGCCTGGTGTTCGGCGGCCTGGTCGCCCAATTGCGGCGGCATATAGCGTTCGTCGTGCTTGGCGAGGATGGTGTCGGCGATGAAGATCCCGCGCGCCATCCGACCCTCGGCAACGACGCCGCTGCCTTCGCGAAACAAATCGGGGACGATGCCACGATAGGTGACCGGCGTGCGCGCTTCGCCATCACCAACGACGAAGCGAATGGTCACGCCGTCGCCCGCGCGCCGGACCGAGCCTTGCTCGACCATCCCGCCCAGCCGCATCGCCTTGCCGTCGACGGCGCGGCCAGCGGCGATGTCGGCGGGCGTGTAGAAATAAGCGGCGCGATCCTTCAACCCCCACATCGCCAGCACCACCGCGGCCAGCACCGCGACCATCGCCGCGACCACCAAGGCCAGCCGTTGGTTCTTTGGCTTCATCGCCGCAGCTTGTCGGCCGCGGCTTCGGCGCGGCGCATCGCGGCGTAGGCCCACAGGATCAGCGCGGCCGTCGCACCGATGGCGACGCTATAAGCGGCGATGACGAACGGCCACGGGTTCATGGCGCGGCCGCCCGGCGCAGGCGCGCTTCGACCTTGGCTTCGGCGAGACCGGCCCGCATCAGCATCAGCACCACGGCGGCGAAAATCGCGGTAAAACCCAGCATCGTCAGCGGCAACGGCCACAGGATCGAGCTATCGATGCTCGACCCGCCAAGACCGATGCTCTGGCCTTGGTGGAGCGTACGCCACCACAGCACCGAATAATGGATGATCGGCAGGTTGATCGCGCCGACCAGCCCAAAGATCGCCGCCAACCGCCCTTCGCCGCCACGCTCGCGCTCGGCCGAAGCCAGCGCGATATAGCCAAGATAGAGGAAGAACAGGATCAGCATCGACGTCAGCCGCCCATCCCATTGCCACCAGGTGCCCCAGGTCGGCCGGCCCCAGATCGATCCGGTCATCAGGCAAATCACAGCGAACGTCGCCCCGGCGGGCGCCATCGCGCGCCCGGCGACCGCGGCCAGCGGATGGCGCCAGACCAATTGGCTGACCGACGCGGCGGCAATCCCGGCCCAGCCCGCCATGCCCAGCCAGGCGGCGGGAACGTGGATGTAGAGAATGCGCACCGTCTCGCCTTGCAAATAATCGGGCGGCGTCAATGTCAGTCCCGCCGCGATCCCGCCGACGGCCAACGCCAGCCCAAGCCACAGCAGCCAGGCGGTCGCGGGCCGCGCGAATTTCAGAAACCGCGCTGGATTAGCCAGGAAATGCATGGCGGCGGGCGGCGTCAGCCTCGCCCGATCAGCCGCTGCGCCATGGCGTCGGCGACCGCCGCCGGGTCGCGGCCCGAAGTTTCGCTCTCCGCCCAGATATGCTCGAGCCGCGTCGGGATGCCTTCAACCCGCTCGCGCACCAGTCTCTCATCACCGTCGCCGAGATATTCAGTGCAGACGTTGATGATACCGCCGGCGTTGATCACATAATCGGGGGCGTAGAGAATGCCGCGGGCGTGCAGCCGGGCGCCGTCATCGGGCGTCGCCAGCTGGTTATTGGCGCCGCCGGCGATGATCGGCACCCGCAACGCCGCGATCGTCGCGGCGTCGAAAATCCCGCCGAGCGCATTGGGACTAAACACGTCCGCTTCCAGCCCGAGGATATCGCTGGTCTCCACGACCTTGCCGCCGGTGATGTCGGCGAGTTTGTTGACCTTGGCCGGGTCGATATCGGCGATCGACAATTTTGCGCCTTCGGCCGCGGCGTGCAGCGCGACGCCGCTGGCGACGCTACCGGCGCCCTGAAGCGCGATGTGCAGGCCGGCGACGCTGTCCTTGCCAAGCTTGTAGCGGACCGCCGCCTTTAGCCCGAGAAACACGCCGAGCGAGGTGTGCGGGCCGGGATCGCCGCCGACTTCGCCGCCTTCGACCGGCAGCCCGGCGACATATTTGGTCTGCCGGTTGACCTCGATCATGTCCTTAACGCTCATGCCGACATCTTCGGCGGTGACGTAGCGACCGCCAAGGCTATCCACGGCCCGCCCGAACGCGGCCAGCAACTCGGGTGTCTTGGTCCGCGCGTCGTCGGCCAAAATGACCGACTTGCCGCCGCCCAATGGCAGCCCGGCCATGGCGTTCTTGTAACTCATCCCGCGCGACAGTCGCAGCGCGTCGGTGATCGCATCCTCGTCCTTGGCATAATGCCAGAAGCGCGCACCACCCGCCGCCGGGCCGAGATGGGTCGAATGGATGGCGATGATCGCCCGCAGGCCCGATGCCTGGTCATGGACGAAATGCAGGATTTCGTGCGCGTCATAATCGGGGAAGCGCCAGGGTGTTGACATAAGCGGGTGAATTCCAACCTTCAGACGAGCTGCCGAAATGGCGAAAAATGGGGCGATCGACGGGGCTTGAACCCGCGACCCTCGGTACCACAAACCGATGCTCTAACCAGCTGAGCTACGATCGCCACGGTGCGCCTGTGAGTGTTCCCCAAGCCGCGCGCGGTCCTTAAGGTCGGGGGTCAACGAAGGCAAGCTGGGGGGCCATCGGTCTTCGCACGCGCTCGAGCACGACCGACCAGCTAAGAACGCTAATTTAGCCCCTGCCTGCTGCCAGTCGCAATCCGGTAAAGTTACGGCTAGGAGCGAATCAGCTTGGTGGGAGAATGCGATGCCGGCCAGTCGGCGTTCCGCTACGGCAGCGATTGCCGGTGTTTCACTCCGCGACGCGTTGAGCGCCGCCGGACTCGGCGCGCACCTCGTTGCGCTGCTCGAAGAAATCCCGGCAAAGGCCGTGCAGATCGACCCGCGCCGGCCGTTTCGCGCCCCGGGTGCATCGCGCGACGAAGTCATCTTCGTGCGCTCGGGCATCCTGTGCAAATATAAGAACGACGGTAGCGGCCGTCGCCAAATCGTCGCGTTGCGTTTTCCGGGCGAAGGCATCCTGCCGCATGAAGGCCTTGCCGATTATGGCATCCAGGGCATCGTCCGCAGCGAAATCCTGGTCGGGAAAGCCGAGGACTTCGATCGCATCGTCAATACCAACCCCGAGCTGTGCCGTTTCTTCTGGCGCCTGATCCAGCGCAACGAGCTGATCAGCTATGAATGGCTGGTCAATTGTGGACGGCGAGATTCGACCGCCCGGGTGGCGCATTTGCTGTGCGAAACGGCGACCCGAAGTGGCTTGCGGGGTGAGCTCCGCCGGATGACCAATCCCTTCACCCAGCAGCAGATCGCCGACATTACCGGGCAGACGTCGGTCAACGTCAATCGCGTCTTCGCCGACCTGCAGCGCCAGGGCCTGATCGAGCGCAAGGGGCGCGAAATCCAGTTCTGCGACTGGGCCGAAATACGGCGCCTGGCGGGCTTCCAGCCGACCTATCTGGGGTAAGTTTCGAACCAGTCGAGACCCCTCTTTCCTGTCACCAATCTGTCACGACTGCGTCATTCGCGCGTAGCTTTTGCCCCCTAAATCGCGAGTCGTCGGACGGCGTTGGGCCGCCCACCAGGGGACTCAAATGAACCAGAAATTCACTTACGCGGCGACGCTGCTGGCGGCGGTATCGCTGCCGACCGCGGCCGAGGCCCGGACCCAGATGCGCGCGGTTGGCTCGTCGACCGTTTATCCGTTTGCGAAAGCGGTCGCCGAGCGCGTCGCCCGCGCCAATCCACGCCTTGGCACGCCGATTATCGAATCGACCGGCACCGGCGCCGGCATGAAGCTGTTTTGCGCCGGCGTCGGCGAGCGCTTCCCCGATGTCGAGGACGCTTCGCGCCGGATGAAAGCCTCCGAAGCGAAATTGTGTGCCGCCAATGGCGTCACCAAGATCACCGAGATCCAGGTGGGGATCGACGGGATCGCCTTCGCGACGGCGAAGAACACACCGCTTCAAAACCTTACCACGCGCGAAATCTACATGGCGTTGGCCAAAACGCCGTTCGGCAAGCCTAACCGGGCCAAGACCTGGAAAGATATCAGCGCCAAATATCCGGCCATTCCCATTCGCGTTTATGGCCCGCCGCCAACCAGCGGCACGCGCGACGCCTTGGGCGAGTTGATCATGTCCGCTGGCTGCGAGAGCAATCCGGGAATGACCGCTTTGAAGAAAAGCGACGAGAGCAAATACAAGGCCGTCTGCACCGGAATGCGCGAGGATGGCGGCTTCATCGAGGCCGGCGAGAATGACAACCTCATCGTCCAGAAGCTCGAGGCCAACGCCGGCACCATTGGCATCTTCGGTTACTCCTACCTCGAAGAGAATGCCGACAAGCTAAAGGGGCTCCAGATCAACGGGGTCTCGCCAACCTATCAGGCAATTAGCTCGTTCAAATATCCCGGCGCACGTCCGCTCTACGTCTATGTCAAGAACGCCCATGTCGGCGCCATTCCGGCGGTGCGTGCATTCATTGCCGAATTCACCAAGGAAAGCGCGTTCGGCGCCAACGGGTACCTGCTTCGCGCCGGACTCATCGCGGCACCTAACGCAATCCGCGCGCGTAGCCAGGCGGCGGCGCGCACGCTGGTGCCGCTCAACCTCGCCAGCCTCAAATAAATCTCGCCGTTCACAATGACAAAATGGGCGCCCGCCAATGTTTGGCGGGCGCTGGAGGCCTCCACAAAGAGGCCGGGGGAAAGGAAATTCCAATGATCCGCAAGACAGTTTTGGCCGCGCTCCTCGGGGGAAGCGCACTCATGTTTTCGACGACGGCTTCGGCCCAGGAGCCGCCGGCGGCCGCCCAGGAGCCGACCGAGCCCGATCAGTCCGACGCGACGGCTGACGCCGCCATCGCCGCGGCCACGCCGACCGACGACGCCGAAGCCAAGATCGAGCTGCTCCAGGCCCAGGTCGAAGCGCTTCAGGAAGCCCTGGAAGGCGTAAAGACGCAGATGGCCAAGGCCACGCCGACCTGGAAAGGCGGCCCGCAGCTCGAAGACAAGGATGCCGGCTTCAGCTTCAAGCCCAAGGGCTTCATGCAATTCGATGCCGGTTATGTCGGCTTTCCGAATGGCGAACGTCGCGGCACGCTGGGCGGATTGAACTTCGCCAACCTTGGCTTCAATACCCGCGCCCGCCGCATCGTCTTCGGCGCCGAGGGTACGCTCCCGGGCGGCTTCGGTTACAAGGCCGAATTCAACTTCGCCCAGGGCACGGTCGATTATGAGGACATCATCCTAACTTACGACTTCAAGAAAAGCCCGCTCCAGGTCAGCATCGGCAATTTCTACCCTTATTCGAGCCTCGAAACGATGACGAGCTCGCGTCTTGGCAGCATGCTTGAACGCGCTTCGTTCACCGATGCGTTCAACTACAACCGGCGCCTCGGCATCGGCGTCCAGCTATCGGACAAGAAAGCCGACAGCTACATCCTCCAGGCCGGCCTGTTCAGCCAGCCGATCAACGACACCAACTTCAATCGGACCGGTTGGCAAGCGTCGATCCGCGGCGTTTATTCGCCCATGCTCGGCAGCACCCGCCTGCACCTCGGGGCCAATTTCCAGCACCGCGAAAATGCCCGTGAATCGCTGGCCCAGCAATATCGTTCACGGCCGCTGACCCAAATCACCGACCAGCGCTTCGTCGATACTGGCAACCTCGCCGCCAAAAGCGACAACGCTATCGGCCTCGAATTTGCCGCCATCCACAAAAGCCTGCACGTCGCCGCCGAAGCGCAAAAGCTGTGGACCAAGGGCACGTTCACGCCGGCCCAAATCACCGCGTTCAATCTCGTGTCAAATACCAACGACACGATCCCGACCGGCGCGGTCGGGCTGAATGGCAACCCGAGCTTCACCGGCGGCTATTTCGAACTTGGTTATTATCTCACCGGCGAAACCCGCGGCTACAAGGGCGGCAAATGGGACCGGACCAAGGTGCTCAAGCCATTCCAGGATGGCGGCTGGGGCGCAATCCAGATCAACGGCCGCGTTGATTATACGGACCTGTCCGATGACGTCGATAGCGCTTCGTCCTCGGTCGCGGCGCCATTCTACGTCAACGGTGGCAAGCAGCTCGGCTTTCAGGCCAGCGTCATCTGGAACCCGATGGATTATCTGCGCTTCATGGCCCAATTCGGCCACGTCGACGTCACCGGCGGGCCGCGCGCGGCAGCGGTCGACCCGACCTCAACCCTGCCGGTCAACAAACGCAAATATGGCGTCGATACCGCCGCCATTCGCGCTCAGCTCGAATTCTAACGCCTTTCGGTCCCACTCCCCTCTCGAAAGGCGCCCCCTCGTCCCAATGGGCGAGGGGGTCTTTTTTTCCGCTTCATATGGATGGCTCCGATGGCCCGATACGCTACAGATCAAGCCATGGCTTCCGCCGATACCCAATCCTTGCTTGATGCACTCGACGAACCGGCGATGGCCATCGACCATGGTGTCGTTCGCCATTCGAATGCCGCGGCGCGAGAGCTGTTGGGGGTAGGCATCGATGGCAAGGACGTTCGACTGGCGATCCGCCACCCCCAGGCGCTCGAGCATATTCTGCCGGGCGCCGCCGGGGATGTGGAAATCACCGGCATCGGACAGTTCGGGCGGCCGTGGACCTTGTCGATTCGCGCCATTGACCAGGGCATGCTGCTCATTCGGTTGATTGACCGCTCGGCGGCGATCGCGGCGGAGAAAATGCGGGTCGATTTCGTCGCCAACGCCAGCCACGAGCTGCGCACGCCCTTGTCGACTATATTGGGTTATGCGGAATCGCTCGCCGACGATGCCGACCTCGACAGCGAACATCGCGCGAAGTTCGGTGCCATCATCCGCGGCGAAGCCAAACGAATGCTGCGGATCATCGAGGATTTGATGAGCCTGTCGCGGATCGAGGCGGTTCGTTTCGTCACCCCCGACGACCGTGTTTCGGTTGCCGAAGTGACCGCCAGCGCAGTCGAAAATGCTGGCCGGGGCGCCCAGCATTGCAGCATCCGGCTCGACGTTGAGCAACAGTTGCCGGCCGTCCTCGGCGATCGGGCCCAATTGCTGCAATTGGTCGACAATCTGCTCAGCAACGCGATCCGTTATGGGTGCGAGCAAGGCGAGTGCGTGATCCGCGTCGCGGCGAGTCGCGGTGACGGCTGGATCCGCCTGTCGGTCGCCGATAACGGACCGGGCATCCCGCGCGAGCATCTGCGTCGGGTGACCGAGCGCTTCTATCGCGTCGACGCCGCGCGCAGCCGCGAATCGGGCGGGACCGGGCTCGGCCTGGCGATCGTCAAGCACATCGTCGAACGCCATAAAGGGACGCTCGAAATCCTCAGCACCGTCGGCGCGGGAACCGAAGTCCTGGTGCGACTGCCAATCGCGCCTTAGGCGATAGCGGCTGTCATAAATCTGTAACCTGATTGTCACGCTGGCGTCAGATGGCGCGGCTAAGGCGCCGGGCAATCGCTTCCCTTCAACAAGGAATTGCAATGACCAAATTCGTCCCCCTGATCGCTGTCACTGGATTGCTCGCCGCGTGCGGTAGCAATGGCGCCGACGGCGGCACCGGCCAGCAGATCAAGATCGTCGGTTCCTCGACCGTCTATCCGTTCACCAAAGCCGTCTCCGAAGGCTTTCAGCGGGCTACCGCTGGCACCACGGTGATTGTCGAATCGACCGGCACCGGCGCGGGGATGAAATTGTTCTGCGGTGGCGTAGGCGCAGCCTTTCCCGATATCGTCGATGCCTCGCGGCCGATGAAGAAAAGCGAATATGACGCGTGCGCGAAAGTCGGCGCCAAGTCGATCATCGAAGTCCCGATCGGGATCGACGGCCTGACGCTGATCGAAGCCAATGGCGCGACCCCGATGAACCTGACTCAGGCGGATATCTACCAGGCGCTTGCCGCCAATCCGTTCGGTAAGGGCGCCAACACCACGCAGACCTGGCACGACGTCAATCCGTCACTGCCGGCGATCAAGATTCGGGTGCTCGGCCCGCCGCCGACGTCGGGCACTCGCGACAGCCTGGCCGACCTTTATCTCGAAAAGGGCTGCGACACCGACCCGGCAATGAAAGAGCTGAAAAAGTCGGACGATGCCAAGCACAAGGGCATTTGCACCAAAATCCGCGAGGATGGTGCCTATGTCGAAGCCGGCGAGAACGACAATTTGCTGGTCCAAAAGGTCGCCGCCGACCCGGGAACGCTCGGCGTGCTTGGCTTCTCTTACCTTGAGGAAAATGCCGACAAGGTCCGCCCGGTGCGGATCGCCGGCATCGCGCCGTCCGAGCAGACCATCAGCGACCTCTCCTACCCCGGCGCGCGCAAGCTCTACATCTACATCAAGGGCGAGCATCTGGTGGCCAAGCCACGGCTCAAGGATCTGGTCGCGGCATACGCCAAGGCCTGGTCCAAAGGCGGACCGCTTGAGCGTATCGGCCTGGTCCCGTTCGGCGGTGCCGACGCCAGTGCTGCCGCGGCACAAGCCGCCGCGCTGACCCCGCTCGATCCGACGACGCTGAAATAAGCCACGGGCCGGGGGGCGTAATGTCGCTGACCATTGCGCTTGCCGCAGTGCTGGCCATCGCCGCCATTGCGGGTTGGCTCGGCTTCTCGCGCGCCGGTCGGCTGCGGGGCACGACCAGGCTCCATTCGCTGCCGATCTATCACGCCGCTTATGCGGCGATGTGGGCGGCCCTGCCCGCTTTGCTGTTCCTCGCTGTCTGGTCGCCAGTGCAGTCGCACTTCGTCGACCAAGCGGTGCTGGCAAGCCCCGAAGGGCGCACTTTGCCGGCGTTCGATATGCAGCGCGAATCGATTATGTCCGAAGCGCGCGAAATTGCCGGCGGCGAGCGCGATTCCGGGTTCAATCCCGAATCCCCAGCACTCGTCCCGCGCTTCACCGAAGCCGAAGCCCGCTTTGCGACCATCGGTGGTGGCATCGCCATCCTGCTCGCGCTGGCGGCGGCGGTGTTTTCCTTGCGCCGTGCCTCGCCGCAGTTTCGCGCCCGCACCGGGGTCGAGCGCTGGTTGATGGCATTGCTGATCGCCGCGTCCTTGATCGCCATTCTGACGACGCTTGGCATCCTGTTGTCGTTGATGTTCGAATCCTTACGCTTCTTCAAGCTGGTGCCGGTCAGCGAATTCCTGTTCGGCACCCAGTGGAGCCCGCAAATGGCGTTGCGCCCCGACCAGGCCGGGTCGTCGGGCGCGTTCGGCTCGATCCCCTTGTTCTGGGGCACGGTCTTCATCGGTGCCATCATCGCCATGATCGTCGCCATCCCGCTGGGGCTGATGAGCGCCATCTACCTCACCCAATATGCCCACCCGCGGGTCCGCACCTGGATGAAGCCGATGCTCGAGATTCTCGCCGGCATCCCGACCGTCGTCTATGGCTATTTCGCAGCGCTGACGGTCGCTCCTCACGTTCGCGATTTCGGCATTGCGATCGGCATCTCGTCGGCCAGTAGCGAAAGCGCGCTCGCCGCTGGCCTCGTCATGGGCATCATGATCATCCCCTTCATCAGCTCGATGGCCGATGATTCGATCGCCGCCGTGCCGCAAGCGATGCGCGACGGATCGCTGGCGATGGGCGCGACCAAGTCGGAGACCATCCGCAAAGTCGTGCTCCCGGCGGCCTTGCCGGGCGTCGTCGGCGGCGTGCTGCTGGCCGTCAGCCGGGCGATCGGCGAAACCATGATCGTCGTGATGGCCGCCGGCCTTGCCGCCAACATGACCGCCAACCCGTTCGCCAGCGTGACCACGGTCACCACCCAGATCGTCCAATTGCTCACCGGCGACCAGGAGTTCGACAGCGCCAAGACGCTCGCCGCGTTCGCGCTCGGCCTGGCATTGTTCCTGATTACTTTGGTCCTCAACCTGATCGCGCTGACCGTCGTCCGGCGGTATCGGGAGGCGTATGAGTAGCGCGGCCCCAGCACCGCGCCGGGCGGGACCGGCCCAGGATGCGCGATTGCGGCGGCGCTATGCGGCCGAGCGCCGGTTTCGCCTCGCCGGCCTGTTCGCGGTTGGCTTGTCGGGGCTGTTCCTGGCGTTCCTGCTGTCCAACATGGCGTGGAAAGGCCTCGGCGGCTTCACCCATTACGAAGCGGCCTTGCCGATCGATTTTCCAAGATCCGACCTGATCCTCGACCCCGCGGCGCTCAAGGGCCCCGACGCCAGCGAAGTCGTTGCCGGCGCGGACGTCGAAGGCGCCTTGTCGAAGGCCGCGAGCGGGGCCTTCGGGCCCGGCGCCGCGGAAATGTTCGGCGCGGCGGCGGAGCGGTCGCTGGGCCGCCAGCTGATTCGCGATCCCGACCTGCTGAACCGAAGCGTGACCTTGTGGCTGCCGGTCGGCAGCAAGGTCGATGTCGCGGCCAAGCAAGGCGGCAATGCCGCCACCGAAAGCCTGGTCCATCAGCTCCAGGCCAAGCACGCGCTGCGCCGCACCATCAACACCGACTTCCTCACTGAATCCGATGCGACGGACCCATCCGCGGTCGGCATCTGGGGGGCGCTCAAAGGCACGTTCCTGACCATCATGGTGACGATGCTGCTCGCCTTCCCGATCGGGGTTCTGGCCGCCGTCTATCTCGAGGAATTCGCCAGCCGCAACCGCTGGACCGACGCCATCGAAGTGTCGATCAACAATCTTGCCGCGGTCCCGTCGATCGTCTTCGGGCTGCTCGGCCTCGCCGTGTTCCTCAACATCATGCACCTGCCGCGCTCGGCGCCCTTGGTCGGCGGCCTGACGCTGGCGCTGATGACCATGCCGGTGATCGTCATCGCCGGGCGCAACGCGATGACCTCGGTGCCGCCGTCGATCCGCGATGCGGCGCTGGGCGTCGGCGCGTCCAAGATGCAGGTTGTGTTCCATCACGTGCTCCCCCTCGCCCTCCCCGGCATCTTGACCGGGACGATTATCGGCATGGCCCGCGCTTTGGGTGAGACGGCGCCGCTGCTGATGATCGGCATGCGCGCCTTCATCGCCGCGCCGGCCAATGGCATTACCGACCCGTCGAGCGTGCTGCCGGTGCAGATCTTCCTGTGGTCTGACGAGGTCGACCGCGGCTTCGTCGAGAAGACCAGCGCTGCAATCATCGTGCTATTGCTGTTCATGCTGTTGATGAACGGCCTCGCCATCTATCTTCGCAACCGCTTCGAGCAGCGCTGGTGACCAGGATGAAAGACAAGATGCCCCTTACATCGACGACTTCGCCGCCGAGCCCGTCCGTCACTTTGTCTGGCGACGAGAGTGAGGACGCTGTGCCGCGCGTCCCCAGTGTAGCGCTGCCCGCCGAAGAGCCAGTCACAGCGCCCGAGCTGGATTCCGGACGCACGCCCAAGATGCGCGCGCAGGGCGTCAGCGTTTTCTACGGTGACAAGCAGGCGCTGAATAACGTCTCGATCGACATTCACGACGACCGCGTGACCGCCTTCATCGGGCCGTCGGGCTGCGGCAAGTCGACATTCCTGCGCACCCTCAACCGCATGAACGACACTATCCCGACGGCGAAAGTGACCGGGCACATCGAGCTCGACGGCGAAGACATCAACAGCGCCGACATGGACGTGGTTCAGCTGCGCGCTAGGGTCGGCATGGTGTTCCAGAAACCCAACCCGTTCCCCAAGTCGATCTTCGAGAATGTCGCTTACGGACCGCGCATCCACGGTCTCGGGAGTTCGAAAGCGGAGCTCGAGCAGATCGTCGAGAAATCATTGAAGCGGGCCGGGCTTTGGGATGAGGTCAAGGACCGCTTGAGCGAAAGCGGCATTTCCTTGTCCGGCGGCCAGCAACAACGGTTGTGCATCGCCCGCGCCATCGCCGTCGATCCCGAAGTGATCCTGATGGACGAACCGTGCTCGGCGCTCGATCCGATCGCCACCGCCAAGATCGAAGAGCTGATCCACGAACTGCGCGGCCGCTATGCGATTGCTATCGTTACGCACAACATGCAGCAGGCGGCGCGCGTGTCGCAACGCACGGCGTTCTTTCACCTCGGCGAGATGATCGAGTATGGCAAGACCAGCGAAATTTTCACCAATCCTACGCAAAAACGCACGCAGGATTACATCACCGGCCGCTACGGCTGATCGGAGCGAGAGCCATGGAACAGACCAGCGGACATACGCTCAAGGCGTTTGATGAGGACATCGACCGGCTGCGCGCGCTCATCAGCCAGATGGGCGGGCTGGCCGAGCATGCGATCGGCGAGGCGATGCGTTGCCTGATCCAGCGCGACACCGAAGGCGCGCTGCGAGTGGTCGAGAATGACCGCAAGCTCGACGCGTTGGAAGTCGAGACCGAGCGCCGGGCGGTGCAATTGATCGCGCTCCGGGCGCCGATGGCCGGCGACCTTCGCGACGTCGTCGCCGCGCTCAAGATCTCCGGCGTCGTCGAGCGCATCGGCGACTATGGCAAGAACATCGCCAAGCGCGTCCCGCTGATCGAGAACGCCAACAAGATCGAGCCTATTTCGCTGCTCCCCGAGATGGCGCGGATCGCGACTTCCATGGTCCACGACGTCCTCGACGCTTTCGTCCAGCGCGACGCCGATGTCGCGGTCCAGGTGGTCGAACGCGATGCCGCGGTCGATGACTTCTACGATTCGATCTTTCGCGCCCTGCTGACCCATATGATGGAAAACCCTCACAACATCGGCCACGCAACGCATTTGCTGTTCGTCGCCAAGAATTTGGAGCGGGTCGGCGACCATGCGACCAACATCGCCGAGATGGTTTATTACGCAGCTACCGGCCTGCACCTGACCGACCGCAACCGCACCGACACAAGCGCCGCCTGACACATGGGCAAGAATGGCACCAAACGGTTGCTGCTAGTCGAGGATGATCGGGCGCTCGCCGAGCTAGTCAAATATCATTTCGGACGTGAGGGTTTCACGGTGACCAGCACCGCGGTCGGCGACGAAGCACTAATCCTGATCGATGAGGTCAAGCCCGATTTGGTCATCCTCGACTGGATGATCGAAGGGATCAGCGGCATCGAAGTCTGCCGCCGCCTGCGGCGTAGCCCGGCCACCGCCAATCTGCCGATCATGATGCTGACCGCGCGCGGCGAAGAAGACGACCGCGTGCGCGGGCTCGAAACCGGCGCCGACGATTTCGTCACCAAGCCGTTCAGCCCCAAAGAACTGATCGCCCGCGCCAATGCATTGCTGCGCCGCTCGCGGCCGCACCTGTCGGCCAAGAAGCTCGCCTATCATGGCATCGAGATGGACCTGGTAGCCCACCGCGTCCGCCGCGACGGCAAGCCGGTTGCCCTCGGACCGACCGAATATCGATTGCTGCGGCACCTGCTGGAAAATCCGCAGCGCGTCTATTCCCGCCAACAGCTGCTCGAAGCTGTCTGGCCGCACAGCGAGGAAATCGAATTGCGAACGGTCGACGTCCATGTCCGCCGCCTGCGCCTCGCGCTCGCCTTGGGCGAGGAGTTCGACTTCATCCGGACCGTTCGGTCCGAAGGCTACTCGCTGGATGCCGACGGCAGCGCCTGACCCATACGGAGGTATCATGAGCGACCGCGTCTATAACGTCCTCTTTCTGTGCACCGGCAACTCGGCGCGCTCAATCCTCGCCGAGGCCATTCTCAACAAGGACGGAGGAGGCCGCTTTCGCGCTTTCTCCGCCGGTAGTCATCCGAAGGGTCAAGTGCACCCGATGGCGTTGGCGGCCCTCGCCGAGGGCGGCCTCCCAACCCAGGGCTATCGATCGAAGGACTGGAGCGAGTTTGCAGCGCCAGGAGCGCCGCCGCTCGATTTCGTGTTCACCGTCTGTGACAATGCCGCCGGCGAAGTGTGCCCGGTTTGGCCGGGCCAGCCGATGAGCGCCCACTGGGGCATTGAGGACCCGGCCGCGGTCGAAGGTGAAAGCCAGGAGCGCGCATTTATGGCCGCGCTCCACGCGCTTAAACGCCGCATCGGTCTGTTCCTCGCTCTGCCCCTCGACAGCATCGATGAAATGAGCCTGCAACATCGCTTGCGCGAAATCGGAAACACCGCGGACCAAGGCCAGAATGCAGCCTGACCAACCGCCGCTTGGGCGCCGTCTTGCGGCGGAAGGGCTTGGCGCGTTCTTCCTGTTCGCGACCGTCATTGGCTCGGGCATCATGGCCGCAAAGCTGGCATCCGGGAACGATGCGATCGCGCTGCTTGGCAACACCATGGCGACTGGCGCGATGCTGTTCGTGCTGATCACGATGCTCGGGCCGATCTCGGGCGCGCACATGAACCCGGCGGTGTCGCTGGTCGCCGCTTCCCGGGGCGAGCTGAGCTGGCGGGACGCGACAGCCTATATCGCGATGCAGCTGGCGTGCGGGATATTGGGCGCCTGGGCCGCGCATTGGATGTTCGAGCTGCCGTTGCTGCAGCTGTCGGTCAAAGCCCGCACCGGCGGCGGCCAATGGCTTGGCGAAGCGATTGCAACTTTCGGCCTGATCCTGACCATCCTCGGCACTGTCCGCTTCCGGCCCCAGGCGGTGGCGGCCAGCGTCGCGCTGTACATCACCGCAGCCTATTGGTTCACGTCATCGACCAGCTTTGCCAACCCCGCGATCACGATCGTGCGTAGCCTGTCCAATACCTTCGCCGGAATTGCGCCGCACGACGTGCCCTTGTTCATCGCCGCGCAGCTGTTTGGCGCCGCCTGCGCTGCGCTGGTGGCAAAAACTTTGTTCGATGGATCGACGACGGAGCGTGGTGGGCGCGGCAAGGATTGAACTTGCGACCCCTGCGGTGTGAACACAGTGCTCTACCACTGAGCTACGCGCCCACGCTCCCGACCAAAGATTTAACGCCGGAACGGGGCGCATAAAGCCGCCCTCGCCTGCTGTCTACATCAGCGTCGGTTTACGACTGGACAGCGTCCTTGAGCCCTTTGCCGGGGCGGAACTTGGGCTGCGAGCTGGCCTTGATCTGGATGGGCTCGCCGGTGCGCGGGTTGCGGCCCGTCGACGGCTTGCGCCGCGTGACCGTGAAATTGCCGAAACCGACCAGCCGCACTTCATCGCCGCGTTTCAGGGCCGACGTGATCACTTCGAGCATGGTTTCCACCGCGCGCACGGCATCATTGCGGTTAAGTCCCGCGCGATCCGCGACGTGACCGATAAGTTCCTGCTTGTTCATACGCTCGCTGCTCCCCGGACACTGGTGAGACTCGCACGCGCCCGACCAATGTCTTTAAGGCAAGACTCGGCGACGAAGTCAAAGGCTAGTGGCGAATCGGTGTCCCGGATTCGGGCACGGCAGGGGGCGCCGGAGGCTCGGCGGCATGCTCATCCGCGTCGGTCCACTCGATCGGCCGCATCGGTTCGGTCAGAGCCAAGGCCAAAACTTCGTCAACGTGACTGACCGGAATGATTTTCAGCACTTCCTTCAAGGAGGCCGGAATCTCGGCCAAATCCTTTTCATTCTCGGCCGGGATCAGCACGGTGGTGATGCCGCCACGCAGCGCCGCGAGCAGCTTTTCCTTCAGGCCGCCAATCGGCAAGACCCGGCCGCGCAGCGTCACTTCGCCAGTCATCGCCACATCACGGCGAACAGCAATGCCGGTCAGTGTTGAAATCATCGCCGTGACCATGCCGACGCCTGCGGACGGGCCATCCTTGGGCACCGCGCCTTCGGGCAAATGGACGTGGATGTCCTTGCGAGCGAAGATCGACGGCTTGACGCCATAACTGGGCGAGCGCGCCTTGACGAAGCTCATCGCCGCCTGGATCGATTCCTGCATCACTTCGCCAAGCTTGCCAGTGGTCTTGACCAGGCCCTTGCCGGGGACGGTCACCGCTTCAATGGTCAGCAGCTCGCCGCCGACTTCGGTCCACGCCAGTCCGGTGACCGCGCCGATCTGATCCTCTTCCTCGCCGACGCCATAGCGGTAGCGAATGACCCCAAGGAAATCGCCGAGATTGTCCTCGGTCAGCGCAACCGACGTGACCTTGCCCTCAAGGATCTGGCGAAGCGACTTGCGCGCCACTTTGGCCAGTTCGCGCTCGAGCGTGCGGACGCCGGCCTCGCGGGTGTAGTGCCGCATGATCCCGCGCAAGGCGCCGTCGCTATATTGGAGCTCTTCGGGCTTGAGGCCGTGCGCTTCCATCTGCTTGGGGATCAGGTGGCGCTTGGCGATCTCGACCTTCTCATCCTCGGTGTAGCCTTCGAGGCGGATGACTTCCATCCGGTCGAGCAACGCTTGCGGAATGTCGAGCGAGTTGGCGGTCGTCACGAACATCACGTCCGACAGATCATAATCGATCTCGAGATAATGGTCCTGGAACTTCGAATTCTGTTCGGGGTCGAGCACTTCGAGCAGTGCCGCCGCTGGGTCGCCGCGGAAATCGGTGCCAAGCTTGTCGATCTCATCGAGCAGGAACAACGGGTTGGAGGTCCCGGCCTTCTTGAGGTTGGCGATAACCTTGCCCGGCAACGAGCCGATGTAGGTGCGGCGGTGGCCGCGGATCTCGGCTTCGTCGCGCACGCCGCCCAGCGACTGGCGGACGAATTCGCGGCCCGTGGCGCGCGCGATCGAGCGGCCGAGCGACGTCTTGCCGACGCCCGGCGCCCCGACCAGGCACAGGATCGGCCCTTTCAACTTGTTGGTGCGGGCCTGGACCGCGAGATATTCGACGATCCGGTCCTTGACCTTCTCCAGCCCGTAATGGTCCTCGTCGAGAATCCCCTGGGCCTCGGCGATGTCTTTCTTGATGCGCGATTTCTTGCCCCACGGCAGGCCGAGCAAGACGTCGAGATAATTGCGGGCGACGGTGGCTTCGGCCGACATCGGCGCCATCGCCTTCAACTTCTTGAGCTCTGACGTGGCCCGGATACGCGCTTCCTTGGACAGACGGGTCTTGCGGATCTTGGCGGCCAGATCGACGAGTTCGTCGCCGCCTTCCTCGCTCTCATTGCCAAGCTCGCGCTGAATCGCCTTCAACTGCTCGTTCAAATAATATTCGCGCTGGGTCTTCTCCATCTGGCGCTTGACCCGGCTGCGGATTTTCTTCTCGACCTGGAGGACGCCCAGTTCGCCTTCCATAAAGGCGAACACCATTTCCATCCGCCGCACCGGGTTCAATTCGCTCAGCAGCGCCTGCTTGTCGGCGACCTTGAACGACAGGTTGGACGCGACCGCGTCGGCGAGCACCGACGGATTTTCGATTTCGGCCAGCTGAATCCCGGTTTCGGGCGGCAGCCGCTTGTTCAATTTGGCGTAATTTTCGAACTGGTCGATGACCGAGCGCATCAGCGCCTGCGATTCGGGACCCTCGGCAGGCTGCTCTTCAACGTCCTCGACCTCGGCTGTCATATAACCATCCCGCGGCACCAGATCGACCAGCTTGGCGCGCCGCAACCCTTCGACCAGCACCCGCACGGTGCCGTCGGGCAGCTTCAACAGCTGCATCGCGGTCGCCACGACGCCGAGGTCGTACAGCGCGTCGCGGTCGGGATCGTCCTCGCCCGGGTCGAGCTGGGCGACCAGGAACAATTCCTTGTCGGTCGCCATCGCCGCTTCGAGCGCGGCCACGGATTTCTCGCGGCCGACGAACAACGGGACAATCCGCTGCGGGAAGACAACGATATCGCGGAGCGGGAGAATGGGGAGCATGCGTGTCATGCGATCTATATGGGCGGCGGGTCTGCCGGGCGCAACAAATCCGCCAGAACAATCCCCAGAGTTCGCTCGCGTTTGGAACACATTGTATATGCGACAAGTCGCCGGACGGCGAATTAATCACTGATTCTGCTACCGTTCAGGTTTGCATGCTAAGCATTCCGGCATGACACAGGGTCCCATGAAACGCTTTCGCGTGTTGCTTGCCGTCGCCGCTCTTGGCGTCTCGGGATCGGCGCTGGCCCAGCGCGAGCAGCCGATCGAGCCGATCGACTTGCCGCCGAGTGTCGAGCAGGGCGTGGACATGATCTATATCGACCCCGAAATCGCGCCGAAGCTGCGCGAAAACGACGTCGCCTTGCACCAGATTTCCTTCGAGGAATGGGCCGGCGCGCCATATGATTTATTCCTGCCAGTCAACCCGATTTATACCGATTTGCGCCGCGGGCTGGTGCGCTACCAGCAGCGCTGGGGCGACCTTCCCCAGCTCAAGATTCCAGCCGGGCCGACGCTTAAACCCGGGTCGCAAGACGAGCGCGCCAGCATGTTGCGCGACCGCCTTGGCCTGCCGCCGGGCAACGGCTTCGACCCCGCGCTGGCCAATGTCGTCAAGGAATATCAGCAGGCGCATGCCCTCAAGGCCGACGGCATCGCGGGCGGCGGCACCATCGCCTCGCTCAACCTCGGCGCCAACTATTATGAGCGGCTGATTATCGTCAATCTCGAGCGCGCCCGGCGCTTGCCGCTGGCGACCGAAACCCATCGCTACATCCTCGTCGATGTCGGCGCCGCCCGGCTCTACATGTACGAGAACGGCAGACCCGTCGACAGCATGAAGGTGATCGTCGGCAAGGAGGAGACGGCGACGCCGATGATGGCCGCGCAGCTGCGCTACGCCAGCGTCAATCCTTATTGGAATGTCCCGCCGGAGCTGGTCATCAAGCTGATCGCGCCCAATGTGATCAAGCAGGGGGTCACCTATTTGAAAGACCGCCGCTACGAAGTCCTCAACGACTGGAGCGACGAAGCCACCGCGCTCGACCCGTCGACGGTCGACTGGCAGGCCGCCGCCGATGGCCGCAAGATCATCCGCGTGCGCCAGCTGCCCGGGCCGGCCAACTCCATGGGCAAGGTCAAATATATGATGCCCAACGACTTCGGCATCTATCTTCACGATACGCCGCACAAGGAGCTGTTCGCCGACGATAACCGGTGGGTCAGCAACGGCTGTATCCGGCTGGAAGATGCGCCGCGGCTCGGCGCCTGGCTGATCGGCGGCCTGCCCCAGCCCCACGATCCCGACCGGCCCGACCGGGTCGACCTGCCCGACCCGGTACCTGTCTATGTGACCTATTTGACGGTGGCCGCAACGCCGCAGGGCATCGCGTTCCGGCTCGATCCCTATCGGCGCGATCCGGCGGTCATCGCCCGCTACTTCGGCGAGCGCGACTTGGCGGCGGTAGCGGGAAATTAAGCGCGGTTAGGCGTCAAGCGGCGTCGCCGGCTTTGCCTTTCTTGGCGTAGACCCGGACCGGCTCCTTGCGGCCTTCGACGACGTCGCGATCGATATGGACCTCGCCAACCCCGTCCATCGACGGCAGGTCGAACATCGTATCGAGCAATATGCCCTCGAGGATTGAGCGCAACCCGCGGGCGCCGGTCTTGCGGCCGATCGCTTTGCAAGCGACCGAATGCAGCGCGTCGTCGGAGAAAGCGAGTTCGACATCCTCCATGTCGAACAGCTTCTGATATTGTTTGACGAGGGCGTTTTTGGGCTCGATCAAAATCTTGACCAGCGCTTCCTCGTCGAGGTCCATCAAGGTCGCGATCACCGGCAGGCGGCCGATGAATTCGGGGATTAGGCCGAACTTGAGCAGATCCTCGGGCTCGCAATGCTGCAGCACTTCGCCGGTCTTGCGGTCTTCGGGGGCGGCGACATGCGCGCCGAAACCGATCGACTTGCCCTGCAGGCGGTCGGCGATGATCTTTTCCAGGCCGGCAAACGCGCCGCCGCAGATGAACAGGATATTGGTGGTGTCAACCTGCAGGAATTCCTGCTGCGGATGCTTGCGGCCGCCCTGCGGCGGGACCGAAGCCGTGGTGCCTTCCATCAGCTTGAGCAGCGCCTGCTGGACGCCCTCGCCCGAGACATCGCGGGTGATCGATGGATTGTCCGACTTGCGGCTGATTTTGTCGATTTCATCGATGTAGACGATGCCGCGCTGGGCTTTTTCGACATTATAGTCGGACGCCTGGAGCAGCTTCAAAATGATGTTCTCGACGTCCTCGCCGACATAACCGGCCTCGGTCAGCGTCGTCGCGTCGGCCATGGTGAACGGCACGTCGAAAGTCCGGGCCAGGGTCTGGGCAAGCAGGGTCTTGCCGCAGCCCGTCGGGCCGATCAGCAGGATGTTGGACTTGGCCAGCTCGACATCGCCGGCTTTCTGGCTGTTGGCGAGCCGTTTATAATGATTGTGTACCGCGACCGATAGAACCCGCTTGGCGCGCGCCTGGCCGATGACATAATCGTCGAGCGTTGCGTAAATATCCTTGGGCGGCGGCACCCCGTCGCGGGTCCTGACCAGCGACGACTTGGTCTCCTCGCGGATGATGTCGTTGCACAGTTCGACGCATTCATCGCAGATGAACACGGTTGGCCCGGCGATGAGTTTCCTCACCTCATGCTGCGACTTGCCGCAGAACGAGCAATAGAGCGTGCTCTTGCTGTCGCCGCCTGTAAGCTTGGTCATTCCAGTCCTATCGTCCGGCCTTGGACGCCCTTGTTGTCGAGCGTCATGCTAGCCCGCTTTATTGCACAGTCAAACTCTCGGGAGTCTTAACGACCGCCGGTGGTCCGATTGATCCTTATGTTTCAAGAATATGGATGGAGTGTGGCGCGGCGGCAAGGGGGGTGGCCCGGCCGCGCTCGCTAACCCTTGCTGACCGCCCCCAGCGCATCGTCCATCGCCTGCTGGAATGCGGACCGGGCGTAGATGTCATTATGGCCGGCCCGCGCGATGGTCTGGTCGAATACGAGCTTGCCAACGGAAGCGCGCAAGCCGTCGGTGCGGCGCCGCGGAACAATCTCATCATGCGCGGCGGCGATGATCGCGGTCGGCACCTTGCTATGCTTGAGCGCGGTCGCGGCTGCCATGTCATCATGAAAAAACGCCGCAACCGGCAGCAATGGATACAGATCGCTGGCCACGGCCTTGAGCGAATCGAACGGCGTGACCAGGATTAGCCCGTCGACCGGGCGCTGGCTGGCCAGGCTCGCCGCCACCCCGCTGCCGATGCTGAAACCGACCGCGATGGTCTGGTCCGGATGCACGGTGGACACCGCGAAATCAAACACCAAAGGCGCATCTTCGATCAGTGCCTCGGCCGACGGAGTCCCGGTCGACGGGCGGTAGCCGCGATAGTGGAAGGCGATGATGTCCGCCGATGGATAGACTTTGTGCAGGTAAGATGCGGCATCTTCGGCATTCCACGCATTGCCGCCAAAGCCGAGGATCAAGACGCGCTTGCCCGGACCGGGCGGCGACGACGGCGCGATATGCACGCCATGCAGCGTGTCACCGCCTGACGCCGGAATACTATGTCGTGTCGCGCCCGACGGCAGCGGGCCCGGCGACGCCACGGCATGCGTCGGAAACATCATATGGTTCTGGAATTCAAACATCAGGAATACGACCGCGGCGAGATGGACAACAGCTGCAACCAGAATCGTCAGCAGCTGCGGTCTAACCGGCGAAGGCGGCATTGATCGCCGGCGTCACCCGATCAACGGTATAGGGCTTCTCGATCAGCGGCACCGAAGCGAATTCGGCCGGCGGCGGGTCGACATGGCCACCGCTGGCGATGACGAACGGGACGCCTTGTTCGCGCAGGCGGCTGGCGACCGGCCACACATTCCGGCCCTTCAAATTGACGTCGAGAATAGCAAGGTCGAACCCGCCCTTTTCGACTTCGACCATCGCGGAATCGACACTGTCGCAGCTGGCCGCAATCGAGTGCCCGAGGGATTCAAGAAAGTCCTCGAGCATCATCGCGATCAGCGGCTCGTCTTCGACAATCAGGATGCTGCGCGGCGTCGGCATCAGCCTCCGATAATCAACCGGCCCGCAAGCGCAACGTTTATTTGGCGGCGATCGCCCGCCGGGTTGCCTCGGCAAGTTCCTGAACTGAAAAGGGTTTGGGCAGAAAGGCGACATTGTCGATGTCGATTGAGTTGCGCAATTGTTCCTCGGCATAGCCCGACATGAAGAGAATTTTGAGGTCGGGACGGGACTTGCGGGCTTCGCGCCCCATCGTCGGCCCGTCCATTACCGGCATCACCACATCGCTGATCAGCAGCACGATTTCCTCGCCGCGGGCCAGCACTTCGAGCGCTTCTTCGCCGTTGTCGGCGGTGATGACGGTGTAGCCATGGCGGGAAAGCGCGCGCTCGGCGACGCCGCGGACCATCGGCTCGTCCTCGACCAGCAAAATGGTGCCAGTTCCCCACAATTCATGTTCCTTGGGCTTGGCCACCTTGCGAGGCTTGGCCGCGCCCGCCTCTTCGCGGTGGACCGGCAGATAGATCACGAAGCGGGTCCCCTCGCCGACCTTCGAATCGGCGAAGATGAAGCCGCCCGACTGTTTGACGATGCCATAGACGGTCGACAGCCCGAGCCCGGTGCCCTTGCCGATCTCCTTGGTGGTGAAGAACGGCTCGAACACCTTGCCCAGGACGTTGGCGGCAATTCCCGACCCTGTATCGGTCACCGACAGCGCACTATAGTCGGCAATGGGGAGAATCTCGGAGCCCAGCTCGGCCACCTGGTCGGCGCGCACGGCGTAGGTCTGGATGGTCAGCGTCCCGCCGCCTTCCGCAGCCATGGCGTCACGCGCATTGACCGCCAAATTGACGATGACTTGCTCAAGCTGGCCAGGGTCCGCCCGCACCGGCCCCAGGTCGCGGCCGTGCTTGACGACCAGCTTCACCGTCTCGCCCAACAGGCGTTTGAGCAAATGGGACACTTCCGACACGACGTCGGGCAGCTGGAGCACCTGCGGGCGCAAGGTTTGTTGGCGCGAAAAGGCCAGCAGCTGCCGCGTCAGGCCCGCCGCGCGGTTCGAATTCGACTTGATCTGCTGGATGTCGTCATAATCGCTGTCGCCCGGCGTATGGCGCATCAGCATCAGGTCGCAATGGCCGATGATCGCGGTCAGGATGTTGTTGAAATCGTGCGCGACACCGCCGGCGAGCTGGCCGACAACCTGCATTTTGGTCGCCTGCGCAATCTGCCGCTTGAGCTTGGCTTCCTCGCTATTGTCCTTGAGCAATAGCAGCACGGCGGCATCGCCCAGGCCGCGCACCCCGGCGACCGTCAGGGCCACCGGATCGGTGTTTTGGCGCGCCAGCCGGATGGCGAGATCGCCCGACATCGCTGGGCCCCGGGCATTGCGGCGGACGGCATTGGCGACCGGCGCTTTGTCTTCCTTGACCACCAGGTCGCCAGGATAGCTCGGCATCGCCGTTCCCTTGATGCCGGCGGCGACCCGGAACGCGCGGTTCATGGTCAGGAAACGGCCGTCACGGTCGACGAGCGCCAGGCCGATTGGCAAGATTTCGAGCAACGCCTGAAGATCGGCACTGTCCAGCGAACCTTTGTCGTGGGCATCGACCAGCAGGAAGGTCGCGGCGCCCTGATCCTCGCGCGGATCGACCGGGATATGAACCGCCTGCATCGGCCGGGCGGATTCGCCATCATTGACCAGCCGTGCCTGCCCCTCGCTGGAAAACTCGACGAGGTCGGTGAACCGCAACTTTTCCGTTGCCTGATTCAGCGGCACGGCGCGAGCGGCAAACGTGCGATTGGCGGCCAGCAACATCCCGTCGGCATCGACCAGCGCCGCCAATAGGCCCGCCGCGCCCAGCCGATCGCCGACCGGCCCGGCCAGGCGCTTGGCGGCCGCCTGCGTGGGATCTGGAGCGCCGAGCTGGGGGAATCGCCACAGCAAAAGATCGCCGCTCGATCCGACCCGCTCGACCTCGACCGCGGTCGGCCCGGAAGCAGTGCCAATGCCTGCCGCGCAGCCGCCACCATCGCGCCAGGCCATCGTCTTGACCAGCTGCAGTGATTGCCCGGAATCCTCGTCATTGCCGAGCGAAAGCGGCGAGCCGGCGCCGCCGAACCGGTCGCGATAAGCGCTGTTGGCGATCAGCATCGTGCCGTCGCCGTCGGTGAGCGCCGCCGGCTCAGTCGTCAGCCCCAGCGCCGAACCGAGGATCGAAAAATCGCGCGACAGGCCAATCCCGTCGACGGCCGGCGGTTGCGGCTTTTTGTCCAGGAAAACGGCCGCCAGCGCCGCGACCAGGCCCGCCAACCCAAGCAAGCCCGCCACCATCGGATAGGCGAGCAACCACGCCAATACCGCCCCGGTTAGTGCTGCCCCGCCGACGAGCACTGGCAACAGCCAGCGCGAAACACTGTCAAGCGGCGTCGAGTCGAGCGCGGGCAGGTCCTGATGGAGCATCTACCAGATGCGTACCCGGTCGGCAGGGGCAAGGTAAAGCTTCTGGCCGGGCTGGACCTTGAAGGCATCGTACCACGGATCAAGGTTGCGCACTGTCGCCGTTCGCTGCTCGGATGGCGAATGCGGATCGGTCAGCAGCCGTTGGCGCAAATTCGCCTCGCGATAGCTACGGCGCCAGACCTGTGCCCAGCCGAAATAGAAGCGCTGATCGCCCGTCGTGCCGTCGATCACGGGCGAATCCTTGCCGGCGAGCGAAGCGATATACGCATCGTGGGCGACGTTCAGGCCCGCGAGGTCGGCGACATTTTCGCCCATTGTCAACTTGCCTTGCAAATGCATGCCAGGCAGCGGCTCGTAAGCGTCAAACTGGGCACCGAGTTTCTCCAACCGGGCATTGAAGGCGGCAACGTCGGCGGCGGTCCACCAATCGCTGAGCTGGCCGGTCTGGTCGAATTTCGAGCCCTGGTCGTCGAAATGATGGCTCATTTCATGGCCGATGACCGCTCCGATCCCCCCGTAGTTGATCGCCGCGTCAGCGTTCGGGTCGAAGAAGGGAGGCTGCAGGATTGCCGCCGGAAAGACGATTTCGACCAACCGCGGATTGGCATAGGCGTTGATCGTCATGGGCGTGATGCCCCACTCCCAACGCCGGATCGGTCCGCCGAGATGGCCGAGGTCGTAGGCATCTTCGAACCGGGCCGAACGCATCGCATTACCAAGCGCGTCGCCAGGCACGATCTCGAGCCCGCTCATGTCGCGCCATTGGCTCGGATAGCCAATCTTCGGCGTAAATGCGGCCAGCTTGGCGTGCGCCTTGACCTTGGTCTGCGCGGTCATCCAGTCGAGGCGATCGATGCGCCGATCCATCGCCGCGATGACGTTATGGACCAGCTCGTCGGCCGCGGCCTTGGTCTCGGGCGGGAAGTAGCGTGCGACGTAGAGTTTGCTGACGTCGTCGCCCAGCGCCCCGACGGTGAAATCGACCCCGCGTTTCCACCGCACTTGCTGCTCCGGCGTGCCCGACAGGACGGTGCCGTAGAAAGCAAAATTCTCATTGTCGAAGGCCACCGGCAGATAGGCCGCATAGGAATCGAGCGAACGGACCAGCAATTGGTCGCGCACGACGCCCAGCGGCGCTCTGGAGATCAGGCCAGCAATGCCCTTGATCGCGCTCGGTTGGGCAACCACGAGATCAGTGATCGACACGCCCATGTCCTTGAACAGCCCGGCAAAATCGAAGCCCGGCGCGGCCTTGGCCAGCTGGGCGACCGTCATTTTGTTGTACGTTTTGGTGGCGTTGCGGCTCTCGATGCGGGTCCAGCTCGCTTTGGCGATGGCGGTCTCGAAGCTGACAATCGCCTTCGCCCGCGCCGCCGCATTGGTTTCGCCGGCCAGCGTCAGCATGGTGGTCAGATGCTGAATATATTTGGCTTTGGCGTCGGCCAACTTGGGATCGGCCGATAGATAATAGTCACGGTCGGGCATGCCGAGGCCGGACTGGAACATGTGCAGCGCGTAATGCTCCGAATCCTTGGCATCCTGGGCGGTTCCCAAAGCGAACGGAATGCCGACGCCATTGGTTCGAGCCTGCGCGTAAAGCGACGCCAATTGCGAGCGCGATTTCAATCCGTTGATGGTCGCCAGCCACGGCCGTAGCGGCGCCAGGCCCTTGGCTTCGATCGCCGCTGTGTCCAGGAAACTCGCAAAAGCGGCCCCGATGCGGCTGTTCGGTTCCTTCGCCGATTGCTCGATCAGACCACGGGTGCGCTCGCGCGACAAATCGTCGAGCACGTTGAAGGCGCCGTAGTTGGACTTGTCGGCGGGGATCGGCGTCTGCTTTTCCCAGGTGCCATTGGCAAATTGGTAGAAATTGTCACCGGGCAGCACGGCCGAGTTCATGCCCGCGGTGTCGAACCCGAAGGTGCCGTATTCGGCCTTTGGCGCTGGCTCAACCGGGACCGGAGCGGCCTCGGCCACCGGCGGCGTGATTTCGGCCGGGGGAACCGCCTGAGTGGCACATCCCGCAAGCACGGTCCCAGCCGCCAGCACGACCATCATTCTAACCATGTTCATGTCCTCCAACCGCGACGAGCGCCACGGCGCCCAGCCTCACGTTAAAACTCAGCCGATCTGCCGCGAACTCCATGCCGCCGGCCAGTGCCATCCGACAAGCGAGCCTCTCTCACCGACCAATGACCGCCGGCCTGGCTACTTCGCAGCGCGTCGCGCGTGGCGCCGGGCCCGCCATTTGCTGGACAGCCAGCGCCGCCACAGGATGGCCGTGATGCCATAGCCGATGACCGCCGCCCCAAGCGCGATCGTCACCACCCCGAGCGCGATGGGGCCGGATGCGTGGTGGATCCAGAACAGGACGCGGCTCAATTCGCCGGACACTTGCTCGGCGGCGCCGTGATTGATGACCGCGCCATTGTGATGCAGCTCCCACGACCCGATGCGATAGGCGGCATAATACAATGGCGGGATGGTCAGCGGATTGATGACTAAAGTGCACGCCGCCGCGATGGCAACGTTGGCCCGGAGTGGAATTGCGAGGAGCGCCGCGATCAACACGTGCATGATGGGGATGATGACACCCACCCCCAGCCCCAACGCCACCGCCCGCGGCACCGAGCGGCGGGTCAGGCGCCACAGAGCGGGGTCGCTCAAATGCCGGGCGAACGGCCGCAGGATGCGATTTTGCTGCACCGTTTCGCGGGTCGGGATATGATGGCGAAGCCAGCGGCTGCCGAGCAAGGTTTCGTCGTCAGCCATTATTGCGCAGCAACCGTCCCTGCTCGCGCTTCCAGTCGCGCTCTTTTTCGGTGTCGCGCTTGTCGTGCATCTTCTTGCCTCGGGCGACCGCCAGCTCAACCTTGGCCCGGCCGCTGGCGTTGAAATAGAGCGACAACGGCACCAGCGTTAATCCCTGGCGGGTCACCGCACCTTGCAATTTGGCGATCTCACGACCCTTGAGCAACAGTTTGCGCGGTCGCCGCGGCTGGTGGTTCATCCGATTGCCATGGCTGTATTCGGGGATGTGACTGTTGATCAGCCACAATTCCTTGGCTTCGACCGCAGCATAGCTTTCGGCAATCGAGCCTTCGCCACCGCGCAGCGATTTGACCTCGGTCCCGGTCAGCTCGATGCCGGCCTCCAGCCGATCCTCGACGAAATAATCGTACCGCGCCCGCCGGTTCTCGGCGACGACCTTCTGCTTGTCGAACGGCGGCGGGAGCGGCTTGCCCATGCCGTTCAGATAAGTCCGGCGTGAGCGAGCGCCGCGTCGATGGCGGCCCGCGAGGCCTCCGATGGCTCGGTCAGCGGCAAGCGCAGCTCGATCGGGAAACCCGGCCGAACCCGAGTCAGCGCATATTTTGCCGGCCCCGGCGACGCGTCGCTGAACAAAGCCGCGTGCAGCGGATAGAGACGATCCTGGAGCTCCAGCGCCTCGTTCCAGCGGCCCTCACGCATCGCTTCCTGGAACTCGGCACATAGCTTCGGAGCAACATTGGCGGTGACCGAAATGCACCCGACCCCACCCATCGCGTTGAACCCCAGCGCCGTGTCGTCATTGCCGCTGAGCTGGCAAAATTCCTTGCCGCAGGCGAGCCGCTGGGCGGTCACCCGGGCGAGGTTGCCGCTGGCATCCTTCACTCCGACGACGGTCGGCAAGTGGGCGACATCGGCAAGGGTCTCGACCGAGATGTCGGCGACAGTGCGCGACGGCACATTGTAGACGATGATCGGCAAGTCCGAAGCCTCGGCCAGCGCGCGGAAATGGGCGGCGATGCCGGCCTGGCTGGGCTTGTTGTAATAAGGCACGACGACCAGCGCCGCCGCCGCCCCGGCAGCTGACGCGGCCGCCATCCGCTCGATCGACTGGGCGGTGGAATAGCTTCCGCAACCGGCAATCACCGGCACGCGGCCCCGCGCCTGTTCGACGCACAGTTCAATTACTCGGCGGTGTTCGTCGCTGGTCAGCGTCGCGACTTCGCCGGTCGTCCCGCACGGCACCAGCGCACTGCTGCCTTCGGTGATTTGCCACTCGACCAGCTCGCGGAATGTGTCTTCGGCGACACGCCCGCGAACAAAAGGGGTCACAAGTGCCGGTATGGACCCAAAAAACATGAACTTAAGTCCTTTCCGCTCTGTTCCCGGCTATAGTGGGACGAGGCTTCGTTCACCGGCTGATAAGGACCGATACTGCAGGATGTCCAGCATGAGGCGCGCCGCATATCTTCTCACCGTGCTGGTCCTGGCGACGTCGGGTTCCGCGCAGGCGCCGACGCAGCCAAGCTACCAGCCCGCTTTTCCCGCGGCTTATCCGCAGGTCAGCAACGACATCGCCTATGCGCTCGCCGATTGGCGCCGGCTGCGGCAAAGCAATGGCTACAGCTTCGGCGATTATGCGCGTTTCCTCAACGCCAACCCAGGCTGGCCGGGCGACGCGACGCTGCGCAAATATGCCGAAAAAGCGATGCGGCCGGGGGAAAATGCCGGGACGGTCCTGGCCTTCTTCCAAACCAAACAACCGACCACCGGTGGCGGCTTCGCCCGCCTCGCCGAGGCACTGAGCGCCAATGGCCGTCAGGCCGAAGCGCTCAATGCTGCCAGGGAAGCGTGGGCATCGGACGACCTTAGCGCGACCGACGAGCCGGCGGTTTACGCGCAATTTGGATCAAGCTTTACCCGAGCCGACCATGACCGCCGCGCCGATGCGTTGCTGTTCGCCAAGAAGCCGAACGATGCCTATCGCTTCCTGGCCTTGGTCAGTCCGAACCGCGCCGCAGCGTTCGCCGCGCGGGTCGCCTTGCAGACCAACGCCGTCGATGCGGAAACGCGGTACCAGCCGCTGATGGCGACGGTGACCAGCGACGCCGGCTTGATGATGGACCGTGCCCGCTATCTGCGCGACGCCAACAACGAGACGGCCGCGGAGCAGTTGTTCGCCAGGCCGCATAGCTTCACTTATCGCCCGGCCGATCCCGAGCGCCTGTACGAGATGATGCTATTGCTCGCGACCAGCGCCGCTTCGCAGCGGCAGTGGCGCACCGCCTACGATATCGCGCGGCAGGTCGATGATAGCTTCCCGACTGGCGCCGACATCAGTGCGCAACCGCTTGGCGTTCGCGACGACTACACCTCGCTGACCTGGCTCGCGGGGTCGGCGGCTTTGGATGCGATCGGCCGGCCGTCGGATGCCATCGGCCTGTTCCAGCGCTACTCGCGCGGCGGGCGCTCGCTCCAGGTAAATTCGAAGGGGCTGTATTGGTCCGGGCGCGCTGCCCTCGCCGCTGGCCGGCCAGCCGATGCCGCCCTCTATTTCCAGAACGCCGCGGTCTATCCGGAGCTATTCTATGGCCAGCTCGCGCTTGAGCGGCTGGGCCGATCCGTAACCGCGCCGCCGACCGTTGCGCCGGCCATAACCGAAGGTCAGCGCATTCTGTTCAACAACAATCGGTTGGCCCGAGCGACACGCCTGCTTGGCCAGCAGGGCCGCCGCGACGAGCAGGCTTTGTTCGTCCGGGCGCTCGCCGAATCGCTCAAGACCGACGGCGAACGGGCTCTGGCGCTCGAACTGGGGCAGCAGCTCGACCGCCAGGACTTGCCGGTGTGGGTCGCTCGCGCCGCGCGCAACAGCGGTTCCGCTTACTTTGTCCGCCAAGCCTATCCGATGCTGGCGACCGGCGTTCCGGGCGGGCAATATTGGTCGCTGACCCATGGCATCACTCGCCAGGAAAGCTCGTTCGATCGCAGTGCGGTCAGCAACGCCGGCGCCCGCGGCATGATGCAGCTGATGCCCGGCACCGCGCGCGAGCAGGCCGGCAAAATGGGCCTGGACTATGATGGTTCTCGGCTGACCAGCGACCCCGCTTATAACGTCATGCTCGGATCGGCCTATTTCTCTCGTTTGCTCAACACCTGGGGCGGCAGTGTTCCGCTGGCGGTGGCGAGTTACAACGCCGGTTCCGGCAACGTTCGCAAATGGATCAACGCCTATGGCGATCCGCGCAGCGGCACCGACGTCGTCCGCTGGATCGAAGCGATCCCGTTCGCCGAGACCAAGGGCTATGTCCAACGGGTGATCGAAAATAGCGTGGTTTATGATTCTATGCGGCCGTCGCAGGCGCCGCAATCGGCGCTCCACGTCTCGCGCTACCTCGGCAAGAGCCGCCCCGGCTGATAATCGCGGCCGATGGCCCAGCCGGACGTTCGATTCATCACTGCAGAAGGATTCGCGCGGATTCGCGCCGAATATGACGAGCTGTTCGGCGTAGAACGGCTCAAGGTTGTAGAGATTGTGTCCTGGGCGGCATCGCTTGGCGATCGGTCGGAAAATGCCGACTATCTCTATGGCAAGAAACGATTGCGCGAGATCGACCGCCGTCTGTCGCACCTCGCGCGGGTGATGAAAGCCGCCAAGATCGTCGACCCGGCAATACAGGACACGGATCAGATACGGTTTGGCGCGACGGTAGAACTTGCCGACGAGCAAGATGCGCGCCGCACCGTCACCATCGTCGGCGATGACGAAACCGACGCCGGCCATGGGCGCATCGGCTGGAGTTCGCCCATCGCCCGGGCGCTGATCGGGGCCAAGGTCGGCGACGAACGGGTTGTGACCCTGCCCGGCGGCGAGAAAAACTATGCGGTGGTGGCGATCCGCTACCGGGCTTGACGCTAACCCTGCTCGACAATCTTGATCGACAGTTCCTTGAGTTGCTTGTCCATCACCTGGGCCGGGGCGTTCATCATCAGATCCTCGGCTTTCTGGTTCATCGGGAACAGCACCACTTCGCGGATATTGGGCTCACCGGCGAGCAGCATGACGATGCGGTCGATGCCCGGCGCCGATCCGCCGTGCGGCGGCGCGCCATATTTGAACGCGCCGATCATGCCCGGGAAGCTCGTGTCGACCTCGTCGCGCGAATAGCCGGCGATCTCGAACGCCTTGTACATGATGTCAGGCCGGTGGTTGCGGATCGCGCCCGAGCTCAATTCAACGCCATTGCAGACGATGTCATATTGCCAGGCGAGGATGTCGAGCGGGTCCATCGTTTCCAGGGCATCCAGCCCGCCTTGCGGCATCGAAAACGGGTTGTGGCTGAAATCTATCTTCTTCTGGTCGTCATTATATTCGAACATCGGATAATCGACGATCCAGCAGAAGCGGAACGAGCCCTGTTCGATCAGGTCGAGCTGTTCGGCGACTCGGGTGCGGGCGAGACCGGCGAGCCGGGCCGCTTCGGCTTCCTTGCCGGCGGCAAAGAAGATGCCGTCGTCGGGTCCCAGGCCCATTGCTTCGGCCAGCGCGTCCATGCCTTCGGTCCCGTGGTTCTTGGCAATCGGGCCGCCCCATTCGCCGCCCTTGCGGGTCGCATAGCCGAGGCCGGCAAAGCCTTCGCCGCGCGCCCATTCGTTCATGTCGTCGAAGAATTTGCGGCTCTTGTCCGCGGTCCCGGGCGCGGCGACGGCGCGCACTACGCCGTCCCCGTCGACGATCTTAGCGAACAGCCCGAAGCCGGAATCGCGGAACCGGTCGCCGACGTCGGCGATCAGCAACGGATTGCGCAAATCGGGCTTGTCGCTGCCGTATTTAAGCAGCGAGTCCTTGTACGCGATGCGGGGATACTCGCCCGCCGGGGTGACGCTTTTGCCATCAGCGAATTCTTCGAACACGCCGGACATCACCGGTTCGATCGCCGCGAACACGTCGTCCTGGGTGACGAAGCTCATCTCGAAATCGAGCTGATAGAATTCGCCGGGGCTGCGGTCGGCGCGCGCGTCCTCGTCGCGGAAGCAGGGCGCGATCTGGAAATAACGGTCGAAGCCGGCGACCATGATCAATTGCTTGAACATCTGCGGCGCCTGCGGAAGCGCGTAAAATTTGCCCGGGTGAATGCGGCTCGGCACGAGATAGTCGCGGGCGCCCTCGGGGCTGGACGCGGTCAGGATCGGGGTCTGGAACTCGGTAAAGCCCTGGTCGATCATCCGCCGGCGGATCGACGAAATAACGTTCGAGCGCAGCAGGATATTGGCGTGGAGGCGCTCGCGGCGCAGGTCGAGATAGCGGTATTTGAGTCGGATATCCTCGGGGTAGTCGGCTTCGCCGGCGACCGGCATCGGCAATTCGGCGGCCGACGACTGGACGATCACGTCGCCCGCAATCACCTCAATGGCGCCGGTGGCCAATTTGGCGTTCACCGCCCCGCCTTCGCGGGCAACGACATCGCCGCTCACCGTCACGACCGATTCGACCCGCAGCGAATCGAGGATCTTCAGCGCCTCGCTGCCGGCGCGCGCGACGATCTGGGTCAGGCCATAATGATCGCGCAAATCGACGAACAGCACCCCGCCATGGTCGCGCTTGCGATGGATCCAGCCCGACAGGCGCACGGTCGCACCGACGTCGGCGGCGCGCAGGTCGGCACAATTATGAGTACGGTAGGCATGCATGTCGATTGCTGCTCGCTTGCGTCTTGGATATGGCTGGAAACGGAGCGCCGCGCTTCGCCCTTCACTCGCCGCTTTGTCAACCCGCGGGCGGCCCGCTATTGCCCGCGAGACTCATGCAAATTCACCCGCTCATCACCAAGTCCGACGAACTCTCCCAACTCGTTGACCGACTCTCGAAGCACCCGTTCATCGCCGTCGACACCGAGTTTATGCGCGAAAACACTTACTGGCCGGAGCTGTGCCTGTTGCAGGTCGCCAGCATCGACGAAGCGGCGGCGATCGATCCTCAAGCCGATCTCGACCTCAAGCCGATCCTCGATCTGATGGTTGAAAACCGCAACGTGCTCAAAGTCTTCCACGCCGGTGGCCAGGATCTGGAGATTATCCACAATTTGACCGGCAAGGTGCCAACGCCGCTGTTCGACACTCAGATCGCAGCAATGGCGCTCGGCCACGGCGAGCAGATTGGTTATTCAAACCTGATCGAATCGCTGCTTGGCCACAGTTTGGACAAGGGCGCGCGCTTCACCGACTGGAGCCGGCGACCGCTCGACAAGCGCCAAATCGATTACGCCATCGCCGACGTCACGCATCTCGCAACGATCTTCCCGCGCATGGTCGAAAAACTCCGCAAGAACGGCCGCGGCGCCTGGCTCGACGAAGAGATGGAGCGGCTCGCCGACCCGTCGAGCTTTGCTTTCGAGGCCGTGGATGCCTGGAAGCGCCTGAAATTGCCGAGCCGTAACCCGGCCGTCCTGGGGCGCTTGAAAGCGTTGGCCGCGTGGCGCGAGACCGAAGCGCGCTCGAAAAATCTGCCGCGTGGCCGGATCGTCAAAGATGATACGATGGGCGAGATCGCCATCCATCCTCCCAAGAACCAAGAGGAGCTCGGTCGAGTGCGCGGCTTGTCCTCGGGCTGGCGGAATAACGACATCGGCGGCCGGCTGATGAACGCGCTGGCGTCGGCCAAGGCGCTCGAGCCCGACGAGATGCCCGACCGCGAGCCGCGCCGCCCGGGCCTGACTAAGGAAGGCGCGCTGGTCAGCGACTTGTTGAAATTGCTGCTCAAGATCCGCGCCAAGGAAGCCGGCGTGGCGGCCAAGCTCATCGCCCGCACCGACGACATCGAAGCGCTGGCGGCGGGCGTCCGCAAGGATCTGAAAATCTTGTCCGGCTGGCGGTTTGAAGAATTCGGGCGCGACGCCGTGGATCTGGTCGAAGGCCGCATCGGCTTCGCGATCGAAGGCGGCAAGCTCAAGCTAAGCCGCGTCATTGAGGAAACGGTCGATGCATAAAGTGCTGCTTTTGGTCCTTGTTCCGCTCGCCGCCTGCGTTGCGGGGGCAGCGCAGCGGACGACGACAGATCAAGTCGGGCCGGCCTGTGACGCCCGGGCGCTGGTCAAGTTCGTCGGCCAGGAGCCAACCAAGGAAACCGCCCTCAAGCTGATGGGCTTCGCGCGCGCCAAATCCCTGCGCTGGGTCGCCTTCGGCGGCGCGATGACGATGGACTACAGTCCCCAGCGGCTGACCGTGAAACTTGACCAGCAAGGACGCATCGCTTCATCCAGCTGCGGCTAGCTGAGGTCGCGCCCGATTAGATTGGCGTCGGCGAGCGCGCGCCGGATCGTCGGCAGCGTCAGACGCGCCCGTTCGGCAATGGCAAAGCGGTCGATAATCTCCACCGCCCGCTCGGCCGCCCAATAATCGCGCTCGAGTCGTTCGACCATGAAGCGCAGGGCCTCACCCGGCACGTGCAGCCCGCGATCAGCGAACAAGAGTTCGATCAAACCCGCAAACAACGGGTCGTCGGGAAGGCCGATTTGGATCACCGGCGTAACCGCGATCCGGGTCCGCAAATCGGGCAAAAGCGGCTGCCATTGCGGTGGGATGACGTCGGTGATCATGACCAACGGGCGGCCGCTGTCCTGGGCATCGTTCCAGGCGTGGAATAAGTCATGCTCATCGCCGCGTTCAGCGCCGTCGAACAACCGGCCCTGAACCCGCTCGACGAAGCTGCGCGCCAACAAGGTTCGGCCCGATCGACGCGGTCCGGTCAGGATCGTCGCCTTGACCGGCCACATGCTCCATTTGCGAAAATGATCGAAAGCATCGCGGTTCGCGTCGGACAGGATCAGCCGGGCGTCCCCCGCACTTTGCGGCCAGTCGAGCGGCAGCGCGATCTGGTCCGGGCCACTCTTCATTGGCTATTGGTAACCGGCGAGGTTGGCGTGGCCACCGGCGGGCGCGGTTGCGGGATTGGCGGCGGTGGCCCTGCCCCGCCGGACATCCGGATCACCGTGCCGTTCGCGTCCGCCTTCCAGCCGCGCGCACTTAGCGCCGCGGCCAATTGCGGGCCGGTCCCATGGTAACCAATAAGGACATAACTGGTGCCACTCGGGTTGATGCTCTGCGGGATCACCTGGCTCATGCCGGGCAGCGTCCGCAAATGCGCCATGGCGAAATTGTAGGTGTTGACGTTGCTGGCCGCGATCTGGACCTGAAAGGCATTGCCCATCTGCTGGGCAACCGGCGGGCCTTCGACCACTTCTTCCGGCAACGGCGGCGGCGCCGGCAAGTCGAGCGTCGAATCGCGCTGGAGCCGACCGGCGGCAAGCGCCGCCGAGTACAGCTCGTCCATCCGCCGCACGCCTTCGTTCATCATCGCCGGGATGGCGTCGCTGTTGGCCGCAGTCAGGCTGAAGCCGCCGACGATCTCATTGTCCGGCCCATGCCGCGCGATGAAGCGAGCCTGCGCCGGTCCGCCGGGATAGAGCCGCTGAATCTGGACTTCGGCGACCAGAATGTCGGCAGCGCCGTAAAGATCGACCAGATTACGCCACCAGCCGCGGCCCGGACGATCGGATTGGGCGGCGTTGACCAGCAAAGGGTCGACCCCCATGCCGCTGATGCGGACATAGTCGATCGAACTTTGCGAGGTTCGAAACTGCGCCCAGGCCCGTTGCCAGCCATTGCGCAGCTCAACCGATGTCGCGGTGCCGCCGCTGACCGTGACTGGAATCAGGAGCATTGGCGCCGAACGCCGCATCTCACCGCCAACGCCTAACAACTCACCGGCGCGGGCGCGATCGAACAGGATGCCAAGATCGGCGATATAGCGGTTGGGGCCAATCTGCTCGCGCTCGACGATGATCGAGCTGACCAGGCCGTCCAGCGTCGGGTCCGGCAAGTCCGGCGCTTCACTGACCGGACGGCCATGGGTTTTCGCCCATAAGGCGCGGAAGCCATCGCGCTGGGCGAGCCGCCAGCCCGCGTAGCGCGCGCTCAGTGCATCCTTGCTGGAGACATCAACGTGGATACCACCGATCTCGAGTGTCCCCGAACTGTCGAGCGGCAAGATGCCGCGCTCGCCGCTTTCGAGCTGCGCGTAGAGCGCGCCCGACAATAGGACCGCGGCCAAAAACAGCAGGAGGGCAGGAAGGAACGGCCGGCGGATCATTGCGGCGGTCTTTTGGCGATAACAGCGTGGAAATCCAAGCGGCTTATCTCTACGGGCCACAGCCGTGACCCAAAAGCCGCTTACTTATGCCGACGCGGGCGTGTCGATCGCCGCCGGCAATGCCCTGGTGAAGGCCATTGGCCCGCTTGCCAAATCAACCGCTCGGCCTGGCGCGGACGCGGAGATCGGCGGCTTCGGCGGCATATTCGACCTGAAGGCAGCGGGATTTGACGATCCGCTGCTGGTCGCCGCCAACGATGGCGTCGGGACCAAATTGAAACTGGCGATCGAGCTTGGCCGCCACGACGGCGTCGGCATCGACCTCGTCGCGATGTGTGCCAATGACTTGATCGTCCAGGGCGCCGAGCCGTTGTTCTTCCTCGATTATTACGCCACCGGGAAGCTGGACAAGGACGTCGCAGCCACTGTCGTCGCGTCAATCGCCGAAGGGTGCCGCATCGCCGGCTGCGCGCTCATTGGCGGTGAAACCGCGGAGATGCCCGGCATGTATGCCGATGGCGACTACGACCTCGCCGGCTTCTGCGTCGGCGCGGTCGAGCGCTCGAAGCTGCTCACTGGCAGCCGCGTGGCGCCCGGCGACGTCATTCTCGGTCTCGCCAGCTCGGGCGTACACAGCAATGGTTTCTCTCTGGTCCGGCGGATTATCGCCGAGCGGAAATGGGACATTTTCGCGGACGAACTCGGCGAACGTCTACTGACGCCGACGCGAATCTATGTGCAAGCGCTGCTGCCGATAATTGACCGAATTCACGGCTTGGCTCACATAACGGGCGGCGGACTTCTCGACAATATACCAAGGGTTCTGCCGGATAGTTGCCACGCCATTGTAAATGTAGACAGCTGGTCGCTACCGCCGATCTTCGCCCTGCTCCAGAACGGTGGCGAGATCGCCGCAGCCGAGATGGCCCGGACCTTCAACTGCGGTATTGGCATGGCCGCAATCGTCGCCGCATCGAACGTCGAAGCCGTGGAGCAGCGGTTGCGGGAAGCCGGAGAAACATTGCACCGCATAGGCCACATTGAGAGCGGCAAGCGCGGCTGCACGGTTCACGGACCTGCCGGAAGCTGGGGATCGGACGAAAACTGGACCGCATCCCACCATGCCTGATCCCGGGCGCGTCGCTATTCTGGTTTCGGGTCGCGGCAGCAATATGCGCGTCTTGATCGATCAAGCCAGCGGTTACGAAGTCGTGCTGGTCGCCTCGAACAATCCGCACGCTGCCGCGCTCGACTATGCGCGAGATGCCGGCATCCCGACCTGGTCCCAGGACAGCAAGGGCGTCCCGCGCGAGCAATTCGATGCCGCCCTCAGCGCCGCGCTTCGTGATCATCGGGTCGGCACGATCGCTTTGGCCGGTTACATGAAGCTGCTTTCGAACCGGTTCGTCGACCAATGGCGCGGACGGATCATCAATATCCACCCGTCGCTGCTGCCCAAATATCCTGGTCTCGACACTCATCAACGCGTGCTTGCCGCTGGCGACGCAGTCACGGGTTGCTCGGTCCACATCGTCACCGAAGAAGTCGATGCCGGCGACGTGATCGCCCAGGCCGAAGTGCCGATCGAAACCGATGACGACGCCGCGTCGGTCGAGGCGCGAGTGCTCGAAGCCGAGCACAAGCTCTATCCCCGCGCTTTGCAGACGTTCGTCTGCGGATGAGTGAGGCCCTGACCCTAATTCGCCAAGCCGCCCTGGACCTCCCGGAATCCGAGGAGCGGGTGTCGCACGGCCAGCCGACCTTCTTCGTTGCCGGCAAGCAATTCGCCCAGTTTCGCGACGACCATCACGGCGATGGCATGACCGTCGTGTGCGTGCGGACCAGCGGTTTGGACGAGCAGGCAATGCTGATCGAGGCCGATCCCGAGACCTATTCGAGACCGGCTTATTTTGGCCGGTCGGGGTGGATTTCGATCAACGTCGCCGGCGAAACCGTCGACTGGGGCCATGTCGCCGACCGGATTGCGGCCAGCTGGGAGCTTGCGGCGCCGCGCCGGTTGCTCGAAGCAGGCGGGCGATGACCGAATCACCAGCGGAGCGCCGCAAGCGCTGGATCAATCTTGGCGAATTGATCGCGCTGGCCGCGCTATTTGTCTCGGCGGTCGGCGTGTGGATCGCGTGGCAGGGCAATTCCTCGGACAGCCCGACCCGCGTCGTCGAGCAGCGGCAACCGATCCCGCTGACTTTACGCGGGACAGTCGAGCGGGACGGCCGCGCGCTGGTAATTGCCCCGGTTGAACAGAGCCATGCGCTTGAATCGCTGACCATGACGTTGCCTGGCAAAGCACCTATCGAGGTCGGCAGCGACGGGCGGCTAGCGGCCAGCGACGTCGAGTCGGCGTTGACGAATGACAAGGATCGCAAAGGCAGCGGCAAAGCTGCCATCCGGATTGCCACCCGCTACGTAGAGATGGGCAAGGAACGCCGCACCAGCGCGACGTACGCGGTCCGCTACCACTGGGAGGGCGGCGGCTTGTTCGGCGGCCGTTCCCTGCGGCTCGACAGCTTCAGCCGCTAACCGACAATCGTCGGCCTACGACCATCCCCCGGATGGCCTAACCGACGATTTCGTCAGGCTTGAAGAAGAAAGCGATTTCGATCGCGGCATTATCCGCGCTGTCGGAGCCGTGGACCGAATTGGCCTCGATCGATTCGGCGTAAGCCTTGCGGATGGTACCTTCGTCGGCCTGGGCCGGGTTGGTCGCGCCCATCACTTCGCGATTGCGAGCGACGGCGTTGTCGCCTTCCAGCACCTGCACCACGACCGGACCCGAAGTCATGAACGTGCACAAATCGTTGAAGAACGGCCGCTCGCGGTGAACGCCGTAAAAGCCTTCGGCCTGGTCGCGGGTCAGGCGGATGCGTCGGGAAGCGACGACCCGCAGGCCGGCGTCCTCGAGCATTTTGGTGACGGCACCGGTCAAGTTACGGCGGGTCGCATCGGGCTTGATGATCGAAAAAGTGCGTTCGGTCGTCATCGCCGAGCGTCTCCTGCTTTTTGAAGGGTTGGAATGTCCGGCAGCGCCTAGCCGCGCGGGCCGGTTGCGGCAAGCCTCACCCTTTTTCCTGCCAGCGGCCGCGTTCATCCCGGGCCCAGAAGCGCCGATCGACCCCGTCCCTTCCCGACAGCAGCTTCCACGCCATCCGCGCGCCGTCGAGCGCCGTATCGTCGAACAGATAGAAAGCGCGGTCATAGCCCAGCGCCGCCTCGCGCCACTCACCGTCGGCAATCAGCATGTTGCGCGCCAAATTGGGCGCGTCCGGACTGGTCGATAGCAAAATTGGCTGGCGCAAATCGTCGGCACCGCCTGCGACCCCATGCGGCAGAAAACTGGTTGCGCCCTGATCCCACAGCAGTCGGTCCAGACGGGCTAGCAAGGTCTCATCGGATGCGACAATCAGCAGGCGCGCGTCCTGCGCCAGCAGCTTCTCCGCTAGGTTGGCGATGACTTGCTCCAACGGCGTCTGGCCGAGCTGATAGAAATCTACCTGCATCGATCAGGCCGGCACGGGCAAACTAACCCTCGGCAGTGTCGGCGACGAACTGGTCGAGCAACCGCACGCCAAAACCGGTCGCGCCCTTGTCATAGGTGCTGCCAGCCTTGTCCGACCAGGCCATGCCGGCGATGTCGAGATGCGCCCAGCGAACGCCATCGTCGACGAAGCGTTTGATAAATTCCGCCGCGGTGATCGAGCCGCCTTCGCGCGGGCCGACGTTCTTCATGTCGGCGATGGGCGAATCAATCAACCGGTCGAACGGCTCGCCAAGCGGCATCCGCCATAGCTTGTCCCCGGACGTATCGGCGGCGCTGAGGAGCTGGGTGGCAAGGCCGTCGTCGGGGGTGAACAGCCCGCCCCATTCATGGCCGAGGCTGATCAGGATCGCCCCCGTCAGGGTCGCCAGGTCGACAATCGTCTTGGGCTTGTAGTTGCGCTGGACGAAAGTGATCGCATCGGCGAGCACGAGCCGGCCTTCGGCGTCGGTGTTAATCACCTCGACCGTCTGTCCCGACATGGTGGTCACCACATCGCCCGGCCGCTGGGCGTTCCCGGACGGCATGTTCTCAACCAATCCGCAGATGCCAACCACGTTGGCCTTGGCTTTGCGCAGCGCCAGCGCCTTGAAGGCACCGACGACAGCGCCGGCGCCGCCCATATCCCACTTCATCGCTTCCATGCCCTGGGCCGGCTTGATCGAAATGCCGCCGGTGTCGAAGGTGACGCCTTTGCCGACCAGCGCGAGCGGCGCGTCGCCATCCTGGCCGCCGTTCCAGCGCAGGATCAGCAGCCGCGGATCGCGCACCGACCCCTGGGCGACGCCGAGCAACGCGCCCATGCCGAGCTTCTTCATCGCCGCGCCATCGAGGACTTCGAACTCGATGCCCAAATCGGCCAGGTGGCGGACCCGTTCGACGAACGTTTCGGGATAAATGATGTTGGCGGGCTCGGTGACCAGCTCGCGGGTGAGGGCAACCCCTTCCATGACCGGCTGCCACCGTTGCTCCCAGCGTTGCTGGGCGCCGGCACCGGCGCCAACGATGGTCACCTTTTCAAGGGTTGGCTTATGCTTGTCCTTGAGCTTGGTACGGTAGCGATCATAGCGCCACGACCGCAGCGCCGCGCTCAAGCCGACACGCGCCGCGGCATCGGCATCATAGCCAAGGCCGGTGAGGTCGATCACGGCGTGCGCTGCGCCGGACGTCAGCAGTCTCGCGACAACCGTCCCGCCAAGCTTCTCGGCCGCCGCGGCAGGGGCAATTCCCTTGCCTGTGCCGACGACCAGCAACCGCTTCGCGCCCGCTGACTGGAAGAGCTCGACGGCGCTGCCTGCATCGCCATCGAAGCGCTGCAACTTCAGCGTGGCCGCGGGCCCGTCGCCCAAGGCTTTGATTGCGTCGGCGTCAACGCGGTCGGCGGGCAGAACCAGCGCAAAATCTCCGTCAGGGAGGCGGTCAGCGAAACTTACTTGCATGAAGGGCAGTCCTTGAAGGGAAGCGAGAGTTGGCGGCTTCTTAGGACGCAAGGCGGAAAAGGGCAAAGCAGGCGGATCGCAGCCACAGGCCGGCTCAACTCGGATTGTCGCCCGCCGCCCGAGGTGCGATAGGCGGCATCACGATGGCCAGGTAACGGGGCAGCAGGTTTGCGTAAGGGATTGGTCTGGTGGTCGGCGCTGCCGATAATGTTTGGGGTGCCGGGTATAGCCGTCGCCCAGCCGATCGGCCCCGAGACGGCGACAAACGCAGCCGATTCAACGCCAATGATCAATTTCAGCGCCGACCAGGTCAGCTATGACAGCGGCGACGAACTGGTGACTGCCAGCGGCGCGGTACGCATGTCGCGCGATGGAAATTATTTGGCCGCCGATCAGCTGATCTGGAACCGCAAGAACGGCGAAGTTCGCGCCACCGGCAATGTCGTCGTCGTCAACCCGCAAGGTGACAAGCTGGTCGGTGACAGCGTTGTGCTGACCGACACTTTGCGCGACGGAACCATCGAAAATCTCCTGGTCGTGCTCGACAGCGGTGGCCGGATCGCGGCGGCGCGCGGAATTCGCAGCGGCGACATTACCACCCTCGACAATGCGATCTACTCGCCATGCCCGGTGACCAAGCCGAGCGGTTGCCCTCGCAATCCGAGCTGGTCGATTACCGCGGGCCGCGTGGTTTACGATCCCGCTCGCAAAAAGGTCCGGTTCCAGGGCGGGCGACTACAACTGTTTGGCGTGACCCTGCCTTTATTGCCCATTTTCAGCATCGGCACGTCGTCGGGCGGCGGCGGAGTCAACGGCTGGCTGGTGCCCGAAATCAGCCTTTCCTCACGCAACGGGTTCGAAGTCCAAATGCCGTATTATCGGCGGTTTTCGGCCAACAGCGATCTAACGCTGACACCGCATTTATATACTGGAACATGGCCCGCGTTCGAAGCCAAATATCGCCATCTCAATAGCCTTGGCGCGTTTCAGCTCGGTGCGTTTGCAACCTATGCGCAATTCGACAACCCCGACCTCAATGATCCGACGCCCGGCACGCGCCGCGGCTTTCGCGGCTATTTCGAAGGCAATGGCAAAGCCCAACTCGACCCTTTGTGGAGCCTGACGACATCGTTCCGGGTGGCGACCGACAAGACCGTCACCCAGCGCTACGACATCACCCGTGACGACCGTTTGCGCAGTTTTATCAATGCCGAGCGAATCAGCCCTACGTCTTACATCAGCATCGCCGGCTGGGCGTTCCAGGGCCTGCGGGTCGATGACGTCCAGAAACAGATTCCGATCGCGTTGCCGGCGATCGACGCCCGCTTTCGGTTCGACGGCCCAGTGGTTGGCGGGAATGTGGAGTTGCAGGCGAACAGCCTCGCGATCCTCAGGATCGACGGGCAGGACACGCAGCGGGCGTTCGTCGGCGCCCGTTGGGACCTGCGGCGGCTAACGACCCTTGGACAAGAGGTTTTGCTAACCGCTTACGCTCGCGGCGATGTGTATCATACCGACGATTCGGCGAGTAACCCGGTGCCGATTTACCGCGGCACCGACGGCTGGCACACGCGTGGCATCGCCGCCCTCGCCGCGGATGTCCAATGGCCATTCGTCGGCCCGGCGTTCGGCGGGTTCCAGCGACTGGTGCCACGGGTCCAGCTGGTCCTCACTCCGTCAACACCAAACCTCTCCATCCCCAACGAGGACGCGCGCGCGGTCGATCTTGAGGACAGCAACCTGTTCGCGCTCAACCGTTTCCCCGGCTACGATCGCTGGGAAGATGCGTCCCGCGTCACTTACGGTGTCGACTGGTCGCTCGAGCGACCGAACCTGTCGATCGGCACCACCATTGGTCAAAGCTATCGGCTTGTTCGCCGCGACGTGATTTTCCCCGATGGCACGGGGCTGTCAGACCGCTTCTCGGACATCGTCGGACGGACGCGCATTCGCTATGGTCGGCTGATCGACCTCACGCACCGGTTCCGAGTCGACAAAAACAGCCTGGCGGTGCGACGCAACGAGGTCGACCTGACCGTTGGCACCGACCAGACCTATGTCCAGATCGGCTACCTCAAACTTAATCGCAACATCAGCGCTGCAGTCGAGGATCTGCGCGACAAGGAAGAGTTGCGCGTGGCCGGGCGGTGGAAATTCGCGCGTTACTGGTCGGTGTTTGGCGCGACTGTCCTCGACCTTACCGACAGCGCCGAGGATCCCCTGTCGCTGGCCGACGGTTTCCAGCCAGTTCGGCAAAGACTGGGCATTGCCTATGAAGATGAATGCCTGGAGCTTGGCCTATCCTGGCGCCGCGACTATGAGCGCATCGGAGAATTCCGAAAAGGAAGCACTTTCTCGCTCAGAATCGCGCTGAAAGGGCTTGGCCGCTAAGCCTGCGTTCAGCGGGCCCGGGTAAACGGCGATCGGATTTATAGTTGTTTTTGCAAGGGATTTGACGAACGTGGCAGCAGGCTCTGAACTCTTTTCGACGCGTGCGCGATTGGCCGCAGCCGCCAGCATCCTGGCGGTTGCCGGCACGGCATTCGCGCAGGACGCGGCCCCGCCTCCGCCTGCAGCGACACCGAACAGCACCACGGCACTGCGGCTGCCGGATAACCCCCAGCTGTTCGGCACGACCATGCCGTCGGTGATCAAGGCGACGGCGATCATCAATGGCGAGATCGTCACCCAAACCGACATTGACCAGCGCCTGGGGCTGCTCGTCATGGCCAACGGTGGGCGCCTGCCGGCCGACGAAGTCGACCGCCTTCGCCAACAGGTGCTGCGCAACCTGATCGACGAATTGCTGCAAATCCAGGCGGCCAGGGCGGAAAAAATTATCGTGAAGTCGGGGGATATCGACCGCACGCTTACTCGCGTTGCCGGCAACAACAAGCAGACGGTCGAACAGCTGTCCGCACTACTCGAAGCCCATGGATCGTCGATCAACTCAATGCGCCGCCAGATTGAAGGCGAACTTGCCTGGTCGCGGCTCCAGCGGGCCAAGATCGAAAGCGCGGTCAGTGTTGGCGACGATGAAGTGAAGGCTGTCCTTGACCGCATGAACGCCGCCAAGGGAACCGAGGAATTCCGCGTCGGCGAGATTTTCCTGTCGGCGAACGCCGGCAATGAATCGCAGGCGATGGCCAACGCCAACAAGATTCTTGAGCAACTTCGCAATGGCGCATCGTTCGCAGGGTATGCCCGGCAATATTCCGAGGCATCGACAGCGGCGGTCGGCGGCGATCTCGGCTGGGTTCGGCCGGAGCAACTGCCCGAACCAATCGCGGCAACGCTGCGCCAAATGGGCCCCGGACAGGTCAGCAATCCAATTCAGGTGCAAGGCGGCATATCGATCGTCGCCGTGCAGGACACGCGCAAGGTCTTGATGGCTGATCCGCGTGACGCGGTCCTGAGCCTAAAGCAGGTGTCGATCACGTTTCCCAAAGGCATCTCGCGGGTTCAGGCGGAACCGATTGTTTCCCGCTTTGCCGAGGCCGCACGCAACGTTGGCGGATGCGGGGGTGCCGACAAGATTGCCGCCGATTTCAACGGCGAAATGGTCCAGAGCGATCAAGCCAAGATACGCGACCTGCCGGAAACGCTGCAGCGCATCATGCTGCCGCTGCAGGTCGGGCAAGCAACGCAGCCGTTTGGGACGATTGAAGAAGGTGTGCGCATCCTGGTGATTTGCGGCCGCGAAGAAGCCGCGACCAACGCGCCGACACACGATGAAGTGTACGCCCAGCTCAACGATGAGCGCGTCAACCTGCGCGCCCGCCGCTACCTGCGCGATCTTCGGCGTGATGCGGTGATCGAATTCAGATAAGGCCGGCGCGATGACGCGCGTTCCCGAGAATTCGAATGACTGATTATTCCACCGCGCCGCTGGCGGTGTCGATCGGTGATCCGGCCGGTATCGGCGCGGAAGTGATTGCCAAATGCTGGGACAATCGCGCCCGGTTCGAGCTGCCGCCGTTCGTCGCCATTGGCGATCCGCGATCGATCGCTGCCGTGTGGGACGGCCCGATTGCATTGATCGACGGGCTTGATGAAGCGGACTCGGCATTCGACGTCGGCCTACCGCTCATCCAGCTGGCCGCCGCGCAGGCCGACATTCCCGGTCATCCCAGCGTTGCCGGAGCGCATTGCTCGCTCGATTCGCTGGAAATCGCGGTCGGGCTGGCCCGATCGGGCTCCGCCAGAGCGGTGGTCACCGGGCCCGTGTCCAAGGAGCAGCTCTACGCGATCGGCTTTTCCCATCCCGGCCAGACCGAATTCGTTGCCGAGCGGTGCGGCGTTTCGGCGTCCAATGTCGCGATGATGCTGGCCGGCCCGACGTTGCGGACGGTGCCGGTTACCACCCATATGCCGCTGACCGTCGCGGCGGGCGCCTTGACCACCGCGTTGATCGAATCACGCGGCCGGGCGGCGTTGCGCGGTCTGCAGCGCAACTTCGGCATCGAGGATCCACGGCTCGCCGTCGCAGCGCTCAACCCGCACGCCGGCGAAGGCGGGACGCTGGGCCGCGAAGAAATCGAAATCATCGAGCCAGCGGTCGCGGCGCTGGTCGCGGAAGGCTGGCGCGTGACCGGCCCCCACCCCGCCGACACCATGTTCCACACCAGCGCCCGGGCGAAATATGACGCGGCGTTGTGCATGTATCACGACCAGGCGCTGATCCCGTTGAAAGCGCTGCATTTCGAGGAAGGCGTCAATCTGACGCTGGGCCTGCCGATCATCCGCACCGCGCCCGACCACGGCACCGCCTTCGACATCGCCGGGCAGGATCGCGCCGATCCGCGGGCGATGGCAGCGGCAATCCGCTTGGCGGCGCAGTGCGGTGTCCACCGCGCGCAGGCATGAGTTCAGATCTGGAGCCGTTGCGCGACGTGATCGCGCGGCACGACCTCCAGGCGCGCAAGTCCCTTGGCCAGAACTTCATCCTCGACCGGCAATTGCTCAGCCGAATTGCCGCAGTGCCGGGGCCGCTGGCCGGCAAGACGGTCTATGAAGTCGGGCCAGGTCCGGGCGGCCTGACCCGGGCGCTGCTCGACACCGGTGCGACGGTGGTCGCCGTCGAGCGAGATCGCCGCTGCCTTCCGGCCTTGGCCGAACTCGAGCGGGAATATCCGGCGCGCCTTCGGGTGATCGAAGACGATGCCATGCGTGTCGACGAGGCGGTTGAGGCCGGGGACGGTGCCCACGTCGTCGCCAATCTGCCGTACAATGTCGGCACCGCGCTATTGCTGCGCTGGTTGAGTGGAGACTGGCCGCCCTGGTGGCGGTCGCTGACCTGCATGTTCCAGAAGGAAGTCGCCGAGCGCATCGTCGCCAAGCCCGACACCGAACATTACGGCCGCCTGGCAATCGCGGCCCAGTGGCGCGCATCTCCGAAGATCGCATTGACGGTCAATCGCTCGGCGTTTGTGCCGCCGCCCAAGGTAACGTCCGCGGTGGTGCATATCGTACCCGCGACCACGCCGGCGGGCGTCTATCCGGCCATTCTCGAGAGAGTCACCGGAGCGGCATTCGGCCAGCGCCGAAAAATGCTGCGGTCCAGCCTGAAGGGGTTGCCCGGGGCCCTCGACGCGCTCGAACAACTTGCCATTGACGCCAAACGACGGGCCGAAACGCTCAGCGTCGCAGACTTCGTCTCACTAGCGAGAGCGCTGAGCTAGTTGGGTTTGGGGATCTGAACCGGCTTGGCCGCTGCGACCGAAGGGCCGCGACTGATCGCCGCCGACAACATCGCCAGCTGCTGACAGCCGTTTGGGCATAGCTTCTGGAGTTTGGCCAGATTGTCCCTCGCGCGCGGCACCGCACCCAACTCAACCATGGCCTCGCCCTGCACCGCCAGCGCGTCCCGGTCGGCCGGCTCCAATGCCAGCGCCTTGTTGGTGAAGCGGATAGCTTTCCCGAACAGCTTTTCCTTTTGGGCGACACGCGCCAAGACCACATAAGCGGCGCGATTGCGCGGATCGACCGCAAGTGCGGTCTCGAGGGTATCGTCGGCGGTCTCGAATTTCCCGGCGGCGAGCAACGTTTCGCCCTGTCGGAGCATTTCCTGCGACTTCGGTACGATCTGATCGTCCGGCTTTTGGCTCGCGACCGGGGCCGCGAGTATTACTCCGGCAGCTCCCACCAACAACAAGCGGTGCAACGATTGCATCAAATTCTCCAATTCGCTCCCGGCTTATCTAGCATGGCCGGACCAGCCGCGCGACGAAAAAGCCATCGGTGCCGTCCTGGCTTGGGACCAGGAGGCGCCCGCTACCCGTTAAACGCCCGGCGGCAATCGGCGTTTCCTGCGCAATCCAGGATGAACGGCCGCTGAGGAACCCGGTCACCTGGCCCTCGCCCTCAGCCTCGAGGATCGAGCACACCGCATAAACCAGTGCGCCGCCGGGGCGAACTAGCGCGGCGGCAATCTCCAGCAGCTGGGCCTGAACCCGCACAAGGCGATCGAGCCGCTCGGGCGAGAGTCGCCAGCGACCTTCCGGATTGCGCCGCCAGGTGCCGCTCCCCGAACAGGGCGCGTCGACCAGCACGACGTCGGCGGTTTCGGCCCAATCGGCCAGCATCTCCAGTTCGTGTGGCGGATTGAGCAGGCGAGTTTCGATCACGGCGCCGGCTTTCACAGCCCGTGGCGCCAGCTTCGACAGGCGCGAACGATTGGTGTCGGTGGCGAGGATCGCCGCGCCCGGCGCGGCCGCCGCCAGTGCCAACGCCTTGCCCCCGGCCCCGGCGCACAAATCGAGGATCCGCATGCCGTCCTTGGGCTCGCAGGCCAGCGCGATCAGCTGGCTGCCTTCGTCCTGCACATCGACCAGGCCGTCGGTAAAGGCGGCATGGTCATCGATCCGCGTGTCGAACGGGAGCCGCAGGCCCCACGGACTGATCCGCGTCGGCTCGGCGCCAGGAAACTGACCAAGCAGTTCGTCGCGGTTGGCGCGCGCCGCATTGACCCGCAGGTCGAGCGGCGCGCGATCGAGCAGCACCGGCCATTCACCGGGCTCAACCAGTCGCGAGATCTGCGGCTCCAGCCAGGCTGGGATGACCCGCGCCGGACTCCCTTGCTCACCGTCGACGATGGCTGCCGGTCCGCGGACTTCCCCGAATAGCGCGAGAAACTCGGGCGCCTCCTGCGCCAGTCCGAGCATCGCTGAGCGCCCGCTCGCCGGGACTTCGGCCGACCGGCGGATCGCCCGGAAGACCAATTCACGCACCGCCCGGCGGTCGCCCGACCCGGCATAACGGCGCGTCTTGAAGTATCGCGTAACGATGATGTCGGCAGGCGGCCCGTCGTCGCGGGCGGAAGCAATCACTTCGTCCAGGATTTCGATGCCCGCCTGCAGCCGCGCGGCCGGGGTCATGGTCTAGCGTGTCGGATAATTGGGCGCTTCGCGGGTGATGGTGACATCGTGGACGTGGCTTTCGGACAGGCCGGCGTTGGTAATACGGACGAACTTGGCGCGTTTTTGCAGCTCAGCGATGCTGCTCGACCCAGTGTAGCCCATCGCCGCCTTCACCCCGCCCACAAGTTGGTGAACGATGTCGCGCACCGGGCCCTTGAACGGCACTTGTCCCTCGATCCCTTCGGGCACCAGTTTGAGCTGATCCTTGATGTCCTGCTGGAAATAGCGATCGGCCGAGCCGCGCGCCATCGCCCCGACCGAACCCATGCCGCGATAGGATTTGTAGGTGCGGCCCTGGTACAGGAAGGTTTCACCCGGGGCTTCCTCGGTGCCGGCAAACAGCGACCCGACCATCACCGTCGATGCGCCAGCTGCCAGGGCCTTGGCGATGTCGCCGCTGGTCCGGATGCCGCCGTCGGCGATCACCGGGACGCCGCTCTTGGCCGCCGCCGCAGCGGCCGCGAGGATCGCGGTCAGTTGCGGCACGCCGACGCCCGCCACGATGCGCGTGGTGCAGATCGATCCCGGGCCGATGCCGACCTTGATCGCGTCCGCGCCGGCATCGATCAGCGCCTTGGCCGCTTCCGCGGTAGCGATGTTGCCGGCGACCACCTGGACCGCATTGGACAAGGACTTTACGCGCTTGACCGCGGCAGCGACGTCAGTGTTGTGGCCGTGGGCGGTGTCGATAACGATGCAATCGCACCCGGCGTCGATCAACGCTTCGGACCGCGCGAAGCCGCTATCGCCGACGGTGGTTGCCGCCGCGACCCGCAGCCGGCCTTCGGCATCCTTGGTGGCGAACGGCGCGGCGACCGATTTCTCGATGTCCTTGACGGTGATCAGCCCGACGCAATGATTGGCGTCGTCGACCACCAGCAGTTTCTCGATTCGGCGCTGGTGCAGGATGTGCTGCGCTTCTTTCTGGCTGGTGCCGAGCCGCACCGTCGCCAAATTGTCCTTGGTCATCAGCTCGCTGACCGGCTGCTTCGGATTTTCGGCGAAGCGCACATCGCGGTTGGTAATGATGCCGCACAATTTACCCGACCGCTCGACGACCGGAATGCCGCTGATGCGGTTGGTCGTCATCAATTCCAGCGCCTCGGCCAGCGTCTGGTCGGGGCTGACGGTGATCGGATTGACCACCATGCCGCTTTCGAAGCGCTTGACCGCGCGCACCGCCGCCGCTTGCTCGTCGATGTCGAGGTTGCGATGGAGGACCCCGATCCCGCCCAGCTGCGCCAGCGCAATCGCCATGTCGGCTTCGGTAACCGTATCCATCGCCGAAGAAATCAGTGGAATCCTAAGTGGAATGGCGCGGGTCAGGAAGGTGCTGGTGTCGGCCTGGCTAGGCAGAACGGAGGATTCGAGCGGGCGTAACAGCACGTCGTCAAAGGTCAGGCCCAGCGGTATGTCGGGAATAGTGTGGAGGTCAGCCATGCGGGCCTTTGGCAGGAAGCAGCCGATTCGCCAACCCCGCCGTCATTGCGAGGAGCGCGGCGACGGGGCAATCCAGCGCAACAAACTACCTGCATTGCCGCTCTCCGCTCGCAACGTCGGATTATTGCGGCGCCCGCGCCAGCAGTCGCTGCGCCGCTTCGACGTGCTTGCGTTCGATCATCTGGTCCTCGAACCGCTCGGCGCCGCCGGTCGCGGCGTCGAGCAAGCGACGGGCGCGGTCGATTTGCGCTTCGGTCGGGACAAAAGCGCGGTGGCAGGGTTCGATTTGATCGGGGTGGATCAGGCTCTTGCCGTCGAAGCCGAGGCTGCGGCCTTCCCCGGCCTGGGCGGCAAATCCGTCGGGGTCGTCGAGGCCGTTGAACACGCCATCGAACACCGCGATCCCCGCAGCGCGGCCAGCGATCACGATCGACTGCAACGCCATTTGCAGCGGCGCGCGCCCGGCGTCGGGCGGCAAGCGCAAGTCGGCCGACAGATCGTTGGTGCCGGCGATCAAAGCCGCCGCCTCTCTGGCTATTTCCGGTCCGGCGAGCACTCCCGCCGCCGTTTCGATCATCGCCAACGTTGGCAGGTCGACCCGATCCCGGGCCGCGCGGACCGCATCCGCGGACGTAGCGCGCGGCAAGATGACAAAGTCGGCCTGCGAATGGGCCACGGCGTCCAAATCATCGTCATGCCACTGACTGCCGACCCCGTTGACTCGGATCGCCACCGGCATCGCCCATGGCTCGATGAATGCATCGACTGCTGCCTGGCGCGCGGCCAGCTTGTCCTCGGGCTTCACCGCATCTTCGAGGTCGAGGACCACCAGGTCGGCGCCCGCGCCGCGCGCCTTGGCGATGGCGCGCGGGTTCGAGGCCGGCAAAAACAGGATCGAGCGCACCGTGTAGAGGTCGATGGTCATACCGATTTCGCTTTCACGGGACACGCGACCGTCGCATCATGGCCGCTCAAATAAAGGACAAGACACACCATGCTGACCGCTTTCATGATTGCAATCGCCGTTTTGGCGCTCCTGTTCGTGATGATGGGCGTCAAGATCGTCCACCAGGGCTATCGCTATACGCTCGAGCATTTCGGCCGCTTCGTGCGCGTTGCCGAACCCGGAATCAACTTCGTCTTGCCGTTCGTCACCCGCGTCGGGCGCAAGATCAACATGATGGAGCAAGTGGTCGACATCCCGGGTCAGGAGATCATCACCAAGGACAATGCGATGGTCGCGGTCGACGGCGTCGTCTTCTTCCAGGTGATCGACGCCGCCAAGGCCGCCTACGAAGTCAGCGACCTTTATTCGGCGCTGATGGCGCTTTCGACGACCAATTTGCGCACCGTCATGGGCTCGATGGACTTGGATGAGACGCTGTCCAAGCGCGACGAGATCAACGCCCGCCTGCTGGCGGTGGTCGACCATGCGACCGAGCCGTGGGGCGTCAAGATTACCCGCGTTGAACTTAAAGACATTCGCCCGCCGCAGGACATCGTCAACGCCATGACCCGACAGATGAAGGCCGAGCGTGAAAAGCGCGCGTCGATCCTCGAATCCGAAGGCATGCGCCAGTCCGAAATCCTGCGCGCCGAGGGCGAAAAGCAGGCGCGGATCCTCCAGGCGGAAGGACAAAAGGAGGCCGCTTTCCGCGACGCCGAAGCTCGCGAACGTTCCGCCATGGCCGAAGCCAATGCGACCAAGTCGGTGAGCGATGCCATCGAGGGCGGGAGCAGCCAGGCGATCAATTACTTCATCGCCCAGAAATATGTCGAGGCGCTGGGCAAATTCGCCACCTCACCCAACGCCAAGACGATCCTGTTCCCGGTCGAGGCGACCCAGTTGATGGGCACATTGGGCGGCATTGGCGAGCTCGCCCGCGAAGCGTTCGGCGATAGCAGCAGGGGAATTCCGGCGGTGCGCGCCAAGGCGGCGCCGACCGTGCCCGACAGCAAGTCATGAACGGACTGGAGATCGATCCCGGCTGGTTGTGGCTGATCGGCGGCGTCCTGCTGCTGATCTTCGAAGTGCTCGCACCAGGGTTCTTCCTTATGTTCGTCGGCGCCGCGGCGATGGCAACCGGCTTGTTCACCGTTTTGTTCGACCTCGGCACGGCGTCGCAGCTGGGCCTGTTTGCGCTTTATGCCCTGCTCGCGGTGATGGTCGGGCGGCGCGTCTACGCCAACGCCGCCAGGCACGGTGGTGACCCCCTGTTGAACGACCGCTCGGCGCGGTTGGTCGGAAAAGTCGTGACAGTGGTCGCCGCGGTCGACGAGCATAATGGCCGCGTGCGGGTCGCCGACGGCGAATGGAGCGCGCGTGGCGGTCCCGCTCAACCGGGGGAGCGAGTCCGCATCACCGGCGTCGATGGCAATTGCCTCAATGTCGAAGCCGAGCGCATTCTTCCTCCCGCGTAAAAAACGGAGCTTCAATCTTGTTCAACACGCAGCTTTCCCGCCGCGAGACGGTCGCGGCCCTCGCCGCCAGTGTCGCGCTCCCCCTGGTCTCGGGCGCCGCGCCGGCGTTCGCCGCCGCTCGCCGCGTCACCGACGCGCAAGCGGGCGCGCTGCTCGATTCTATCGCCGAGAATTTGCTTCGGCTGTCACCTGAAACCGCGACCACGCTCGGCATCGACAAGGGTCCGCACGCGGCCATGCGCCATCAGCTCGGCGATCGGTCGGCGCTCGGGCAGAAACGCCTGGCGGCCCAGCTGCGGTCCGACCTCAAACGCGCCCAGGCGATCGACGTTTCGGGCCTGTCGCATTCGGTCCGCACCAGCGTCGAGGTCGTGCGCAGCGCCTACGCGACCGCGCTCGAAGGTTTTGCCTTGCCGTACGGCGACGTCGCGGTCGGCAGTTGGCGCAACTCGCCCTACGTCGTCATCCAGAATGTCGGCGCCTATCTCGATCTGCCGCGCTTCCTCGACGCCGAGCATCCGATCGACAGCGCGGCCGACGCGCAAGCCTATCTGGCGCGGCTTGAGTCGTATCCGAAGCAGCTCGACGGCGAGCTTGGCCGGATCCGCGCCGCACGCGCCATCGGCCTGGTGCCGCCGGGCTTCCTGCTCGACAAGACGCTCAAGCAAATGGCGCTGTCGGCGAAGAATGCCCACGACGGCGGTTCTTTGGTCGAATCGATCGAACGCCGCACAAGGGAGAAAAAGATCCCCGGCAATTGGGCGGCGAAAGCGCGCCTGATTTCAGCGCAGATGGTAGCCCCGGCCCTCGAACGCCAGCTCGCCGAACTGCGCGCCGAGCGCGCCGTCGCCACCGATAATCCGGGCATGTCATCGCGCCCGCACGGCGACGATTATTATCGCTGGGCGCTCAAGGCATCGACCACCACCAATATGACGCCGGACGAAGTCCATCAGCGCGGCATTGATGAACTGCGCGAGCTGCAGGGACGGATGGACCCGATCCTCAAAAGCCTTGGCTATACCAAGGGTTCGATCGGCGAGCGGATGCAGGCGCTGGGCAAGGACCCGCTCTATAAATTCAGCGACGGCGACAAGGGCCGGGCCGAAATCATGGCCTTCATCCAGGAACGCCTGCGGATCATTCGCAGCAAATTGCCGCTGATGTTCAACACATTGGTCAAGGGCAATCTGGAGGTCCGCCGCCTGCCGCCCGAGGAAGAACCCGGCGCGCCCGGCGCTTACGGCGGTGCCGGCTCGATCGACGGCACCATCCCCGGCAAATTCTGGATCAACCTGCGCTCAACCTCGCTGCACACCAAGTTCGATTTGCCCGACCTGGCCCACCACGAAGCGATCCCGGGTCACGTCTGGCAGGGCGAATATGCCAACAAGCTGCCGCTCATCCGCACCATGCTGGCGTTCAATGCGTATTCCGAAGGCTGGGCACTCTATGCGCAGCAGCTTGCCGACGAATTTGGCGCCTATGACGATTTCCCCGCCGGCCGGCTTGGCTATCTGCAGGGCATCGCCTTTCGCGCCTGCCGGCTGGTGGTCGATACCGGCCTCCACGCCAAGGGCTGGACGCGCGAACAGGGCGTCCGCTTCTTCGTCGACGAGAATGGCTCCAAGGCCGAGGAAGTCGCATCCGAAGTCGATCGCCATTGCAGCTGGCCGGGTCAGGCGTGCGGCTACAAGGTCGGGCACAGCGAAATCAACCGCCAGCGCGCCAAGGCGCAAGCCGCGCTCGGCCCGCGCTACGACATCAAGGCGTTCGACGACGCGGTCGTGCTCGGCGGCAACGTGCCGATGGATGTCCTCGCGAAGAATGTCGACGAGTATATCCGGACGACGAAGGCGGCGTAGCGCCTCGGCGCCGATTGCGCGAATGTCGGCTTTCGACCCATTGCGGACATTAGCTCCACATGAGAAACAGCCACGATGCGCGTAAGCCTCCCTAGAGTCGCGTGTCTCGGTTTGGCATTCGTTGTTGCGCTGCACGCGCAGTGCGCGGTGGCCAACGAGACAGTGTGCTCGAGTCCGAAGCGGGCGGGTGTGAAGGCGAGGGCGTCGCTCGCTGTGCGTTGGACAGAGCTCGGACTTTTGGAAAAGTGGCTGGGAGCTTCTTCTGAGGCGACGATGGGCATGAGCTTCAGCAGCGTCGCGACTACAGGCAAGAAAATCCTAATACTCCAAAGCCCCAAGGCCACAGTCGCCATTAACCTGACGGCCGAGCTTGAGGATGGCCCAGTCGCGGTTGAGGTCGAACGCACATGTTTCAGCGACGATTACGAAGCATGGAAACCTTTCTGGCTCCACTTTCAGCGCGCGATCCGCGCACGCGGGTACCGTTTGACGACGAGCTAATGTCCTCTATCCACCCAAAGCGGACATTCGCACTTATGGCAAAGCTGCAATGTCTGGCGAGATGAAATCTCGCCGCGCTTCGACCGAGAACAATCGCGCGGGCGTGTAGAACCGCAGCGGCCAGTCGCGGCGGCCCATTGGGGACAGCAACAGCTCGTTGACCAGTTCGTGCAGCGGTTCCTTGGGGTCGGCCTCGGCGAGGAACAGGCGGACGCCGTGGAGGAACACGCGGGTGATGGTTTCGTGATAGCCTTCGCTGTCGCTGTTCACCCCGCCGACGCTCTCATTGTAGGCGCGGATTAAGCCCGGCAGCGCCGCGTCGATGTCGATGTCGGGGCGGCGGGTAAGCAGATAGGTCGTGGTCGCAAGATGCGCCTCGTGGGTCCATTCGACGCGCGGCAAGGTGCGCGCGATCAATCCCTCGCCGATGTGGACGATCCCGGCGTCGTCGTGGAACAGGCGTGGTTTATAATCAGTCATTGGTCGGGCCTTACTTCGCGGGGGCCCGACCTAAAGCCGGGCTTCAGGCGGTTGCGGGCGCGGCCGGTTGGCGCGCCTTCGGTCCCGATTGTCGCACGCCTTCGTCGACATGTTCGGCGAACTCGGCGAAATTGGCGACGAACAGGTCGACCAGTCTGGCCGCGGTCCGGTCATATTCGTCCATGTCCGCCCAGGTGCCGCGCGGATCGAGGATGCCGCTGTCAACGCCGGGCACCGCCACCGGAACGTCGAAACCAAAGTTAGGGTCCTTACGGAAGTTGGCATTCTTGAGGCTGCCGTCGAGCGCGGCGTTGAGCAGCGCCCGCGTCGCCTGGATTGGCATCCGCTGGCCGACGCCATATTTGCCGCCGGTCCAGCCGGTGTTGACCAGCCAGCAGTCGACCCCCGCTTCCGCGATCCGTTTCTTGAGAAGATTGCCATATACCGACGGGTGGCGCGGCATAAACGGGGCGCCGAAACAGGTAGAAAAGGTTGCTTCGGGCTCGGTGACGCCAATCTCGGTGCCGGCGACCTTGGCGGTGTAGCCGGAGAGGAAATGGTACATCGCCTGGTCGGGTGTCAGCCGGGCGATCGGCGGCAGCACCCCGAACGCGTCGGCGGTCAGCATCACCACATTCTTGGGCAACGGGCCCATATTGTCCGCGGACGAATTGGGAATGAACTCGATCGGATAGGCGCCGCGGCTGTTCTCGGCCAGGCTGCCGTCGTCGAGGTCAAGCTCGCGCGTCACCGGGTCCATCACGACATTCTCGAGCACGGTGCCGAAGCGCTTGGTGGTGGCAAAAATCTCCGGCTCGGCGTCGGCCGACAGGCGGATCATCTTGGCGTAGCAACCGCCTTCAAAGTTGAACACGTGGGTGTCCGACCAGCCATGCTCGTCGTCGCCGATCAGGGTGCGGTTGGGGTCGGCCGACAGCGTCGTCTTGCCGGTGCCGGACAGGCCGAAGAAGATCGCGGTGTCACCGTCGGGGCCGATATTGGCCGAGCAATGCATCGGCATGATGCCGTGCGGCGGCAGCAGGAAGTTCAAGAGCCCGAACACCGACTTCTTCATCTCGCCGGCATAAGCGGTGCCGCCAATCAGGATCAGCTTCTTTTCGAGATTGACCGCGATCACCGTCGCGCCGCGGCAGCCGTGGCGCTCCGGGTCGGCCTGGAAGGTCGGCAAGTCGATGATGGTATATTCGGGGTCGAAGTCCGCCAGCTCGTCGGCTTCGGGGCGGACCAGCAAGGTGCGGATGAACAGATTGTGCCACGCCAGCTCGTTGATGACCCGCACACGAACGCGATGCTCGGGCTCCGAACCGCCGAACAGGTCGGCGACGAACAATTTATCCTTGGTGCCAAGCGCCGCGAGGAAATCCTGGTGCAGCCGGTCGAAGGCCTCGCCGTCCATCGGCTTGTTAGTCTTGCCCCACCACACCGTGCGCTCGCTGGTCGAATCGCGGACGATGAAGCGGTCCTGGGCGCTGCGGCCGGTATGTGCCCCGGTGCGGACGACCAGCGGGCCGTCCTTGGCGAGCAACCCTTCGGCCCGGCGCACGGCATGTTCGACCAAAGGCGCGGTGGTCAGATTCCAATGGAGCTCGGCGGCGGTGGTGATCCCCTGCGCGTCCAGTCCATGCTTCGGAATCCGGTCGGTCACTCAATCGTCCCCTTCTAAAATGGCAATGCGGCGGCGCCCTGGCGCTTTTGCACCGAGTCCTGCCGCCGCATGCGTGTGCGTATTGGCGTCTATAAACCCGAAGACCGCGCGGGGTCAAAGTAGCCAGAAGTGCGGCTTGTCCTAAGTGGCCACGCTTGTTTCAACCCCGGACGCTGGCTAAGCCGAGCGTCCCCGGCAAAGCTGCCCCAAAAGGCCATTGATGAGCCAAGTGATCGCGCTGGTCGACGACGACCGCAACATCCTGACGTCAATCTCCATCGCGCTCCAGGCCGAGGGTTTCATCACTCGCGTCTATTCGGATGGCGATGCGGCGCTCAAGGCGTTTGCCGAAAATCCGGCGGACTTGGGCGTGTTCGACATCAAGATGCCGCGCATGGACGGCATGGAACTGCTGCGAAGGTTGCGCGAAACCAGCTCGATGCCGGTCATTTTCCTTACCTCCAAGGATGACGAGCTCGACGAAGCGCTGGGTCTGGCCATGGGCGCTGACGATTATATCGCCAAGCCGTTTTCGCAACGGCTGCTGATCGCGCGGATCCGGGCGATTTTGCGCCGCCAGGAGCTCGCCATGGGCGAGGCCAGCGCGACCCGCGACGAGGCCGAAGTGCCGCTGCTGGTGCGCCAGCGACTGACCATGGACCCGGCGCGCCACAAGGTGATCTGGGCCGGGCTGAACGTCACTTTGACGGTGACCGAGTTCATGATCCTGGAAGCACTGGCGCAGCGCCCGGGCGTGGTCAAAAGCCGCAACCAGTTGCTCGACATCGCCTATCAGGACGACGTCTATGTCGACGACCGCACAATCGACAGCCACATCAAGCGCATCCGCCGCAAATTCCGCAGCGTCGATGCGGACTTCGACGCGATCGAAACCCTCTATGGAGTCGGTTACCGCTTTGACGATGAGTGACGCCATGCAGACGGGTGATACCGGTGACCTCGTCCTGAGTTGGTCGGGGCGCTGGACACTCACCTATCGCATCCTCGCGGTCAATATCCTGACGCTAATGTTGCTCGCACTCAGCATCATTTACCTCGACGTCTTCCGCAACCGCTTAAGCAAGGAGCGCGTCCGGCAGACAAAATCGGAGGCGGTGGTGACGGCGTCGGCGCTAACCCAGATTCCGGCCGCGGCGAGGTCGCCAGCGCTGGCCGCGATCGGCCGCTCGACCGGGAGCCGGATCCGCCTGTACGGGGCCGACGGGCAGCTTGCCGAAGACAGCTGGCGACAGACCGGTTCAACCTACCAACTGGTTGATCCCCAATCCCAAAGTTGGAAGAAAGATGTCGCGCGGACGCTCGACCGTGGCTTCAATGCATTGGTCGGCGCCCGCCCGCTCGAGGATTTCGCCGAACCGCGGGTCGACCAGCTGCAGTCGTGGCCCGAAGCCTTGAGCAGCAAGATTAGCGGCTTGCCCACCACAAAAGTCCGCAATGCGCCCGACCTGACCCCGGTCTTCTCGGCCGCGGTGCCAATCGGTGAACAGGTGCTGTTAATTACCGAGAACGATCGCGGCTTCACCCGCACCGTGCGCAGCCAGCGCTCCGTTTTGGTGGCCTTAATGACGATGGCGACGATCCTTTCGATTCTCCTGTCACTGTTCCTTGCCCGGACTATCGTCCGCCCGCTGCGCCGGCTGGCCCTGGCGGCGCATCGCGTTCGGCTGGGCCGGGCGCGGGAGGTCAATGTTCCTCGCCTGCCCTCCAGGACCGACGAGATCGGGTTGCTGGCGAGGGCCGTGTCGGACATGAGCCAGTCGCTGCGGCAGCGGATCGATAATATCGAAGCGTTCGCCGCCGACGTCACGCATGAACTCAAGAACCCGCTGGCGTCCTTGCGTTCGGCGCTCGACAGCCTCGACCGGGTCGATGACCAAGCGTTGCAGAAGCAGCTGATCGACGTTGCTCGCGACGACGTGCTCCGGCTCGACCGATTGATTGGCGACATCGGCGAAGCGGCGCGCACCGACGCTGAGCTTGCCCGCGCGACGTTCGAAGTCGTCGACCTGGGCCCACTGATCGAGCAACTTGCGTCCAGCTGGGAGAATCGCCGTGAAGACGGCGACGCCAGCATTGCTTTCGCTCGGCCGCGGCGCGCGAGCGCGGTGGTGCTCGGCAAGCCCGATCGGCTGGCCCGAGCAATCAACAACATCATCGACAATGCGATCAGTTTCTCGCCGCCCGGCGGATTGATCGAGATCGCCGCCACCCGGGTCGGCGATAAGGTACTGATCCGGATCGACGACGAAGGCCCCGGGGTTCCCGACGAAGCCCGTGAAGCGATCTTTAACCGATTCCACTCAGTAAGGCCGGAAGGCGAGAATTTCGGTCGCCATTCGGGACTCGGCCTTGCGATTGCCCGGGCAATTGTCGAAGGCCATGACGGGGAGATTGACGTGCAGGATCGCGACGACGCGCCTTCGGGAGCGCGCTTCACCATCAGTTTGCCGGCGGCACCACTGCCATGAACTCGCCGCGCCTATCATCAGAAGCCGTCCATGCCAGCACCGTTGCTCTGGATGGCCGCGCGGTGCTGATCACCGGTCCCTCGGGCTCCGGCAAGTCCGACCTGACGCTGCGGCTGCTCGATCGCGGGTTCACGTTGGTTAGCGACGATCAGACTCTCGTCCGGCGGGAAGATGATTGGCTAATCGCGTCGGCACCGCCCAATATCGCCGGCAAGCTCGAGATTCGCGGCATCGGCATCGTCGAATTGGACCATGCTGGCGACATGCCGGTCGCCTTGCTGGTCGAGTTGACCAGCGACATCCAGCGCATGCCGGACGACAGTCGCGAACGGCCGATCCTGGGCGTGGCGTTGCCGCTGATCAACATCGACGCAATGGCCGCATCGGCGCCATCCAAGGTCGCTTGGGCGCTCGATCGCATGGGCCTCAAGCTCCAGTGAGCGAAAAGCGGCAGGGTCAGCCTCCCCGGCCACGCCTGCTGCTCGTCACCGGCATGTCAGGGGCCGGCAAATCGACCGTCCTCGACGCGCTGGAGGATATGGGCTGGGACTGCGTCGAGAACCTCCCGGCCCTGATGCTCAAGGATTATGTCGACCAGGGCCTCATTGGCGACCGTCAGGTGCCGATCGCGGTCGGGATGGACACTCGCAGCCGCGGCTTCGATCCCGCCGCTTTGCCCGCCATCGTCCACTCGATCGCCGGCGTGGCTCCCGAAATCCTCTACCTCGACTGTTCCGGGGCCGAGCTCATTCGGCGCTACGACGAGACCCGCCGCCGCCACCCGTTGGCGCCCGACCGGCCGGCCGAGGATGGCATCGCTCGCGAGCGCACTTTCACCGCGCCGCTGCGCAGTGCGGCCGAAAGCGTCCTCGACACCACCGACTTGTCCCCCGCCGAACTGCGCGACGAGCTTCGACGCCGCTACGGTGGCGATGTTGCCCAGCCAGTGCTGACGCTTACGTCGTTCGCGTTCGCGCGCGGCATGTCGCGGACCGCCGATCTGGTGTTCGACCTGCGTTTCATCGCCAACCCGCATTGGGTCGACGACCTGCGCCCGCTGACCGGGCTCGACGGACCGGTGCGTGACTATATCGAGACAGATGTGGCCTGGATTCCGGCGATGGACCGCATCGAAGCGCTTCTCATTGACTGGATTCCCCGCTACTGGGCCGCCGGCAAAACCTATCTGACGGTGGCTTTCGGCTGTACCGGAGGGCGACATCGCTCCGTAGCCGCGGCCGTTGAAATGGCGGAACGATTGCGCAGGGCGGGCTTTTCTCCGAATGTCCGGCATCGGGACCTCGGGTCCCGGCCAAACGACACGGTCGAGGAAAATGCCGGACGAGGGCCAGTGGAGGCGAGTTGAACGAATGATTGGACTAGTGTTGGTGACGCACGGCCGCCTTGCGGCCGAGTTCATCACCGCGATGGAGCATGTCGTCGGACCGCAGGAGCAGATCGCGGCGATCTGCATCGGCCCCGATGACGACATGGAAGCGCGGCGCAAGGATATTTCCGAGGCGATTTCGACCGTTGACCGGGGCGATGGCGCAATCATTCTCACCGACCTGTTCGGCGGGACCCCGTCGAACCTCGCCATCAGCCTGATGAAGACCGAGAACATCGAGGTTATCGCCGGCGTCAATTTGCCGATGCTGATCCGGCTCGAAAGCGCGCGCAAGGTGATGGGCGTCCACGCCGCGGTGACGGCGGCGCGTGAGGCCGGGCGCAAATATATTTCGGTCGCCTCGGAAATTCTCGGGGAAGCCGCGGCTTGACCGCAGTCCAGCGCGAGGTCCGGATCGAAAACCAGCGGGGGTTGCACGCGCGAGCGAGCGCCAAGTTCGTTACCATGGCGTGCGCTCTCGACGTGATCATCGAAGTTGAGAAAGACGGCAATCGCGTCTGCGGCACCTCGATCATGGGCCTGATGATGCTCGGCGCGGCGATGGGCGACCAGATCATCATCCACGTTGACGGCGTTTACGCCGAGGAAGCGCTGGAAAAGCTCACCGGGCTGGTCGCAAGTCGCTTCGGCGAGGATTGATGGTCCGGCCCAATGCCTAAGAGAATCACCGCTTATTCGAATTCGACCGTGAAAAGGCTGCGTTCGCTGCGCGACAAAAAGGCGCGGCGCGAAGAAGGGCTGTTCTTGGCCGAGGGACTGCGGATCATCGCCGAGGCGCGGGACAGTGGCTGCCTACCCGAGATCATCGCCTTCTCGGCCGACGGGGCGAAACATCCTCTCGCCGCCGACATCATCGCCGCGACCGAGGCCGCCGGCGGTGAAGCGATCGAGACGACCCCCGACATCCTGTCCAAAATGTCGGGCAAGGACAATCCGCAGCTGCTGCTGGCAGCGTTCCGGCAACCGGAGACTTTACTGCAAGCAATTGACCGATCGACCGCCCCGCTGTGGATCGTCGCGCAGGCGCTGCGTGACCCCGGCAATCTCGGCACCATCCTGCGGACCGGGGACGCGGTCGGGGCCGGCGGGCTGATCCTGGTGGATGACAGCGCCGATCCGTTCTCGGTCGAGACGGTGCGGGCGTCCATGGGGGCCGTGTTCACCCAAGCTATCGCCACCGCGCGCTGGGACGAGTTCATAGCCTGGCTGCGGGCCGGTCCGGGGCAGTTGGTCGGGACCAGCCTCAAAGCGACGGCCGACTATCTTGAAGCGGACTATCACGCCCCCTGCTTCCTGCTGATCGGCAACGAGCAGCAAGGGCTTCCCGAGGCCTATGAGCAAGCCTGCGACCTCCTCGTCAAAATCCCGATGGCCGGGCGCGCCGACAGCCTCAATGCAGCGGTCGCGGCGGCCGTAATGGCGTTCCAGGTCAAGGCCAGCTGGCGCGTCTGACGGAACCTGCACGCCCCGTGCGGGGTTAGGCCGACCATGAAACATCTATTCGCACTCGCGCCGTTGGCGCTGCTCACCGCTTGCTACGGCCCACCCCCACCCGCGCCGCCGATCACGCCGAACCCGCCGGGAGGCGTTTACCGAGCGCAAGGGACCGAGCCGTTCTGGGATCTCACCATCGATCCGCGCGACATGATCTTCACCGATCGCAGCAACAATGTTCGCGTCGCCCAGCCGACGCCGCCGGTGATCGTCGGCATTGCCGGCGAGATTTACCGGACGCCCCGCCTCAACGTGAACATCGTCCATTCGCAGTGCAGCGACGGGATGAGCGACCGGAATTACCCGGATAAGGTCCAGGTCGATGTCGACGGCCGCCGCTTCAACGGCTGCGGCGGACTTTAGGCGACGCCCTCGTTGGCGGTCGCTGGCGTTGCCGCGAGCTTGGTTAGCGGCCGCGGGCTGGCTTCGACCATCGGCGGGGTTTCGATCACCTTGGCGCTGCCTGCTCCCAGGGCCTCGAAACGCCGCGCCTGGGTGAATACCTGGCTCTCGAAGCTACCGACCATCTGATTGTAAGCCGTGTTGGCAGTCGCGAGGTTCTTGCCCATCCGGCTCATATGTTCAGCCATGGTCGCAAGACGCGAGTATAACTCTTTGCCAAGGCTAGCAATTTCCTCGGCCGCTTCGTTCAGCGTTTCTTGCCGCCAAACGCTCGCGACGGTGCGCGCGATGGCGACCAAATTGGTTGGGGTGGCCAGCAACACGCGGCGCTCGAAGGCCCAATCCCACAGGCCATCGTCCTGCTCCAGTGCGGCAGTCAAGAAATGCTCGCCCGGAATGTACATCACCACATAATCGGCCGAATCCCCGAACTGGGCCCAATAGGCCTTGGAGCCCAATTGCTGCGCGTGATTGCGGATCGACATGACATGGGCGCGCAAGAACGCCAGGCGCTTGTCGTCGTCCACCTCCTCGCAGGCGTCGAGATAGGCATTCAGCGAACATTTGGCGTCGATGATCAACTGGCGGCCGCCGGGAAGCCGCACCACGACATCGGGCCGCAGCTTACCGTCCTCGCCATCGACCGACACTTCGGTGCGGAAATCGGCGTAAGGGCTGAGGCCGGATTGTTCGAGCACGTTGCGCAGCGACTGCTCGCCCCAACGGCCGCGCGCTTTGGGCGACGAGCGCAGCGCGTTGACGAGGTTGCGGGTCTCGTCGCGCACCTGCCCCTGCCCGGTCCGCACCAGCTCGACCGCTTCGCGCAGGCCGGCATAATGGTCGACGCGCTCCTTTTCGACCGTCTGCAGCTTCTCCTGATAGCTTTTGAGCAGCGCCTCGACCGGCATGACGGCTTGAGTAAACTTCTCGCCCGCCTGCTCGAGGAACGCCTTGCGGGCTTCGCCGAGCAATTTGCCGCCAATCTCGTGAAATTGGGCCGACAAGCTCTCTTTGGCCTCGCGCAGCGCCACGAGCTGCTGATCGAACGAGCGTTCGCGTTCTTCCTGCGCGGCGCGCAGGATCGCCAGCTCGCTCGCCGCCGAGCGGTTGGCGTCGCGCTCCTTGATCACTTCGTCGAGTTGGAGCCGCAGCGAATCAATCACCTGGGCCCCGCCGGCCCCGGCGCGGCTGCCGGCCAGCCAGCCGATCAGCGCGCCCATTCCGAGCGCGATGACGACGGTTAGAATGACACTCAGGTCCATCGGCCACTCCACAGGAACGAATAGCGAACTTAGCTCGCGCGTCGGCGTTGCTCAAGCGGCAAGCTTGCGATACCGCTTGGCCCGACCCCGACCCAAAGGAAACCCGATGTCCATCCGCAAGATGATTTCGCTCCATCCCGCCGCCAAGGGTCACGTCAACCAGCCGCTCGGCGATGCCGTCCATCACGCGATGTATTGCGCCAAGATGTGCCTGTCGTGCGCCGACGCCTGCCTCGCCGAGCCGATGGACCTGACCCAGTGCATTCGCGCCTGCCTCGACTGCGCCGACGTCTGCGACGCCACCGCCAATCTCGGCCTGCGCCGCAGCGGCGCCAACGAGACCGTCCTGCGCGAAATGCTCGAGCTGTGCGCGCGGGTCTGCGACGCTTGCGCCGCCGAATGCGACCAACACGATCACGAGCATTGCAAGCTGTGCGCGATCATGTGCCGCGAGTGCGCCGACGATTGCCGCAACGCGGGGGCGAGCCTGACGGCGTAGGAAACACCATGCGGATCAAGATCGGATTGCTCGCCGCGATCGCGCTGTTCGCTACCGTTTCAGCGAGCGCCGCGCAAAGCCGCGAAGTCGTGGTCGTAAGCGGCGTTCTGGGGCCCGAAGGTCCGCTCTATGTCGAGGGCAATCTCTATTTCGTCGGCTGGATCTCGGGCACCTTGTCGAAGTGGGATGGCAAGACCACGACGGTGCTAAATTCCGCTCTAGGCTGCGGGCACAACGGCCTGGCGCTGAGCAGGGAGCACACGTTCCTGCTCGCCTGCACTAACGCGCACGGCGTGATCCTCGAACTCGATCTGTCGGGCAAGGAACTGCGGCGGTGGAGCGCCGATAGCGAAGGGCGGAGCTTTGACGGCGGGATCAACGATATCGTCGTTGCCGACAATGGCGGCGCCTATGCCACGGTGTTTGGCCCGTACGATGGTGCGCCGACCGCGATCGCCGGCCGGATCGTTTATCGGGCGCCGGGAAGCGACACGTGGGTGCAGGTCGCCGACAACCTCAATTACGCCAACGGCATCGCCATCTCGCCGGACCAAAAGACTCTCTACCTCGACGAGATGGTCGGAAACGCCATCCTGAAGTTCGCGATCGAGGCCGATGGAACGCTGACGCATCGATCCAATTTCGCGCTGCTCAACCTGCTGGTGCCGAACCGAGTCGAGAATTGGTGGCTGGGGCCCGACAGCCTGAAGGTTGACCGCCGGGGCAATTTGTATGTCGCGCAATTCTTCGGCGGCAAGGTGCTCAAGATCTCGCCGAAAGGCAAACTGTTGCACGTGTTCCGGATCGCGGCCGGCGACGGGACGACCAATGTCGCCTTCGGACCGGGCGAACGCGACCTTTACGTCTCCGTGGTCCAGGACGGCAACGACCCACAGGCTAAAGGGAGCATCGTCAGGATCCGCAACGTCCATTGACGCCGCTGCTCGCGCTAGGCGGCTCTTTCGCCGCGATCCTTGCGCATCTTGGCGAGCTTCTTGAGCACCATCTCGCGCTTCAAGCGTGACAAATGGTCGATGAACAATATGCCTTCGAGGTGATCCATCTCGTGCTGCAGGCAGACCGCCAGCAGCCCGTCGAGCTGCTCCTCATGTTGCTTGCCCTTCTCGTCGAGCCAGCGCGCGCGGATATGGTCCGGCCGTTCGACCTCGGCATATTGGTCGGGCACCGATAGGCAGCCTTCGAGATAGGGCACCTCTTCCTCGGAATGCGTGAGGATTTCGGGGTTGATGAACACGCGCGGGTCGTTGACCGGTTCGCCGCCCTCTTCCTCGGGCTCGTGGAGATCCATCACCAGGACGCGGATCGGGACGCCGACCTGGATCGCCGCGAGGCCGATGCCGGGCGCGTCGTACATCGTTTCGAACATGTCCTTGATCAGCGCCCGCACCTCGGCGTTGACCTCTTTCACGGGTGAAGAGATCTGGCGCAGGCGCGGGTCCGGGACCTCGACGATGGGCAGGATGGCCATGGCGGTAATTTAGTCGTTCGAGCGCGTTGCTTCAAGCAATCGGGCGCCGCGCCCGCAATGCCTGCGCCAACGTGCCTTCGTCGAGATAGTCGAGCTCGCCGCCGACCGGCAGGCCATGGGCTAATTGGGTCAGGCGAATCGGGAATTTCTCGAGCCGCTCGGCCAGATAATGGGCGGTGGTCTGGCCCTCGAGCGTCGCATTCATCGCCAGTACGACCTCGTCAATGCCGCCGGCAGCGACCCGCGCGACCAATTTGTCGATACCAAGATCCTCGGGCCGTATGCCTTCGAGTGCCGACAACCGCCCGCCGAGGACATGATAGCGGCCGGGAAACAGCCGCGAGCGGTCGAGCGCCCACAAATCGGCGACTTCCTCGACCACGCACAACAGCCGCTCATCCCGGCGCATATCCTTGCAGATGCTGCACGGGTCCGACGTGTCGAGATTGCCGCATACCGAGCAAGTTGAGAGGCGGGTCGCGACATCCTGCAAGGCCGCCAGCAGCGGCACCAGCGCGGTTTCCTTGCGCTTCATCAGGTGCAGCACCGCGCGACGCGCCGAGCGCGGCCCCAGACCCGGGAGCCTCGCCAGCGCTTGCGACAGAGCTTCAATTTGCTGCGATGCCATGGTGGCAATTCCATAGGGCGCTTGGCCAGAGGGGCAAGTCTCGGCCATAGGCGGGCAATGCGGATCGTCTTCATGGGCAGCCCGGACTTCGCGGTGCCGAGCCTCGACGCCTTGGTCGAAGCGGGCCACGAGGTCGCCGCGGCCTATAGCCAGCCGCCGCGTCCGGCAGGTCGAGGCAAGGCGCCGCGCCCCACCGCGGTCCAGCTCCGTGCGGAGGCGCTCGATATCGAGGTGCGGTCGCCGTCCAGCCTCAGATCGGACGAGGAGCAAGCGCGGTTTCGCGCGCTCGATGCCGATCTCGCGGTGGTCGCGGCGTACGGGCTGATCCTGCCCCGTGCGATTCTCGAGGCGCCCAAGGCGGGCTGCATCAATGTCCACGCGTCGCTGCTGCCGCGATGGCGCGGCGCGGCGCCGATCCAGCGCGCGATCCTCGCCGGTGATAAGCACACCGGCATCACATTGATGCGAATGGATGAGGGCCTGGACACTGGACCCATTCTCCTAAATTGGCTGATTGAAATTGATGGCAAAACTGCAGGTGAACTTACTGAAGAACTTGCAGATCTTGGTCGTTTTGCACTGTTGCGCTACCTTGCCAAACCTTTGGATTATCCACCGAAGCCTCAGCCAGAGGAAGGACTCACCTACGCGGCGAAAATCGACAAGTCCGAGGCCCAGCTCGATTTCACGCAGGACGCGCGTGTGGTTGAGCGACAAGTCCGCGCATTCAGTCCCACACCCGGTGCCTGGTTCGAGTTTATGGGAGAGCGGATCAAGCTACTGGAGGCTGAGGTCGTGCCGGGAAGCGGTCCCCCCGGAATGGTCGCCGACGATCACCTGAAGATCGCATGCGACGAGCGCGCAATTCGTCCATTTGTCGTTCAGCGGGCAGGCCGGTCCCGAATGCACCCGGATGAGCTCTTGCGCGGCTTTCCCATTCCCAAGGGAGCGCAGTTGAATCCTCGCGGCCGGCTAGGCCAGTGACTCGCTGGCGGCTGACGATTGAATATGACGGCGGTCCGTTCATGGGCTGGCAGCGGCAGAGCAATGGCCCCTCGATCCAGGGCCAGATCGAATCGGCGATTTTCCGGATGACCAACGAGCTGGCCAGCGTGCACGGCGCCGGGCGCACCGATTCGGGCGTCCACGCGCTGGCGATGAGCGCCCATGTAGATATCACCAAGCATATGACCGCCCACCGGCTGCGCGACGGGTTGAATGCGCTGGTGCGGCCCGATCCGATTGCAATTCTCAAGGCCGAACCCGTCGCCGACGACTGGCACGCGCGCTTCTCGTGCATCGGGCGCCGCTACGAGTACCGCATCCTCAACCGCCGCGCCCCTCCAGCCATCGAGCGCGCCCAGGTCTGGCACATCCCGACCCCGCTCGACCTGGAGGCGATGGCCGAAGGCGCGGCGATGCTGGTCGGGACCCACGACTTCACCACCTTCCGCTCGGCTCAATGCCAGTCGAACAGCCCGGTCAAAACGCTCGACCGATTGGAAATTATCCGCGACGGTGAGCACATCCGCATCGCCGCCGCGGCGCGCAGTTTTCTCCATCACCAGGTGCGCTCGATGGTGGGCTGCCTGGTCATGGTCGGGCGCGGTCAGTGGTCGCCGGCCGACATCCAAACCGCGCTCGACGCCCGCGACCGGGCCGCGCTCGGCCTCAACGCGCCGCCCGACGGCCTGTACTTCGTCGAAGCGAACTATCCCTAGACCAACATTTCCCTCGCCGGGGGATGGCTGAGGAACGCCTGCGGGCTGGCCGACAGCCCATAAGCGCCGGCGCAGAAGACGGCGACCACGTCGCCTGGCTCCGCGTGGGGCAACGCGACATCGTCCGCCAGCAGGTCGAGCGGGGTGCACAGGCAGCCGGTGACAGTCACGTCTTCGTCGGGTTCGCAACCGAACCGGCTAGCAATCGCCACGGGATAATTGCGCCGCAGCACCTGGCCGAAATTGCCGCTTGCGGCGAGCATGTGGTGCAGTCCGCCGTCGGTGACGAGGAACGTGCTGCCGCCGCTTGATTTGCGGTCGATGATGCGGGTCAAATAAACCCCCGCCTCGCCGACGAGCCAGCGGCCAAGCTCCATCGCAAACCGAGTGTTGGCGAGCGAATCGGCAACATCGACGAACGTTTCCGACAGCGCGGCGCCAACGGCGATAATATCGAGCGGTTCTTCGCCTGGAAAATAAGGAATGCCGCAGCCGCCGCCGAGATTGACCTCGGGCGGCTCGGCCCCGGCGGCATCGGCAATTTCACCGGCAAGAGCCACGGTCGCGCGCTGCGCTTCGATCAAGGCGTCCGCGGCAAGCACCTGCGAGCCTGCGAAAATATGCAGCCCGCGCCATTCGGCCCCGCTTTCGATGACCCGCTTTACCAGCGCCGCGGCGCGATCCGCATCGACGCCGAACTGACTGGCGAGACCGCCCATCTTCATACCAGCGCCCTTGATGCCGAACGGCGGATTGACCCGAATGGCGATTTTCGGCTGCCGCCCGACGAGTTCGGCGATGGCCAGCGCACGCTCGGCCTCGCCCTCGCTTTCGACATTGAGCGTTACGCCGGCCGCAATGGCGCGCTCAATTTCATCGTCGCGCTTGCCGGGTCCGGCAAAACTGATTGGCAGGCCATCGACGTCCGCGTCCTTGAGGAGCTGAAGCTCCCCCGATGAGGCAATATCGAAGCCTTCAACGTAGCGCGCAAGAAACCTCAATAACGGACTGTATGAATTTGCTTTAACAGCATAATGCAGCGCAAGTCCGTCGGGCATTGCCGACCGAAAGCGAGCGATCTGGCTGCCGACGATATTATTGTCATAGGCGAATAAAGGTGTGCCGCCGGCCCGATCGATCAACTCGTCCGCCGACCAACCTCCAATGCGAAGTTGTGCGTCCTCGCTTGAGCTGAACCACGCCGGAATAGGTCCCATTGCTTTCATGCGAACTCCCTCGCCAGCGCCGCTCGATCGAGCTTGCCGTTGGCCCCCAATGGCAGTGCGTCACGCCAGACTATTTCGCGCGGATGCATGAACAATGGAAGCTCGGCCATAAAATATGCGCGCAACCGCTTCTCGGCATCGTCGCCCTTGGCCACCGCGATCAGCATCACCGCCTGGCCAAGCTTGTCATCCGAAACGCCGATCGCAAGCACTTCGCGAACCGCGGCGCTGGCCAGCGCCGCTTCCTCAATCTCGTTGGGGCTCAAGCGATTACCGCTGACCTTGATCATCGCATCGTCGCGCCCGCGAAAACGAATGAGACCGTCCTTTCCTCGAACGACAGTATCGCCCGACCACACTGCCCCATCGCGAAACCGCTCGGCGGTGCGCTGAGGGTCATTCCAATAACCGTGCGCGACAAGCGGCCCGCGATGGACCAACTCACCCTCCTCGCCAGTGCTGGCCTCGGTCCCGTCTGGTCGCACAACGGCGATCTCGGCGAACGGGATCGCGGTACCGACGCTATCGGGATGCCGGTCGACCAGCGCCGGATCGAGGCTGGTCGAGCGAAACGCTTCGGTCAGCCCGTACATCAGGTGCAGATCCGCATCGGGGAACAGCGTCCGCAGTTTGCGCACCACCGGCAGCGGCAAATGCCCACCGCTGTTGGTCAGGGTTCTGAGGCTCCCGCCCTCGCCACCCGACCAGTCAGCCTCGGTGAGCTGAAGCCACAGCGGCGGTACCCCGGCGAGGACCGTGACGTCATGGCGTCGCACTGCCCGCACCACGTCGCGCGGCATCAGATAATCGAAAGCGATCGCGTGACCGCCCGCTGCCCAGGTCGAGAGCAGCTGATTCTGACCATAATCGAACGCCAGCGGCAGCACCGCCAGCGTGCGGTCCGCCGCCGAAAGCCCGAGAAAATGCGCAACGCTAACTGCGCCCAGCCATAGATTGGCGTGGCTCAGCATCACGCCCTTTGGCAGCCCGGTCGAACCCGAAGTGTAGAGCAAGGCCGCGAGATCATCGGGGCTCGCGGAGGACGGCGGCAGGGACTCGTCATTGACCCGCCAATCCTCGAGCGCGACCGGTCGCGCGTCCGCGCTATCGTCCAGCGTCACCAGCCGCGCCTGGTTGGCAATCAGCAAGCGGGCGCCGCTGTCGGCAAGAATATGTGCCGCCTGGGCCCGCTTGAGCACTGGATTGACGGGCACGTGGACGAGGCCCGCCCGGGCGCAGGCCAGCGGCAATATGCAGGCAAGGCTGGTCTTGCCCATCCAGCTCGCAACCCGATCGCCCCGATCAAGCCCCTGCCCGAGCAAAGCCGCCGCCGTCTTGCCGACCAGCATATCCAGCTCGCCATAGGACAGGGTTTGTTGGCCGACCGTAAGTGCCGGCGCATCGGCGGCGCCTCGGCCCGTCAGATGATCGAGCGGGAACGGTGTCGGATCCAGTTCAGCCATCCCAACGTCATTGCGAGGAGCAATGCGACGAAGCAATCCAGTAAAGCGCAATAGGGGGATTGCTTCGCTCCGCTCGCAAAGACGATTTCCTTGCTGGAACTGGAGAGTTTCTCTAGCGCGCCGCCGGTGCAGTCGAAATCCCAACCCACAGAGGCGCGTACGGCTGCGACGGTCGAGGCGGCACTTCGCGCGTTACTCGCCGAAGTCCTCGGTCTGCCAAGCAAGCGGGTCGCCGGCTTCACCGACGAGACGCTGCTGTTCGGTGCCCTGCCAGAGCTCGATTCGCTGGCGGTGGCCAATTTCCTCACCGCGTTCGAAGAACGGTTTGCGGTCCTGATCGAAGATTCCGACGTCGAAGCAGAGGATTTCGACAGTTTCGGCCGGCTGCTCGCCTTCACCAAGCGGATGACGCTAGCTTAAACTACTCAGCGGCCATCGCTTCGAATTCCTGGGCTGCGAGATATTTCTCCGCGTCGAGCGCGGCCATGCAGCCGGTTCCGGCCGCGGTTACTGCCTGGCGATAGATTTTGTCCATTACGTCGCCGCAGGCGAACACGCCGGGAATATTGGTCGCGGTCGAGCCGCTGTCGACTTTGATGTAGCCATCCTTGTCGAGTTCGACTTGGCCGGTGAAGAGCTCGGTCGCCGGGGTATGGCCAATCGCGACGAACGCGCCTTCGACCTCGACCCGGCTGATCGCCCCGCTGCGGGTGTCGCGAATGTCGAGTCCGACCAGCGCTTCCGGATCGCCGCCGCCGACGAATTCGGCGACCTCGTGATTCCAGATCACCTTGATCGCCGGATTGGCGAACAGCCGGTCTTGGAGGATTTTTTCGGCCCGCAGCGAATCGCGCCGATGAATCAGGGTGACGTCATGGCTGTGGTTGGTCAGATACATCGCTTCTTCGACCGCGGTGTTGCCGCCACCGATCACCGCGACCTTCTTGCCGCGATAAAAAAAGCCGTCGCAGGTCGCGCAGGCCGACGCCCCCCGGCCCTTCATATGCTCTTCGGACGGCAGCCCCAGCCAGCGTGCCTGAGCGCCAGTGGCGATGACCAAAGTATCGGCCGAATAGATTGTCCCGCTATCGCCGGTCAGGCGAAACGGCCGCCGCGACAGGTCGACCGCGGCGACATGGTCCCACACCACCTTGGTCCCGACATGCTCGGCCTGGGCCTGCATCTCCTCGACCAGCCACGGGCCCTGGATGACATCGCGGAAGCCGGGATAATTTTCGACGTCGGTAGTCGTGGTCAGCTGGCCACCGGGGATGATCCCCTGGATGATGACGGGGCTCAAACCGGCGCGCGCGGCATAGATCGCGGCGGTCAGGCCGGCCGGGCCGGAGCCGAGAATCACTACCCGGCTGGACATGCTGTTGCTCATCGCGGCGCTTTAAAAGCGGCGGCCCCACGCTGGCAATGCTTAGGGATCAAGAATCCATTGACTTGACCGTAAGTCAAACCTAACCGTTAGTGATGACTAACGCCTTATCCGCCCTGGCCGAGCCAATTCGCCAGCAAATTGTCGAGCGCCTGGCGCACAAGCCAATGGCGGTCGGCGAACTGGCGGCGCTGCTTCCGGTCAGCCGACCGGCGGTGTCGCAGCATCTCAAAGTACTCAAGGAAGCGACGCTGGTGCGCGATCGGGCCGAGGGCACTCGCCGGATCTATTGCATCGACCCCGCCGGCTTCGGACAAATCCGCGGCTGGCTAGATCGCTTCTGGGACGAATCCCTGGCCGCTTATGCGAACGCGGTTGAACGCGAAGAGGAGAAAGACCGATGACCCTGGAAACCCAGCGCATCGCCCCCGCCCCGATTCGCAAGTCGATCCTGGTCAGGGCATCGCAGCAGCGGGCGTTTGACGTTTTCGTGGGCCATATGGGCCAATGGTGGCTGAAGAGTCATTCGTTGCTCAAATCGCCGCAAAAGGCCGTGATCGTCGAGCCGCAAGTCGGCGGACGCTGGTTCGAGATCGGCGAAGACAACAGCGAAACCGAGTGGGGACGCGTGCTGGAATGGTCACCGCCGAGGCGAGTGGCGCTGGCCTGGCAGCTCAATGCCGACTGGACCTACGACCCCGACTTCGAGACCACCGTCGAGGTGCGGTTCACCCCCGATGGCGATCACACCCTGGTCGAATTTGAACATCGCGACCTCGAGCGATTTGGCACCCGCGCCGAGGAGCTTCGCGGCGGCTACGAAAGCGGCATGGATGGTGGCTGGGCGGCGCTACTTGAGCAATATCGGCAGGCCGCCGAAGGCTAGATCGCTCGGCGGCCCCGCACGAAATGCATCACCAGCACAATCAGGCCGATGATCAGCAGGATGTGAATCAAGCCCCCGCCGACGTGAAAAGCGAACGCTCCGAGCAGCCAGAGCACGAGGATGACGGCTGCAATGGTCATAAGCATGGCGGATACCCTTTTGTATTCGTGACAAAGCCGCAACTATCGACAGCGGCTGGCGTTCCCGGATGCGTCAGAACAACCGCGACTTGTCGAGCGCCGCCTTGATGAAGCCGGCGAACAAGGGATGCGGCGCGAACGGGCGGCTCTTCAGTTCCGGGTGAAACTGGACGCCGATGAACCATGGGTGGTCGGGCCGCTCGACGATTTCCGGCAGCTGGCCGTCGGGCGACATGCCGGAGAACACCAGCCCACCCTTCTCCAGCGGCTCGCGATAATGGACATTAACCTCATAGCGGTGGCGGTGACGCTCGCTGATCAGATCCTCGCCATAGAGGCTGCGCACGACGCTATTACCGTCGAGCTTGGCCGGATAGGCGCCCAATCGCATGGTCCCACCCAAATCGCCGTCGACGGCGCGTTGCTGCAAGCCTTCGTCACTCATCCATTCGGTGATCAGACCGACCACCGGCTCGGTCGTGGCACCGAATTCGGTGGTCGAGGCTTCAGCGATACCGGCGAGATTTCGCGCCGCTTCGATGCACGCCATCTGCATGCCGAGGCAGATGCCGAAGAACGGCACATTGCGTTCACGAGCGAAGGTGACGGAAGCAATCTTGCCTTCGCTGCCCCGCTCGCCAAATCCACCCGGCACGAGGATGCCGTGTAGCGGTTCCAGCTCGGCCGCGAGCGTCGCGTCATCATGCTCAAACATTTCTGCATCGAGCCAGCGTATGTTGACCTTGGCGCGATTGGCCAGCCCGCCGTGGACCAGCGCTTCGTTCAAGCTCTTATAAGCGTCCGGAAGCCCGACATATTTGCCGACGACGCCGATATTCACCTCGCCCTCATAATGGTCGAGCCGGTCCATGATGTCGGTCCAGCGGGTGAGGTCGGGCGCCGGCGCGTCGTCGATCCCGAACGCTTTCAGGACTTCGTCGTCGAGGCCTTCGGCATGATATTGCAGCGGCACGTCATAAATCGACCGAGCATCGAGCGCCGGGATCACCGCCGACTGGGCAACATTGCAAAACAAGGCGATCTTGGCCCGATCGCTCTCCGGCAATGGCCGATCGACCCGGCATAGCAGCACGTCGGGCTGGATGCCGAGGCTGGTCAACTCACGCACCGAATGCTGGGTTGGCTTGGTCTTCAATTCTCCCGCTGCCGCGATCCACGGCACCAAAGTGGTGTGAACGAAGACGCCATTGGCCCGACCAATGTCGTTCCGCAGCTGCCGGATCGCCTCGACGAACGGCAGGCTTTCGATGTCGCCGACAGTTCCGCCGATCTCGCAAATGACGAAATCGACGTCGTCGGTCTCGTTGATCGCGAATTCCTTGATCGCGTTGGTGACGTGCGGGATCACCTGGACCGTGGCGCCGAGATAGTCGCCGCGGCGTTCACGGGTGATGATGTCGCGATAGATACGGCCGGTGGTGACGTTGTCCGACTGGCGGGCGGTAACGCCGGTAAAGCGTTCGTAATGGCCCAGGTCGAGATCGCTCTCCGCCCCGTCGTCGGTGACGTAGACTTCGCCGTGCTGATAGGGCGACATCGTCCCCGGATCGACGTTGAGGTAGGGATCGAACTTGCGAGTGCGGACCGTGAAGCCGCGCGCTTGCAACAATGCTCCCAGCGATGCCGAGAGCAAACCCTTGCCGAGCGATGAGACCACGCCGCCGGTGACAAATATGAACCGCGCCATGGGAGTTGAGGCTTAGGGTGTGACTGCCCCCAAGGGCAAGCCGCGATGCGAAAAAAGTTTGTGCTGCTACTTAAAAACTACTGCGCCAGCGGGACCGGACCCTGCTGGTTCTGGACCGGTGCCGCCTGGTTGGCGGTCACCGGCGCGGTGCCGGTTGCCGGCTGGCCGGCGAGCGGCACGGTCGGCGCGGCGGGCACCGGCACGACCGTATTGGCCAGCGATGTATCGACTTTCGTCGGCTGGCGCTGCACCCCGGCATAAGCGGCGAGAGCGATCGACAGAGTCACGAACAAACCGCCCAGCACCGCGGTCGAGCGGGTCAGGAAATCGGCCGCTCCGCGGGCGGTCATGAAGCCCGACGAGCTGCCGCCGACCCCCAGCCCGCCGCCTTCGGAGCGTTGCATGAGGATTACGCCGACCAGCGTGGCGGCGATGACGGTCTGAACGATCAGCAGGAAGGTGAACATGGCGGGACTTTCGGGATAGGGGGTTCGCAGCGCATCTAGGCGATCGGTCAGTCCGCTTCAACCAGCAGCGGCGGCGGCGGCGGCGGCCTCGACAATTGGCAGGAAATCCGCGACCGAGAGGCTCGCCCCGCCAACCAGCGCCCCGTCAACATTGGCCAAAGCGAAAATCTCGACAGAGTTGGAGGCCTTGACGGAGCCGCCGTAGAGAATGCGGACCCGGTTTCCCGCATCGCCATAGGCAGTGACAAGGCGCTGGCGAACAGCCGCGTGCATCTCACCAATATCGTCGGGTGATGCGGCTTTTCCGGTGCCAATCGCCCAGATCGGCTCATAGGCAACCGAAAAATCCATCGGATCGCCAATTCCCGCCGGCAGTGAAGCCTGCAGTTGAGCATCGACAGTATCCACCGCGCCGCCGGCCTCGCGCACTGCGAGACTTTCGCCGACACACAGAATCACGCCCAGGCCAGCCGCGAGCGCCGCTTCGGCCTTGGCTTTCACCTCGGCGTCGCTTTCGCGGTGCGCCTGGCGCCGTTCGGAATGGCCGACAATCGTCAGGCTCGCGCCGGCGTCCCTGAGCATGGCGGCGGAGGCGTTACCGGTATGCGCTCCCTTTTCTGCGAAATGGACATCCTGCGCCCCAATTGCGAGGCCTGGCACCGCCCGCACCGCGCGCTCGATCAGCGTCAGCGGCAGGCACAGCGCGACCTCGACCGCGGCCAAGCTTCGCGACGCCGCAGCGATGGCTTCGACCTGTTCGAGGTCGGCGGCGACGCCGTGCATCTTCCAGTTTCCGGCAACCAGCTTGTTCAACGCCATGCGGCCCCCTTTGCCAGCGTGCCCCTAACTGGGTTGGCCCGGATACGAAAGCGCGCGCGCCTTGATGCCTGGCCCACCCGCCCCTAAAGCGGCCCCGCTCACTCTCCCAAAGGCCGGAAAATCAATGCTTGCTTCCTTCCGCCGCCTGTCGAAATCGACGGTCGGATCGATCATCATGGTCCTGTTCGTGGTCGCCATCCTCGCGTCGTTCGCGATGGGTGATATCGCCAATTTGCGGTCCGGAAGCTTCGGCATGAACGGCTCGACCCTGGCCAAGGTCGGCAGCCAGCAAATCTCCGACCGGGACCAGTCGCGGGGAATGGAGCGGCGCCTGGGCGAGGTCCGGCAGCAAAATCCTGAAGCGGATTACACGACCATCGCCGGCGACTTCGAAGGAATTCTCTCCAGCCTCATCGACCAACACACATTGCAGGCGTTCGCCGATAAATTTGGCTTTTCCTTGTCGGAGCGGCTCATCGGTGCCGAAATCGCCAACATCCCTGGGGCCCGTGGGCTCGACGGCAAGTTCAGCGAGCAAGCCTATCGATCCTTTCTTGCCCAGCAGCGCATGTCTGACCAGGAAGTGCGCCAGCTGATCAGAGCCTCGATGCTGCAGCGCATGCTGCTCACTCCGGTGGCGTCCAACGCCCGGGTGCCGGTGGGGTTTGCAACGCCTTACGCATCGATGCTCCTGGAATCACGTCAGGGCGATGTCGCCATCGTCCCGGTGACCCTGTTCCGGGCGGGGCTCAACCCAACCGATGCTGATCTCCAACAATTCTACGCCGCCAATCGGAATCGCTACATGGTGCCCGAGCAGCGCGTGTTGCGCTTCGCCAGGATCGGCCCCGAGCAAGTCGCCGGAGTGACCGCGGCCGATCAGGAGATTGCGGCATATTACAGCGCCAATCAGGCGACCTATGGAGCGAAGGAAATCCGGGTCATCAGCCAGGCAGTTGTGCCGGACCGCAATGCGGCCGATGCCATCGCCGCGCGCGCTCGCGGCGGCGCGAGTTTCGTCGCCGCGACCGCTCCCGCCGGGTTGAGCCCATCGGATATTTCAGTTGGTCCGCAAACCCGGGGTGAATTTGCCTCGCTGGCCGGTGACGCGGTCGCCGCCGCCGCTTTCTCGGCCCAGTCCGGTGCGGTCGTCGGCCCCATCCAGTCGGATCTTGGCTGGCATGTCGTCAAAGTGGATTCGGTACGCCGCGAAGGCGGCAAACCGCTCGGCGCCGCTCACGGCGAGATTGCGGCGAAGCTGACCGCCGACAAGCGCAAGGAAGCGCTGGCCGACCTTGTTACCAAGGTCGAGGATGCGGTCGCCGGGGGCAGCAATTATGTCGAGGCCGCTGGCCAGGCCAAGCTCGCGATCACCGAGACACCGCTGATCACCGCCAGCGGCGCGGCACGCGATGATCCGGGATTTCATTTTCCCGTCGAGCTTACGCCGGCGCTGAAGAGCGGCTTTGACCTGACTCAGGATGATGACCCCGTCGTCGAAGCGCTTGGCAAAGAGGCTGGCTATGTCTTTGTCGCCCCCGCCCGGATCGTCGCCGCGGCCCCGGCTCAGCTGGCCAGCATCCGCGCCCGGGTCACCGAGGATTGGATCAACCAGCAAGCGAGCGAGCGGGCGCGAGCGGTCGCGACTGCGATCGCGGCGAAGGCGGCGCGCAACGTACCGCTCGCCACGGCAGTGGCCGAAGCCGGGATTTCCCTTCCACCGGCCCGCCAGATTGCCGCCCGGCGACTCGACCTGGCCCAGTTGGGCGACAAGGTCCCGGCCGCGATCCGAATGCTGTTCACGCTTGGCGCCGGCAAGAGCCGAATGGTCGCCGACCCGCAGCAACGCGGCTTCTCGATCGTCAAGGTCAACCGCATCATTCCGGGCAATGCCATGACCCAACCAGTGCTGATCGCCAGCGTGCAAAGCGAATTTCAGCAAGCCATTTCCGAAGAATATGCGCGGGAATTCCAGGCTGCGATGCGCGAGACGGTTGGTGTGCGCCGCAACGAGAGCGCAATCACCGCTTCGAAGAAACGGATCAGCGGCAGCTAGAAGCCGCTTGACGAGCGCTAATACGTTGCCTACACGTTCTCCGTTCGTTCCTGCCAAGGCATTGGCCCTGGAGGACATATGGGGAGTGACCGCCGATGCTCACCGCCAAACAGCATGAGCTGCTCATGTTCATCCACGGCCGGCTTGGGCGCACCGGTGTTAGCCCCAGTTTCGACGAAATGCGCGAGGCGCTCGACCTTAAATCCAAATCGGGTGTCCACCGGCTGATTTCGGCGCTCGAGGAGCGCAAGTTCATCCGCCGCCTGCCCAATCGGGCGCGCGCACTCGAAATCATCAAAATCCCGGAGGCGAGCGCAACCAACCTTGCGACTGCTTCCGCGGCCGTTGCTGCTCCCCGCACGGCCGCACCCTTGCCCGCCAACGACACCATCGAAATCCCGATGCACGGCAAGATCGCCGCCGGCACGCCGATCGAGGCGCTGCAAGGCACCGAAGGTTTCGCCGTGCCCGCGGCGCTGCTCGGTCCAGGTGAGCATTATGCGCTCGAAGTGTCGGGCGATTCGATGGTCGAGGAAGGCATTCTCGACGGCGACTTCGCGCTCATCCGCAAGGTCGACACGGCGCGCGATGGGGAGATTGTCGTCGCCCTGATCGACGATAGCGAAGCGACCCTGAAGACCTTCCGTCACGAAGGCGGCATGATCCGGCTCGACCCGGCCAATCGCCACTACGAGCCGCAACGTTACCGACCCGACCAAGTCCGCATCCAGGGGCGGCTGGCGGGCCTCATCCGCCGCTACTGAAAATGGGTCTTTGACGGATGACTGGCGCGCGAGTCGATTATGTCGAGTTGCCGAGTGCGACCGCGCACGAACTGACGCGTGCTTTCTATGCCAAGGCCTTTGGCTGGAGCTTCACCGACTACGGGCCCGACTATGCGGCGACGACCAACGGCACCACCGACGTAGGCTTGAACGGACAGCCCGATGAGGCCCTCGCGGCGCCGCTGCCAGTGGTGCGAGTTGACGATCTCGACGCCGCACACGGCGCCGTGACCAAGGCCGGCGGCACCATCGCCAAGCCGATCTTTGCCTTTCCCGGTGGCCGCCGCTTCCACTTCATCGACCCCGCTGGCAGCGAACTCGCCGTGTGGTCGGCAAGCTGACCTACTCCGCGGTGGTCGGATCGATCGTCGCGCGCACCTGCGAAATGCTGTTGGCCGGAAAGCCCGCTGTGTCAGCGTGGCGGCGGATCAAATCCTCGCTCGGTGCGCGATAGATACAATAGATCTTGTTGTCGGTAACATAGCTGTGGACCCATTGGATTTCGGGCCCGAGATCGCGCAGCACCGAGCAACTGGTCTGCGATGCGGCCTTAAGGTCGGCGCCGGACAAATCGCCCACACCGGGCATCTCACGTTCGATCACGAATTCGGGCATTGCGAAGCCTCCTGTCCCCTGAACGGCGAGGGCCATAGCGCATTCGCTGCTGATCGTCAGCGGCATCATCGGCCGCCCAGGGATGCTGGCCGATGCGCTGTGCGACGGTCGTAACGTACGGTCTTGGCACGAGATAAATCGCCAACCCGCCGGTTCGTGCCAGCGTTGCGCGATCAAGCTTCAGCCAGCGCGGGCTGCAACCGCGCGGCAACCAGCGTTCGGAAACGACGATGTCGGCTTGCGCACATGACTTGACCAAACTTTGCCATTCAATCGACTGCGCGGTCCTGGTGGCGAGGATTTGCCAATGCCGGCCACCGCGCGCGATGACCGCGATGCAGCTGTCCCGTGAGCAAGACGAGAATGGTCGCGAGGCAAGATTCTGGGGATCGGCGTCGAAGCCCGAAGCCTGGGCGACCACCTGGCGGATGAAATCGCCGCTCCGTTCGCGCAACAACAGCGGCGTTCCATCGACGTCGACCAGCGCAAGATGCCGCCCATCGCCAGTGACTAGCAGGTCGGGCGTCGGCGACAAGGCAGCCGCGACGGCGCCCAGCAAGATCGGCGCGAGGCCAAGGAATCGGGTCCGGCTGGTCCACAGGAACAGCCACAATCCGCCCGCCACCATGCTGCCGAGCGCGCCCGACGGCATCGCCGCCAATAGCGCGACCGCACCGTGCGAATCAGCGACAAAATGCGCGAGCCCAAGCAGCAGGTTGAGCGACAGGCCGCACAGCCACCACAAGGGCGCCCCCCAGCCCGCGATATCAAGGAACAGCGCGCCGGCCTCCAGCGGCATGATCACGAAGGTGGTCAAGGGAATCGCGATGATGTTGGCGGCAACCCCGTACAGGCCTGCCCGATGAAAATGATAAAGCGCGATCGGGATCAGCGTGATTTCGACCGCGAGCCCCGTGGCGACCATCGCCAGCATGGCGCGCGCCAACCGCGCTGGAAGCCCTTCTTCGCGCCGCGAGAACATTCGCCGCGCCAAGGCGCTTGAGTGCAGCGCAATGATCGCGGCGACGGCCGCGAAACTCAACTGAAAGCTGGCCCCGGCGATGGCTTCGGGACGGAATATCAGCACGACCAGCGCGCCGACCGCAAGCAGCCGCATACTGAGCGCTTCCCGGCCGAGCGCAATGCCGGCGAGCACCAGCAGAGCGGCGACGCAGCTGCGGATGGTTGGCACCTGCGCGCCGGTCAACAGCGTATAGCCGATCCCGGTCACCGCCCCGACGCCAGCGGCGACCAGCACCAGGTTGAAGCGCAGCGCCCGGCGTTCGCTCAGTGCGAGCAACTTCAAGGTCAGCAGCATGGCCGCGCCGACCGCGGCGGCAATGTGCAGCCCGCTGACCGACAGCAAATGGGTGAGGCCGCTGCGCCGCATGGCATCGGCATCGGCGACGGGCACGGCGTTCTGGTCGCCGGTGGCGAGCGCGGTGGCGATCCCGCCATTGGCGCCGGGCAGGCGATCGCGAATGTGGCGGTCGAGCCGGTCGCGGACGCCATCAAGTCCGCTTCCGGTTGCTGGCCGAAGCACGATCACCGGGCCAAGCGCTTTGCCAACCGCGCCGATTTGTCTGAACCAGGCGTCGCGAGCAAAGTCATAACCGCCCGGGAGCGCCATCGGCGGCGGCGGCGCGAGTCGCGCGCGAAGCTGTAGCTGGGCGCCCCTGGCGATGCCCTTCGGCGCCGTGTCCAAATCGATCGACACCCGCACCTGTGGCGGCAATGTTTGTTCGGCCGGCGCCACGGTCAATCGCAACGTGCCTTTCGCGGTCATCGTCTCGACTCGCTCGACCGTGGCGCGAAATTCGGTGACCAGTGGATGCCCCAGCCGCGGCGCCGCGACCGCATAGGCGCGCACCCAGACGAGGCCGCAGCCGAGCATCATCGCCAGCCCGAACCAGCCGGCCGCTCGCTCCGCGCGACCGCCCTTGGACGAGAACCCCGCCAGCGCCAGTGCCGCCGACAGGCAAACAAAGGCCGCCCAGTCCCGCCGCCCGTCGAGCGCAAACCAGGCAAGGATGCCGGTGCCGAGCCCGACCACGAACCACGGTGGCAGTTGCCCGCGCTCAGCCTCGAGGAAACCCTCGAGCGCCGCGCGCAGGTTGCTGAAACGCGTCTCCCAAAACCGCCGAGCCCGCTGTGGAAGAGGCGCCATCCCTATGTTAGGGGCGCTCATCCATTGCATCGATGCCGACAAGACAAAGGAACGCGCTTGAGCGCAAGTCACAATCCGTCATTCGTGGTGACGCGTTTCGCGCCCTCCCCGACCGGTTTCCTCCATATCGGCAACGCCCGCACCGGCCTGTTTTCCTGGCTTTTCGCTCGCCATCACGGCGGCCAGGCGCTGCTGCGCGTCGAAGACACCGACAAGGCCCGCTCGACCCAGGCCGCGATCGACGTAATTCTCGATGGTTTGCAGTGGCTTGGCCTCGATTGGGACGGACCGGCCCATTTCCAGTCGGAGTTCGAGCCGCGCCACGCCGAGGTTGCGCACCAATTGATCGAGCGCGGGGCAGCCTATCGTTGCTATCTGACGCCGGAGGAATTGAAGGCGCGGCGCGACAAGGCGCAGGCCGAACGGAGGCCGTTCCGGCTGGTGAGCGAATGGCGCGATCGTAGCGAAGCGGGACCCGAAGGCGTGCCGTCGGTCATCCGCTTGAAAGCGCCGCGCGAGGGCGAGACGGTGATCGAGGATCTGGTCCAGGGCCGGGTCGCGGTTGCCAACGCCGAGCTCGACGATTTCGTGCTGCTGCGCTCGGACGGCAGCCCGACCTACATGCTGGCGGTGGTCGTCGACGACCATGACATGGGGGTGACCCACATCATCCGCGGCGACGACCATTTGAACAACGCCTTCCGACAGCTGGCGATTATCCGCGCGATGGGCTGGCCCGAGCCGACCTACGCCCACATCCCGCTGATCCACGGGCCCGACGGCGCCAAGCTTTCCAAGCGCCACGGCGCGCTCGGGGTCCACGACTATCGCGACATGGGCATCTTGCCCGAGGCGCTGTTCAATTATTTGCTGCGTTTGGGCTGGGGCCACGGCGACGACGAAATCATCTCAAAGGACCAGGCCATTGCCTGGTTCGATCTCGATCATGTCGGCAAGTCGCCGTCGCGCTTTGACATGAAGAAATTGGAGAGTCTCAACGCGCATTACATTCGTGAAGCGGACAATGAGCGGCTGGCCAAGCTGGTTGCCGGGCAGCTCGATCTGACCAAAGCCGACTCCGATATGCTGGAGCGAGCCATGCCCGAGCTGAAGTCGCGCGCGCATGACCTCAACCAGCTGGCCGAGGGTGCGCGGTTCCTGTTTGCCAAACGCCCGCTGGCCATCGACGAAGGCGCGGCGGCGCTGCTGACTGCGGATAGCCGACCTTTGCTCCGGGCCGCCCACGACGCTCTCGGCAAGGTTGCCGCCTGGGAGCATGATCGGCTCGAGGAAGCCGTGCGCTTGGTCGCCGAACAGGCCGACGTGAAACTCGGCAAGCTCGCCCAGCCGCTCCGCGCCGCGCTGACCGGCCGCAGCACCAGCCCGGGAATTTTTGACGTTCTGGTCTTGCTCGGGCAGGGCGAAAGCCTCGCCCGAATTGCCGACCAGATGGTGGAGCCGAACGCATGACCGACAAGACGCTGACGATGAAATTCGATGGCGGCGACGTGACCTATCCGATTTTCGAAGGCTCGGTCGGGCCTGAAGTAATCGATATCCGCAAGCTTTACGGCGACACTGGCAAGTTCACCTACGATCCCGGCTTCACGTCGACCGCCAGTTGCCAGAGCGCGATCACCTTCATCGACGGCGAGAAGGGCATTCTCCTCCACCGCGGCTACCCGATCGACCAACTGGCCGAGAATTCGACGTTCATGGAAGTCGCTTTTTTGCTGCTCCACGGGGAGCTGCCGAAACAGGCCGAACTAGTCGATTTCACTTACACCATTTCGCGCCACACCATGTTGCACGAGCAGCTCGCGACCTTTTATCGCGGTTTCCGCCGCGACGCGCACCCGATGGCGGTAATGTGCGGCGTGGTTGGCGCGCTGTCGGCTTTCTATCACGACTCGACCGACATCACCGATCCGCTGCAGCGGATGATCGCGTCGCACCGGCTGATCGCCAAGATGCCGACGATCGCGGCGATGGCCTACAAATATACCATCGGCCAGCCGTTCCTCTTTCCAGACAACAGCCTGACCTACACCGGCAATTTCCTCCGGATGACGTTCGGTGTCCCGGCCGAGCCCTATGAGGTCAATCCAGTGATCGAGCGGGCGATGCGGCGGATTTTCATCCTCCACGCCGACCATGAGCAGAATGCTTCGACCTCGACCGTGCGGCTGGCGGGCTCATCGGGCGCTAATCCGTTCGCCTGCATCGCGGCGGGCATCGCTTGCCTGTGGGGGCCAGCCCATGGCGGCGCTAACGAAGCGGCACTCAACATGCTGCGCGAAATCGGCAATGTGAAGAACATCCCGGCCTATATCGCCCGGGCCAAGGACAAGGACGACCCGTTCCGGCTGATGGGCTTTGGCCACCGGGTCTACAAGAATTACGACCCCCGCGCGAAGGTCATGAAAGCGACCGCCGACGAGGTGCTGAAGGAGCTCAACATCTCCGATCCGGTGCTCGACGTCGCGCTCGAGCTCGAACGGATCGCGCTCAGCGATGACTATTTCATCGAGAAGAAGCTGTACCCGAACGTCGATTTCTATTCGGGCGTGATCTTGAACGCGATCGGCTTCCCGAGCGACATGTTCACCGCTTTGTTCGCGCTGGCCCGAACCGTGGGCTGGGTTGCGCAGTGGAACGAGATGATTTCCGATCCCGAACAAAAGATCGGCCGTCCGCGCCAACTATACACCGGCGCGACCCAGCGCGATTACGTGCCGGTGGCCAAAAGGTAAGTCGCTGCAAACGTTTCAATTCAACCGCGCCATCGCCCGCTTGCCGGCCGATACGGTCGACGACGGGCTTAGCGCCAGCGGCGGCAGGCCGACATATGACGGAGTTTTAGCCGAACATGCCGCTTATGTGAGCGCGCTGCGAACGGCGAGCATCACGGTGATCGTCCTTCCGCCTCTGGCAGAATTTCCCGACTCATTGTTTGTCGAAGACCCAGCGTTGGTCTTTACCGAAGGCGCAATTCTGCTTCGTCCGGGCGCGCCGAGTCGGGTCGCCGAAGCCGGCGCGCTTGCCCCGACCTTGCACGAACACTTCGATGTCGTGCTCGACCTGCCGTCCGGTCATGCCGACGGCGGCGACGTTCTGGTCACCGGCAAGGGAGTAATGATCGGCCTGTCCGACCGCACCGACCAAGCCGGCGCCGAAGCGCTCGCCGGCTGCCTTGCCAGGTTCGGCCGCTTGTCCACGATCGTCGAGACACCTGACGATGTGCTGCATCTGAAATCGGCTTGCTCATTGCTCGATGAGGATACTGTGCTCTCCACCCCGGCCTTGGCCGCAACGGGGATCTTCGACGGCTTCCGGCAGGTCATGACACCCGATGGCGAAGACGCCGCGGCCAATGCCCTGCGAGTCAACGATGTGGTGCTGGTCGGGGCCGGTTTTCCGAAGACAATCGCACTGCTCGGCCAGCTTGGCTATGCGGTGATGGCTCTCCCGACGTCCGAAATCGGCAAGATTGACGCCGGCCTGTCGTGCATGTCGCTGCGCTGGTGGTCAGCCTGACGGCAACGACAGCGTGAACCGCGCGCCCTTGGCCGGCGCGCTATCCAGACTGATATCGCCGCCCATCGACCGGGCCAGCCGGCGCGAAATGGCGAGGCCAAGCCCGGTGCCGCCTTCGTCGCTATTGGCCCGCTCGAAGCGCTCAAAGATGCGTTGCTGGTCGGCCGGGGCAATGCCCGCTCCGTGGTCGGAGACAATCACCGATGCGACGTTCTCCGTGCTTGCAAAGCGCAGCGTCACGGCGCCGCCGGCGGGGGAATGGCGGACGGCGTTGCCGATCAGATTGACCAGGATCTGGATCACCGCGCGCTCTTCGCCATTGGCCGGCAGGGCCTGGTTCGGCTCGAGTTCGATACGGACGCCGCGCGTTTCGGCGGTCGGCGCGATCAGCACCGCCGCCTCGGCGGCAAGCGTGGCGAGATCGACCGTGCGATGCCCTTGCCCCGGCTCCTCGCTGATTGAATGAATGACCGACAGCAAATGGCGCGCCGCGGACGAGATATCGCTGGCGTAGGCGGCATAATCGTTGCGCAACGGCCCATCGGACCGGTCGGCAATGCGCTCGGCGGCATCGATGATTCGGTCAAGCGGCGAGCGCAGCGCCTCGTTGAGCGCCTGGTCGATCGCCAGCGGCTGCGGCACCGGCTGGGCGCCGCCGTCGTCGCTCGACAGTGCCCGGCCGGAAAAACCAGCGAAACTTCCGTCGGCGCCGAACATTACTTCGCCGCTCAACGACAGGATCACCCCCGGGTCGCCGTTCCTCGCCCGCGCGGGCTGGCCGGCAAAGCCGTGGCGTGCCGCCAGCGCGGCGACCAGCGGCAATTCGCCCGCGTCATTTTCCTCCAGCCGAAAGATGCGCATCAGCGGCCGGCCGATCAGCTCGGACGCGTCGGCGCCCAGTTTGTCCGCCAGCGAGGCAGAAACCGACGTCAGTTGCATATCCTCGTCCGCCGACCATTCGCCGGGCTCCGGCGCGGGGCGCGACTCGCTGTCGCCGCCGAGCAGGGTTGCCAGCCGCGCCGAGGCGGCGGGCCGCACCGTCCACCCTTCCAGGGTCAGCGACACTTCATCGCCTTCGGGAATCGCCCGTACCCAAAGATCCACGTCCAGGTTGGCTCCCGCTGCTACCGCCGGCCGCGACACGGGGATGCCGAGTTTGCGCGCCAGCCTGGCGACCGCGGCGACTTGCGGCAGCGCTAGCGTCGCGCCGATGCTGGAGCCCGCCTCCATTTGCAGCGTCGCAAGTTCGGCGTCGGCCGCGATCAGGCGCCCGGCGCGATCGACTCGGCCCATGATTGGCCGTGGTTCAGAAGGTGCGCTGGCCATGGTCCTGTCCCAACGCGCCAAGCGCGGTGCGATAGCAAGGGTCGAGGCGTAGCCACTCGCGCGTGGATTCGACCTCTTCCTTGGTGATGGCATCAAACCGGGCAATCGCGCGGCCCGCGTCGGCGATTTCGAGCAAGTCGCCCGGCCCGGCAAGCAAGCGCGCGGCGAGTTCGCGCGAAGCGCTGGCCATCCGCAGCAACAGCATCAGCGAATCACCGTCGCCGCCGAGCAGCAGGTTGAAAGCATCTTCGCCGGCAATCGCGGCCCGGCGTGCCAGAGCTTCGGCGACCAGCACCGCTTCGCCGTCCGCCGCCGCCGCCGAGACCAGATCTTCGTCCAGCCGCCCCTGCTCGTCGAGCAAGCGAACCAGCATCGCCGCCAGCGCTTCGAGCCGTTTGTCTTCGTCGTGCCGCGCCAAAAGCGCCGTGCTGGCCGCCGCCAGCTGGCGATCCGCGGCCTGCTTGTCGATTGAGACCAGCAAACGCCCGCGCAGGCCGGCGCTGACAATCTGGGTCAGGTCGACCGCCGTCTCCGCCGGCAAATCGTCAAATTCAACGCGGGCCTGGCCAAACCGGTCACGCCGCCGACCTCGCGCCAGGATCAGCGACATTGCCGCCGCCGAAATTGCGGCGCTTTCATCGCTGACCAGGGTTTGCAGCAAACGCCCGTCACGGCCGCCATTGCGCACCCGGACCGCGGTCGTAATCTGCTCCTCGTCGGCCCGGCGCAGCAGGAGCTCGATCAATTTGGGCTGGTTGAGCAAGCCGGCGGCACTCAGCTCGGCGACCAGCTCGCTATTATCCTCATCATTGGCCACCGCCGAGCTTGCCGGCAGCGATGCCCGCAGCTCGTCAGCGATGTCCGACACCAGCCCATGGAGCATGGCCGTCATCACGGCCCGTTCCTGTTCGTTCAGCCGTTGTGCGGGATTGAGAAAGAAATCGAGACGTACCGTGGACAAGCGATCTCGGCCCGCGGGTCGCGGGTTGACCGTCCGGTCGGCTGCCGGGGCAGCAATCGGCCATTCTTCGGGTGCCATCACATAACCGTTATCGGGCGTCAGTTAACGCCAGGTCAATCGGCTGTGATCCGATGGTGCCAATGTTGGACAATGAAAAATGAGACGGTGGCGTAGAGCGCAAGCGCTGAAAGACCCAACGCCCAGTTGCTCGCCAGCGCGAACGGAATCATGGTCAGGATCGCATTGCGCCACGAAAACAGCCACAATTGGCCCGCGACTTCGTCATGACCTTGCTCAATCCGTGCCGCTTCGGCGAAGGCGGCGACGACCAGGGCGGTGATCAACGCTCCCCAACCACTGCTGTGAAAGGTTAGGCGCCAGCCGAGTGCAAGCAGCGCCAAACCGGCCGCCGGCCACAACAGGCGCCGGCTAAGCAATCGCGGCGGCAACGGCCGCAACCGCAGGGTCGCCAGGCGCCCTGCAACCAGGTCCAGTGGCGTGGCGACGATCAGCAGGCCCAGCGCCGGCCACAGCCAGCCGCGCGTGAAGGCAAACGCCGCCGCGACGATCAGCGTCAGCGCGGTCCAGATCAGCCATTGCGGACGAACCGGCGTTTCCAGCAGCCGCTCGGTGGCGAATTCCTCGATTACGGGCAGGGCATACCGGCTCGCCCAGTCGCGCCTTATGCCGCGCGACGAGGCAATCAGGCCGCGTTCGAAACCGGCCAGCTGATCGGCGCTGTCGGCCAGCAAGGGTTCCCCAGGCGGTGACACGCGCACCCGCAGCGCGCCATCCTGCAAGGCTCTTCGGAGCAGCGTTGATTGCAGATCCCAGTCGCCGAGCATCGCCGCGGTGGCGCCCAAGGTGCGGCCATCGACCAGTGCAACGCCGGCCCAGCGGCTGGTCGCGTCGATCCGTTCGAATGCCTCATGCGGCTCATCGTCGGGAACGGTCGCGATCGCCGGTTCGGGCTCTTCGGCCAATTGGGCGAGCAACTCGGCCGGAGCTGCGACACCATCACCGACCAGGAGGATCAGCGAACCGGCTTCGAATCGACTCGCGGCTTCATTGCTGTCGCTCACTGGAATCACCGACAGTCCGTCAACGCGCAACCGTTCGAGGGCTTCGTGCAACGCCGGTGGCACCCGTTCGACCAGCACGACAATCGGCGCCGCGCCGGCCGCCGCAACGCAGCGCGCCTGATATTCGATCAAAGTCCGCCCGGCGAGCGGCAGCAAGGCGCGCAGCTCGCCCGCGTCGTTCTCCTGATAGGCTCCGATCAGCGCGCCGACCGCCATCCCCGCTCCGTTTTTTCCCAACTCTTGCGACCGTCTCACTATAAGGCGATCGCCGACCCTCTCTAATCGCTTTCTTGCTGAGACAAAGGTGGTAAACTGGCTATTGCCATGAACCCACGCACCCAGCACGCCGAACTTCCGCCTGCCGAGAATTCACCGGCCGCGGAAGACCGTTCGTTCATCGAATCGAGTGCGGACTTCGACCCGCTCGAACTCGGCGTGGAGCAGATCCAGTGGAGCGAACCTGAGCCTGATTGGGCGGCAAGAGCGGCGGGTAGCCGGCAAGTCCTCGGCAGCGCGCTCACCATTCTTGCGGCTTTGTGGATGGCATATAGCGCCTGGTCCGCCGGCCGTACCCTCGCCGGACAGCCGCTGTCTTCTCCACAGATCGCCCAATGGGTCGCCATCGCCGCCGGCCCGCTGGCCCTGCTGGGCCTCGTCTGGATCATGTTCGGCCGCACCCGGCGCCGCGAAGCCGAGCGTTTCACCCGCTCGGTCATCGCCATGCGCGCCGAGACGCAATCGCTGGAGGCGCTGCTCGAGGTGCTTTCTCAGCGAATCGAGGACAGCCAGGCATCGCTGACCGGCATGGCCGAACGGCTGATGCGACTGGGCGACGAGACTACCGGTCGGTTCGACGGCATCAGCCGCGAATTGAATTCTTCCTCCGAACGGCTGAGCCGCAGCGGCGAGGCCGTCGATCGAGCGGCCGAATCGGCGCGTAACGACATGGCCGTGCTGATCGGCGACCTGCCCCAAGCCGAAGCGACGACCCGCGCCATTGCCGGACAACTGCGCGGCATTAGCGTCGACTCAACTGCGCGCACCGCCGATCTTGGGCAGCAAGTCACCGCCCTTAGCGAACGCACTCGTGAGGCTGACGAGTTGGTCTCGGCAGCGGCGCAGCGGCTGGTCACGCATTTGACGCAAATCGAAAGCGCCGGCGCCGCGGCCGCGGCCCGCGTCGGCGAAGCGGAATCCTCGTTCTCGGGCGCGCTCGACACATTGCTCGACCGCACTGCCACGACCCTCGACGAAATTCGTGGCGGCATCGACACCCAATCCGCGTCCGTTACGGCGCTGGTCGAGCAGGCGTCGGCCGGCATCGGGCGGGCCGGCATCGAGGCTGCCGACGTCCTCGGCGCGAAGATTGGGCAAGCCAATGCGTCACTCGACGGATTGTCGGCCCAAGTCGCCGAGCAGGAGCGGGTTTCGCAGCGCATGTTCGCCGAAATCGACCGCGGCCTGACCCTGATCGGCGAACGCTTTGCCGAACTGTCGGCTCACGGCGACGATCGCGCCAATCACTTCCTCGGTTCGCTGTCCCGCGCCCGCACCGAGCTCGATGCGCTGGCCGAACAGGCTGGATCGCAAGATACCTCGATCGAAGCGCTGGCGACGCGCACGGCGGCGCTTCGCCAGGGCATCGACCAACTCACCAGCGAAATTCGCGACGGCCTTTCGAACGCCATCGGCGATGCCGAGAGCGGCGCCGAACGCGTGCTCAAAGCGGCCGAGACCGCCAGACCGGAAATTGGCTGGATGCGCGATGCGGCGGTCGAAGCCAGCACACAGATTGCCGCCAGCGGCACTGGAATCGCCGAGCAGGCTGACCGCTTCGCGGCGCTGCTGGCGTTGATCGACGACGGCGTCGGCACGTCCGAGGCGCGACTGACTGCGCTGACCACTGCGCTGGCCGAAGCCCAAGGCGAAGCGTCGCGCCTGACCGCCGAGACCGGACCCGCGCTGGTCGCCGCCTTGCTCCAGGTTCGCGAGGCCGCGAGCCATGCCGCCGAGCGGGCCCGCGAAGCGATCGAAGGCGTCATTCCGGAAAGCGCCGGCAAACTCTCCAAAGCGACCCGCGAGGCGCTCGAAACGGCGATCCGCGAAGGGGTCGAGGATCGCTTACGCGGCGTCGAGGCGATTGCGGCACGCGCGGTCGAGAGCGCCCGCGAAGCGTCGGACCGCCTGACCCAGCAGATGCTGACCCTTGGCCAAAGCAGTGCCGCGCTCGAGCAATATTTCGAGCAGGGGCAGGCCGACCAGCGCGAAAAGGATAGCGAAGCCTTCGCCCGCCGCGTGTCGCTGTTGATCGATTCGATGAATTCGGCCGCGATCGACGTCGGCAAGATTCTGTCGGACGAAATCGACGACAAAGCGTGGACGTCCTATTTGAAGGGCAATCGCGGCGTCTTCACTCGCCGCGCGGTCCGGCTCCTGGGCGGCAGCGAAACCAAGTCGATCAAGGCCTATTACGACGGCGATCCCGAATTCCAGGGGTCGGTCAATCGCTACGTCCACGACTTCGAGGCGATGCTTCGCCGCGTGCTCGCCGAGCGCGACGGCGGCATGATGGCCGTCACTCTGATGTCGTCGGACATGGGCAAACTCTACGCCGCGCTGGCGCAAGCGATCGAACGCCGCCGCTAGTTGTAGAAGTCGAGGTCTCCGGGCGTGATCCAGCCGTAGGTCCAATTGGCGTAATAAAACGCGAACACCACCAGCGCGATCAGCGCTGCACGCAGCAAATGGCGCGGCAAACTGAACCTGTGCGGCGCGCTGTCCGCCTGGCCCGGCACTTTCGCTGTCCCCGCTTCTTCGTCGGTGCGGACGCCGATCGACAGGGTCGCGAAGGCGGCGGTGACAAAGAACAGGAAATAAATGGCGACGATCGAACCGATCGTCATGCGCGGACTTCGAAGATAGTTACGTCTACCGTCGGCTTCTTGCCGGTCCACAAGGTCGCGCAGCGGCGGACCGCGAGCCGCACCGCCTCGCGCACGCGATCCGCGTCGGACTTGGGGTCATAGGCGCGCGTCGCGGCGTCGGTGGCGTCGGCGAGGAAATCGTCGCGGTCGACCTCGACCGGGACCCCGAACGGTCGCACCAAAGGTGCCCCGGCGAGCTTGCCGTCCGGCGTCACCGCAAGCGCCACGGTAATCAGCCCGTTGACCGCAATCCGGCGGCGTTCGCTGATCGTCGACCCGTCGGCGGGCAGGATCACATCGCCGTCCAGGACCAGCCGGCCGACGCGCACCTCGCCCAATTTGGCCGGCCCGTCGGGCGCCAGCCGGACGACATCGCCATTCCTTTGAACGATAGCCTTAGGCACGCCTTGGGCGACCGCGAACCGCGCCTGCTCGGCGAGGTGTCGGTCTTCGCCGTGGACCGGCACGATGATCTGGGGCCGCACCCAGTCGTACATCATTTTGAGCTCGGGCCGCCCCGGATGGCCCGACACATGGACGTGCGCCTGCTTCTCGGTGACGATCAGCGCTCCGAGGTCCGACAGCTGGTTCATGATCCGCCCGATCGCGACCTCGTTGCCGGGAATGATCCACGACGAGAAGATCACCGTGTCGCCAGTTACCAGCTTGAGCTCGTGGCTACCCGACGCGATCCGGCCCAGCGCCGCGCGCGGTTCGCCCTGCCCACCGGTGGCGACGACCAGCACTTGCTCGCGTGGCAGACGCATCGCCTCGTCGAAGCGCACCGGCTCGGGGAAATCCTTGAGGTAGCCGGTGGCCTGGGCGACCCTGAGGATGCGGTCGAGCGAGCGGCCGGCGACACACATTCGGCGCCCGGTCTCGGTCGCGACCCGGCCGATGGTCTGCAGCCGGGCGGCGTTGGACGCGAAGGTCGTCACCAGCACCCGCCCCTTGGCCTTGGCGACCTGCTCGGCCATGCCTTGGTGAACGCCTTCCTCAGAGCCAGAAGACTTATCCTGGAAGACGTTGGTCGAATCGCACACCAAGGCGAGGACGCCTTCGTCGCCGATCTTGGTCAGCACTTCGGGGCTCGATGATTCGCCCAGCACCGGCGTGGCATCGATTTTCCAGTCGCCGGTGTGAAACACGCGCCCGAACGGCGTCTCGATCAGCACCCCATTGCCTTCGGGGATCGAGTGCGACAGCGCCACGAAGCGGACCTTGAACGGCCCGAGCTCGACGCTGCCGTCGCGTTCGACGATGTTCAGTTTGACCTGGCCGGTCAGCCCCTCTTCCTCGAGCTTGCCGGCGATCAGGCCGGCGGTGAACGGCGTCGCATAAAGCGGCACTTTCAGGTCCGAGGACAAATAAGGCAGCGCGCCGATATGGTCCTCATGGCCGTGGGTGAGGATGATCCCGGCCAGGCGGTCCCGATGCTTTTCGATAAACTCGAGGTCGGGAAGAATGAGGTCGATTCCCGGGTAATCGGGGCCGGCGAAGGTCAGGCCGAGGTCGACCATCAGCCACTGGCCGCGGGTGCCGTAGAGATTGACGTTCATGCCGATCTCGCCCGACCCGCCGAGCGCCAGGAACAGCAGTTCTTCGCCCGGAATCATTCTTGGTCCAATGCCATCACTGACCGGTCGCGCTGTGGTGGAGCAGGCCGAGCCCCTGGATCGTCAAGTCAGGCTCGATGGCGTCGAACGCCTTGGTATGCTTGTCGAACAAGTCCGCGAGGCCACCCGTAGCGACCACCGTCACCGGTCGTCCGATCTCGGCCTTCATGCGCTCGACCAGCCCCTCGATCATCGCCACATAGCCCCAGTAGATGCCGATCAGCATCTGGCGCTCGGTCGTGCGGCCGACAACGCTGGTTTCTGCCGGCGCCTCAATCGCAATGCGTGGCAACATCGCTGCCGCGCTGACCAGCGCATCGAGCGACAAGTTGATCCCCGGGGCGATGATCCCGCCTTTGTAGGCGCCCGAGAAATCGACCACGTCGAACGTCGTTGCCGTGCCAAAGTCGATCAGGATGAGGTCGCCCTTATATTTCGCGTGGGCGGCGATCACGTTGAGCACCCGGTCCGCGCCGACGCTTTTGGGCTCCTCGACGTCGAGCGCGATCGGCCACGTCGCCGCGCCCTGCCCTGCAATCATGGGCTCGACATGGAAATATTTACTGGCGAGAACTTCGAGGTTGTGGAGCGCGCGGGGCACCACGGTGCCGATGATGACCGCGTCGACATCGGCCTTTGTAAAACCTTCAAGCTCGAGCAATTGATGGAGCCACACGGCATATTGATCGGCGGTTCGGCGCGGGTCGGTGGCGATCCGCCACCGCGCCTTGATCTCGCTATCCTGGAGCAGCGCGAAAACGAGATTGGTGTTCCCGGCGTCGATGGCGAGCAGCATGAGAGGCGTCCTAGCGCCTCTCTGCTCCCTTGGCGAGCGCTCCCGATTGCGCTCTCTGTTTTACTGATATAATACAGTCAAGCAGGGAGACGAAAAATGTTCAGGCTGATTCTCGGCGTCGTGTTGGCGATCGCAATCACGACCACATTCGATGCGACAGGCCTGACCAATTACAGCGCGATGCCGCTGATCCCCCTGTTCATCGTCTTCGCCAGGCTTGATCGGTTGACCCGACAAGAACTTGGGCTGCGCATCGCCCGTCCAGCCAATTATGGCCTGGCCCTCGCCCATCCGATCCTGGTTATGAGCGCGCTCGGCGCTTTGGCATTCTTCGCCGGTGCCATCGACCTCTCGCATTTCCAGATTGGTAAAGTGGTCGCCAATGTCGCGTTGCTGTCGGCCGTCACATTCGTCCTGGCGATTATCACCGAGGAGGGTTTCTTTCGCGGCTGGCTGTGGGGTGCGGCGCGTAAGCTCGGCATATCACCTTTGGGTACGCTGGGACTGACGACCGCGGCCTTCGTCGCCTGGCACATTTCGTTCGTTGCGCTTTCCGGCGAATTCCACTTTGGCGCCGCGGATGTGCCTTTGTTCTTCCTCAACGCGACCCTGATCGGTCTGGTCTGGGGCCTGCTGCGGCTGGGATCGGGGTCGATCATCGTATCGAGCGCTGCCCACGGCCTGTGGAACGGGCTGACCTATGTGTTGTTCGGCGTCGGCAGTGGCGTTGGCGCGCTAGGCATCCACAACGTCAGCCTGTTCGGACCCGAAGTTGGATTGCTCTCGGTCGCGCTCAACGCGGGCTTTGCCGCCATCCTGTTCTGGACGGTACGCGATCAAATGCAGGGCAGTGTCGCGGCCTCCCAGCCGAAGACCGAAGGTTTCACCGAAGACGCACCCTATCACGCACACATCTATTTCCTGTCGAATGCGCGGGAAGCCGCAGCTGCCTTGCGCGCGGAGTTTGACCGCGACACCCGAATCCTGTTCGTCGGACAGATGACCGAGGGCAAGGCGGGCCCGCATCCGATCCCGCAGTTCGAAATCCATTTCCTGCAGCAATCGTTAAATGCGGTCTTGGCCAAGATTGGCGCGTCCGGGCACCGCGCTCTGGTCCATCCGCTCACTGACGATGACATGGCGGACCACACCTCGCTCGCGACCTGGATCGGCGATCCCATTGATCTTGACCTGTCGACGCTCGATCCGCCGGGGAAGAACCAGGGCGTGCCGCGCTTCGGCAAAACCGACTTCTAGCTAGAGCGAAACGTCGCCGGCGCGGACGATCTCGACGCCGGCGTCGGTGCGCAGTCGCAATGCGCCATCGAGCTCAATGCCATCAAAGCGACCACTGACACTGTCGTGCGGGCTGGTGTGGACCGTCAGCGCCGCCCCAACCGGGTGGGCGCGGATCAGCCAGGCCTGGGCGAGCGCGGCCGGCTCGGCACTGCGCCACAGTGCCAGCAGCCGGGCAAAACTGGCGGCCAGCAGCGGGGCAAAACCATGGGGTGTCAGCGCGCCTTTGAGCGACGCCGCCTGCCGGCCGGGCAAAGTCGGCGCCGACGCGAGATTGACCCCGAAGCCGGCGACGATGCAATCGCCGCTGCGCTCGAGCAAAATTCCGGCCAACTTTTCGCCGCCGAGCAGCAAATCATTGGGCCATTTGAGCATCAGCGGCAGATCCGGCACGGCGACATCGACCGCCTCGATCAACGCCAGTCCCGCGGCGAGCGATAAGCTCGGCGCCGGCGGATCGCCGGACTGCAATTTCACGACGGTGCTGCCGAAGAAATTGCCCTTGGGGCTGATCCATTGGCGCCCTTGCCGCCCCTTGCCCGCCGTTTGTTCGCTTGCCACCAGCCAATCGCCCGCTGCCGCCTGGCCGTCGGCCAACAGGTCGGCATTGGTCGACCCGGTCCGCTCGACAATGCGAATACGGCTCAGAAAATCGACCCCGCGGCGCGGTCGGCGAAGCGGCCGAGCGGACCGATCAAGACATAGCCCAACGGCGAAACCAGCAACGCCGCCGCCAAAATGAGCATGCGCTCAATTGCCTGGTTCGGCCGGACCAGTTTCGACGGGCCATCCTCGAAATACATGATCTTGACGATGCGCAGATAATAATAAGTGCCGACCACCGTGCCGATTATGCCGGCCACGGCGAGCGTGACCAGCCCGGCGTCGACCGCCGCCCGGAACACCAGTAATTTGGGCCAGAAGCCGAGCAAGGGTGGCACCCCGGCGAGGCTGAACATGAAGATCGCCATTGCCGCCGCAAAGCCTGGTCGCGACTGCGACAGGCCCGACAGGCTGTCGAGGCTCTCCAGCGGCTGACCGTCCTTGCCCCGCATGCGCAACACGCACAGGAACGCGCCCAAGGTCATCACAACGTAGACGGCCATGTAGAACAGCACCGACGACGCGCCTTTGGGCCCACCGGCGGCCAACCCGATCAATGCGAAGCCGACATTGTTGATCGACGAATAAGCCAACAGCCGCTTGATGTTGGTCTGCCCCCAGGCGGCAACCGCGCCGAGGAAGATCGAGGCCAAGGCCGCGACGATGACAATCTGCCGCCAGGCATCGGTCGCCGGCCCCAGCGCTTCGAGGCAGACGCGGGTGGCGAGCAGCACGCCCGCGACCTTCGGCGCCGAAGCGAAGAACGCGGTGACCGGCGTGGGCGCGCCTTCGTAAACGTCGGGCGTCCACATGTGGAACGGCACCGCGCTGATCTTGAAGGCAAGGCCGGCGAGCAGGAACACCAGCCCGAACAGCAAGCCGATCGAGTGCGTGCCTTCGCGCGCGAACGCCGCCGCAATGCCCGGAAACGCCATCGTTCCGGTAAAGCCGTAGAGCAAGGAAATGCCATACAGCAGGATGCCGCTGGCGAGCGCGCCCAGGACAAAATATTTAAGGCCCGCCTCGGCGCTGCGTTCGTCGCCACGTCGGTAGGAGGCCAGCACGTAACTCGACAGGCTCATCAGCTCGAGCCCGACGTACAGCGTCATCAAGCTGGTCGCCGCAACCATCACCGCGCCACCGACCGCACTGAACAGGATCAGCACCGAATATTCGGAACCATGCTCGGTGCCGCGTTCGAACCAGCCGTGGGCGGCGATGATCGCCACGGCGGAGGCCAGGAAGATGATCACCTTGCCGAACGCGCCGAACGCATCCGCGGCGATCAGACCGCCAAACAGTGGCCCGGCGTTCGATGGCGCGCCGGTCAGCGCGAAAGTCGCGGCAATCAGCAGGGCAACCGCCGACCAGCTAGTGATTCCCAACCCACGCCGGCCAGCGAACGCGGCGACCATCATCAGCACCAGCGCGCCGACGGTCAGGATCAACTCCGGAAGGATGGGCAGCAGCCGGTTCATCAGTGCGCCGCCTCGGAAACATGAGCTTGCGGCTTGCCCGCGATGAACATTGAATCACCCTTGGGCGCGGCGTGCTGAATTCTCTCAACCAGCCGCCCGACGTCGGCGTGGATCGGCCTCAGGAAGCTTTCGGGATAGGCGCCCATCCACAACACCACGGCGGCGATCGGCGCCAGCAACCAATATTCGCGCGCCGACAGATCGGGCATCGCCGCTGCGTCGGCGTGGCGCAGAGTCCCGAATGCGATCCGCCAGTAGAGATAGAGCATATAGACCGCGCCCAGGATGATCCCGGTGGTGGCGACCACCGCCGCCCAGGTCGACATCTGGTAGGTCCCGACCAGGCTCAAAAATTCACCGACGAAGCCGCTGGTGCCGGGCAGGCCGACGCTGGCCATGGTGAACAGCATGAGCAGCAAAGCATAGCCCGGCATATTGTCCGAAAGCCCGCCGTAGCGGTCGATTTCGCGCGTGTGCAGCCGATCATAGACCACGCCGACGCACAGGAAGAGCGCGCCCGACACCAGGCCGTGGCTGAGCATGACGATCATCGCGCCTTCGATGCCCTGCACGTTGAACGCAAACAGCCCGAAGGTCACGAACGCCATGTGCGCGACCGACGAATAAGCGATCAGTTTCTTCATGTCGCGCTGCACCAGGGCGACCAGCGATGTGTAAACCACCGCGATGCCGCTCAGTGTGAACACGAACGGCACGAACA
>NZ_JANMCO010000045.1:0-58154 GCF_031361285.1 Sphingomonas sp.
GGAGGTTCCAGGAGACCGGGCCGCCGCCCACATGTCCCTTCATCAAAACCAACAATGTCAAAGAGCCGACACGCATCCAGCCCCGGTTCGAATCGCTCCGGGCATCGGTTGTACCGACAAAGTAGAAGCGCGAACAAAGGCCGTCCCCGTTGGGGCCGCCTCTGCTTGCTGGGGCTGCCTATATGGGCCGACCCCGGTTGCGTCAACCGCCTTGGTGCGATTTCTCGCCCGGGCCGCCTCACACAGCGCGAGATCCGGACACGCCGGCACGCCTTCGCTGAGGCCAAGATAGGGCGGAAACTTGCCGATTCAAGGGCGTAAGCCGCTGATTCCGGCCAGTTTGGGGTCTCGCCTCAAGCGCTCTGAATATAGCTGCGCATCGCATCCGCTTCGGCTTCGATGCGGTCCATGCGATATTTCACCAGGTCGCCGATCGAGACGATGCCGATGATCCGACCGCCTTCCATCACGGGTAAATGGCGGATCCGGCGCTGCGTCATCAGCCCCAAGGCGGACATCACTGGGGTCGTCGGATCGGCGGTGATCGCCGGTGCGCTCATCACCCGCGACACCGGCCAGCCGAGCGCTTCGGCGCCATGATCGCGCAGGCAATAAATGACATCGCGTTCGGACATTATGCCAACAATGCGGCCATCCTCGACCACCGGCAGCGCACCGATGCGGCGCTGGCCGAGCGTCTCAACCGCGGCACTGACCCGATCCTCGGCGCCGATCGTCGCAACCTCGCTGCCCTTGGATGATAGGATTGCCGCGATGGTCATGGAAGCCTCCCGCTGAGTCGGAACCGAACCTTGATAGGCGCTGCGGCTGGCCTTGATAATCCCGCAGGGTTGCTAGTCGAATTGGGCGCGGCCAAAGGGAGCCATGCCCAGCCCCGACCCGGTCCCCAGCCCTAACCTCAACCCTAATCCCAACCTGTCGTTGCTCCGCCGCTTCCGCAAGATCATGGCGTGGCTGGCGCTTTTCTCGATCGTCATCGCCGCCATCGCCGTCTTGCTGGTGGCGCGCGGCGACAGCGGTATGCACATCCATATGTTGATCGCCACGGCGCTTGGCGTCGGGCTGACTGTGCTGCTGGCGACGGGACTGATGAGCCTGATGTTCCTGAGTTCAGCGAGCGGGCACGACGATGCCGCGGCAAGGCCCACACATGAGGATGACCTATGAGCAGTCTTGAACGGGTGCCGGTCCTGCGCGTCGTGCCGGGGCCGGGCGACATTAACGCCAACGGCCACATCTTCGGCGGCTGGGTGCTCTCCCAGATGGACATCGCCGCGGGTATCGTCGCCTCGTACCGCGCCAACGGATCGGTCGCGACGGTGGCGATCGAGCGGATGGAATTCCTCGCCCCGATTCACCTGCGCGACCTGATTTCGGTGTTCGCCACCGTCGAGCGGGTCGGGCGGACGTCGATGGGCGTGCGGATCGAAGTCATCGCCAACCGCGACCGCGGCGCCACCGAGATCAAGGTCACCGAGGGCCTGTTCACCTTCGTTGCGCTGGACGACCAGAACCGGCCACGGCCGGTGGACCCGGAGTAATTCCTTAAGGACTAGCCCGCCGGAGCGGCGTCGGTATCACCACCGGTGGCGCGCGGCTTGCGAACCGCGCGGCGCTTAGGGCGCGGAGCGTCCTCTGGGTTGTCCGGCTCGACAGCGTCAACGCGGCCGATCGCCGGCGGCAGCGCGTCGAAGGCGATGCTTTCGGGGCTGGCGGCGAGCGGCGCATTGCCACCGCGGTCGGCGGCCTCTTCGCCATTGCGATCGTCGCGCGCATAGCGCGGACGGCGCGGATTGCGCTCGGCAGCCTGGGGCCGGTCGTTACGCTCCGGGCGCTCGCTGCGCTCCGGACGGGCGTCGCGCTCAGGGCGCTCATTGCGGTCTGGACCCTCATAGCGGTCGCGCGATTCGCGCGGCTGCGGCCGGTCGCGTTCGTAGCGATCGTTGCGCTGCGGGCGATCATCGTCGCCGCCATCATCCTGGGATCCCTGATCGTCGCCGGCATCCATCTGATCGTCGTCGCCAGGCTGAAAACCAGGCTCGTTATAAGACGAGCCGTTGTCAGCATCATCGACGTCTTCGCCGCGGGCCCGGCGCTGCTCATCAAAACGGGCGCGGCTTTCACCGAGAATGCGGTAATAATGATCCGCGAACTGCAGATAATATTCGGTCTGGACGCGATCACCCGCAAGCTGCGCATCGCGGGCCATGCTCTTGTATTTTTCCAGGAGCTGGGCGGCGTTGCCACGCTGGCGATTGTCCTGACGATTGCCGTCTGGCCGTCCACCGAGATTCTGGGGCCGTTGGCCTCCGCGGCCGCGACGGCGACCACCCTGTTGTCGATTATTGATCAAATGCTACTTCCCTCAAAGTAGAAGCTATCCCTTTCGCTTCTGGCGGGCAGGGCGGCGACCTTCTCCTAAAGCAGGATCGGGCGCGGCTCTGACCCTTTCGTTCCGGTCTGCGCTAAATGCGCCAAGCGAACGGCCGAAATGCGTCGGGGGTGGAGACGGGCTGCGCTCAATCGTTAATGGTGGAGCGGGCCCGACCCTGTCCAACGATGTAGTGCCGCATTGGATGAATGCCAAGCGATTTCGTTCAAGCGCATGTTATCAAACACAGGTTAGCAAGCCGTTAGCAGAATAGCGCGGGGCCGGCCGGCGAGATCGCGTGCCAGGTTCGCCGAAAGTCCGCCGTTCGCCAGCAGGGCAGCGGCGGCGTCCGACTGGTCGTAACCAATCTCGACCGCCGCGAGCCCGCCAGCGCCGAGCAGCGGTGGCAATTGCGGGGCCAGCCGGCGCAGTGCATCGAGGCCGTCGTCGCCAGCGAACAAGGCCGTGTGCGGCTCATACTCGGCGACCCCCGGGCCGAGCGTGGCGGATGTGGCGACGTAAGGCGGGTTGCACAGGATCAGGTCGAAGCGCTCGGTCATGCCGGCGGCCCAGTCGCCGTGGCGGAATTCGGCACGGTTGGCCATGGCGAGCCGTTCGGCATTGCGCTGCGCAATGGCGAGTGCGGCGGGCGAGCTGTCGATGCCGAGGCCGGTGGCTTGTCGCCACTGATCCAGCGCGGCGAGCAACAGCGCGCCCGAGCCGGTGCCGAGATCGAGGATGCGCCTGGGACCCGGTGTGTCGCGAAAATGCGCGACCGCGGCATCCATCAGCGTCTCGCTGTCGGGGCGCGGGATGAGCACGCCCGGACCGACGTCCAGGTCGATCGACCAGAAGGCGCGCGTGCCGAGGATGTAGGCGATTGGTTCGCCAGCCAGACGCCGCGCCAGCAAGGCTTCGAATTCAGCCGGAACGTCGGCGGGCGGTTTCAGCAGCAGCTGCTTGCGGTCGACGCCAAGCGCGTGCGCGAGCAGCAGTTCGGCATCGAGCAAGGGCGTGTCGGACACTTGGCCCAGCCGCTGCGCCGCGTCGGCGAGCGGGGTCACACCTCGTCGAGGCCGGCGAGCCGCTCGGCTTCGTCTTCCGACACCAAAGCTTCGACCAATTCGCTCAGGCCCGGACCTTCGAGGATCGCGTCCAATTTGTGCAGGGTCAGATTGATGCGGTGATCGGTGACGCGGCCTTGGGGGAAATTGTAAGTGCGGATGCGCTCCGACCGATCGCCCGATCCGACCATCGACTTGCGCGCCCCGGCGCGTTCGTCGGCCAAGCGGTTGCGCTCGAGTTCGTAAAGCCGCGTGCGCAGCACCTTGAGCGCCTTGGCCTTGTTCTTGTGCTGCGATTTTTCGTCCTGCTGGATGACCACCAGACCGGTCGGCAAATGGGTGATGCGGACCGCGCTGTCGGTGGTGTTGACCGACTGGCCGCCGGGGCCAGACGAGCGGTAGACGTCGATCCGCAGATCGTTGTCATTGATCTGGACGTCGACGTCCTCGGCCTCGGGCAGCACCGCGACGGTCGCCGCCGAAGTGTGGATGCGGCCGCCGCTTTCGGTCGCCGGGACGCGCTGGACGCGATGGACGCCGCTTTCGAATTTCAATTTGGCGAACACGCCCGAGCCGGCGATCGAGGCAATCGCTTCCTTATAGCCGCCGATGTCGGATTGGCTGGCCGAGATCAATTCGAAGCGCCAGCCGCGTTCCTCGGCGAAGCGCTGGTACATCCGCAGCAAATCACCGGCGAACAAAGCCGCTTCATCACCGCCGGTACCGGCGCGTACTTCGAGCATCGCGGCGCGGTCGTCGGCGGCGTCGCGTGGCAACAGGTGCACCGCCAGCGCCCGCTCCGCCTCGGGCAGGCGGACGCGAATATCACTGGCTTCAAGCTCGGCCATTTCGCGCAGCTCGGCCTCGGCGCTCTGATCGGCGGCGAGATGGGTCAGCACCTGAAGCTCGGCGCGCAGGCGGCGCACTTCGCGGGCGGCGTCGGCGACCGGCTCAAGCGCCGCATATTCCTTGGACAGCCGGACGAAATCATCGCGCCCGAGATCCTCCGCCGCCATCGCCGCCGACAGCTCATGCTTCCTCGCCTCGATCGAGGCGATCCGTTCCGGCGAAATGGTGGTCATGCCGCGCTTGGCTCCGGCCAGACAAAGCCCCTCAATGCGGCCTCGATTTTTGCCGGGGAAACGCCACTCAAGCGCATGGTAATGCGGTCTTCACCGATATCGAGAGTCAAAATGTTCTCGGCACCCCTTTTGACAGCTCGATCGCGCCTTTTGCGGGGTGAGCCGGTCGCATAGATTTCTGCTGACAGGCCCTTGGCGCGCAGTTGCGCAACGACGCCGACGGCTGACATGTTGGCGCGATTGTCCTCAGCCACGATAGCCACATCAATGACCTCGGTCGCGGGAGCCTTGATCATCATCGCCAGCCGCTCAATGCCGGCCGCCCAGCCGACCGCTGGGGTGGGTGGGCCGCCGAGGGCTTCGATCAGGCCGTCGTAGCGGCCGCCGGCGATGACCGTACCCTGCGATCCCAAGCGGTCGGTGACGAATTCGAATGCCGTATGGCGGTAGTAATCGAGGCCGCGCACAAGGCCCGGGCTGCGCGTCCAGGCAACGCCTGCAGCATCGAGCCCGGCCGTGACGGCTCCGAAGAAATCGGCCGCTTCCGGCGTCAGATAATCGTCGATCGCGGGGGCCGACGCAGCCAGCGCTCGGTCGCGCGGATCCTTGCTGTCGAGGATTCGCAGAGGGTTGCGGTCGAGCCGGGCGACGCTGTCTTCGGACAAGGCCGAACGATGCGCGCTGAAATATTCGACCAGCTTGGCGCGCCAAGCATCGCGCGTTTGCGGATCGCCGAGCGTGTTCAACTCGAGCGTCACACCGTCGGATATGCCGAGCTCGCGCAGCAGTTGGTCGCCGAAGCACAGGATTTCTACGTCCGCCTGCGGCTCGGCGGCGCCGATGATCTCGGCGTCGAGCTGGTGGAATTGGCGGAAGCGGCCTTTCTGCGGGCGCTCGGAGCGGACCGCGGGTCCGTGGGTCGCGACCGTCCCCGGCGCATGCTGCTGCCAGCCTTCGGAGAGATAGGCGCGGGCGATGCCGGCGGTGAATTCGGGGCGAAGCGTGATCGAATCGCCGCCGCGATCCTCAAATGTGTACATTTCCTTGGAGACGATGTCGGTGGTTTCGCCGATCGAGCGGGCGAATACCGCCGTATCCTCGATGATCGGCACTTCGACCCGCTTGAAGCCGAACAGCCGGCGCACGCGATCGAACGCCGCCACGACCGCGGCCAGGCGGTCGGCGTCCTCTCCCAACAGGCTTTGCGTCCCCCGGACCGGCTGCAGCGTGGTCATTGGCCGCGCTAAAGCACATTTCGGCGACGCGCGGAAAGACTTAGCTTGCCGGGGTCGGCGGCGCTGAGCGGCGGAAGAAGCTTGGCGGCGGCGAGAACAGCTTGCGGATCGAGACGCTGACGGTGCGGCCCAAGGGGTCAAGAAGGTCGGGCTGATAACTGTTCGGCACCAGGCCGGCGGCGTCGCGAACATTAGGTTTGGCATCGAACATGTTCTTAACCTCGAGCCGGACCTGGGTGCCGCGCAACCAAGGATGCTTGGCGACCAAATCGAAGCGCTCGCCAAGGTTGGCGAACAATCGCAAGTCGAACGTCGCCAGCGACGAGAAATGCAGATTGCCGGCAGTCGCGCTGTCGACCGTGGTGCCGCTGCGCCAATTGCCCGATAGCCGAGCGCCGAGACCGTTGTTCGACCAGCCCGCTTGGGCCTCTACCTCGTGGCGCGAGCGCCCGCCGGACGACCCGAAAGCGTCCCCGTGCAGATAGTCAAGCTCGGGCAAGCCGGGCCGGATAGTCACTCGATCGACGAAAGTGATGGTGTCGGTCAGAGAGAAGGTCAGCCGGCCGCCCTGCCGCCTGCCACCAAAGCCGCCACCGCCAAAGCCGCCCCGGCCACCGCCGCCAAATCCGCCGCCGCCGCCACGATCGCCGCCATCGTCCGGCCGCCCGCCTTCGGGCGGAGCGCCGCCGGCAGCTGCCCGACGCGCGCGAAACTGGTCAATCAACGCCTGCGATGGTCGCGCCGATTTCAGCGGCTTGGTGCAATCGAACCCCCAGCGCAGCGTGTCGCGCGTCGCGCTGTCGAAATTGACCGGACGGAGGTCGGCGCTGATCAGCTGGCCGGAGCCATTGCGGACGAAGCGTTCGGGGAACGCGGCCTCGAGCGCCGCGCTCGGCCCAGGGAAGCTGGCGATCGGCCGGTCGATGGTCGAGTGGACGTAATCGGCGCGCAGCCGCAAATCGAGCTTGGTCGAGGGCCGCCAGTTGGCGCCGAACTTGAGCACGTTGCGGCGGTCGGCCTGGAGATCGGGATTGCCGCCGGTGGTGACGTTGGCCACCACGGTTTCCCCCGAGGTGAACTCGAATATTCGGGTACCCGGCGTGTCGAGGATCGGGTCGCCAAGCTGCGCGACCGACGGCGCGCCTTCCTCGCGGGTCCAGCTGGCGATCAGGTTGAGCGGCGGCTTTGGTGACCAGTTCGCACCGGCACCGAAGAGGGCCAGCGTACCGAAGTCGGACAATTGGTCGACCTCGGCGTTGGTGTTCAGCGACAGATTGCCGAGCGCGCTGAAACCGCGACCCCGGCGCGAAATTGGCAAGTCGAAATTGGCCGACGCTTGGCCTTGGGTGCGACCGAGCGAACCGGAGGTAATTACGTCGCCTCGGCGCGTACGGCTGTTCTGGTGCAAGGTGCTGCCGCCGACCCGGAAAGTGGCGGTAGCATCGCCGGCGGGAAGCTTGAACAATGGCCCGTTGGCATTGAGATCGAGATTCCCGGAAGCGCGATTGGATCGGCTGCTGTCACGAAACGCGGGCGGCTCGTTTGGATCGCTCAGGGTGAGATTGCGTGACAAGTCGGCATTGCTGGTCGCCGACCAGCGCCATTTGTCCTTGTCCCAGTTGAGCGCCACGCCGGCATGGGCCGTGTCGGCCGACGTATCGCGCACTCTGGGATCGAGCGGCCCGGAGAGCGGGAAGCCGATCAGGGACTTGCCTTCAGAATGTTCGAGCTCGCCGTTGATCGTCGCCGACACGTTGCCGAGAATCTTGCGATTATGGGTGATCGTGCCGCGCAGGTCGCGCTGCGACCCGATCAAAGTCCGCGCATCGGGAGAATTGATATCGCGCTCGCTTTCGGTCAGCGCGCTATTGCCTTCGGCGTGGAGATTGACCGTCGTCCGGCTGTTGCGGCTGAGCATGATCCGGGTGACGTCGGCAAGACCGCTCACCTCGCCGCCTTCGGTCGCGGCGCCGGCCTGAAGCTGGACTGCAGTCGAGCGGAAGCGTTCCCGCAGAACGATATTCACCACGCGCTGGTCGGCGCGGTAGCCATATTTAAGGGCGACTTCCTCGGGCAAGATCTCGACCCGCTGAATGGCTTCGGTCGGGATGTCGCGAAGTTCGCGAAACCCGGAGATCCGCTGTCCGTTCAAGAGTAGGATCGGCCGCTCGCCGCCGCGGCCACGCGCGCTGCCGATCTGCGGGGCGAGCGCGTCCAGCAGTTCCGTGATGTTGGTCGCCCCAGTGGCGCGGACGTCGCGGCCGGTCAGCGTGTTTTCGGGCGGGATGTCGCCGACCACCGACCCGCGCGGACGCTGGCCGGTGACGACGATGTCTTCCTCGTCGCCACTTTCGTCAGGGTTGGCCTGCGATGCAGGGGCAACCGTCGCCGGCTGGGCAGTTCCGGGGGACTGCCGGGGTGGCGGCGTGTCCTGGGCGAAAGCCGGCACGGCGACAACGAAAGCGGAGCCGGCAAGGAGAATGCAGCGCTTGGTTGAGTTAGTCATGGGCGCGGCGGTGAAGGCGGGGACGTGAACATCCGCTGACAACATGCCACGCTTCGACAAAGTGCCGTGCCGGGCCGACGAGTCGCCAAGCCGCGATCCGTCGATTAGGCAGTGTCCGGCGACCAAAGGTGGGGAACCCGTGATGAACAAGATTGCAGTTTTGAGCCTGATGGCGACGCTAGGTGGCTGCTCGACCACGCCGTCCCCGCCGGCAGCCGTAGCCCCGGTGCCGATCATCGCCGCGTCCGAGCCGGTAGCCGCCGCGCCCGTGGTCGCGGCGGGGCCGGCCGAGGCCGCGACCTTGGAGGCGATCGCGCGCATTCAGCAGATTGACCCGCAGCTGGGATCGATCATTGCGATCGATCCGACCGCAGTTGAGCAAGCGCGGCGCCTGGATGCATCGGGGACCAGCGGGGCACTCGCTGGGATAGCGATGGTGATCAAAGACAATATCGAAATGGCCGGCCCGGTGCCGACCACCGCCGGCAGCCTGGCGCTGGCCAACAACGTCACCAATCGCGATGCGCCCTTGGTGGCGCGGTTGCGCGCAGCGGGTGCCATCATCGTCGGCAAGACCAATTTGAGCGAATGGGCCAACATCCGTTCCAATAGTTCAATTTCGGGCTGGAGCGCGGTCGGCGGCCAGACCCACAATCCCTACGCGCTCGATCGCAGCCCATGCGGATCTTCGAGCGGCAGCGGCGCGGCGGTTGGCGCCGGCCTGGTTCGCATGGCGATCGGCACCGAAACCGATGGGTCCGTCACTTGCCCGGCGGCAATCAACGGCATCGTCGGCTTGAAGCCAACCGTCGGCCTGGTCAGCCGAACCTATGTCGTCCCCATCAGCCACAGCCAGGACACGCCGGGGCCGATTACGGCCAGCGTCCGCGAGGCGGCCGAACTATTGACTGTGATCGCCGGCAGCGACCCGGCCGATCCGGCAACGCGCGAGGCCGACCAGCGCAAGACGAATTATGCCGCGACGCTCGACGCTGGCTCGTTGCGCGGCAAGCGCATCGGCGTGATGCGCTTCGCCTCGGGATTCGGCACCGACGCCGCTCTCGAAACCGCGCTTGCGGTACTGCGCGAACGCGGCGCGACTTTGGTCGAGATCAAGAAATTCGACGACAAAGCGATCGGCGGCAACGAACTGACGGTGCTGCTCACCGAGCTCAAGGCGGACCTCAACGCCTATCTGGCGGGCAGCCCGGCGCCGATCCCGGTGCGCACGCTGGCCGACGTGATCGCGTTCAACACCGCCCATTCCGCCGAGGAATTGGCGCTGTTCGGGCAGGAGACATTCGTCAAAGCGCAAGCGACCAAAGGCCTCGATGATCCGGGCTATAAGAAAGCCCGCCAAACCAGTTTTCTCGCCGCTGGACCAAATGGGATCGACCGGCTGTTGAAAGCCAACATGCTGGACGCGCTGGTCGGGCCGACGATGCCGCCGGCGTGGAAGATCGACGCGGTCAACGGCGACCAGGTTTCGGGCGGCGGGGCTGGCTCGCTGGCGGCCGTCGCCGGCTATCCGCACCTCACCGTGCCGATGGGCCTGGTCAAGGGGCTGCCGGTCGGGCTGAGCTTCATCGGCCCCAAGTGGAGCGAGGCGCTGCTGCTGTCGCTGGGCTATGCCTACGAGCAGGCGCGGGGGCCATTTCCGACGCCGAAATTCTATCGCTCGATCGAGGAAAGCCCCGACATCGCGCCGCTTTTGAAGCCGGCGGTTAGGCGGTAAGTCGCAAGCCGGCGATGGCGGCGACGATTGCCAGGATCAACAGCGCGCGAACCACCGACGCCGGCTCGCCGAACCATAGCATGCCAACGATAACCGTTCCGATCGCGCCGATGCCGCCCCACACCGCATAAGCGGTACCCATCGGGATAGTGCGCGCGGCAAGCTCGAGGAGCGCCATGCTGATCGCCACCGAAACCAGGAAGGCCAGCGTCCATGGGCCGTTGCGGAAGCCGTCGACGAAACGCAGCGTCGTGGTGAAGCCGACTTCAAACAGCCCACCGACGATCAGATAAACCCAGGGCATCGGTAACCTTTCGCTGGACCGGCGCGGATCGCGCACTAGGTTGCGCGGCCATGGCAAAGCGCAAAGGCATCGGCAATCGCTTCGCACCGATGCGGTTCCTGCTGTTTCTCGCGATGCTGATCCTGGGCGTCGGATCGTCGGTGCTGGTTTCGCCCTGGTGGCTGGGCGTGATGTACGGTTTCGACTTTGCCGCGCTGGTGTTCGTCCTGAGTTGCATCAACCTGTTCCGCCACAAGGAAAAGGAGATGCGCCTCGCGGCCGAGGAGAATGACGCGAATCGCGGTGTGCTGCTGATCGTCGCCTTCGCGCTGACCAGCGTCGTGCTGGTCGCGGTCGGCAGCCAGCTGGCGATGACCACCAAGACCAGCCTGGCAGATATCAGCCTGACTATCCTCACATTGATCATGGCCTGGGTGTTCGCCAACGCGGTCTATTCGCTGCATTACGCGCATCTGTTCTACACCTCGGACGACGGCGGCAAGGACATGGCCGGGATTGAATTTCCCGGCACCGGCAAACACCCCGAATTCGCCGACTTCGTCTATTTCGCTTTCACCATCGGCTGCACGCTGGCGGTGTCCGATACCAATGTAACCTCGCCCCACATCCGCAAGGTGGTGACCGCGCATTCGGTCGCCGGTTTCATCTATAATGTCGGGGTGTTCGCACTGACCGTGAACCTGCTCGCCGGGCGCAGCTAGGCCGCGACTTCCATCTCGGGCGCGGCATCGCTGGGCTCGCGCCGCGCCGCCACCAGGCAGCCGCCGACGATCAGCACCGCGCCCGCCAGCGTGTACAGCGACACCGGCTCATGAAACACCAACCAGCCCAAAGCGGCCGCCCACAGGAAGCCGGTATATTCGGTGACCGAAAGATAGCCCGCCTCCGCCCGGGCATAAGCAAACGAAAACAGCAGCACGCCGGAAAATGACATCAGCGCGGCGACGACCACCCAGCTCCACTGCAGCCCGGGCCACGCCGGGGGGCCGAGAAACGGCACCGAAGCGACCAGCAGCGCGGTCACGGTCAGGCTCTGAAAGAAGCTGATCTCGAGCGGCTTGGCGGCCAGCGCCTGGTGGCGCATGAGCACAATGTTGCCGGCGTAGCAGATCGCCGAGCCGAGCACGGCCACGCTGCCGACTAGCACGCCCGGGCCAAGCTCGGCGCGGAGCTGGCCAAGGACGATGACGATCACCCCGGCGAACGCTGCGAACGAACCGATGATCGAGCGTGGGCCGATGTGCTCCCCAAGGAACAGCGCGGCCAGCACCAGCGCGATTAGCGGCGAGATGAAGGTCAGCGCGATCGCCTGGGCCATCGGGATTCGGCCCAGGCCCCAGAAAAACAGCAGCCCCATCACCGTCACCAGGACGCCGCGGCCAACATGAATCTTGAGCGTCGCGCGGCGCGGCCACGGCAAGCGCCGCGGCAAATAGAAGGTGCCGGCAAGAATCAGGCCGACCAGCGCCCGCCAGATGCTGACCGCATAAAGGCCGATGGCCAGCACCAGCGCTTTCATCACGGCGTCCATCGCCGACAGCACGCCGACCGCGGCGAGCGCGACAAGGAAAGCCTGGACCGGATGTTGGGCGACGCGGTTCACGCGCCGCGCTTAGCAGGCTAGTCGGGGACGTCGAGAGATGCGGTGCTGGTCGGGGCTGGTGAAGCGTCGATCAGGAGCGGCGGATCGGACCGCGATGTTGCAAGCTGATCGGCGAACGCGCCGCCCAGAATCAGGATCAGTAACAGCTTGGTCATGGCGCCAAGGTGCGCCCGGAAAGTGAAAAAAAGCTAAACCTGCTCGGCGGCGTGGAGCTTTGTTTCCGCCATTTCGGCAGCGTCGATTTCCGCCGCTTTGGCTTCGACCAAATGGACGATGTGGTCGATCATCGCTTCGTCGCGGATGTGATGGTCGGTAACCCCCGACAGATAGACCATGTGGGTGCCATTGCCGCCGCCGGTAATGCCGATGTCGGTCTCGCGCGCTTCGCCGGGGCCGTTGACGACGCAGCCCAGCACCGACAGCGACATGGGTGTGCGGATATGCTGCAGCCGCTCCTCCAGCGCTTCGACGGTGCGGATGACGTCGAAACCCTGACGGGCGCAGCTCGGGCAGGACACGATGCGTACCCCGCGATTGCGAATGCCGAGGCTCTTGAGGAGCTCGTAGCCGACGCGGACTTCTTCTTCGGGCTCGGCCGAGAGCGAGACGCGGATGGTGTCGCCAATCCCCGCCCACAGCAAGGCGCCCATGCCGATCGACGATTTGACGGTGCCGCCGATGAGGCCGCCAGCTTCGGTGATGCCGAGGTGGAGCGGGCAATCGACCTGGTCGGCGAGCTGCTGGTAAGCGGCGACGGCCAGGAACAGGTCGGACGCCTTGACCGCGACCTTATAGTCGCGAAACCCATGGTCCTCGAGAATGCGGATATGGTCCATCGCGCTTTCGACCAGCGCCTCCGGGCACGGCTCGGCGTATTTCTCGAGCAAATCCTTCTCGAGGCTGCCGGCGTTGACGCCGATGCGGATCGCGCAGCCATTGGCGCGGGCAGCGGCGATGACTTCCTTGACCCTTTGCTCCGAACCGATGTTGCCGGGATTGATGCGCAGGCAGGCGGCGCCGGCGTCGGCCGCTTCAAGCGCGCGCTTATAGTGAAAGTGGATGTCGGCGACGATCGGCACGTTGGCCGCGCGGACAATCTCCTTCAATGCCGCGGTGCTTTCGACGTCGGGGCACGACACGCGGATAATGTCGGCGCCGGCTTCCTCGCAGCGGCGGATCTGGTCGATCGTTGCCTTGGCGTCGCTGGTCGGCGTATTGGTCATCGTCTGCACCGTGACTGGCGCATCGCCGCCGACGGCGACATTGCCGACCATGATCTGGCGCGATTTGCGCCGCACGATATCGCGCCAGGGACGGATTGAGGACATGGGCCACGATATAGGCGCGGAACCCGCCGTGATCAAAGACCTAGTCGTCTTTGCCCCAGCGCCAGCGCCAGCCGCCGCGCGTGGTGCGGGCGGTAATCACCAACAGGATGGCAACTGCCGGAACCAGGATCGAAGCAAGAATCAATGGCTGCCTGGCGAAGACGGCGGTGGCGCCAGCGGTAATCGCGAAGAATGCGGCCAACACCACCCAGCCCTGCCAGGCAATCGGCATGCCCGAGCCAAGACCGTAGCGCTTCGGGGCAAACCATTCGGGATTATCGCTCATTTTGCCTCCTTGGGTGGGCGGCCGCGCTTGCGCGGGACCGCGGCCTTCAATTTGACGCCGCGGGCGCGCAAGGCCTCGCGCAGCAGGCATTCAACCTCGGCGTTGATGCTGCGCAAGTCGGCGGCGGCGCAACGTTCGACCGCGCTCCACAGGGCCGTGTCCACCCTGAGGGGATAGACTTTTCGCTCGGCGCCGCCGTTCATTTAATTGGCCGCCATCGACCTACTGGTAGAGCGTTCCGGTGTTGACCACCGGTTGAGTGTCGCGCTCACCGCACAGCACGACCATCAGGTTCGAGACCATCGCCGCGCGGCGATCGTCGTCGAGCTCGAAGACCTTTTTCTCGCTGAGCATGGCCAGCGCCATCTCGACCAACCCGACCGCGCCCTCGACCAGCGTCTTGCGCGCCGCGACCACCGCTTGTGCCTGTTGGCGGCGAAGCATCGCGCCGGCGATTTCCTGCGCGTAAGCCAAGTGGGTGAAGCCGCATTCGTCGACCGTGATGCCGGCCACCGCGAGGCGCGCCTGCAACTCGCCGCGCAGTTCGACCCCGACTTGGTCGTGATTGCCGCGCAGCGTGATCTCCTGATGTTCGAAATCGTCATAGGGATAGCGCGAGCCGATGGTGCGGATCGCGGCTTCGACCTGGACGCGGACAAATGCCTGATAATCATCGACGTCGAATAACGCCTGCGCACTATCGACGACGCGCCAGACGATTTGCGCCGCCATCTCGATCGGGTTGCCGCGCAGATCGTTGACCTTGATCTTGTCAGAGATGAAATTGTTGGCGCGAACCGAGACTTTCTTTTTGCCCATCCACGGCCAGGTCCAGCGCAATCCCGTCACTCGATCCGTTCCGCGATAATCGCCGAACAAGGTAATCGCGACCGCCTGGTTGGGTTGCAGCATGTAAAAGCCGGGGGCGATCAGGATCAGCAGGATCGGCCCGACAATCACGCTCAGGACCGGTAGCCAGCCCGCCGCATGGTTACTCAGGTTGACGACCCCCGCCACCTGCAGGGCAATCACCACCAGCAGCGCGAACAGCATTGCAAAACCGCTCATGGTCGACGCCAGTCGTTCCCGGCTCGACGTCAACGCGATCACATCATCTTTTGCCACAACATCCTCCCTTAATTTGATATCATAATAATATCACTCGACGATGAGTCAACTGGAATCGTCGGATGGGTGCGGCTATGGGCCGCCCATGACAGGCAATTGGAAACTGGTAATCCACGGCGGCGCGGGGGCGATGGGCGTCGCCGACATGGACCGCGAAAAAGAGTCGAGTGCGCTCGACGGGCTCGACGAGGCCATGGCCGCCGGTGGGGCAATTCTCGATAGCGGAGGCAGCGCACTTGATGCGGTCGAAGCCGCGGCCCGCGTACTGGAAGAGGATCCGTGCTTCAACGCCGGGCGCGGCAGCGTGCTCGCCCACGACGGCCACATCGAACTCGATGCAGCATTGATGGACGGCGCCACGCGCCGCGCTGGAGCGGTCGCGGGGTTGCGCACGACGCGGGCCCCGATCAGTCTTGCCCGGCACCTGCTGGAGCACGGCCCGCATGTCTTCCTGTCGCACAGCGGCGGCGATGCATTCGCCCGCACGGCGGGTTTGGAGCAGGTCGAGAACAGATGGTTCGAGATTCCCGAGCGGCGGCGCCAGCTCGAGGAGTTGCTGGCTGGCGGCGGCTTCGACGACCAGATGAAATACGGCACCATCGGCGCCGTCGCGGTCGACATGAATGGCCATGTCGCGGCGGCGACCTCGACCGGCGGCCTGACCGCCAAGCGCTGGGGCCGGATTGGCGATTCGCCTTTGATCGGCGCCGGCACCTACGCCGACGACCGCGCCGCTGCCATCTCCGCGACCGGATCGGGCGAATATTTCATCCGTGCTGTCGCCACGCACGAAGTGGCGGCGCGGGTGCGGATCGGTGGCGAACCGCTGCAACAGGCGCTCGACGCCGTGCTCGCCGACATCAAGGCGCTCGGCGGCAAGGGCGGGATGATCGCGGTCGCGCCGTCGGGCAAAATGGCATGGGGCTTTACGACCCCGGCGATGTACCGCGGCGTCGCTGATGCCAGCGGCCGCCGCGTCGCGGTCTATCCGGACGATGCCGCGCGATAAGGCAACGCCGCCCGCTCCCATTCCGCCTCGGCCGCGATCGCCGCTCTCTCACCGCCGAGGTAGGTTGCGACCGCCTGGCGCAGGCCCGGATCGGCGAGGAAATGGGCCGAGCGGGAAATCACCGGCTCATAGCCGCGAGCGAGCTTATGCTCCCCCTGCGCGCCGGCCTGGACTGACGACAGGCGATGCTCAATCGCCCATTCAATCGCCTGATAATAGCTGAGCTCGAAATGGAGGAAGGGGACTTCTTCGATGGTGCCCCAGTAGCGGCCATAAATGATGTCGGGGCCAACCAGGTTGAGCGCGCCGGCGATCGGCCTGCCGTCGCGGTAAGCTAGCAATAGCAGCAGACGGTCGCCCAACTCCTCGCCGATTCGGTCGAAAAAGGCCCGGGTGAGATAGGGCTGACCCCATTTGCGGCTGCCGGTGTCCTGGTAGAACGCCCACATTGCGTCCCATTCGGCCGCGCCGATGGCGCTGCCGGCAAGCGCGGCGAACTCCAAACCGTCGCGGGCGGCGGCGCGCTCGCGGCGGATCGCCTTGCGCTTGCGGCTGGTCAGCGCGGCGAGGAAGTCGTCGAAGCTGCCATAGCCGCGGTTGTGCCAATGATATTGGATGCCGTGGCGGATCAGCCAGCCGCGCCGATCACACTCGGCCGCGCCGGCGTCATTGAGAAAGGTGATGTGGGCCGAAGACAGGCCATTTTGCACCGTCACTGCTTCCGCCGCGGCGAGCAATTGTTGCGGGAAATGGCCAAGCAGCCGCGGACCCGGCACGGGCGTGAACGGCACGGCGATCTGCAACTTGGGATAATATTGCCCGCCGGCCCGCTGATACGCATCGGCCCAGCCGTGGTCGAACACATATTCGCCCTGGCTGTGGGTCTTCAAATAGGCCGGTGCGGCGGCGGCCAGCGCGCCGGTTTCGTCCTCGATGATGATCGGGGCCGGCGTCCAGCCGGTGCCGGGGCCGACGCTGCCCGAGTCTTCAAGCGCGCTCAGGAACGCGTGGCTGAGAAACGGGTCGCTCCCGGCCAGGCGGTCCCAGGCGCCGGCATCGATGGCCGCGACCCCCGGCGCGAGGCGCACGCTCAGCTCGGTTTCACGGTCGGCCATCGGCTTCCCAAATGAGGGCGTCGGCGTGAACCGAGGCTGTCCGCCGTTGCTCGGCGGTATCGACTGCCCAGGCGTAGACCGGCAGGCGCTGACGCCCACGGGCGACCCAGTCCTGACCGAGCGCGGCCTTGTCGATGGCGAGAAAGTCGGGCGCAGCCAGCCGTAGCGCCAGCCAGCGCTTGAGCGGCGACATGGAATGGCGAATTACAAGCCCTCGCCGAATGGCCGGAAGGTTGGTCTTGAGGAGACGCGCCAAACGCGGATCGAAACTCATCACGCCAAAGCGCCCGCCATAGCCATCAAGATCCCGACGAAGGGCCGGAATCCAGCGCCAGAGGTCGCCGTCGACCTTGACTTCGAGCAGCAGCGGGACGCGCCCGGCGACCAGGGCCAGCAGGCTGGGAAGGGTCGGAATCGGCCCCTCGCCGACCCGAAGCCGATCGAGCTGGCCATGGGTCGACGCGCCAATCCGCAGCGGGCTCGCGCACATCCGCCAGGCATCGGCATCGTGAAACACGAGGATTTGGTCGTCGGCCGTCAGCCGCAAATCGCACTCGATCCCGGCGCCGTATTCCACGGCGGCAGCGAAGGCGAGCAGACTGTTTTCGGGGAAGCCGGCGCCATAATGCAGGCCGCGATGGGCAAAGCCAGCGGAGCCGGGATCGAGCGGATCAGGCCTTGATGGCGACGATTGCATCGACCTCGACGGCAACACCCAGCGGCAGGACGGCGACGCCGACCGCGCTGCGGGCATGGCGGCCCGCTTCGCCGAACACTTGCTGCATCAATTCGGAGGCACCGTTGGCGACTTTGGGCTGGCCGGTGAACGCCGGTGTACTGTTTACGAACACGCCCAGCTTGACGATCCGTTCGACCCGGTCGAGCGACCCGAGCGCCGCCTTGATTTGCGCCAACAGCATCACGCCGCAGCGCCGGGCCGCCGCGATGCCGCCTTCCAAATCGACGTCCTCGCCCAGCCGGCCGGTGATCAGGCTGCCATCCTCGGCGAAACTGATCTGGCCGGAGACGTGGAGCAAACCCCCGATTTCGACCGCGGGGACGTAAGCGGCGACGGGCGCGGCGGGTTGCGGAAGGGTGATGCCAAGCTCGGTAAGGCGCTGATCAATGCTCATGGCTGCGCCCTCAACACCGATGCTCGGTTTCGGTCAACCTCAAAAGCCCCTCCCCTTGATGGGGAGGGGTTGGGGAGGGGTGGAGTCTCCGGAAGGAAGCTGAGGCAGCGCCACCATCACCCCCACCCTGCCCTCCCCCATCATGGGGGAGGGTTTTATTGGTCGCGGGCGACGGCAAAGCCGGCGAAGCTCTGACTGACCGGCATCAATTCGATCGCGTTGATGTTGAGGTGCGGCGGCAAAGTCGCGATCCACCAGATGGTCCCGGCAAGATCATCGGCCGTCATCGGGTCCATCTTGGCATAGAGCTCGTCGGACGCCTGTTGGTCGCCGCCGGTGCGGACCAACGTGAACTCGGTTTCGGCCATGCCCGGGTCAATCGCCGTCACCCGCACCCCGGTGCCGGCAAGGTCGCAGCGCAGGTCGAGCGAGAATTGCCGGACGAACGCCTTGCTGGCGCCGTACACCGCGCCGCCGCGATAGGGGTAAGTCGCGGCCACCGACGACAGGTTGATGACCGCGCCCTGGCGCTCGATCAGCATGGGCAGCAACGCGTGGGTCAAGGCGACAAGGCCGGTGATGTTGGTCTGAACAGTGTTTAGCAGCGGCTCGAGCGCGGCGCCCTGCAGCACGTCCATCGGCGGGGCGAGCCCGGCATTGTTGAGCAGCACGTCGATCTCGCCCCACGGCGGCGACAGCTGGGCGAGCTGGGCGGCGGCATCCACGTCGCGAACGTCAATCTCGAGCGCCAAGCAGGCATCGCCAAGCTCATCAGCCAAAGCGCGCAGCCGATCGCCCCGGCGGCCGGTCGCGATTACGCGCCAGCCACCGGCGGCAAAGCGACGGGCCGAAGCGGCGCCGATCCCGGCTGTCGCGCCGGTGATGAGGATGGTCTTGGTCATGGCTGTGCCTCGAATCGCCGGTCGTCAAATCGATCGAGGACCCACTGGCATGCGGCTGGCCACGCGTCGATTCGCACATGGGCATCGGGCGCCGGCGGCACCGCGGACGCCAGCCGCGGTTCGGCCACCATGTGCAGCCGCCAGACGTCCGGCGCATGCTTGGCGACCGACGCGTGATGAACCGGAAGATCGTCGACGAACACCGTGGTGGTTGGCCGATAACGGTCGATAATCTCGCGCAATGGCCGGCCCTTGCCGCCACGGTTGCAAACGACTTCATGCCGGATACCGTGGCCGGCGAGCTGCTCGACCCGCCAGCTGTGCGCTTCGTCGCCGAGGTTGGTCAGGATGACGATGTCGGCGGCCTCGCCGATCCTCTGCAGCGCTGCGAGCGCGCCCGGGACCAGCGTCTGGCGGTGCATCTGGCCGCGAAAGAAGCCTTCAAGCAGCGGCCACACCTGGTCGGTCGGCACGGTCTCACCGGTGCGGCGATCGGTCAGCGCGTCGTCAAACTGGCCGCTTTCGAGATCGAAATGAATGCCGTGCGCCTCGTCGAGCCAGTCGGCGAAGTGCGCAACCATGTGCAGCAGCACTTCGTCGCAGTCGGTGATCAAGAGCGGGCGGCTCATGACTCGAGTCCGCGGCGAGCGGAGACCAAGGCTTCGGGCTTGACCCCGATTGCTGCCGCGACCGCGACCAGGTCCGGTTCGTGCGCTTCGAGGAACGTGAGCAGCGCCACCAGCAAGGCGGGATCGGCGGCCCGCTGTCTCATATCGGGAGGGTCGATGCCGCTCAGGGAAAGAAACCGTTCCGCCAGCCGTTGGTCGGCCAAGGTGGTAGCAAGCGCGCGCAGCGCCAAGGCCACGGGATCATTTGTCGCCGCGCCCGTCATGGCTTACGATCCGCGAATGTTCGCGACTGGGGAGGTAGTTTGGCCAAGATCCTGATCGTCGAGGACAATGCCCTCAACATCAAGCTGTTCTGCGATCTGCTCGCCGCGCACGGCCACGAGCCGCAAGCGGTGACCGACAGCCGCTTGGCGCTCGACGCGGCGCGGAGCTTTGGCCCGGAGCTGGTGATCACCGACATCCAGCTGCCGCATGTCAGCGGGCTGGAACTGATTCGCCTGCTGCGCGCGGACAAGGAGCTGGGCAAGGTGCCGATCATGGCGGTGACCGCCTACGCCGCCCCGGGCGACGAGGAACGTATTCGCGGCGCCGGCGCGCAATCCTATGTGTCGAAGCCGATTTCGGTGGTGAAGTTCGTCGCCGCGGTCGAAGAACTGCTGGCGCCGCAGCTGGTCGACGCGGGCGGGATCGAAGGGGATGGGGCGGATAATTCGGATCGCTCGATGAACGACGGGACTAAGGGTCCAGGACCGCGGGAAACCGGCGGCGAAGAGGGCTCTACTTGATCTTCGTTTCCTTGAACTCGACATGCTTGCGCACGCGCGGGTCATACTTTTTGAACACCATCTTCTCGGTCTGATTGCGCGGATTCTTCTTGGTCACATAGAAGAAACCAGTGTCGGCGGTGCTGACGAGCTTGATCTTGACGGTTGCCGGCTTGGCCATGACGAGTCCCACTGACTAAAAATAAGAAAAGCGGCCCGCGCGCGGCGCCGCTCGATCGACGCGGTCATTGGCTGCGGCGGTCGTTTTTGTCAAGTTGACGCACGGTTGTAACGCGGCCTTAACCTAAGCCTGTCACCTCTGGGGCGCAGAGGGGCAAGACTATGGCCAGTGATCCGCTCACGCTCGTTCGAAGCCAGATCGGCGCCCGCGTCGCCGAGATCCAGCAGCTTGGGCAGCGCCTGTCGCCGCTCGACTTGCATGCGCGCATGGACTCCATTCGCCAGCTGGCCGCCGAACATGGCATGGTCGCGCTGGAAGGCCTCGCCCGTTACACTACGCAGCTGGCGCTGCTGCCCGGCCACCGGGTGGCGATGCGCTCGTGCCTCGAGCATATCGACGAAGCGCTCGACAGTCGCTCGAGCCGCGATTGCACGACAATTCTTGCCGCGCTGGCGGTGCGACTGCACTAAGCCCATCCGATTGGCGCCCAGCCGATCGCCCAAACTTTGTGACTGTCCCTGTCGATCGAGACTTGAAGACAGATTCTTCCTCGCTACGGTCCTCCGACCGCAAGGGGGAATTTCATGTTCAAGACGCTTATTGCCGCAACCGCGCTGCTCGCCGCCACCACCGCCAACGCTGAAACCTTCGCGATCCAGGCCGGCCGGCTGATCGTCGACGCGTCGCAACCGGCGCGTGGGCCATCGACGGTTATCGTTGAGAACGGCCGCATCGAGCGGATCGAAAGCGGCGCCACAGCCCCTGCGGGCGCGACCGTGATCGACCTGGGCGGCAAGACGGTCATGCCCGGGCTGATCGACGTCCATGTCCATTTGACGCAAGACAGCGGCACGCCCTGGTACCAGGCGATCACACCGAAATATTCCGAAGCCTATGCCGCAACCGTCGGCCTCAAGAACGCCTTGGTGATGGCCCGCGCGGGCTTCACGACTGTCCGCGATCTCGGTAGTCCCGGTGTCGCCGGAATCGCCACCCGCGACGCCATCCGCGACGGCAGCTTTCCTGGCCCGCGCGTGTTGATGTCGGGGCCGGCGCTATCGATGATCGGCGGCCATGCCGACGCGGCGGTCGGCTTCGCCCCCGAGCTCTCGGCCGCGATCAACCAGCGTGGCCAGATTGGCGTTTGCACCGGCCCCGACGAGTGCGCGCGCGAAGTGCGGCGGATCGCCGCGTTGGGCGTCGATGTCATCAAATTCATGGCCACCGGTGGCGTGCTCGATCCGGGTACGCTCGGCCTCGAGCAACATTTCTCCGACGCCGAAATGAAGGCGATCGTCGACACTGCTCATTCACTCCATCTCAAGGCCGCGGCACACGCGCATGGCGCGAGAGGCATTCTGGCCGCGGTCCGCGCGGGGGTCGATTCGATCGAGCATGGCACCTTCATCGACGACGAGGGCGTCAAGGAAATGAAGGCCCACGGTACGTACTTCTCGGCCACGCTGATGGCGTTCAGCGGCCTCAATATGTACATCGGCAAAAATATCTTCACCGCCAGTAGCGAAGCCAAGGCGCGCCAGGCGCTGGGGCTGTGGGGCAATGGCCTCAACAAAGCCTATCGTGGCGGAGTGAAGATCGCGCTTGGCACAGATTCGGCGGTCGCGCCGCACGCGCTGGCGGCCCAGGAACTCGGTCTCATGGTCAGCAAAGGCGGCATGACTCCACGCGACGCGCTGGTCGCCGCGACCAAGGGCGGCGCCGACCTGCTCAGCCTGTCAAGCGAGACCGGGACGCTCGATCCCGGCAAGTCGGCCGACCTGATTGCAGTCGAGGGAGACCCGTTGGTCGATCCGTCCGCTGTAACTCACGTCGCTTATGTCATGGTGATGGGGAAACCCATTCCCATGAAAGGCCAATAAATGCGGTTGTCCCTGATTGCCCTGTCGCTACTTCTTTCCAGTGCAGCTTTTGCGGCGGATTCCCCGGCCCCGGCCGCGGGCGACGTCCCGTCCAAGGACGCCAAGGCTGACGCTGCAAAGCCCGATCCCGATGTCGCCGCTGCCAGTGTTACTGAGTCAGCCCAACCGCAGAAACGCTCCGTCGCGATCCGTGGCCGGTCGCTGGCTTACACGGTCACGCCCGGCACTTTGACCATCCGCAATGACGACGGCGCGCCGACCGCGAGCATGTTCTACACCGCTTACACCGTGGACAATGGCGGGCGCCCCAGGCCGGTGACTTTCCTGTTCAACGGCGGTCCAGGGTCCGCGACCATGTGGCTGCATATGGGCTCGTTCGGACCCATCAAAGTCGATGCCTCGACGCCGGAAATGGTGGCCGGCCCACCATTCCGCTATGGTCCCAATCCCGACACTCTGCTCGACGTCAGCGACCTGGTGTTCATCGACGCGCCAACCACCGGCCTGTCGCGGCCGATCGGCAAAGCCGAGGCCAAGGACTTCTTCGGGGTGGACAAGGACATCGATGCGTTCACGCGCACGATCCAACGCTATCTGACCAAATACGGCCGCTGGAATTCTCCCAAATTCATCATCGGCGAAAGTTACGGGACCACGCGGGCGGCGGGCTTGTCGAAGCGGCTGGCCGACAAGGGCATTCAACTGAACGGCATCGTCCTGGTGTCGACGGTGCTCAATTTCGCCGATTTTGCCGGCGATCAGTCGTTGATCAACTTCTTCCCGACCGAGGCCGCCAATGCCTGGTACCACGGCAAGATCGATCCCAAGCCCGAACTGATGAGCTTCCTCGATGAAGCCAGGGCGTTCGCCAGTGGGCCCTATGCCAGCGCCTTGCAAAAAGGCCGCGCGATCGGCGACGAGGAGAAGCAGTCGATTGCCCAGCGGATGGCGCACTTCCTTGGGATTTCCGCCGATTACATCCTGCGTTCGAACCTGCGCGTGTCGGACGACCGCTTCCGCCGCGAGCTGCTGCGCGACCGCCACGAAATCATCGGCCGAATCGATTCGCGCTATGTCGGCACCGAGGCTGATGCCGCCGGCGCCGGGACCAGCTACGACCCGCAGGCAAGCTCGATCACTGGCGCCTTCGTTGGGGCACTGAACGATTATCTGTTCCGCGATCTCGGCTACAAGACGCAGCTTAGCTATCGGCCCAACAATTATGCCGGGATTGGCGACGATTGGAGCTTGCAGCACAAGTCCGCCGATGGCGACCAGCCAATCGCCGATACCAGCGTCGATCTTGCCGCCGCAATGCGCGAAAACCCGCGGCTCAAGCTGTTATCTGTGAACGGCCTCTACGACCTGGCGACGCCGTTCTTCGGGGCGGATTATGAGATCGGACACATGGCGCTCGAGCCGGCGATCGCGCGCAACATCAGGTACGTTTATTATCCGGCCGGCCATATGATGTACACGGACCCCGGCTCAGCGCGGCAGCTCAAGGCGGATCTCGCCGAATTCTACGCCAGCGCGATGTAGACCAAAGAAAACGCCCGCCCGGCACAGGCCGGACGGGCGATTTTCATTCGCAATGACGCGAGCTTACTGAGCCGGCGAAAGGTTCACCGCGGCATATTTGCCGCGACGGTCCACTTCGATTTCGAACTCAAGCCGGTCGCCTTCGTTAAGCGTCGGCATGCCGGCGCGTTCAACTGCCGAGATATGCACGAACGCATCGGGCTGCCCATCGTCGCGCTGAATGAAGCCAAAGCCTTTCATCGCATTGAAGAACTTGACCGTGCCGCTGGCTTTTTCGCCGGTTAGCTGACGCTGCGGACCACCGCGATCGCCGCCAGCACCGCCACCACGATCACCATAGCCGCCACCACCAGCGCCGGCACCACCGCCGCCGCCGCGCACGACTTCCATCGGCTCGCCGACGATCCGAAGGTTGGTCGCCGAGATGCGGCCACCACGGTCGACGAGCGTGAATTCAAGCGGCTGGCCGTCGGCCAGATCGGTCAGGCCAGCCTGCTCGACCGCGGAGATGTGCACGAACACATCTTCGCCACCGTCATCGCGAACGACGAAGCCGAAACCTTTTTGCGGATTAAAGAATTTGACGACGCCTTTGCCTTCGCCAACGACCTGGGGAGGCATGCCGCCACCCGCGCCACCACCGGCACCGCCGCCACGAAAACCACCGCCGCCACCGCCACCAGCGCCGCCGCCGCGGAATCCACCGCCGCCGCCGCCGTAGCCGCCACCGCGATCACCGCCACCGCCGCCGTAGCTGCGCGGAGGTCCGCCGCTGAAGCCGCCGCGATCGGCAAACCCGCCTCGGTCACTACCTGAACTCTCTTCCGCGAAAGCCCCTTCACGCTTATCTCGTCCGCGACCGCCCCGGTCGCCCTTACGCCCTTTATCGAAACCCATGCCCGTCCAAACTTCCTTGTGCCCAAAACCATTCAAACCAACGCGCTGGACCCATAGGCGCAACCGGTCGCGGCGCGTCCTGCTCACGCACCGTCGGTGGCCCTTACAGGAAAAATGGCGGCTTCTCTAGTGACTCAATCGGAGTAGGACTGGCCACTCCCGCGCAACAGCGACTAGAGTGCCGGCCTGAGGCGCGTAACGCGAGGTCAAAGGGACGGTTAAGGACGATCGAATGAGCATTCATTTTCACGAGGAGGACCTGCCGGCCGGACTGGCATTTGCCGACGGACCGATCGCCGTCGATACCGAGGCAATGGGCTTGCTGCCGGGCCGTGACCGGCTGTGCCTGGTCCAGCTTGCCGACGGCAAGGGCGACGAGCATCTGGTGCGCTTTGCCATCGGCAGCGACTATGCGGCGCCGAATCTCAAGGCGCTGCTTGGCGACCCTAAGCGGTTGAAGTTGTATCATTTTGCACGCTACGATGTGGCCATGATGCGCGCCTATCTGGGGATCATGGCGGCGCCGCTTTACTGCACCCGGACCGCGTCGCGGCTGGTCCGCACCTATACCGACCGTCACGGCCTTAAGGATCTGGTCAAGGAATTGCTCGGCACCGAGATTTCCAAGCAACAGCAGACCAGCGACTGGGGGGCAGCCGTCCTAAACGATGCGCAGCGCGAATATGCGGCCAGCGACGTGCGTTTCCTGCACGCCTTGAAAGACAAGCTCGACGAGCGGCTGCAGCGCGAGAATCGGGTCGAGCTCGCCCAGGCCTGTTTTGATTTCCTGCCCCACCGGGCGCTGCTCGACCTCGCCGGCTGGTCCGAGCGGGACATTTTCGCCCATGACGGTTGAGTGCTAAATTGTCCGAGGCCGCAACCCGCGAGCGCGCGTTCCGCCAGCTGTGGGCAGTACCCGGCAGTCGCCACGACCGGCTGGTACGTTTCGCCAAGGCGGCGCTACCGAGCGCGGTCGGCGTGCTGATCGCGGTGCTGGCGTTCGCGCCGCTGCACAAGGAAGGCGATGCGAGCTTCATCCTCGACAAGACAAAGGTCGGCAATGCGCCCGAGCGGATGAAGGTCGAAGCCGCGCGCTATGTTGGCGAGGACAATAAGGGGCAGAAATTCCTGATCGAAGCCAACACCGCGGTCCAGCGCAGCTCGCAGGTTCCCATCGTTGACATCAGCGGGATGATGGCTCGACTCGCGCTCGAGCAAGGCCCGTTGATGATCATGGCCAACCTTGCCCGCTACGATCTCGACTCGCAGAAGATCGCAATTCGCGGACCAGTCCGAGTGACAGGGCCCGACGGCTATCGGCTCGAGACTCGCGACGTGCTGGTCGATTTGAAGCAACACCATTTGTCGAGCCCTGGACCAGTAGCAGGCGCCATGCGGCTCGGACAGTTCCGTGCCGGCAATCTGAGCGCCGATCTCGACGAGCGTACGGTCGTACTCGGTGGAGGTGCTCGCTTGAAAATCGTCCAAGGTGCAGTCAATTGAAGGACATGCGCCGATCAACACTCCTGATTGCCATGGCGGCCGCCTTCCTTGGCTTCGCCGGCCTGGCCCGAGCCGCCGATCCGGTTTCGGCCTTAAAGGGTCATGACAGCAGCGCGCCGATCGACGTCACCGCCGACCGCATCGAGGTCCAGGACCGGTCCGATCGAGCGATCTTCGCCGGTAATGTCCACGTCAAGCAAGCGACGCTGGCGCTCGACACCGAGCGTCTGACCGTATCCTATTCCGGGGGCAGTGGAATTCAGATCCGCAGGCTCGATGCGGCCGGCGGCGTGGTCGTCCGCAGCCCGAGCGAAACCGCGCGGGGCAATTTCGGCATCTACGACCTCGACAAGAAACTGATCACTTTGATTGGCGCCGTGCAACTTAACCGCAACGGATCGCAGGTGATGGGTTCGCGACTGGTGATCGACCTCGATACAGGGCGCGCGGTGATCGACGGCGGCGCGCCGGGTGTTGGCCAAAGCGGCGGTCGCGTGACCGGCCACTTCACGGTCCCGAAGAAAACCCCCTGACGATGAACGACGCGGCGATCATCGCCCGAGCGGCGGCCGAAGCGCCGGTGAAGGCTGGTGCGCTCGAGGTGCGGTCGATCGCCAAGGCCTATGACCAAAGAGCGGTGCTTCACGACGTGTCGCTGACCGTTTCGCGCGGCGAGGTCGTCGGGCTGCTCGGCCCGAACGGCGCCGGCAAGACGACCTGCTTTTATTCGATCATGGGCCTGGTCAAACCCGACAGCGGCCGCATTTTTCTCGACGAGCAGGAGATTACCGAGCTGCCGATGTACCGCCGGGCGATCCTCGGCATCGGCTATCTGCCGCAGGAAACGTCGATCTTCCGCGGCCTGACGGTCGAGGAGAATATCCTCGCGGTGCTTGAGGTGTCCGAGCCCGACCGCGACGCGCGCAGGGCGCGGCTCGAACGGCTGCTGGATGAATTCGGCCTTGCCAAATTGCGCGATTCTGCCGCGCTGTCGTTGTCGGGCGGCGAACGGCGGCGCTGCGAGATTGCCCGGTCGCTGGCCGCGGACCCGTCCATCATGCTGCTCGACGAGCCGTTCGCCGGCATCGACCCGATTTCGATCGCCGACATCCGTGAACTGGTGCGCGAATTGAAACAGCGCGACATCGGCGTGCTAATCACCGATCACAACGTCCGCGAGACGCTCGACATCGTCGATCGCGCCTGCATCATCTACGATGGCCAGGTGCTGTTCCAGGGCACGCCGCAGGCGTTGGTCGCCGACCAAGAGGTCCGCCGGCTCTACCTCGGCGAAAGCTTCGCGCTTTAGGCGGGCCAGCCATGGGGCTCGGCCCACGCATCGACATTCGCCAAACCCAGTCGCTGGTGCTGACGCCCCAGCTGACCCAGGCGATCAAGCTTTTGCAGCTCAGCAACCTCGAACTCGAAGCCTTCATCGCCGAAGAGATATCCAAGAACCCGCTGATCGAAGAAATCGGCGGCGAGGAAGAGGGTGAGGCCCCGGTTGTGACCGATGCGGACAGCGGCGGCGGCGATGAACCGCCGCCCGATCCCGGCGCCGACGAGCTGATCGCTGCGCTCAACGCCAGCGACGACCAGCCGCTCGACATCGACTGGCGCGACCAGGCGCTGGAAATCGACAGCTATGCCGACGTCGCCGGTTCGGCCAGCGCCGGAGCGAGCGACGAGGGCTTCGACTTCGACCGACTGGAAGCGGGCGAAGCGTCGCTGGCCGAGCATCTGCTAGCCCAGCTGCACGGGCTCGGCGGACCGGACGGGGAGCTGGCGCGGGCGATCGCCGAGATGCTCGACGAGACCGGATATCTGTCAACGCCGCTGGTGGACATTGCCGACGACCTCAAAATTTCGCGCGCCGAAGCGGAACGGGCGCTGGCGATCGTCCAGACTCTCGACCCGCCAGGAATTGGCGCCCGTGACCTCGCCGAATGCCTGGCGCTGCAAGCCAAGGCCGCCGATCGCTACGACCCGGCGATGGCGCGGCTGATCGACAATCTCGAACTACTGTCGCGCGGCCAGATGGCGGCGTTGAAGCGGATTTGCGGGGTGGACGACGAGGACCTCGCGGACATGGTTCGCGAGCTGCGTGCCTACGACCCCAAGCCCGGGTGCCGCTTTTCGGGCGAAGCGGCGGACGATGTCTCACCCGACGTCTTCATCCGCCGGACGGGCCAGGGCTATGCCGTCGAATTGAACGCCGCGACGCTGCCGCGCCTGCTGGTCAACCGCCGCTATTATCAGGAGCTCAAGACCGGGCCGCAGGACAAGGCGTCAAAGGCGTGGCTGAGCGAATGCCTGACCAGCGCCAACTGGCTGGTCAAGGCGCTCGACCAAAGGGCGCGGACGATCGTCAAGGTCGTGTCGGAGATCGTCAAACGCCAGCAAGGCTTTCTGGAACGCGGGGTCAGCGGCTTGAAGCCCCTCACTCTGCGCGAAGTCGGCGACGCGATCGAAATGCACGAATCGACCGTCAGCCGGGTCACGTCCAACAAATATGTGCTGTGTGATCGCGGCCTGTTCGAGCTCAAATATTTCTTTAGCTCGGGGGTTGGATCGAGCGACGAAGGCGGCGAGGGCGCCGCCGCCGGCGCGGTCAAGGCGGCAATTGGCGAATTGATCGCCAAGGAGCGCGACATCCTCAGCGACGACACGTTGGTTGAGCTATTGCAGGAGCGCGGCTTCGATCTCGCCCGGCGCACGGTCGCCAAATACCGCGAGGCGATGGGCATCGGCTCGTCGATCCAGCGACGACGCGAACGGAAAATTTTGGGGGGTTAGTGTCCCGGCGAAGGCCGGGATCCAGCTATCAAAAATGCCTGGGCCCCGGCCTTCGCCGGGGAACAGACTACACGAAGATTCGCGCCCACACCGGCAAATGGTCGGACGCGCGCTTTGAGGCTGCACTCACGTGCACGCCGGCGGCCTCGATTGTCAGATCATTGTGGACGATGATCCGGTCGAGGCTGGCGACGGGCTTGCGCGAATGAAAGCTCGGGCCGGTCAGCGCGACCTGATAGTTCGGGCCGAGGTCCTTCAAACAGCCGGCCGCGTCGCGCCAATCATTGGTGTCACCCATCAGCACCGTCGGCATCTTTTGCACGCGCGCGGCGATCGCGTGAAGGATCGCGCGCATCTGCCGCCGCCGCCACAGCCCGCTCAAATCGAGATGCATGCCGATCACCCGCACCGCCCGGTCGCCGATCAGCAACTCGGCCATGACCGCGCCGCGCGGCTCGAGCGTCGGCAAGTCGATGGCGCAGACATCAATCACGCCGATGTGCCGCTTCACCAGCAAGGCATTGCCGTGCCAGCCGATGTTGCGGGTTTTCAACTTGATCAGCTTCTCGGCCCGGTCGCCGCCCGGAATCCGCTCGAGCGTGCGGCGATGGCGAAGGCCGAACTGGACCGGCTTGTACAGGCCATGCTCGTCGATCAGCTCGTGCGGCACCGCCGATGCCCGCCCGCCGAAGCGCTTGTCCGCCTCCTGCAGCGCGACGACGTCGGCGTCGATTTCGTGCAGCACGTCGAGCACCCGCTGCGGATTGCGCCGCCGGTCGGTGCCGATCGCCTTGCGCATATTATAGCTGGCGACGGTGATGGTGGGCGGTGAAGTCACTGTGCCGCCAACATCCGCCACAGGCGCCGGTTCCTCAAACGTCCAAATTGGCGACGTTGAGGGCGTTCTCCTGGATGAACTCGCGGCGCGGCTCGACGACGTCGCCCATCAGGCGAGTGAAAATCTCGTCAGCGACATCGGCCTGCGTAACTTCGACCCGCAGCAGCGAGCGGTTGGCGGGGTCGAGCGTGGTTTCCCACAATTGCTCGGGGTTCATTTCGCCCAGGCCCTTGTAGCGCGAGATCGACAGGCCGCGGCGGCCGGCAGCGAGGACCGCGTCGAGCAATTCGGACGGGCGCGAGATGGGAATCGTCTTGCGGGTGCTTTCGACCTCGATCGCGTCGGCGGCCTCGGCTGCGTCAGCGGCGTCCTCACCTTCCAGCGGTTCGGGAGTCGGCGCGGTTTCGGTGACTGGGGCGGCGCCTTTCTTGTGCACGCGCAGGATCGACGGGCCGGCGTAAGCGGGCAATTGCTCGGATGCGAGGGCGTGAAGCTTGCGGCCCTCGGCCGAGACCAGGAAGCCTTTTTCGATGACGTGGGCGTCGGTGACGCCGCGCCACAGCCGCTTCAGCAAATAGCCGCCTTCTTGCCCGACCTCGCCGGTCCAGCCGGCTTCGGGGTCGGCGGCGTCGAGCCAGGCGGCGACCTTGGCAATCGCCTTGGCGCGGCCGTCATCGTCCAGCGTCGGCTTCAAGGCGCCGTTGATCGCCAGCGCTTCGACCAGCGCCGGATCATATTTGCGCTGCACATAGCCCATCAGCGTCCGCACGCGCCGCGCGTGATCGACCAGGCTGCGCAAATCGGCGCCGCTGCGGTGGCTGTCCGGGCCTTCGAGGACCAACCCGTCGAGGCCGACGTCGACCAGATATTCGTCGAGCGCGCTGTCGTCCTTGAGATAGACTTCGGAGCGGCCGCGGCTGACTTTGTAGAGTGGCGGCTGGGCAATGTAGAGGTGGCCGGCCTCAATCAGGTCGGGCATCTGGCGATAAAAGAAGGTCAGCAGCAAAGTGCGGATGTGGGCGCCGTCGACGTCGGCGTCGGTCATGATGACGATCTTGTGATAGCGCAATTTCTCGAGGCTGAATTCCTCGCGGCCGATGCCGGTGCCGAGCGCCTGGATGATGGTGCCGATCTCGCGCGACGACAGCATGCGGTCGAACCGCGCCCGCTCGACGTTGAGGATCTTGCCGCGCAACGGCAGGATCGCCTGATATTTGCTGTCCCGTGCCTGCTTGGCCGAGCCGCCGGCGCTGTCGCCCTCGACCAGGAACAGTTCCGATTTGGCGGGGTCCTTTTCGGTGCAATCGTGGAGCTTGCCGGGCAGCGACGAGATGCCCATCACCGACTTGCGGCTCGCTTCGCGCGCCTTGCGGGCGGCTTCGCGGGCGGCGGCGGCGTCGATGACTTTCTGGATGATCATCCGGGCGTGCGCCGGATTTTCCTCGAGCCATTCGGCGAGCTTGTCGGCGATCAGGCTTTCCAGGGGCTGGCGCACTTCGGATGAGACCAATTTGTCCTTGGTCTGCGAGCTGAACTTGGGATCGGGCAGTTTGACCGAGACGATCGCGGTCAGGCCTTCGCGCATGTCTTCGCCGGTCAAGTTGACCTTCTCACGCTTCAAAGCGCCGGATTTCTCGGCGTAATTATTGAGCGTCCGGGTCATCGCCGCGCGGAATGCGGCGAGGTGAGTGCCACCGTCGCGCTGTGGGATGTTGTTGGTGAACGGCAGGACGTTCTCATAATATGAGTCGTTCCACTCCATCGCGACGTCGATGCCGATCTCGTCGCGCTGGCCGTGGATGGCGATGGGGTCGGGGACCAAAGGGGTTTTGGCGCGGTCGAGATATTTAACGAACGCGGCGGTGCCGCCTTCGTAGTAAAGCTCGATTTCGCGGGGTTCGGCGTGGCGCGCGTCGACCAGCACCAGCCGCACGCCCGAATTCAGAAACGCAAGCTCGCGGAAGCGGTGCTCGAGGCGTTCGAAGTCGAAATCCATCGTCTTGAAAGTGTCGCCGCTGGGCAGGAAGGTGACCCGGGTGCCGCGCTTGTCGGACTTGCCGACGATCTTCAGCGGAGCTGCCGGAACGCCGTGGCGGAACAGCATATTATGCTCGTCGCCGTCGCGCCACACCGTCAGGTCGAGCCATTCGGACAAAGCGTTGACGACCGATACGCCGACGCCATGCAGCCCGCCCGAGACTTTGTAGGCGTTGTCATCGGACGCGTTCTCGAACTTTCCGCCGGCATGCAGCTGGGTCATGATGACCTCGGCCGCCGACACCCCTTCCTCGGCGTGGATGCCGGTGGGAATGCCGCGGCCATTATCCTCGACGCTGACGGAGCCGTCGGCGTTGAGTGTGATCAGGACCCGGTCGCAATGGCCGGCCAGTGCCTCGTCGATGGCATTGTCCGAGACTTCGAACACCATGTGGTGAAGCCCGGAGCCATCGTCGGTGTCGCCAATGTACATGCCGGGGCGCTTGCGCACCGCGTCGAGGCCGCGAAGGACCTGGATGCTGTCGGCGTCATAGCTGTTCAGATTGGGAGTCTGGTCGGGGATTTGATCGGGGTCGCTGGCCATATCAAAGGATATAGTGAGTTCGACCGCAAAGTCACGCGCGCGCACGTGCGTATACGGGCGCGCGCGTGAGTCGTTGGAGAGCTATACGTGAGCTTGAATTAGCCCTGGGCACGGCCTTGGCGGCCACCGGGGCGTCCGCGATAGCCACCGCCGGGACGACCGGTTGGCCGCGCGCCGTCGCCGCGATGGGCGGGGTTGCGGTTGGGGCGATGGTCGCCTTGCGGACGCGCGCCCTGGGGACGCTGGCCTTGGGGCTGTTGGCCCTGAGGGCGCTGGGACTGCGGACGCTGACCTTGGGGACGCTGGCCCTGGGGACGCGAGGGTGCGCCGCGATAGCTGCGCTGTTCGCGAACTTCCGGCGCTGGCCGCAATGCCCGGGTCGAGCGCACCGCTTCGGCGAAATTGCCGGGCAGCGCTTCGATATTGAGCTTCTGCCGAGTCAGCCGCTCGATATCGCGCAGCAACGGCCGCTCATCATCGGCACAGAAGGCAATCGCAATGCCCGAGGCGCCGGCGCGCGCAGTGCGGCCGATGCGGTGGACATATTGATCGGGGACGTGCGGCAAATCATAGTTGAAGACGTGGCTGACGCCGGGGATGTCGATGCCGCGGGCGGCGATATCGGTCGCCACCAGCACCTTGATCTCGCCCGAGCGGAACAGCGCAATCGCCCGCTCGCGCTGCGGCTGACTCTTATTGCCGTGGATCGCATTGACGTTGATCCCGGCCGCGCTGAGCATGCGGACGATCTTGTCGGCGCCGTGCTTGGTGCGGCTGAACACCAGCGCCCGCTCGACCGGAGCGGTCTGCAAGAGGTGGATCAGCAGCGCCTGCTTTTCGGCCTGGTTGACGAAGGTCACGCGCTGCTCAACGCGCTCGACCGTAGTCGCGACCGGCGCCACCGAGACTTCGGCGGGATTGGTCAGATAACGGTCGGCGAGTTCCTTGATCGCGCGCGGCATGGTGGCCGAGAAGAACAGGGTCTGGCGCTTGGGTGGGACCAAGGCGACAATCCGCTTCAACGCGTGAATGAAGCCGAGGTCGAGCATCTGGTCAGCCTCGTCGAGGACGAGAATTTCGAGTTCGCGCAGGTTAAGGGCGCGCTGGTCGACGAGGTCGAGCAGCCGGCCCGGGGTGGCGACCAGGACGTCGAGCCCGCGCGAGACTTCGCGCACGCTCTTGCCGTTGGGTGTGCCGCCGAAGATGACGCCGACCGACAACTTCATGAAGCGGCCGTAGGTGCGCGCCGAAGCGGCAATCTGGGCGGCGAGTTCACGCGTCGGGGCCAGCACCAGCATGCGGATCTGGCCGGGTTTCAGATATTCCCGGTTGGCGGCGAGCCGGTCCAATGACGGCAGCACGAAGGCCGCCGTCTTGCCGGTCCCGGTTTGGGCGATGCCCAACAGGTCGCGGCCGCTAAGGACGGTCGGGATGGCCTGGCGCTGGATTGGCGTAGGCACGTTATATTTGGCGTGCGCGAGCGCATCGAGAACGGGCTGCGAGAGCCCGAGAGTTTGAAAAGTCACTGTAGTTAAACCTTGAACGAATGCCGGCAGCGACCGCGATCATCGCGGGCGCCAGCGGCGGGGGATAAGCACCCCGCGTGATATGGGAGAGCAAGTTGATCGAGACGCGGGCCGGTCGTTGCCTTTGCTGGCTAGACCGATCACGCCGCTTGATGGCGTCTCGTGCTGCAGTGCAACATAGAGGCAAATCCTTAAATGTCCACCCCCGCCTCCGAAATGGACTCAGGCGGGGACGATCTGTCCGCCTTCGACATGGAAGCGCGAGGCCTCGCCAATGCCGTCGAACAGCGAAGCTTCGGTCGCCGTCATCCACACTTGCCCGCGCCCTTCGAGCCGGTCGAACAAGGCCGCGCGCCGGCCAGGATCGAGGTGCGCGGTGACTTCATCGAGCAGCAGGATCGGCGCTGCGCCGCGGCGGTCCGCGACCAATTCTGCGTGAGCAAGAACAAGGCCCAGAAGGAGTGCTTTCTGCTCGCCAGTTGAGGATTGGGAGGCCGGCATTTCCTTGGCGCGATGAGTGACACAGAGGTCCTGACGGTGGGGGCCGACGGTGGCGCGCCCGGCCGCCGCGTCCCGCCCTCGGCTGGCCTTCAATCCTGCGGCGAGGTCGGTGTCTGCCCAGCCGTCGAGCGCCAACTTGGCGGTCGCGAAGTCTGTCTCCGATGTATTGGCCAGCTGCGAATCCAGCGCGGCCGCCGTGCGCGTTCGCGCCTGCGCCACGGCTGCGCCATGCTCGGCCATGCCTGCTTCCAATGCCGCCAGCCAAGCGGGGTCGGCACTATCCGGCTCGGCGAGCAATTTATTGCGGGCGCGCATGGCTGCTTCGTACCGGGCAGAATGGTGAGCGTGTCCTGGCTCGAGCGCCAATACCAGCCGATCGAGAAAGCGCCGCCGAGCACCCGCGCTGTCGGCGAACAGCCGGTCCATCGCCGGGGTCAGCCACAACACCGACAACCACTCGCTGAGCGAGTTAACCGCGGTGGGCGCGCCGTTGATCCGCACCTGCCGCCGCTCGGGCGCGGTCGCCAGCGTGCCGGTGCCGATGTCGGTTTCGCCCAAGCGCGCCGCGACCCCGAACCCGCCGGGCCCGTCCTTGCGCGCCATGTCCGCCAGCGCCGCGCCGCGTAATCCGCGCCCCGGCGTCAGCAGCGACACCGCCTCAAGCATGTTGGTCTTGCCCGCGCCATTGTCGCCCGACAGCAGGACAAAGCCCGGCCCCGGCTCGATCAGCGCCGTCGCATAGGAGCGGAATTCGGTTAGGGCGAGGCGGGTGACGGGCACGTCCACGGGCTTAGCCGCTATTGTTCGCGCCGGTCGAGGACCTCGAAATGGGCGACGCGTTCATCGAACCGCGCTAGCACCGCGCGTGCTGCCTCGGGAACATGCGCGACCTCGTAATCCTCGCCGACGAACGCCTTGATCGCGCCGAGGTTGTCGAACCACATGCAAGTCAGGAACTCGATTGCGTCGCCATCCTCGCGGCGCATCAGGTCGATGTGGCGGAAACCGGGGATATGGCGCGCTTCGATGCCCGGAATTACCTCGCCGCGAACGATCCGCTCATAAGCCTCGGCCTTACCCGGCGAGGTCCAGCCCCGCCAAACGCGACAAATCGTCACACCCGCATCGGCATCAGGACGTAGAGCGCGTTGGATTTGTCGTTTTCGCGCAATAGCGTTGGCGCCGCGGCGTCGGCCAAGTGGACCTCGACACTATCGCCCTCAATCTCGTGGAGGATGTCCATCAAATAGCGGGCGTTGAAGCCGATCTCGATCCCGTCCGAGCCATAATCAGCCGGCAGCTCCTCGGTGGCGAGGCCGTTTTCGGGGCTGGTCACCGACAGCGTCACCTTGTCGCGGTCGACGCTCATCTTGACCGCGCGGGTCTTCTCCGAGGCGATGGTCGAGACGCGGTCGACACCGGCCAGGAAGCTCTTCGGGTCGAGCTTCAAAAGCTTATCGTTGGCGGTCGGGATGACCCGGTTATAGTCGGGGAAGGTGCCGTCGATCAGCTTGCTGGTCAGGACCGCGCTGCCAAGCCCGAAGCGGACTTTGGTCGGCGACAGCGAGACTTCGACCGTGCCCTCGACCTCGTCGAGGAGTTTTCTGAGCTCAGTGACGCATTTCTTGGGGATGATCACATCGGGCATGCCGTCGGCGCCGTCGGGCTTAGGTACCGTCACCCGCGCCAGCCGGTGGCCATCGGTGGCCGCGGCCTTCAACTGATCGTCGGCGACGTGGAGGAAGATGCCCATCAGATAATAGCGCGTTTCCTCGGTCGAGATGGCGAACTTGGTCTTGTCGATGACCTGGCGAAGCGTTGCCGCCGGAAGCTCGAACCGAGTCGGCAGCTCGCCTTCGGAAATTACCGGGAAATCGTCGCGCGGCAGAGTCGACAGGTTGAACCGCGAGCGGCCCGAATTGACCTGCATCTTGCCTTCGGCCGCGGCTAATTCGACCTGGCTGCCTTCGGGCAATTTGCGAATGATATCGAACAAGGTGTGGGCCGAAACGGTGGTCGCGCCGGCCTGTTCGACGGTGGCGGCGACGCTTTCGTCGACCTGGAGATCAAGGTCGGTCGCCATGACCCGCAATGAGCCATCGTCGCGCGCTTCCAGGAGGACATTCGAGAGGATCGGAATGGTATTGCGGCGCTCGACCACCGACTGGACGTGGCTGAGGCTCTTCAAGAGTGTCGCCCGTTCAATCGTCGCCTTCATTTTACCGTCCCTGCCCCGTTCAACGCCACGCCGGGTCGTTATAGCGAGCGTTGAGCGGGGTTCCAGTAGGAAAGGACGGTTAGCGGCGTCTCGACTACGCTTTCGCCGGCATCAGCACCGCATCGATAGTGTGCACGACCCCGTTCGACCGCTTCTCGTCGGGCCCGGTGACGGTCGCCTTGGTGCCAGCGCCATCGGTCAAGACGATCTTGCCGCCTTCGCGCGTCGCGGTCAGCGTGCCGCCGCCCATGGTCGCCAGGATGGCTTTGCCCTTGCCGTTGTCGATGGCTTTGCCAATGTCGTCGGCCAGCACCGTCCCCGGCAGGATATGATAAGTGAGGACGCCGGTCAGCTGGGCCCGAGACTCGGGCTTGGCCCAGCTGTCGGTGATCGCCTTGGGCAGCTTGGCGAACGCCGCATCATCGGGCGCCAGGACGGTATAAGGTCCGGGGCCGGCCAGCGTTGCGTCGAGGCCGGCAGACTTCGCCGCCTGGAAGAAGCGGCTGTTCTGGTCGAGCCCGGCGGCGATGGTCTTGTCGCCGGCCGCTTTGGTCGCCTCGCTCGACTGGGCGGCACCGGGTTCATTGGCTTTCTGTCTATTGTCGCAGGCACTTAATGTGACGGCGGCCGCAGCGACGACGAGCGGAAGCACAATCCTGTTCATGTCGAATCTCCTGATGCTCATTGAGCGCGAATTGGCCCGGCAACGCTCGCCGGGCCATCGCGATCCATTTATTTAGACGAGGGCGTTGATTACCGACGTGACCAGTTGGGTGGTCGGGTCCACACGATAGATATAGCCGTCGTTATAACGGTACCAATTGTCTGCCGTGTCGTAATATTGGCTGCGATAGGACAGCGGCACATTGTAGGCGCTGTAGCCTTCCGGCAGTCGGTTACCGACGCCGATATCGCCCGCCAATAGCGATGCGACCGCAGTGATCAGATTGCTGCTGCGATCGACCTGGTAAATCGCGCCGGGCGCATAGCGGTACGAGTAATCCGACGTGTCGTAATACATGCTGCGATACTGGTATGGCACATTGTAATAACTGTAGCTCGGCGGCAGCATCTGCCCGTAGCCATAGCCGCTGTCATACATCGGGATCACATTGTCGATCATCCCGCTGTAGGGGTCGATCCCGTACACATTGCCATTGGCGTAGCGATAATAATTGTCCGACGAATCCGGGTAGAACGACTGGTAATAGCTCGGGACATAGCTGTTCATATAGCTCGACGGGAACTGCTGACCGGCAGCGTAACCACCACCGAGCAACGGCAGCAGCGCCTCGATCAGATTGCTGCTGCGATTAACGCGGTACATGTTGCCGTCGCCATAGCGATAATAATAGTTCGGCGTGTCACCATACAGATCCTGCAGGCCCAGCGGCACGATGCCGTTGCGATAGGCGACCGGGATCACCCGACCGAGCAGGCTGTTCTTGAGCTGGCCCGGGGGCATGCAGCCATTGTGCTTCTTGGCGAGGCCGGGAGGACAGCCGTCGATCAGGCCACGCGAGGCGAAGCGATCGCCGATCCGACTGTCGAAACGGTTGTCGCCGCGAAGGTCGCGTACGACGTCGCGACGATTGCCACGGTCGTTGCCGGCGAACCCGTTGACGTGGCGGTCGGCCTTGAAGGCTTGCCGTTCGGACTTGAAGGCGTGGCCCTTGCCGCCGTTGCCGCCACCGTGACCGCCACGATCGAAATTCGCGAACCGCTGTCCGCCGCCATGGCGATCGACGTTGGCCGCCTTGAATCCGCCGCCGCCTTCACCGCCGCCATTCTGGGCCCGGGAGCCCCCGCCGCCGTGCTGGCCCCCGCCATCGGACTGTGACTGGGCGGCATGGTCGCCATTACCACCGCCGTGGTCACCGCCGCCGCCACCACCGCCGGGCTTGGCGCCGGCTGACGCGGCAATTGCCAGCGCGGCAACGCCGGCGGCTAGGATAAACCTGGTCATGACAAAACTCCTATGAACCGACCTTAACGGATGGCTCCGCCGATCCGTTCCGTCATTGACCAGTAAAGCCACGCGATCGAGCGATGGATCCAGGGCCTGATTAGGCGTCGTCGACCCAATCCGAACGCAGGTGCCGCGCCGCGATCAGCATCAGCCCGCCCGCCACCAAATAGAAAGCCGTGCAGCCGACGGCCGCGTAGCGCAGCGATTCGACCCCATAAGTCGCCTTCAACGCGTCGGAGATGCGGCCAAAAAGCAGGGGCCCGACGCCGAGTCCGATAAGATTGTTGATCAACAGGAAGCTCGCCGATGCCGTCGCCCGCATCGGCCGCGGCACCAGGTGCTGGACGGCCGTCGTCACCGGGCCGAGCCAGAGGATATTGAGCGCATTCGGCACCAGCAGCAGCGGCCAGGCGACGGCCAGGCTGGAAACGGACAGACCGATCGCGAACATCGGCGCGGTGATCAGCCAGGCAATGGCTGGTAACCAAGCGTACCAGCGCCGGTCGCCGGTCCCCAGCCGATCCGCTAACACCCCACCCAGCAGGACGCCGGCGGTGCCGCCGATCAACAGCAGCGAAGCGAAGAAATGCGCCGTGCCGACCAGGTCGAGGCCGTAGCTGCGCATCAGGACCGACGGCGTCCACAGGGCAAGGCCATAGCCGCACAGCGAACTGCATGAGGCCGCCAAAGCCATCAGCCAGAACGTGGGCTTGCGAGCCAGTAGAGCGAAAACGGCGGAGATGGGGGCGGAGTCCGCGGTCGCGGCGGTTTTGCGCGGTGGATCGCGGACGACCCAGAACAGGATCGGTGCCAGCACTACGCCGGCGACACCCATGACGAGGAACGCCGCGCGCCAGCTTATCCAGTGGGTGAGATAGGCGCCGAGCAACGTGCCCGACGCGAGGCCGATCGGGACCCCGAGCGAGAAGATCGCCAGCGCCCGGGCGCGGCGTTCTGGCGGATAATATTCGGCGATCAGGGCATAAGATGGCGCGACGCCACCCGCTTCGCCGACGCCGACGCCGAGACGATAGAGGAACAGCTGAGAAAATCCGGCCGCGGTGCCGCACAAAGCCGTAAAGCCACTCCACACGGCAAGCGCGCCAGCAATCACCGCGCTGCGGCTGGTGCGGTCGGCAAGATAAGCCAGCGGCACGGCCAGCACGGAATAAAGGATCGCGAACGCCAGTCCGGCGATGGCGCCAAACTGGGTGTCGGTCAGCTGGAGGTCCTGCTTGATCGGTTGGGCAAGGATGCCGAGGATCTGCCGGTCGAGGAAATTGAAGATGTAGGCGAGCAGCAGCAGTGCCAGGACCAATGTTCGGTTGCGATTGGCGGCGGCGGACGCGTTCACGTCAGCTTCCCAAGCAATGCGGCGAGGCGATCGACGTCGGCGTCATCGTGATACAGGCCGAAGCCGATCCGCAGGACATCGCCACGCACATCGGTGATGCAGTTCATTGCTTTCAACTGGTCGTACCAGCCCAAAGCGTTGGAACTCCGAAACGCCAAGAAGCGGGCATGCGGGCGGCCGTCGATCGGATTGAGCAACTCGGCGGCGCCGAGCATGGTCCCGGCAATGGCGTCGAGCAGCAGGCTTTGCAATTGCTCGACACGCGCCGAAATCAGCGCAGTGGTGAGGTTGTTTTCGACCAGCATCCGGCGCACCGCGTTGAAGCGATAGAGCGCCGACGGATCGAAGGTCGCGCCCATGAACCGCATCGCGTCGGTGGCATAGCCGACCATGCCCGGCGGCAGGCTCAGATCCTCGAACTCGGCGAACCAGCCGGTGACCGGCGGCCGCGGGCCGAAGCCAAACGGCGCGTGGAGGAAGGCGCAGCCCTCGCCCGACATCGCATATTTATAACCGCCACCGAGATAGAAAGCGGACTGAGCAGCGGTTTCCTTAAACGGCGTCGGGAGCGCCATGAAGGCGTGATAACCATCGACCACCACCCATGGCCCCTCGGGTCGGGAACGCTGGGACAGCCGGGCAACGCCATCGAAGCGGCGGCCGCTGCCAAATAGGATCTGGCTGACGAGGATGAGGTCGTGGCCTCCCCCTTGCGCAGCGGCAAGGAAGCGCGCGGTGAAGGTGTCGAAGGGCTCGGCGGCGACGGTCTCGAGCTCGAGCCAGCCTTGCTCCGCCCAGCGCGCAAACTGGCGCCGGGCGCTGTGAAATTCGCCGTCGCTCATCAGCACTTTCACGCGCCTGGCATCGGCGCGCGGAACGGAAGCGACGAGACGGATCAGGAAATCATGGGTGTTGGACGCGAACACCACCGCGTCGGACATGCCGGTGCCAAGCTCGGCGGCGACGTGGCGCTGCGCTTCCGGCCAGACCTCGTCCATTACCGTGTCCCATTTGCGGTCGGCGAGGCGGGCTGCGTCATTCCAGCATTCGACCTGCCCATCGAAGCTGGCGTCGGGCCATAAGTGGTGGCTGTGCGCGGCGAAGTGCAGGCGGGTGGGATCGGCGCCGAGGCTGCGCGAAAACAGCTCTTTGAAACTCAAAGGCCGATTCCCGTCACAAACCGGTCCTCATCGACCACAGCTCGGGGAACGCACGCTTGTCGAGCGTCGAGCGCAGATAAGCGGCCCCGGCCGATCCGCCGGTACCCATCTTGTTGCCGATGATCCGCTCGACCGTCAGCACATGCTTGTGCCGCCACATCGCCAAGGCATCGTCGATATCGACCAATTTCTCGGCGAGCTGGTAAAGGTCAAACCAGCGGTCCGCATCCTGGTAGACCTTGAGCCAGGCTTCGCCGACCGCCGTTTCGGAGCGGTCGCCGAGGTCGAAGCCAGCCCGTTCCAGCGCGGCATGCGACGCCTCGCGCAGCCCCGGTTCGTCGAGCGCCGCCTGCAGCCGCGCCCGGGCTTCGCTGCCTGCCGCATATTGTTCGATAAAAGCCGGGTTCTTGATCCCGAGCCGATATTCAAATTCGCGAAACTGCACCGATTGGAACCCCGATGCGGTCCCCAGCACGTCGCGGAACGCGGTATAATCGACCGGCGTCAAAGTCGACAGAACGTCCCATGACAAGGTCATCACCGACTGGATCCGGCCGATCCGTGCCATTGCCTTGTAGGATGCGGCAAAATGGTCCGTATCGAGCAGCGCAATCGCTAGCCTGAGCTCATGAAGCATTTGCTTCAGCCACAGCTCCTTGGTCTGATGAATGACGATGAACAGCATTTCATCGTGCAGGCTCGACTGCGGCTTCTGCGCCGTCAGCAGCTGGTCGAGCGCGAGATAGTCGGCGTAGGTGATGCCGGCAGGCGTAGCAGTCATGCGAGCGGGCTTACGGCAAAGGTCGCAAGCTGCCTAGCAAGGCTTATTGCGGGGGGCCACCGCCGCCGCCAGGCAGCCCGGGCTGGCTGATGGTGCCAATATTGCTGAACAGTTCGTCAAAGAAGCTGCGCTTGCGCCCCAATGTCGGCGTGTGGCCGCTTTCTGGGTCGATCGAAGCAATCAATTCCTTGCCGGTTCTGTCGACGCGGGTGACGGTGCCGGCCGCATCGAAGCGGATATGCAGGACGGTCTGGTCGATCACCTTGGGATCACGAAAGGCGATAGTTTTGGTGTCGCGGGCGACATAGTACCAGTCGTTGGGCGCGAATTGCCCGGTGAAGCTCGGCCGCCCAAGCGTCTTGCTGACCGAATCCTTATTGTCGACACCGACCTGGATCGCGGAGGCGAGTTCCTTGTCGATCACCGCCCCACGGTGGTCACGGACGCCCATGCTCGAGCAGCCGGCCAGCATGGCCACGCTCGACACTGCCACAACGATCTTCAACGCCGCACCACTCATTATTGTGAACCTCATTCCTCGCACGCGGGGATGCGTGAACCCCATAACCCATGACACGCATCACTTGCGTCGCGGCCGGGTGGCCTCAATATGCGCCGGACATGCGGAGGCGCAAGCCTTTGCCGCCCGAGGACTATTCAAGCGACTCTTATGCTAAGCTTCCTGTTCCCCCGATTAACGCCCGACAGGAGCCGAGGAGCGGCGCTGTTCGCGGCGCTGGTCGCCGCCGCCCGTCAGCCTCACTGGTTTGTCGGGGGACAAGTGCCCGACACCATCGATAGCCGATTCGCAGTACTGGCGACGATTGTTGCGCTGGCGATTGTCCGGCTCGAACGCGGTGGCGATGGCGCCACGGCCGCCGCGGTGGCGCTGACCGAGCGCTTCGTCGAGGCGATGGACGCCGAGCACCGCCAGTTGGGGATCGGCGACCCGACGGTTGGCAAGACCGTGCGCAAACTGGTTGGCGCGCTCGACCGCCGGGTGGATCTGTGGCGCCAGTTTGTCGACGGCGGCGATGGCTGGGATCAAGCGGTCCGCGTCAGCCTGTTCCGGGACGCGGCGTTGCCGGCCAAGGCACTGGACCATTGCGATGCGGCGCTGCGGAATGTTTGGGCAAAGCTCACGGCGGCGTCCGACGAAGCTCTGGCCGAAGGGAGGTTCGGATGATCGAGGATTTCGCCCATCGCCTGACGCTCGACCGCATCCGCGACGGCGAGCGAATCGATCTTGTCGCCGACGATCAGGAACGCGCGGCGATTGCCGAACGGCTGGACCTGCCGTCGCTCGATCGACTTGAGGCGCACGCCTGCTTGGCCTGCGAAGGTCTAAAAGTGCGGGCGACCGGACGCGTCGTCGCCTCGCTCGAGCAGCGCTGCGTCGTCACTGGCGATGCGGTCGGCGCCCATGTCGACGAAGCGTTCGAGATTGCCTTTGTCCCCGAGCCCAGGATTGGACCCGAGGAAGAGGTCGAGCTTGGACCCGAGGATTGCGACGTGGTGTTTCACGACGGCATTGCGATCGACCTCGGCACCGCGATCGCCGACACGCTGGCGCTCAGCCTCGACCCTTATCCACGCAGCGCGTCGGCCGAGACGGCATTGCGAGAAGCGGGCGTGCTGAGCGAGGAGGAAGCCGGCCCGTTCGCGGTACTAGCGCGGCTCAGGAAAGACCTCGGCGGCAACGACGCTTAAGCGCTGACCTCAGAACGGAACGTCGTCGTCGAGGTCGGTGTCGAAGGCCGCCGGCTGCGGGCGCGATTGAGTGCGCGTGGCACTGCCGCCATCATCAGCGAAATCGCCGCCGCCGCCCTGCGATTTGCCGCCACCGCCGTCGCCACGGCTGTCGAGCAGCACGAGCTCACCGCGATAACGCTGCAGCACGATCTCGGTCGAATATTTGTCCTGGCCCGACTGGTCCTGCCACTTGCGGGTCTGAATCGCGCCTTCGAGGTAAACCTTGGAGCCTTTGCGCAGGTAGGATTTGGCGACGCGGCCAAGATTTTCATTGAAAATCACGACCCGGTGCCATTCGGTCCGTTCCTGGCGGTTGCCGTCCTTGTCTTTCCAATTTTCGGATGTCGCAACGCGCAGATTAACGACCTCGCCGCCGTTGTTGAGCGAGCGTGCCTCCGGATCGTCACCGAGATTGCCGACCAGGATTACCTTGTTCACGCCCGCCATACCGCACCTCTTACACTCGCCAGATTGGCGACCGCTATACCCGGCACATCCCGCCCGCAAGCCGAAGCTTACTCAACCGGGACAAATAGCCCCCGCTTGATCGCCATCATGACGACGTTGGTCGTGAACCGGCGGACATTGGGGTTTTGCTGCATCATTCGCGACATCAGCTGGTCGAATGCCGCGATGTCCGGCGCGGATATGAGCAGCAGATAATCCGACGTACCGGTGACATAATAGGCTTGTTGAACGGCGGCTTCGTCGCGCAACCAGGCGCGCAGGGGCTGCACCAGTTCCGGCCGTTCCCGTTCCACCTCAAGTCCGACGGCATAGAGGGCGCCGCTGCCGACCTTGGCCGGATCGACGAGCGCAAAGCGCCCCTCAATAGCGCCGCTCGCCTGGAGCTTTCGAAGCCTTCTGTGGATCGCCGACGGAGACAGGCCGATCCGACCCGAAAGCTGATCATTGGTCAGCGACGCGTCTCGCTGCACCAGTTCGAGCAGGCGGCGATCCAGCCGATCCAGTTTTTTCACCAAATCACTCCGATATTGAACGCAGGAATTTTGCGCTGCCAGTGCATAACACGCAAATTTCTTGCAACCGCGGCTGTTAGGCTCTGGAGGTGAATCAATCGATCTCTTATCGCCTGGAGCCGGATTTGGACGCCGCAAGCTTTGTGGAAGTCCTGATCGCTTCCGGCCTTGCGACACGCCGGCCGGTCGCAGACTCCGACCGCATCGAGCAGATGCTGCGCGGAGCATCGATCATTGTGACCGCCAGATCGGAATCCAAACTTGTCGGAGTCGCGCGGGCCCTGACCGACCACGCCTTTTGTTGCTATTTGTCGGACTTGGCGGTCGACGCTCGTTGGGTGGGACAGGGCATCGGGCGCGAGCTCATCCGTCGCGCGCACAGCGAAGCTGGGCAGCCAATTGTTGACCTCATCCTGCTCGCCGCGCCCGAGGCGGAGACATATTATCCGCACATCGGGCTGACCCAATTTCCCCATTGCTTCATCATCAAACGCGCAAATTGAACGGAGTGCCCTCAATTGATCGATCATCTCGAACTGCAGACCCGCAAAACCGAAGCAACGGTGAACTTCTATCGCGATACACTAGGCCCACTTGGCTATCGTTTAATCTTGGACGGGGCGGCAAAGGGCTTCGGATTGGCTGGCGCAATGGACTTGTTCATCGTCGAGGGTGAACCGTCTGCCAACGTCCATTTTGCCTTCGCCGCGGAATCGCGCGCGAAAGTCGACGAAGCATGGCGCGCGGGCGAGTTAGCCGGGCATGTCACTGACCGGCCGCCAGCGCTCGCGCCCAAGGTTCATGCCAATTATTACGCGGGCTATTTGCGCGATCCTGATGGGCGGCTGGTCGAACTGGTCTGCCAACGCCCGGAATAGGCCAGCGATCGGCTTATTCCGCCGGCATCGGGTGCGGATGGCGCCTAGTCGCCGAGCGAAAACCCCAGATGACAGCGATCAGCATGGCAATTTGGGTGGCGAGTGATTCCATCGTCGGGAACAGGCCGAGCACGGCAATGCGGGGAACCCAGCCGAGCGGCGTGATGCCAATGATACCAGCTTCCTGCAGCGCGCCGACGCCCTTGCCAGCCAGGACCACGGTCAGGATGGCGATGAGGATGGCGCTGTAGCGGAAGAATTCGGTGATCGGCAGCGAGCGGCTGTAGCGCAGCATCGCCCAGGCGATGATGGCCAGCATGGCGACCGCGGACAGCGCACCAGCCAGAATGGTCGTGCCATTATCCGGCGTCCACAAGGCGGCGTAGAACAGGATGGTCTCGAAGACTTCGCGATAAACGACGATGAATGCGAGGCCGAACAGGAACCAGGCCGAGCCTTTCGACAAGGCGCCCTGCATCTTGTCGCGGATATAGCGGCGCCATTCCTCGGCCTGGCTCTTGCCATGCATCCAAATGCCGACCGACAGCAGGATGACCGCGGCGAGCAAGGAACCGAAGCCTTCGGTCAACTCGCGGCTCGCGCCGCTGATGCCGATGGCATAAGTCGCGATTGCCCAGGTCGCCGCCCCGGCAGTCAGCGCCGCGACCCAGCCGCCATGGACATAAGCCAGCGCCTCGGCGCGATCGGCCTTGCGCAGAAAGGCGATCATCGCCACCGCCACCAGCAATGCTTCCAAACCTTCGCGAAGCAGGATGGTGAACGCGCCCAGAAAAGTCGACGCATCATTCGCCTGGTCGGGCGCCAGCGCCCTTTCGGCCGCAGCGAATTCGGCATCGATCGCTGCCACCCGCGAGCGGACGTCGGCCGCGTCATCGCCCCTGGCGATGGCCGCACGCAATTCGCCCATGCCCTGTTCCACCCTCGCCAGCAGCGCCGGATCGCGGGCGCCAAGCGCGCCTTCGACCGGCTCAAAACCGTCGAGATAAGCGGACAGCGCGAGATCCTTTGCCTTCGCCTGGTCGCCGCGCTCGTAGGCTGCGAGGCTCGCTTGGAGACGTTTCCGGGCAAGCGCGAGCGTCGGCTGCGCAGCTGCTGAGGCGCTGGCCGAGACGGCGGCGGGGTCGGCCCTCAAATAAGCAATCACGGCGCCGGCGCGATCCGGTCCGATCTGTTGCGCCAGCGCGTTTTCCGAGGTGCCGCTCAATCCGTCGAGATTTGGAACCAGCGTCTTGAGCGATGCGTCGTGGTCCCAGATAGCTTTGCCTTTGGCAGCGAGCGAAGCGGGATAAGCAAAGCGGCCGGCATGGAAGGCGAGCGCCCATTTATCCGCAGCCGACAGGTTCGCGAAGCTGACCATTGCCGTGCCTTCGAGGCCCTGATCGATGACCTGGTACAAAGCGAATGGCGTGCGGTCGGCGGCGCGGACGCGGTCGGCAAAGGTAATTGGCGGCGGCTTCAGATGCTGCGCTATCGCGGTCTTGGCGTCGCCATTGAGGCCGTGGCAACTGGCGCAATTCTGGCTGTAGAGCTGGGCGCCGCGGACCGCGTCGGGGGCGCCCGGCGGTCCCATCGTTACCGGATAGGCGCGCAACAAATCGCTGCCGAGGGTGCGGGCGAGCCGCGCGACTTCGGGTGGCGCGGCCTTGCGCTCGATCGCGGCCTGCAGCCGCGCCGCGCTCGCCAGCAGCTGAGCCTTGGCGGGATTGGCCGGCAAGGCGCCGACCCGGTCGTGCACCGAGGCCGAGAATTCGCGCATTTCCGCATATTCCGACGCGCTCGCCACCTTGCCGCCCGACACCGCGCCGCCATAGTCGACCGCCAGATAGTCCAGCAGCCGCCAGGCGGTCTGGACATCGGGGCCGGCAGCAGCAGCAGCGGTCACCGCAAACAGCCCCAAAACTGCGAACAGTATCGCCCTGAAGACTCGGTTGACCGGCTGGTGGCGGCGCATGCGATCCATCGTCCGCCTCTAGCATGATGCGACTAATTCGCAATAGCGGCTAAGCTTGGGCTATCTGGGCGGGTAACGCAGCCGGCCAAGGAATCGCGCGACGCTCACATGCTCGCCCGAGCCCTTCCATTCGGCCTTCCATTTCTCGAACTTCATTACGTCATCGATGCGCCGGTCGAGAAAGGTGCCGGTGTCGCTCGATTGGTCGCTGCCATCGTCGAGCCAGGCCAGTAGAGTCGAGGCGTAGACCGCGCCCAGCGTCATGCGCTTGGTGTAATGGTTGAAGTCGGTGCTGGTGTCGCCAGCGAGTCGCCACATGAGGTCGGCGGAGCGCCAGCCGATACGCATCGCCAGGGGCAAATTCTGCGGCCTGGCAAGGATGGCGAGGCCGCGACGAACCGCCTCACGCGCCAGGGCCATGATTTCCAGCCGCTGCCACACCAGCGCGCGGATCTTGGCGCGGATTTTCATGCCCGCCAGCCGCTCGGGCGTTAAGTGTTCCTGCAGCGCGCGGTCGACACCCTGGATATAGGTGTCGACGAGGCCGGCCTGCGTCTTGGGCATCGCCAGCCGCGCCTGGGCCCGATCGATGCCGAGCTTGTCGGCGGCCGAGTCAACCGCCGCGCGCGACCAGCCGTCGAACACCGCCTGCTCGCCGACCGAAAGGGCCAGCCGCTGGCGCAACACTTCGAGAGGACTCGGGTCATCCATCGCAAGGCTAGGTGGGCTGCTCCGGCAAGCGGCGCAACCCCCGCTCGGGCAAGCGCACAAGGACCAGTGCGAAGCCAATCGCGGCAGCGCCGAGCCAGTCGAGCCGCGACAGGGTTTCCTGGTAGACGACCCAGCCAATCAATGCCGAAATCGCCGGTTGAGTAAGCAAGGCGAGGCCGACGACCAGCGGCGGCACTGAGCCGATCGCATAAACCAACAATCCTTGCCCCACCACCTGACTGCCGAGCGCCAGCATGAATATCGGCCCCCAATTGGCGGGGATCACTTGTTCGCCCAACAACAGGGACAGGGGCAGCAACATCGCCGCGCCGAAGACACTGGCGAGGAACAGCAAGGGCAGAGGCGCCAGAGCTCCCCGCGCCCGCTCGACCGCGATCAGATAGCCGACGTAGAGCAGGCCGGCGAACAGAGCGAGCAGGTCGCCGCGGACGTGGCGCGCCGACAATTCCGCACTGCTGCCCATCAGCAACGCCGCACCCAATGCCGCGAGCAACAGTGCTGCCGCTTGCATCAGCGACGGCCATCGCCGCGCCAGCCACAGCCCCCAGGCGGCGAAACCGAAGCTCGAAACATTGCCGAACAACGTCGCATTGCCGAGCTTGGTCATGTGAATGCCGGTGTGCCAGGCTGCGAGGTCAGCGGCAAAAAAGAAGCCGGCGAGAACGATAAGAATGACAAGTCCGCGCCGGGGCCAATGGACTGGCTGGCCGATTGCCGACGCGATGACGAACAGGAATGGCAGGGCCAAGGCGAGGCGCCAGAACCCCGCGGCCACCGGCCCGACGCCCGACAGTCGCACCAGCCAGGGACCGAACGCGAGCGCGCAGCTGCCGATGATCAACGCGGCAAAGGCGAATGGGTGCGACTTGGGATGGCTCACGCGGCGCGCTTAGCGCGGAGTGATGCCGAAACGCGACCGCAATTCCATCATTGTCAGCGCAGTGCGGGCGGCGTCGCCGCCCTTGTCGCCTTGCTTCGGATTGGAGCGGACGATGGCCTGCGCTTCGTCCTCGACGGTCAAAATGCCGTTGCCGACCGCCAGCCCGTCAAGCGTCAGCGCCATGATCCCGCGGGCGCTTTCCTGGGCGACGATCTCGAAGTGAAAGGTCTCGCCGCGAATGACGACGCCAATGGCGACATAAGCGTCGAAGCGACCGCTTTCCGATGCCAACAGGATTGCCGCCGGCAGCTCGAGCGCGCCGGGCACGGTGACCGTCTCATGACTATGCCCAGCCGCTTCGATCGCGGCCCGCGCGCCAGCCAGCAACATGTCGTTGAGATGGGCGTAGAAACGCGCTTCGGCGATGAGGACCCGCGCCATGACGTCAGTGCGCCAGTTCGATGCGGCGTTCCTCGATGATTGCCAGGCCATAGCCCGACAGCGCGACCGGCGAGTGGCAGGTGTTGGACAATAGGATCATGTCGTGGATGCCGAGCGCGGCGAGGATCTGGGCGCCGATGCCGTAGCTGCGCAGACCTTCGCCACCTTCCGTCGGTTTGCCCGAGCGCAGATCGGTGGCGCGCGACAGCGAACCCGGCGAGGCCGCATGGAGCGCGACAATGACGCCGGCGCCTTGCGCCTCGATCATCGCCATCGCGCCGGGCAGCAGGCCGGACCGCTCGCTTGCCTCCCCCAAAACGTCGGCGAACAGGTCGAGGCTGTGCATCCGCACCAGCACTGGCTGATCGGGGTTGATGCTACCGTGAACCATCGCCAATTGCTCGGCCCCCGTCGCCTTGTCGCGGAACACTTGCGCCTGCCACTGGGCGCCGCTGCGAGCGGTGAAGCCAGTGGTCGCCACCCGCTCGACCATGTGGTCCTTCTTCAACCGGTAGGCGATGAGGTCGCGGATGGTACCGATCTTCAAACTGTGAACAGCGGCAAAGCTCATCAAATCGTCGAGCCGAGCCATGGTCCCGTCTTCGCGCATGACTTCGCAAATCACGCCCGACGAGTTCAAACCGGCCAGGCGCGCGACATCGACCGCGGCTTCGGTGTGGCCGGCGCGGACCAGCACACCGCCCGGCTGGGCGACCAGCGGGAACACATGGCCAGGCGAAACCAAAGCTTCGGGCCCGTGGCTGGCGTCGATGGCGACGGCGATGGTGCGCGCGCGGTCGGCGGCGCTGATCCCGGTCGAAATGCCCTCGGTCGCTTCGATCGAGACAGTGAAGGCGGTCGCATTGCGGCTGCGATTGGAACTGGTCATCGGCTGCAGGCCGAGCGCGTCCACTCGCTCCTTGGTCAGAGCGAGGCAGATCAGGCCGCGCCCGTGCCGGGCCATGAAGTTGATTGCGTCCGGCGTTGCCATTTGCGCCGGGATGACCAGGTCGCCCTCATTCTCGCGGTCGGCATCATCGACCAGGATGAACATCCGCCCGTTGCGGGCTTCGTCGATGATCGCTTCGGCGCCGACCAATAATTCCGTATTGCCGCGCTGGAGCAGCTTTTCGAGCCGTCCGAGCGTGTCGGCGGTTGGGTTCCAGTCGGGCGAGCCCAATTTGCGCAAGGAGTTGGGGTGAAGGCCGGCGGCGCGGGCGAGACCCGAGCGGCTGACTTCCCCGGTGGCGATCACGGCGTTCAGCCGCTCCATCAAATTGGTGCTCATAGTCACGAAGTAATCACACTGTAATGTGATGACAAGCGCAAACTTATGTCCTGGACTGTCCTCGGCCTGCCAACATCCGCTCCAGATAGCGCGCGATCACGTCGATTTCGACATTCAACTGTCCGCCGACGGCAATGTCACCAAAAGTCGTCTGTGCGGCGGTGTGGGGGATGATGTTGACGGTGAAATCGGGTGCGCGATCGCCGTCCCGAACCTCGTTGACGGTAAGGGACACGCCATCGAGCGTGATCGACCCCTTTGGTGCGAGATAAAGCGCAAGATTGCCGGGCGCGCGGAGGGTAACGCGGGTCGAGCCGCCTTCGGCCTTGACGTCGATCACCTCGGCGACGCCATCGACATGGCCGCTGACGATATGACCGCCAAGTTCATCACCAACGCGCAATGACCGCTCGAGGTTGAGACGCGCACCTTCGCGCCACAGGTCCCTCGCGGTGCGCGACAGGGTTTCCGCCGATACGTCGACAGCGAACCAGTCATCACCTTTGTCGACGACAGACAGGCACACGCCCGAGCAAGCGATGGAACTGCCGAGATCGACCGAATTCATGTCATAACCGCTGGCGATGGTCAGCCGCAGGTCGCCGCGCTGTTCGGCGCTGCGGACCGTGCCGACGTCGGTGGTTATCCCGGTGAACATAGTCGCGCCCTAGCTTTCGCGGACCCGCTCGTAAACTTCGAGCCGGTCGACGCCGAGTGCGCGTCCGTCGCCGGCGCGCCAGCGGCCGTGGGCGTCGGCAATGCCTTCGAGCCCGACATATCCAAACGACGACTTGCCTTCGCCAACGATGATCGGGGCGCGGTAGATGAGGATACGGTCGACCAGATCCTCGGCCAGGAACGCGGTCGCGGTTGCCGACCCGCCTTCGACCAGCAGGTCGTTGACGTCATGAAGCCGATAGACATCCTGCGGAGAATGCAGCGTTTCCCAGCCGTCGACCGCGTCGCCACGGGTCAGTAGCGCCCGGCGCGGCGACCAATCTTCAAGCCCCGGCAAGCGCACATCGAGCCTGGGCGCGTCGGCGAGGTAAGTTCCGCGCCCGACCAGGATCATGTCCGTATGGGCGCGCTCGAGATGGACGTGGGCGCGCGCGTCCTCGCCCGAAATCCATTTGCTTGTCCCCGACGGCATGGCGATCTTGCCGTCGATCGACAGCGCCAGCTTCAACGTGATTCGCGGCCGGCCGAACGTCATGCGGGTCAGATAGCCGGCCATCGATTCGGCAGCCGCAGCCGCGCCGCAGCCGACGTCGACCGTGATTCCCGCTGCCTTAAGGCGTTCGATCCCTTGGCCGGCCGTGCGTGGATCGGGATCTTGCAGGGCGACAATGACGCGGGCCGGCGCGGCCTCGACCATCAGGTCCGAACACGCCGGGCCACGCTCGCTGTCATGCGCGCAAGGTTCGAGGCTGGTGAAGAGGGTTGCGCCCTTCGACCGCGCGCCAGCTTCCGCCAGCGCAACCGCTTCGGCATGTGGCCGGCCGCCGGGCTGGGTGGCGCCACGGCCGACGATTTCGCCGTCAGAGACGATCACGCAACCGACATTGGGATTGGGCGCCGAGCGCCCGCGTGCGGCCAAGCCAAGCCCGATCGCCTCGGCCATTGCCTCGGCGTCAGTCCATGCCAAGCTTTTTCTCGAGCTTCTGGAACTGGCGCTGCTTCTCTTTTTGCGCTGCTTCCTTCGCTGCCTGGTCGACCTTTTGCTGGGCGATGATCTCGGCATCCGTGCGGTTGGCGCTCCATTGCTGGACGTAGATAATTTGTTGCGGCGGCGCGGTGTTGATCCGCGAATCGACCAAAAATTCGATAATGATGATGATCGTCACCAGCACCGCGAGCGCGGCGCCGATCCATTGTTCGCGGCCGCGCTGGCGCAGGAAAGCACGAAAATCCTTCCATGCTGCGCGCGGGCCGACCGGACGGGGGAACACTGACATGGCCACGAGATAGGCGCTGGCATGTGCGCTCGCCAGCCCTGTCGCGATTACTCGTTGAGCTCGAAGCGCAGGGTAATCACCGTCGCCGACACCATGGCCCGGCCATCCTCGGTCGCCGGCCGGTAGCGCCAGTGCGCCATCAAATGGCGGCGGGCCGCAGCGAGGAAGGCTGGGTCGGCCTTGCCGACCGCATCGACCGCGACCACCCGGCCATTAGCATCGATGGTCAGCTTGAGCCGGAGGACCGCTTCCTCCTCGCGGTCGAGTTTCGAGGGCGGATAGGGCGGGCGAACTTCGGACGGCGGCGTAGCGAAGCGCGGACCGACCCGGACGGGGACCAGCGTGAGCGTGGGATCCTGGGTCCCGATCGTCTCGCCCCCGCCGATCGGCGGGCGGCTGGTGTCGACGATGATCTTGTCGCCGGTCGGTTGCGGCGGCGGCACGATGGTGCGGGCGTGATCGATGGTCGTCGTCGCCTTGGTCTTGATCCTGCCTTCCGCCAGGATCGGCGGCGGCGGTGGCGGAACCTTGATATTCCTGATCTTGATCAACGGCGGGAAAAATCGGGGCGGAAGTTCCATCCGGGCGCTCATGACGGCGGCGATCACCGCGATATGCGCGGTGACAATCAGCATCATCACATGCGGTGCGGAATGGCGTTCGGCGACACGGCGCCCGTGGGCTGCGTAGGCCAACATATCGATCTCCTTCACCACGAGATGATGGAAGAGATGTTACATTATATCTTCGCAGTTTCAAAGCGAATTGTTGGCGTAACGAAACGGCTAGTGATTGGCGGCTGCGGCAAGGCGGGCAACAGCCTGGTCCTGGCCCATGCGGTCGAGCAAGCCGGCCATTTCGGGGCCCGATTCGCGGCCGGTCAGCGCCCGCCGTAGCGGGTGGAACAGCGCCTTGCCTTTGAGGCCGGTCGAGACTTTGAGCGCCTCGGCCAGGGCTTTCCATGGCTCGTTCGACCAGTCGAGCGTCGGCGCGATTTCGGCCGCCTTGGCGACCAGCGCGCGCTCGTCGTCGCCAAGCTCGGGCGGGGTGATTTCGCCGCCGATCACCGCGAACCAGTCGGCGAAATCGGCAAGGCGCTCAAGATTGCCGCGCAATAGCAGCCAATCCTGCTCGCTAGCGCCTGAGGGCAGGCGCGCGGCAACGTCGGCAAAGTCGAGCCGGTGCAGCAACCGGGCATTGAGCAATTCGACCTCGGCCAGATCGAAATGCGCCGGGGCGCGGCCGAAATGGGCGAAGTCGAGGTCGGCCGCCAGCTCGCCGAGGTCGGTGATGGCCTCGACCGGCCGCGACGTGCCAAGCCGCGCCAGCAGCGACAACAAGGCCATCGGCTCGAGGCCGGCGCCGCGGATTTCCTCGACGCCGATAGAGCCCAGCCGCTTCGACAATTTGCCCTCGGCCGCGACCAGCAGAGCCTCGTGCGCCAGTTCGGGGGCCGGGGCGCCAAGCGCCTCGAACATCTGCAATTGCGCGGCGCTATTCGAGACATGGTCCTCGCCGCGCACGACGTGCGTGACGCCGAGATCGACATCATCGATCACCGACGGCAGCAGATAGAGCCAGCTGCCATCCTCGCGGCGGACGACCGGGTCGGACAGTAATGTCGGGTCGAAGCGCTGCGGGCCCCGCACCAGGTCGGTCCATTCGATGGGTCGGCTGTGGTCGAGCCGGAACCGCCAGTGCGGGCCGCGGCCTTCGGGCACCGGCGCAGCGGGGACCTTGCGCTCGTAAACCGGCGGCAACCCGCGGCCGAGCAGGACCTTGCGGCGAACCTCGAGCTCCTCGGGGGTTTCGTAACAGGCATAGACCCGGCCGCTCTCGCGCAGCCGGCAGAACTCGCGTTCGTAGAGGTCGAAGCGGTCCGACTGACGAACCACGCTGTCGGGCTTCAGCCCGAGCCAGTCGAGGTCGTCGCGGATGCCCAAATCAAATTCGGCGGTCGAGCGTTCGCGATCGGTGTCGTCGATCCGCAGGATGAAGGTCCCTCCATGCTGCCTGGCGAACAACGCATTGTGCAGCGCGGTGCGGATGTTGCCGACGTGGAGCCGCCCGGTCGGCGACGGGGCGAAACGCGTGGTGACGGTCATTTGGGCCCGCTGTGGAAAGCGTTGGTGATCGGATAGCGGCGGTCGCGGCCGAAATTGCGGCTGCCGATCTTGACCCCGGGCGGGGCCTGGCGGCGCTTATACTCGGCGCGCAGCAGCTTGGTCTCGATGTCGGCGACGAGCGCGATGTCCGCACCCGTCGCAGTAGCGGTTTCCTTCGCCGACATTTCCTTGTCGACCAGCCCTTCGAGGATCCGGTCGAGCAAGGCGTAGGGCGGCAGGCTATCCTCGTCCTTCTGGTTGGGGCGCAGCTCGGCGCTCGGCGGTTTGCTAATCACCCGCGCCGGCATCACCGGCCCGTCGGGGCCCAGCGCGCCGTCGGGCTTGTGGCCGTTGCGCCAGCGGGACAGCGCGAACACGGTCATCTTGTAGGCATCCTTGAGCACCGAATAGCCGCCCGCCATGTCGCCGTAGAGCGTCGCATAGCCGACCGACATCTCGCTCTTGTTGCCAGTCGTCAGCAGCATGTCACCGCCAGCGTTGGACAAGGCCATCAGGGCGACCATCCGCAGGCGCGCCTGGACGTTTTCCGCCGCCAGGCCGGGCAGGTCCGGCAACATTTGGTCGATCGCTTCGACCGCCGGGACAATCGGCACGACGTCATGGCGGCAACCGAGCAATCGGGCGCATTCGGCCGCGTCCTCCAGGCTTTCGTCGCTGGTGTATTTCGAAGGCAGCATCACACTCCACACCTTGTCGGGGCCCAACGCATCGACGGCAATCGCCGCCGACAGCGCGCTGTCGATGCCGCCCGACAGGCCGAGGATCACGCCGGGGAAACCATTGCGCGTTACATAATCGCGCAAGGCGACGGTCATCGCTTGATAGACATCCTCCGGAAACGCAGCGAGCGGATGCTCGGCGCGGGTCTGGCAACGCCAGCCATCCGCCTCGCGGATCCATTCGGTGAGCAGCAATTGTTCGTCCCAGTCGTTCATCTGGACGACCAGCTCGCCGTCGGCATTCAAGACGAACGACGAGCCGTCGAACACCAGTTCATCCTGGCCGCCAACCCGATTGAGATAGACCATCGGCAGCCCGGCCATCGTCACCCGCGAGCGGACCATCTGCTGGCGCTGATTGTCCTTGTCGAGCTCATACGGGCTGCCATTGACGACCAGCAGCAGCTCAGCGCCGGCGTCGGCGAGATGCGCGCACACGGTTTCCTGCCAGATGTCCTCGCAGATCGGCAGTCCGAGCTTGACCCCCTTAAATTCGACCGGCTCGGGCATCGGGCCGGGCGCGAAAATGCGCTTTTCGTCAAAAGTGCCGTAATTGGGCAGCTCACGTTTCAGGGTCCGGCCCAGCAGGCGGCCGCCGTCGGCCAGCAGCAGCGCATTATAATTGGCGCCATCTTCGTGGACAATCGAGCCGATCAGGATCGCCGGCCCCGGGGTTGCGGTCGCGTCGATCAGCCGCTCGGCGACGTCCATTGTGCGCCGCACGAATTCCGGCTTGAGCACCAAATCCTCGGGCGGATAGCCGGTCAGCTGGAGCTCCGGGCACAGCAACAGGTCGGCGCCCTTGGCCCGCTCGCGCATCGCCAGAATTGCCGCGGCATTCCCTTCGAGGTCGCCAACGCTTTGGTTCATTTGCGCCAAGGCTATGATCAGGCGCTGAGAGGCTTTGGCTGTCATCGTCGGCGCCTTAGACCGGAAGCTTTGCTTTGCGAACCATCGCTGGCTAAGGGTCGGGTTCGAACCGCCGCGCTGGGGAGCCGACACCGCCATGAAATTGCTCGCCGGGAACAGCAATTTGCCGCTGTCCCGCTCGATTTCCGACTATCTCGAAATGCCGCTGACGCAGGCGAGCGTACGCCGCTTTGCCGACGAGGAGATTTTCGTCGAGATCAACGAGAACGTCCGCGGCGAGGACGTCTTCGTCATCCAGTCGACCAGTTACCCGGCCAACGACAATCTGATGGAATTGCTGATCTGCATCGACGCGCTGCGGCGCGCGTCGGCCAAACGGATCACTGCGGTCATCCCTTATTTCGGCTATGCCCGGCAGGACCGCAAACCCGGTCCGCGCACCCCCATTTCGGCCAAATTGGTCGCCAATCTGATCACTGTCGCCGGCGCCAGCCGGGTGCTGTCGATCGACCTCCACGCCGGCCAGATCCAGGGCTTCTTCGATATCCCGACCGACAATCTGTTCGCCTCCCCGGTCATCGCCGCCGACATCCAGGCGCGCTTTGCCAACCGCGACCTGACCGTAGTTTCGCCCGACGTCGGCGGTGTCGTCCGCGCCCGCAGCCTCGCCAAGCGGCTCTACAACTCGCCGCTGGCGATCGTCGACAAGCGCCGCGAGCGAGCCGGCGAATCGGAAGTAATGAACATCATCGGCGACGTCGATGGCCGCACCTGCATCCTGATCGACGACATCGTCGATTCGGGTGGGACCCTGTGCAACGCGGCGGCGGCGCTGAAACAGCAGGGCGCGGTCGAAGTCGTCGCTTATTGCACCCACGGCGTCCTGTCCGGCGGTGCCGCGGCGCGGGTCGGCGCCTCCGAGCTTAAGGAGCTGGTCGTCACCGATTCAATCTGCACCGGCGAGCCCGACCCCAAGGGCGGCAAGATCCGCCGGCTGTCGATCGCCCCGTTGCTTGCCGAAGCCATACGCCGGATCGCCGACGAATCGAGCGTCTCCAGCCTGTTCGATTAAGCATGAATCTCGACGTCATCCTCAAGCGCTTCGACCAGCCCGACGAAGTCCGTGAGTTCGACAAGGGCCGCTTCGAACTCGTCCACATGGGCAAGATGACGATCGGCCGCGCGACCTATCAGCCGGGTTGGAAATGGTCGGTGCATGTCGGCGCCGCGCTCGGCCAGCAATCGTGTATGGTCGAGCATGTCGGCATGGTCGTGGCTGGCGCCGCCGCCGCGGGCATGGACGACGGCCGGGTGATCGAGATGCGCGGCGGCGACCTGTTTTACATCCCGCCCGGGCACGACAGCTGGGTGATTGGCGACGAGCCCTATGTCTCGCTGCACTTCATGGGTGCCGAGGACTACGCCGCCAAGGGCTAAGCGGCGACCTTGCCTTGGGGTGCCTCCGCCCGTATAGGCCGCCCCATTCCAGATCGTTGGAAAACGAACGGCCCGGCCAGTTAGGGCTGCCGTGGCCGTTCGGAAACGTCGCCCCCAAGGAAACTTGCGCGGGCCACAAAGGAGACGAAAATGCCCAAGCTCAAGACCAAGAGCGGCGTCAA
>NZ_JANMCO010000061.1:0-5285 GCF_031361285.1 Sphingomonas sp.
ATCGCCATCGCCATGTACGCCGCGGCGCCGGCACGCTGCGTGTCGCTGATCCTCGCCGATACGTTCGCCGTGCATCCGGAAGGCCGCGCAATCTACGAGCGATCCATCGCCGCAAGCGCAGACATGCGCGCGCTAGCGGAAGGCCGCGCCGACGCCCTGCTGGCGCAACCGGCGGATGCGGCGGTGCGGAGCGAAGTGGTCGAGACCATGGCGAAAATCGATTCCGCCGCCTTTTGCATCGGCGCCGAAGCCGTGTGGCTCGCTGACCAGCGCGGCCGTGCGCGCGAAATCCACGTGCCGACGCTCGTTGTATGCGGAACGGAGGACCGAGTGACCCCGCCCCCGCTGTCGCGCGATCTCACGCATTTGATCCCAGGCGCGCAATACGAACCAATCGCGGACGCCGGTCATTTGTCCAATCTCGAGCGGCCGGTCGAATTCAACGCTGTGGCAAAAACCTTCGTCGAGGGCGTAGAGGCGCGCACATGAAAATCGCATGCATCGGCGCGGGTCCGGCCGGCCTCTATTTCGCCATCTCGATGAAGCTGCGCGATCCGGCGCACGAGGTCCACGTGTTCGAGCGCAACCCGCGCGGTGTGACGTTCGGCTGGGGCGTGGTGTTCTCCGACCAGACGGTCGAGAACCTCATGGCCAACGACCCGGTTTCGGCCAAGATCATCGCCGACGAATTCGCCCATTGGGACGACATCGACGTCCATTTGCGTGGGCAGGTCATCCGCTCGTCCGGCCACGGTTTCATCGGCATCGGCCGCAAGCGCCTGCTCGAAATCCTGCAGGACCGCGCGGCCGAATTGGGCGTCGAACTGAGCTTCGAAAGCGAGTGCGACCCTGACGATCCCAAATGGGCCGCGTACGATCTCGTCATCGCGTCGGACGGCATCAACAGCCGCGTTCGCGACCGCTTTGCAGCCGAGTTCGGGGTCGACGTCGATCCGCGCGCCAACAAGTTCGTGTGGCTCGGCACATCCAAGGCGTTCGATGCCTTCACCTTCGCCTTCGAAGAGACCGAGGCCGGATGGATCTGGGCCCACGCCTATCGGTTCGCGCCCGACTGCTCGACGTTCATCGTCGAATGTTCGGAGGCGACCTGGCGCGGGCTTGGCTTCGACACGCTCGGCCAGGAAGATGCGATCGCCCTGTGCGAAACAATCTTCGGCAAATATCTCGATGGGCACGCTTTGATTTCCAACGCCGCGCATTTGCCCGGCCCCGCGGTGTGGCTCAATTTCCGCCGCATCAAGTGCGAGCGCTGGAACCACGGCAAGTTCATTCTGCTTGGCGACGCCGCGCACACCGCGCATTTCTCGATCGGTTCAGGGACCAAGCTCGCGCTCGAGGATGCGATCAAGCTGGCGCAAGTGCTCAACCGCCCGCTCGATCTCGATGCCGCGCTGTTTGAATACCAGGCCGAGCGCAGCCTCGAAGTGCTCAAGCTCCAGAACAGCGCGCGCAACTCGACCGAATGGTTCGAGACGCTTGAGCGCTATTTGCATTTCGAGCCGCTGCAATTCGCTTATTCCTTGCTCACCCGCAGCCAGCGCATCAGCCACGAGAATCTGCGGCTGCGCGACAAGGACTGGCTGGAAAGCGTCGAGCGCTGGTTTTGGCAGCGCGCCGGGGTCGAAGGCAAATCGGCCGCGCCGATGTTCGCGCCGTTCCGCTTGCGCGAACTCAAGCTCGAAAACCGCATTACTGTGTCGCCGATGGCGATGTATTCGGCGGTCGACGGCACGCCGGGCGACTTCCATTTGGTCCATTACGGCGAGCGCGCGCTGGGCGGCGCCGGCCTCATCTTCACCGAAATGACCTGCGTCTCACCCGAAGCCCGGATCAGCCCCGGCTGCACCGGCATGTGGGCGCCCGGGCATGTCGATGCATGGCGGCGGATCGTCGATTTCGTCCACGCCAACTCGAAGGCCAAAATCTGCCTCCAGCTCGGCCATTCGGGCGGCAAGGGTTCGACCAAATTGGGCTGGGAAGGCAATGACGTGCCGCTGGATGACGGCAACTGGCCGGTGATGTCGGCGTCCGACTTGGCCTGGTCCCCGGTCAACCAGCAGCCCAGGGCCATGACCCGCGCCGACATGGACGCGGTCCGCGACCAGTTCGTGGCTGCCGTCCAGATGGGGGTCGATGCCGGGTTCGACATGGTCGAGCTCCACGCCGCCCACGGCTATCTGCTGTCGAGCTTCATCACCCCACTGCAGAACCGCCGCACCGACGACTATGGCGGAAGCCTCGACAACCGGCTGCGTTATCCCTTGGAAGTGTTCACGGCGATGCGCGCCGCGCTGCCGCCAGAAATGCCGATGTCGGTGCGCATCTCGGCCAGTGACTGGGCCGGCGACGACGGCGTCACGCCGGAGGAGGCGGTCGCCATTGCTGAAGCCTTCGCGCGCGACGGCGCCGACCTGATCGACGTCTCGGCGGGCCAGACCTCGACCGACGCCAGCCCTGTCTATGGCCGCATGTTCCAGACACCCTTCTCGGACAAATTGCGCAACGAGGCGCGGGTGGCGACGATGGCAGTCGGCAATATCTACGAGCCCGACCACGCCAATTCGATCCTCGCCGCCGGCCGCGCCGACCTGGTCGCGCTGGGACGCCCGCATCTGATCGACCCGATGTGGACGCTGCGCGCCGCCGCCGCGCTCGATTACCGCGACGTGCACGTGCCGCCGCAATATTTGAACGGCCAGGCCCAGCTCGCCCGCAACCTCAAGCGCGAGGCCGAAGCGGCGGCGGCGTTGCGGGTTTGACGGCGGGCCAGGCTGGCGGAGACGGAGGGATTCGAACCCTCGGTACGGGTTAACCCCGTACGGCGGTTTAGCAAACCGCTGGTTTCAGCCACTCACCCACGTCTCCGGCTGCGGCAGGTCGGAGGCTATAGAGGCGCGGTGGCGGCGGTTCAACCGGACCGGCTAGAGGGTTTGGCGATCACGTCGAGCCGCATGGCGAGGCGCATCTCTTCGTCCGGCGCGAGCACCCGCATGCCGAGTTCGGGCCATTGCTGCTCGGGCGCGTTCAGCGCCGCGTTGGCTTGGGTCACCGGCTCGGCGACGAAGATGCCACCAGCGGCCGGTGAATAGAGCTGGAAGAAATGCGCATCGGGCGACGACAGTTGAAGATCGAACGGCCACGCCGGATCGGTCATCTTGGCGAGCCCGCCCCAGCCGCCAAAGCCGTGGTCGAGACCCTGCCCGCACGCCAAGCGGTCGGCGAGGTCGAAGCGGCCGGTCGCGGGCATTCTTTCGACCGGCAACACATGCTCGTCGATGGTCCAGACATCGGTCACCTGCGTGTCGATCCGGGTATCCGGTCCGCAGTTGAAATAGGGGTGCTGGCCAAGCCCGCACGGCATTGGTTCACGCGACAGGCTGCGGCAGGTCAGGATGAGCGACAGGCCGCCATCGTCGAGCGCGAAATGCTGCTCGGCGCGATAGTCCCACGGCCAGTCGTCAGCCCGGTGCTCGAACGAAATTACGGCATCGGACCTGCCCACGCTTTCGACCTGCCACGCCGCCAGCCACCCCTGGCCGTGTAGCGGACTGACGTCGCCGGCCATGTTCGGCGCGAGTGTTATGGTCCGGCCGCGGAACGAGAAATGCCCGCCACGGACACGGTTGACGTAGGACACGAGCGGGAAGCTGGCGGCGTCCCGGACGTTTTCAGGGGAACTGTTGCATTTGCGCAATACGGGTACGCGGTGATTGCCGCCGATCCAGTCGAACCACGAAATACTTCCACCAACATAAGGGCTTAAGCCCAATTCCAAGGTGTCGGCGGTCATTATGATCGGCGGATTGGGACTCATACCTGCACCTCGGATTTTCCAATCGATTCAGCAGTTGGCAACTTGGCTGGGGATAAGTCGGCATTAGCCGTTGCGCACGGATTCGCGCGACTTGTATTTAGGTGCCCCGGGGCCGGGGAGGGTTTCGAATGAAACGACGTGTCAAGGAATTCGTCGAGATCGAGGAGCATAGCTCGCTCGACGATTTGATCGCCAGGTTGATCGCGGTGCGCGACACCCTGCCGGCGGACTCCGAAGCCGAATTGCGGCTCAAGGGCGACGATGTGTTCGGCCGCAAATTGTCCATCTCTTTCTTCCGTGACCAGACCGCCGAAGAGGCCGAGTGCGAAACGCGCTACGCCGCCGCTTACAAGGAAGCGCGCGAGAAAGAACTCGCCCGGCTCCAGGAAGAGCTTGGCGTGGTCTGTTACCCGCCGCGCAAGGGCAAGCTTCGCATCGTCGCCTGAACTGGGCGGAGGTAATCCGGGAACCAGATACCCCTCGTTCAGGTTAGTGCCTTCGGGATCCGAGGGCGCGTTCGCCGTCGTGGATCACCAAAAGGGAGATACCATGAACAACGCGATCAAGATCCTGATTGGGGTCAGCTGCCTGTCCGCCACGGCGTGCAACGTCGAGAAGACCAAGGAAGGCCAGATGCCGGACGTCAACGTCACCACCACCGGCGGGCAGCTCCCCGAATATAACGTCGAGACCCCGACGGTGAACATCGGCACCGAGAACAAGGTCGTCGAGGTGCCCACGGTCGAGGTCACCCCCGCCAACAAGAATTAGGCTTCGGCCCCGCTGACCTTTGCGATCACCCGAAGGTGAACGCAAAGGCTTCGGCTCCCGGGTCGAGGAATTCGATCGTGAACGTGCGATCGCGCACTGGCGCGTGCTGGCGGATCAGCTGATAGAGCCGTTCGCCCGATATGCGGCCGCTGCCGTCGGGCGCCACGTCGACTCCGGCGTCGGCGCCCGGCGCCTGGCCGTCGATCGTCACCTTGAACCGCACTGGCCGACCGCCGGGCGAGCCCAGCACCAGGTGCAGGTCGCGGGCATGGAAGCGGTAGCGGATTTTCGCGTTGGGCGAGGCTGACCGCGCGCTTTGCTTGCCGACGATCCATTGTCCGTCGAGCGACCAGTCGTTGAGCGCGCGGGGATCGCCAAGGTATGCGGCCGAGTGGTCGTGGACCATGCCGACGGGCGACACGAAGCGCTGCGCCCGGGCATAGCCGACATAGGTCTCGGGCGATTGCAGCGAACTGGCCGCTGCCGCCGCTTCGGCGCCGCGCGCATCGGCCTTGGCCATGCCGCCGCCCTTGGGGGCGTGGCCGGCCTCGGCCAGCAATTGGCGGATGACCCGCTCGGACTCTTCGTATCCGCCCTCGCCGAAGTGGTGGAAGCGCACGCGCCCGCCGGCATCGACGAAATAGTGCGCGGGCCAGTAATGGTTATCGAGCGCGCGCCA
>NZ_JANMCO010000085.1:0-4251 GCF_031361285.1 Sphingomonas sp.
CTTGTCGGTCGACTTGTTGTGACGGGTGCGGGCGCCCTTGGTCGGCTTGCCCCACGGAGTGACCGGGTGACGGCCGCCCGAAGTGCGGCCTTCGCCGCCGCCGTGCGGGTGATCGACCGGGTTCTTGGCGACGCCGCGGGTTAGCGGGCGCTTGCCCATCCAGCGGGTGCGACCGGCCTTGGCCAAGGTCTGGTTGCCATTGTCGGGGTTTGACACCGCGCCGACGGTCGCCATGCAATCCGACCGGACATAACGCTGCTCGCCCGAATTGAGGCGGACGATAACCATACCGCGATCACGGCCGACGACCTGGACATAGGTGCCGGCGGCGCGGGCGATCTGGCCGCCCTTGCCGGGCTTCAATTCGACGTTGTGGACGATGGTGCCGACCGGCATCTGGCCGACTTCCATGGCATTGCCCGGCTTCACGTCGACCTTCTTGCCGGCCACGACCTTGTCGCCCGGGGCGAGGCGCTGCGGGGCGATGATGTAGGACTGCTCGCCGCCCTCATAGGTGACGAGCGCGATGAAGGCCGAACGATTGGGATCATACTCGAGCCGCTCGACGGTGCCGGTGACGTCCCAGGTGCGACGCTTGAAATCGATGATCCGATAGCGCTGCTTGTGCCCGCCGCCGATGCCGCGCGAGGTCACGTGGCCGTTGCTGTTGCGGCCGCCGGATTTGGTCTTGCCCTCGGTCAGCCGCTTGATCGGCTTGCCCTTCCACAGGCTCGAGCGATCGACCAGAATGAGGCCACGGCGAGCCGGCGACGTAGGCTTATATTGCTTGAGAGCCATTACGCCTTCGCCCCTTCGGTGATGTCGATCGACTGACCTTCGGCGAGGGTGACGATGGCCTTCTTGACGTCCGACCGCTGATAGGGCTTGCCCTTCCAGCGCTTCGATTTGCCCTTGGTGATCATGGTGTTGACGCCAACGACGCTGACTCCGAACAACGCTTCGACCGCGGCCTTAATCTCGGGCTTCGACGCCCCTTGCGCGACCTTGAACACGACCGCATTATGGTCCGACAGCATGGTCGATTTCTCGGTGATGTGCGGCGCCAGCACCACGTCATAGTGGCGGATGTCGATCGCCGTTGCTTGCTTCTTAGCCATTGAAACGCGCCTCCAGCTTTTCGACCGCGGCGCGGGTCAGGACCAGCGTCTCATGGCGCATGATGTCGTATACATTGGCGCCAACCGCCGGCATCAGGTTGATCTCGCCGAGGTTCGACGAAGCGCGGGCGAAGCCGACGTTCAAGGCGTCGCCGTCCATCACCAGCGCGGTCTTGCCAAAGCCCAGCTTGCCAAGCTTCTCACGCAGCTCGCGGGTCTTGCCGTCCTTGAGATCGAGGTTGTCGATCACCACCAGCTGGCCGCCCATGGCTTTGGCGGACAACGCCATCCTGAGGCCCAGCGTGCGGATCTTCTTGTTGAGGCTCGACACGAAAATCCGGGCGCGCGGGCCGTGGGCCTTGCCGCCGCCGATAAAGATCGGGGCGCGGCGATCGCCGTGGCGGGCGGTGCCGCCGCCCTTTTGCTTGCCGAACTTCTTGCCGGTGCGGTTGACGTCGCTGCGCTCGCGCGCCGCGCGGGCCGGGCCGCGACGGTTGGTGAGCTGCCAGGTGACGACGCGGTGGAGGATATCCGCCCGCGGTTCGACACCGAAGATCGCATCGTCGAGAGTGATGTCCCCGCCGGCTTTCGCGTCTAGGGTCTGGACCTTGACCTTCATCGCTTAGCTTTCCTTGCTGTCGTCGGCGGCCGGGGTTTCGCCCGCATCGCCAGCGCCGCCCGTATCGGTGTCGCCACCGGTTTCGGCCTCGGCCTCTGTTTCGCTGTCGAGGGCGCCGCCGGCTTCCTGCTCGGCGGCGATCGCCGCGACTTCATCGTCGCCCGGAAGCGCCGGAATCTCGTGCACCGCGGCATCATCCACCAGGCCCGCGGGTGCGGCTTCCTCGACCGGCTGGTTCTTACTGACCAGGCCGGCGGGGTATGGCACGCCGTCGTGACGGGGAAGCTTGATGGCATCCTCGACCGAGACCCAACCGCCCTTGGAGCCGGGGATCGATCCCTTGATGAACAGGAGCCCGCGAACCGCGTCCGTACGGACCACTTCAAGGTTCTGCTGGGTGCGGTTGCGGGCGCCCATGTGACCCGCCATCTTCTTGTTCTTGAACACTTTACCCGGATCTTGTCGCTGTCCGGTGGAGCCGTGCGAACGGTGCGAGACCGAGACGCCGTGGGTCGCGCGCAGGCCCTTAAAGCCCCAGCGCTTCATCGCCCCGGCGAAGCCCTTGCCCTGGGTGACGCCGCAAACGTCGACCAATTGGCCGGCGACGAAATGGTCGGCGCTGATGGTCGCGCCGACGTCGAGGAGCGCATCCTCGGCAACGCGAAATTCGACCAGCTTCGACTTGGGTTCGACCTTGGCCTTACCGAACGCGGCGCGCTGCGGCTTGGCAACATTCTTCGCTTTGGCCTTGCCGGCGCCCAGTTGCACGGCGGTATAGCCGTCGCGCTCCATCTCGCGGCGGGCGACGACCTGCAGTTCTTCCAGCTGAAGAACGGTGACAGGCACATGCCGGCCGTCCGCCTGAAACAGGCGGGTCATGCCGACTTTCCTTGCGATCACGCCAGTGCGCACGATCAAACTCCCAAACAGAGGCCTTGCCGAACAATTCGGAAGGCGTGCCAGCCCATAATCAATGCGTGCCCCGCCTGGGCTTGAGCTCCGTCAAAAGACGGAACGGCGGGGACGCAGCCCGGAATGCTTCCGGCGGTATCACCCATTTTGCCTGCCCTTGCGGGCGAGCGCCGGCCGTTAAGCCAGCTTAATCTCCACATCGACGCCGGCTGCGAGGTCGAGCTTCATCAGCGCGTCGACGGTTTGCGGCGTCGGCTGCACGATATCGAGCAGCCTTTTGTAAGTCCGGACCTCGAACTGCTCGCGCGACTTCTTGTCGACGTGCGGCGAGCGGTTGACGGTGAACTTCTCAATGCGCGTCGGCAACGGAATGGGACCGCGGATCAGCGCACCTGTGCGCCGGGCAGTATCTGCAATATCGCCGGTCGCTTGATCGAGCACACGGTGATCGAAAGCTTTCAGGCGAATACGGATATTCTGCGTTTCCATGTCCCTACCGATGCGAAAGAGCCCGTTCTTCACCGCCGAAACGGATCAGAACTCCAAACCAAAATCGGGTATGCCCGGCGACTGGTCTTGCGACCGCGGCCCCCGTGCCTACCCTAGTACACGCTTAAAAAGCGATCCGCGCGACCTGGGATCCAGAATCGCGCGGAAGCCGCCCTATATTACTTCGTGATCGAACCGACAACCCCTGCGCCGACGGTCCGGCCGCCTTCGCGAATGGCGAAGCGCAGACCCGGGTCCATGGCGATCGGCGCGATCAGCTTGACGCCCAGCGTGACGTTGTCGCCCGGCATCACCATTTCGGTGCCCTCGGGGAGCACGACTTCACCGGTGACGTCGGTCGTCCGGAAATAGAATTGCGGACGATAGTTGGCGAAGAACGGCGTGTGACGGCCGCCCTCATCCTTCGACAGCACGTAGACTTCGGCCGAGAAATCGGTGTGCGGCTTGATCGAGCCGGGCTTGCACAGAACCTGCCCACGCTCGACTTCCTCACGACCGATGCCGCGGATCAGCGCACCGATATTGTCGCCGGCCTGGCCCTGATCGAGCAGCTTGCGGAACATCTCGACACCGGTGACGACAGTCTTCTGGGTGTCCTTGATACCGACGATCTCGACTTCTTCGCCGACCTTGACGATGCCGGTTTCGACGCGGCCAGTGACGACCGTACCGCGACCCGAAATCGAGAACACGTCCTCGATCGGCATCAGGAACGGCTTGTCGAGTGGACGCTCGGGCTGCGGGATCCAGCTGTCGACTGCTTCCATCAGCTTGAGGATGGATTCACGGCCAATCTCAGGGTTCTTGTCCTCGAGAGCTGCCAGCGCGGAGCCAGTGACGATCGGAATATTGTCGCCGTCGAAATCGCGCTTGGAGAGCTCCTCGCGGATTTCCAGCTCGACCAGTTCGAGCAGTTCGGGATCGTCGACCTGGTCGACCTTGTTGAGGTAAACCACCATGGTCGGGACGCCGACCTGCTTGGCGAGCAGGATGTGCTCCTTGGTCTGCGGCATCGGGCCGTCGGCGGCCGACACGACCAGGATCGCGCCGTCCATCTGGGCGGCACCGGTGATCATGTTCTTCACATAATCG
>NZ_JANMCO010000089.1:0-35107 GCF_031361285.1 Sphingomonas sp.
CTCCGAGGCCATCCGCGCGACGCGGAGCAGCTGATCCGGAGCGCCGATCCCCTGATAGCAGGTGATGAGCATGGAAGGGTTATGCCAATCCGAATCCATCAGCGCCGCCGCCTTTTCAAAGTAAGGAATCGAATCGGCAATGCGTCCTTGGCGGAAAATCAGCCGCGCAGCTTCGCGGTTCACTTCCCATGATTCAGGATCGAGTCGAACTGCGGTCTCGATCTCGGCGGTGGCCTCGGCCGGTCGGCCCTCTTCTTCGAGCAAGTGGGCCTTCACGCAATGGGCTTCGGCGAGGTTGGGATTGATTGCCAGTGCCCGCTCCGCCGCAAGCTGCGGATCGGCGTCCATGCCATGCCAGAAGCGCATCTGCGACTGAGCAAGCGCCATCAACGCCCAGGCCTGCGCGTAATTGGCGTCGAACGAGATCGCCTGCCTGCAGATCCGTACAATTGTTTCCTGACAGCGGACGTCACCAATACCTCCATCGGTCCACTGCTGGCGCGCCATCAGGTAGAGGTTGTAGGCTTCTACGCTTGACGTGCCGCGGGTCTCGATCGCCTTCTTCTCGCCCGGCAGCAGCTTGACCCGAAGCGCGGCGACGATCGCCTTCGAAATCTCGTCCTGGATGGCGAAAATGTCGGTCAGATCGCGATCGTAGCGATCGGCCCAGACGTGACCACCGGACTTGCTGTCGATCAGCTGGGCGGTAATCCTGACCCGGTCGCCGGCCTTGCGGACGCTGCCTTCGAGCACGTGGCTGACGTCAAGCGCCTGTGCCACTTCCTTGACGTCCATCACTCGGCCCTTGAACGTAAACGCGGTATTCCGGGCGATCACGAACAATGCGGAAACTTTCGACAGGTCGGTGATGATGTCTTCGGTGATCCCGTCGCTGAAATATTCTTGCTCGGGATCGCCGCTCATGTTGACGAACGGCAGCACGCAAACCGATGGACCGCGGGCGACTTTTTGTTCGTCGGCCGGGCCGGATGCCTTCGCCGGCGAGCTGTTGCCAGCGGTCTTGGCGATCGCTTCGAGTAAATCGTCGATCTCGCGAGGCTCTCCGTCGCCGCTCCAGTCCGTGAACTCGACCGTATGGAATTGGCGAAAACCCAACGGCGCTCGGCTACCGCCAAGGCTTACCGGGACCAGCCGACCACTGTCGCGCCCCTCAGCGGCTTCGTCCTGGACCCATGCCGATTCGATCGACGTCGCCGACCACAGTACAACCACCGCGGCCGCGCTTTTCAGCTCTCGATCGATTTCCGTTGAGAAGCGGGAGCCGCCCTGCAGGTGGCGGTCCCACCACACCTCATGGCCGGCGCGTCCGATGCAATCCGCCAGCTGCTTGGCGGCTGGGGCGTCTTCACGCGCGTAGCTAAGAAAGACTTTGGCCACCCGACCTCCAATGGGACCGCTGTGCCCCGTCCTCAAAATCCGTTCAAGAGCAACGCTTTCGGCCTGTCAATCAACTAACCCGCCGGCGATCACGCCGTCCGCGCTCAGTCGCTCGATCTCTTCCGCACCCATCCCGAGTTCTTTAAGGACATCAACTGTATGTTCGCCGAGCGCTGGCGGAGGAAGTTCGGAATCGGCACGCTCCCCGTCAATCCGGACTGGCGAGCCGACCAGCGGCACGCCGCCCAGGGTTCGCACCATTGCCCGATGCTGTGCCTGAACATCGGCCAAGGCCTGGCCGACTCGGTTGATCGGTCCCGCCGGAATCCCCGCCGCATCGAGCTGCTCGAGCCATTCCGCCGCAGATCTTTGGGCTATGCACCCGGCGACCAGGCTCACAATAGCGCCACGGTTAGCGACCCGCGCTTCATTGGAGGCGAACCGTTCGTCCCCAACCCATTCGGGGTGGCCGCAGATGTTCGCCAACCGCGCGAACTGGCGGTCGTTGCCCACCGCGATGATGATCGGCTGGTCGGCCGCGTCGAACGGCTGATACGGCACGATATTGGGGTGGGTGTTGCCCTGCCGCGGCGGATCCTCGCCCGAAATCAGCGCGTTCGAGGCCTGGTTGGCGAGCATCGCCAGCTGTGTATCGAACAGCGCCATGTCGATGTGTGCGCCCTCGCCCATCTTGTCGCGCCGGTGCAGCGCGGCGAGGATCGCGACGCACGTGTACATGCCGGTGAACAGATCGGCGATCGCCACCCCGGCGCGCATCGGTCCGCCGCCGGGCTCGCCGTCGGGCAGGCCGGTAATACTCATCATCCCGCCCATGCCCTGGATGATGAAGTCATAGCCAGCGCGGCTGGCGTAAGGCCCTTCTTGGCCAAAACCGGTAATCGAAGCGACGATCAGCTTCGGGTTGGCGGCGCGAAGCGATGCCGCATCTAGCCCGAATTTGGCGAGCCCGCCGACTTTGAAATTCTCGACCACGACGTCGCATGCGAGCGCCAGGCGCCGCACCAGCTCCGCGCCGTCTGCGCTGGCGAAGTCAATCGCCGCCGATTTCTTGCCGCGGTTGGTCGCCAGGAAATAGGCCGCCACCCGGTCTTCGCCTTCACCGTGCCACGGCGGTCCCCAATGGCGGGTGTCGTCGCCGACCCCCGGCCGCTCGATCTTGATCACATCGGCGCCAAGGTCGCCGAGCAATTGCGTACACCACGGACCGGCGAGAACCCGGCTCAAGTCGAGGACGCGCAATCCGGCCAGCGGTGGCGTCAATGCCGGCGCTTCCATGGTTTACGATCGGCCAGCACCGCCCGAGCCGCATTATGCCCCGGCGCGCCGGTCACGCCGCCCCCCGGGTGGGCGCCCGACCCGCACAGATACAGGCCCTTCAACGGCATCCGGTAATCGGCGTAGCCGATCATCGGCCGGGCGCTGAACAATTGGTCGAGCCCCATCTTGCCGTGGAAAATATCGCCGCCGATCAGGCCGAAGCGGCGCTCGAGATCGAGCGGCGAATGGATCTGCCGCCCCAACACCGACGCGGCGAAGCCTGGTGCGTGGCTTTCCACCGTGGCGATGATCCCGTCCGCCGCCGCTTCGCGTTCATGGTCCCAGCTGCGGCCCGGCCCCAGGTTGAAGCGGAAATGCTGGCAGAACAGCGATGCGACGTGCCGGCCCTTGGGCGCCAGGCTGGGGTCGAGCGTCGACGGAATCAGCATTTCGATGATCGGCTGTTTGGCCCAGCCGTCCTTACTGGCATCGACAAATGCGCGGTCCATATAGGCAAGGCTCGGCGCCATGATGATTCCGGCGGTGAGGTGATTGCCCTTTTTTGGCAGCACGGTGAACTTTGGCAGTTCGGACATCGCGACATTCATTCGGAAAGTCGCGCTTTCGCACTTCCAATTGGTCATCCGCCGCTCGACCTCGGGCTCGACCGCGCCCGCTGGCACCATTTTGTCGAATAACAGCTTGGGGTTGACCCCCGCGACCACTTGCTTCGCCCGCCAGGCGCGTCCGCCCGCGACGACGCCCGCCGCGCGACCCTTGTCGATGATGATTTCCTCGACCGGCGTGTTGAGCAAGATATCCGCTCCAGCCTCGCGGGCGGCATGCGCCATCGCCTGGGTGATCGAACCCATCCCGCCAATCGCGTGGCCCCAGGCGCCCGGCACGCCGGCCGCTTCGCCGAACAGATGGTGGAGCAACACATAGGCTGTGCCCGGCGTATAGGGTGACGCGAAATTGCCGACGACGCCGTCAAACCCGAACAAGGCCTTGGCGAAATCGCCCTTGAAATGACTGTCGAGGATGTCGCCAGCGCTGCGCGTCGCATAATCGTGGAGGATGCGTTTTTCGGCCTGCGACAAGCCGACGAGGTCGCGCGCCATCTGCAGCATCTTGGGCAGCCCGCGCGCGCCGCGTCCGATCTCCGGCGGCGCGCGCAATATCCACTTCCTGATCAGCGGCACCACAACCCCAAGCTCGGCCAGATAGCGGTCGTATCCATCACCGTCGTTGGCCACGTGGCGAACGATCTCCTTGCGGGTCAGCCCCTGGCGCCCGGACAGCAAATAATCGCCGTCGCCGGGCAGGAAATTGTCGGTCTTGCGCAATACAACCCGTAGCCCGTGCCGCTCCAGTTCCATGTCGCGGATGACTTTGGGGTTGAGCAAGCTGACGGTGTAAGCCGCTGCGGAATTGCGATATCCGGGCAGGAACTCATCGGTCACCGCCGCCCCGCCGACCGTCGTCGCCCGCTCGAGCACAGCGACCTTCAGCCCCTTCTTGGCGAGGTAGTAAGCGCAGGTCAGGCCGTTGTGCCCGGCCCCAATGATGATTGCATCGTGCATCAGCGCATCAGCACCAGTTCTTCGGCCATCGTCGGGTGGAGCGCGACCACCGCGTCGAAATCGCTCTTCTTCAATTTGGCTTTGACGGCGATCGCCGCCGCCTGGAGAATCTCGGGCGCGTCGGGCCCAATCATGTGCACGCCGACCACTTGATCAGTCTCGCCGTCCAGCACCAATTTGTACAGCGACCGCTCGTTGCGGCCGGCCAGCACGTTCTTCATCGCCCGGAAGTCCGAGGTAAAGACCTTGACCGATCCCAGCGTATTGCGCGCGACGCCCTCGGTCATGCCGACCCCGGCCAGCGGCGGATGGCTAAACACCGCCGACGGAATGCAACCATACTCGACCCGGGTCGGCGTATTGCCGAAAAAGGCATCGGCGAATGCCTGGCCCTCGCGGATCGCCACCGGTGTCAGTTGAACCCGGTCGGTAACGTCGCCTACCGCGAAGATCGACGGCACCGACGTCCGGTTGTCGGCATCGACCTTGATCTCGCCCTTGTCGCCGATTGCAACCCCCGCCGCCTCGCAGCCGAGGCCTTCGACATTGGGCTGTCGGCCGACCGCGAACAGAACCGCATTGGCCTCCATGTCGTCGCAGCCGTCCATCGTCAACTTCAAGGACCCGTCGTCGCGCTTTTCGATCGACGTGAACGTCGAATTGAACTCGAAATGGATGCCCTTGGACATCGAGATTTGCAGCAGCCGGTCGACCAGTTGCTGGTCATAGCTGCGCAGCATCGTCTCGGTCCGGTTGACCAGCGTCACGCGGCACCCGAACTGGTGGAAAATGCCGGCGAATTCGTTGGCGATATAACCGCCGCCGGCGATCACGATGCGTTTGGGCAACTTCTCGAGGTTGAACACTTCGTTAGAGCTGATCGCATGCTCGATGCCGGGAATCTCGGGCATCAGCGGCCGCGCCCCGGTGGCGATCAGGATCTTGCCCGCGGTGACCGTTTTGCCCGACGCCAGCGTCACCGCATTCGGCCCGGCCAGCGTTGCCCGTTCGGGAATAATCTCAACCTGATGGTTGGTCAGCATGTCGGCGTAGGCATCCTCAAGCCGGCCGACCTCGGCGAGAACATTGTCGCGCAGCACCGGCCAGTCGAAGCGCTTGCTCGGCAAGTCCCAGCCGAACATCGCGGCGTCGTCGATATCCTCGGCGAAATGGGCGCCATAGACGAGCAGCTTCTTGGGCACGCAACCGCGGATCACGCAGGTCCCGCCGACCCTGAACTCTTCGGCGACCGCGACCTTGGCGCCATGCGCCGCGGCGACTCGGGCGGCGCGCACTCCACCTGATCCGGCACCAATCACCAGCAAGTCGAAATCCGTCATCTAAACTCCTGCCCTGGTCATCAGCGCGCGAGTCGACGGATCGAGCTCGGCGTCGCCTGCCCCTTCGCCCAGTGTCCGTGCAATGTCCTTGCCCAGTTCAACCCCGAACTGGTCGAACGGATTGGTGCCAAGCAGCACCGCGTTCGCGAAGGTGCGATGTTCGTAGAACGCGATCAATGCCCCCAGCGACCGGGCGTCGAGCCGCTCCACCAGCACCGTCGCGCTCGGCCGGTTACCGGGGTAATTGCGTTGCGGATCGTCGCTCGCTCGCCCCTGCATCAGCGCCGCCCCTTGCGCGAATGCGTTGAGCAAAAGCAGCCGGTGATGCTCGGGGTCGAGGCTGTCCTCGCCTTCGCTGACGGCGACGAATTCGACCGGCACCAGCACCGTCCCCTGGTGGAGCAATTGGAACACCGCATGCTGGGCATCGGTCCCGGTTCCGCCCCAGGTCACCGGGGCGCTCGGCTGGTCGAGCGGCTGGCCATCGGCGGTGACCGACTTGCCGTTCGATTCCATCTCCAACTGCTGAAGGTAGGGCGGCAACAGGCGCAGCCGCTCGTCATAGGCAAACACGCCGCGCGTCTGGCAGTTGAGCTTGCCGGCATAGAGCCGGTCGGCAAACGCCGCTATCAGTGGAACGTTGTCCGCTCCGTCGGCAAAGCGAAAGTGACGGTCCATCTCGGCGGCACCTTCGAGCAATGCCTCGAACGCGTCCCAGCCCAGCGCCATTGCCGCCGACACCCCGACCGAACTCCACAGCGAATAACGACCGCCTACGCCATGGGCGAAGACCAGGACGCGGGTTTCGTCGATCCCGGCGGCGACCGCGGCTTCGGGGTTGGCGGTGACCGCGATCAGCCGCCCATCGGGATCTTCGACCCCCGCCTCGTCGAGCCAGTTGAGAGCCGCCGCCATGTTGGCCAAAGTCTCGGACGTAGTGAAGGTTTTTGACGCGACCACTACCAGCGTCGTGGCCGGGTCGAGGTCGCCAACCGCCTCGTCGAACGCCTCGCCGTCGATGTTCGACAGGAACCGGACTTTGTATCCGGCACGGTCGCGCCCGAGGGCGTCGACCAGCAGCGCCGGCCCGAGTACCGATCCGCCGATGCCGATGTGCAGCACGCCCGTGATGTCACCGAACGCGCCCGCTTCGATCGCATCGATCAGCGCCCGCATCCGCTGCCGCCGCGCGGTGGCGAGGTCGACCGCCTCCGCCGCGCCGCTGCCGCGCTCGGCGACGTGCTCCGCGGCTTGCCCCTCGCTCGGATTGACGATCCCGCCGGTGAACAGCGCTTCCCGCGCCGCGGCAAACCCAAGTTCGTCGCTCAGCGTTACGAAAGCTTTCAGCAATGCCGGGTCGAGGTGGGTCTTGGACCAGTCGAACGTAATGCCGGCAACCTCGAAGGTCAGCTTGCTCAGTCGGTCCGGCTCAGCGGCAAATAGCGCGTCGAGCCTCCGCACAGCGTGTGAATCGATCGATTTCCAATGCTTGGCCACCATGCAAGCGCCTAATAGTCGGCGCCCCTGCTTTTGCCACCCCCGCCTTGACGGCTGGTCGTCGGCGCTAAAGAAGCACCCGTTCATGCCCTGGACCCGCCAACCTTCCGCGCCCGATGCCCAGAAAGGCAGCCTGCTCCGCTTTCTGTTGCTCCTCGCGCTCGCCGCCTGGGCATTCCGCGGCTTTGTCGTCGCGCCGTTCAACATCCCCTCGGGCTCGATGCTGCCGACCCTGTACATCGGCGACTATGTCATGGTCGCCAAATGGCCTTACGGCTTTTCGCGATACAGCTTCCCGTTCACCTTCCCGTCGTTCAGCGGCCGCCTCCTCATGCACTTGCCCAAACGCGGCGATGTCGCGGTGTTCCGGCCGCCCGGCGGCGACACCGACTATATCAAGCGGGTGATTGGCCTGCCCGGCGACACGATCGAGGTGCGCGACGGCATGCTGATCCTCAACGGAAAGCCTTTGCCGCGCCAGTCGCTGCCGCCGTTCGCCATGCCAATCAGCGCCAACAGCCCGTGCAAGGTAGTACCGCCGGCGAACCCGATGGTCTCCAGCCTCGGCCCGGAGCGCACTTTTTGCCTCTATCCGGCGTATCGCGAGACGCTACCCGGCGGGCCGAGCTACACCGTCCTCGACCAGGTCGATAACCCACGCGCCGACGACGTTCCCGCTGCCAGAGTTCCGGCCGGTCACTTGTTCATGATGGGCGACAATCGCGACGACAGCCTCGACAGCCGGTTCTCCGTTGCCGAAGGCGGCATTGGCTTCGTCCCCGTGGAGAATTTGGTCGGCCGCGCCTTGGTCACCTTCTGGTCGACCGACGGCAGCGCGTCCTACGCCAAGCCGTGGACCTGGTTGAGTGCGCTGCGCGGGAACCGTATCGGCAACGGCTACACCGGCGATCCCGAATGAAACTCGCCAAATTCGTCGCCGAAATACTCGGCCACGACCCCAAAGACCTCGCTTTGTTCGAACGTGCGCGCACGCATCCAAGCTTCGGGCGCGATAATTACCAGCGCCTCGAATTCCTCGGCGACCGTGTCCTCGGGCTGGTCATGGCCGAATGGCTAAGCGAGCTGTTCCCGCTCGAACAGGAAGGCACGCTGTCGCATCGCTTCACCACCTTGGTCTCGCGGGCCACTTGCGCTGAAGTCGCCCGCGCGGTCGGCGTCATCGATCACATCCGCCTCGGCAAGCAGGCGCGCGACGACGGCGCGATCAACAGCGACAACGTTACCGGCGATGTCGTCGAAGCGCTGATTGCCGCCCTTTATCTCGACGGCGGCGTCGATGCGGCGCGGCGCTTCATTCGCAGCGCCTGGGCGCCGTTCATCGATGCCGGGTCAGCCGCCCCGCGGCATCCCAAATCGTTACTCCACGAATGGGCCGAGGGCCACGGCCGCAAACCGCCGACCTATGCCGTCATCGACCGCTCCGGCCCGCCCCACGCGCCGCGCTTCACCGTCCGGGCCTCGGTCAACGGTCTCGGCGAGGCCAAGGGCGAAGGCTTGAGCAAGCAGGAAGCCGAAACCGCCGCCGCCGAGGCACTGCTGGAGCAGGTCAAATGACCCAGCGCTGCGGGTTCGTCGCCGTCATCGGGGCGCCAAACGCCGGCAAGTCGACTTTGGTCAATGCGCTGGTCGGGCAGAAGGTCGCGATTGTCAGCGCCAAGGCGCAGACGACCCGGGCGCGGCTGATGGGCATCGCGATCGAGGGCGACGCGCAAATCCTGCTGGTCGACACGCCGGGAATCTTCGCGCCGCGCCGCCGGCTCGACCGGGCGATGGTCGCCGCCGCCTGGGCGGGGGCCGAGGATGCCGATCGCGTGTTGCTGGTGATCGATGCCGCGGCCAAGGTCGGCGATCGGGTCGAGACGATGCTCGAAGGCCTCGAAGGCAATAAGCAGCCGCTGATGATCGTCCTCAACAAGGTCGACATCGCTCGCAAGGAAGACTTGCTGACACTCGCCGCGCAACTATCCGAGCGCCTCAATCCGCAACGCCTGTTCATGGTCTCCGCGACCACCGGCGACGGCGTTGCCGACTTGAAACGCGCACTCGCCGACACGACGCCCGAGGCCCCGTGGCACTTCCCCGCCGACCAGCTCAGCGATGCCACCGACCGCATGGTCGCGGCCGAACTGACCCGCGAGCAAATCTACCAGCAACTCCACGCCGAACTGCCTTACTCGTCGGCGATCGAGACCGAGAAATGGGAGGACCGCAAGGACGGCTCGACCGTCATCCACCAGCAGATCCTGGTCGACCGCGACAGCCAGAAGGCGATCGTGCTCGGCAAGGGCGGCTCACGCCTCAAAAGCATCGGCCAGGCGGCGCGCGAAGCGATCGGCGAGCACCTCGGCCGCAAGGTCCATCTGTTCCTGCACGTCAAAGTGAACCCCCGCTGGGACGAAGACCGCTCGCTCTACCGCGACATCGGGCTCGAATGGGCGGACTAGCCCAGAACCTCCTCGACCCACGCCGGCACCAGCTCCCCCGCCTTTCCAATCCGGCTTTCGTGGAAGAAAACGCTCCCCTGGCTCGGTTCCAAGTTGAGCTCGAGCGTCCGCGCGCCGCAATATCGCGCGGTTTGGACGAAACCTGCGGCGGGATAAACCGCGCCCGACGTGCCCACTGACACGAACAGGTCGCAAGCCCGCAGCGCGTCCTCGATCCGCTCCATGTCGTACGGCATCTCGCCGAACCACACGATGTCCGGCCGAACCTCACCCATCCTGGCGCAACTCGGACACACCGCGCCCTCACTCATCGGCCCGTCCCACGCGAACCTTTGGTCGCACGCCAGGCACCAGCCACGCTTCAGCTCCCCGTGCATATGCAGCAATCGCGTCGAGCCGGCCCGCTCATGCAGATCGTCGACATTCTGCGTGACCAGCAGCATTTCGCCCAGCCATTCGGCATCGAGCCGGGCCAACGCTTCGTGCGCCGCATTCGGCCCGATCGTGTCCAGTTTTGCCCGCCGCGCATCGTAGAACGCGTGCACCAATGTTGGATCGCGCCGATAGGCTTCGGGGGTGGCGACATCCTCGACCCGATGCCCTTCCCACAGTCCGTCCGGCCCACGAAACGTCGCGACGCCGCTCTCCGCCGACACACCGGCGCCGGTCAAAATGACGATGTTACGGGTGTCGGTTGAAGCCATGCCGTCGCCCGTAACCTAGCCGGCGTCCTTGCGCGACTCACCGACGCGTGGTTGTTACGGTGGTGGATCAGGCCTTGGGGAGGGAAACATGAAGCACGTTACTGGAATCGCGATCGCGGCGTCCGCGCTGGTCATGCTTTCCGGCTGCCATCGGTGGGGGCACCATGATGGACACGGCGCCGATTCCGCCGCGATCGAGAAGCAAATCCGGGTCGTCGAGACGCAGTGGCAGGCCGACTATGCGGCGCACAATGCCGACGCGCTCGCCGGCCACTATGCCAGTGATGCGGCGCTCATCAACCCCGGCGCGGCGCTGGCGACCGACGCCGCCGCCCGCCGCGCCGCGCTTGGACAGATCGTCGCCGACCCCAACCTGAAACTCGAATTCGCCTCCGATCGCGTGCTGGTCGCCAATTCCGGCGAGCTCGCGACGAGCCGCGGCCATTACATGATGCGGATGACCGATCCGGCCACCAAGCAGCCGAAAACCGAGAACGGCACTTACGTTACGGTATACCGCAAGCAGGACGACGGCAGCTGGAAAGCCGTCGAGGACGCGGTCATTCCGGGCGCCCCCGCGGCTGCTCCGGTGACAGCAGCCAAGTAAAGGCGAAGCGTCCCATTGAGTCTTTCCATGGTCCGCATCGGCACCGGCGGCTGGACCTATCCGCCGTGGCGCGGGACGTTTTACCCGCCCAAACTCGCGCAATCGAAAGAGCTTGCATTCGCCTCCCGGCAGCTAGGCGCGATCGAGATCAATGCGACCTTCTATAGCCGCCAAAGTCCCAAGAGCTGGGCGGCATGGGCGGCTGCGGCACCCGATGGTTTCCAATTCGCGATCAAAGCCTCGCGCTACTGCGTCACCCGCCCCAAGCTCGCCGACGCCGGCGAGGGCATCGGCAATTTCTTCGCCCAGGGATTGAGCGCGCTGGGACCCAAGATGGGTCCGATCCTGTGGATGCTCGCCGCGCGCCGCAAATTCGACCGTGACGACATCGCCGCGTTCCTGGCGCTGCTGCCCAAACAGCTCGACGGCATGGCGTTGCGCCACGCGATCGAGCCGCGTCACGACAGCTTTCGCGACGACAGGTTCTTCGACCTCTGCCGAGCCCACGACGTCGCGGTGGTTTTCGGTGACGACGACGAGTTTCCGTGCATCGACGCCGACACCGCCAGCTTCGCCTATGCCCGCCTCCAACGCATGCGCGAGGACGTGCCGACCGGTTACGACGACGCGTCGCTCGATGCGTTCGCGGCGCGTGCCAAACGCTGGCAAAGAGCCGGCCGCGACAGCTTCTTTTTCATGATCAACGGCGCCAAGCTTCGCGCCCCTGCCGCCGCGATTGCTCTCGCTGGGCGAATTCCTATTTAATTCGCATTAAAATATAATGATTGGAATGACGTAGCCATGCGTGCATAATTCCCGCCTGGGAACGACGTCCCGTCTTCTGGCGTCCAGCCTTTGCGGCGGCGCCGTTCCCTGAAGCGGCAGTGTTTCGCTGTCCGCACATTGGGGAAGATATCAATGCGAAAGATGATGCTAGCTGCGCTCGGCGCGGCGACAATGGTGTTCGCTGTTCCGGCGGCCGCCCAGGACATTCCGTTGGTCAACGGCAATTTCTGGAACGTGACCGAAGTCACCATCGACGACGGCCATTTCTCGGCCTACGCCGATTTCCTCGCGGGCCAATATCGCAAGCAACAGGATTTCGCCAAGTCGAAGGGCTGGATCAAGGATTATTACATCCTTGCCAACAGCAATAAGCGCGCGGGCGAGCCCGACCTCTATCTCGTCCAGATTTTCGACCATGTGACGACGCCCGCCGAGGACGTGGCACGAGAAGCGGCAACCAACGCATTTTTGGCCCAGTCCACGCGCCAGGGCGAAGCTGGCAGCGGCGAGCGCGCCAAGTACCGTCACATTGGCGGCAACATGCTGCTCCAGGAGCAAGTCTTCCGTAAGTAATCCGTTTTGAGACCGGGGGCGCCGCCGTTGCGCGGCGCCCTCGCTTTCGCCATGAGCGGTGAATGCGCACCGATGAGCAGCCGCTCCGCCTCACTCTCTTCGCGCCCAACGGCCGGATGGGCCAGGCGATCGCCGCCGCCGTCGCCGAAGACCCCTCATTCGCGCTCGAACCGGATCATGGCGACGTGCTGGTCGATTTCTCTACCCCGTCAGCGCTCCAGGCGAGCCTTGACCGCGCGGTTTCGGCGGGTATCCCGATCCTCGTCGGCACCACCGGCCTCGACGATCTTGCAAGCCAGCGAATCGCCGCTGCCGCCGAGAAGGTCGCGGTGCTACGCGCAGCCAATACATCGCTCGGCGTTGCCGTTCTCGCCGACCTCGTCGAGCGCGCCGCAGCCGTTCTCGGCACAGGTTGGGACATCGAGATCCTCGACGTTCATCACGCCAAAAAGGTCGATGCCCCGTCGGGGACCGCGCTGGCGCTCGGCGATGCTGTCGCACGCGGTCGCGACGCCAGCACAAGCGCGCGTCCCGTCGGCTTCGCGTCGATCCGCGGCGGTACGGTTGCCGGCGACCATGACGTCCTGTTCCTCGGCCCCGAAGAGCGGCTGATCTTGTCGCACCGCGCCGAAGGCCGCGCGATCTTCGCCCGCGGCGCTCTCGCCGCGGCGCGCTTCCTGGTCGGCAAGCCGGCCGGTCTTTACTCGATGCGCGACGTCATCGACTCCCTGTGAACCGCCAGCAGGTTTTCGAATTTTTCCGGCGATTGGCCGAAGAGAACCCTTCGCCGCAAACCGAACTCGAATATTCCGACCCCTACACGCTGCTTGTCGCGGTCGTGCTCTCGGCCCAAGCGACCGACGTCAGCGTCAACCTTGCCACCCGCGGCCTGTTCGCGCGCGCAGCGACGCCCGCGCAGATGGTCGCGCTGGGCGAAGAGGACGTGCGCGCGGCGATCAAAACCATCGGCCTGTTCAACACCAAGGCCAGGAACGTCATCGCTTTGTCCGAAGCGTTGCTCCGCGATTTTGGCGGCGGCGTGCCGCAATCGCGCGAGGAACTGGAAACCCTCCCCGGCGTCGGCCGCAAGACCGCCAATGTCGTTCTCAACACCGCCTACGGGCAGGAAACGTTCGCGGTCGACACCCACATTTTCCGGGTCGGCAACCGCACCGGCCTCGCCCCCGGCAAGACCCCGCTCGAAGTCGAATTGAAGCTCGACAAGGTCACGCCGCAGCCGTTCCGCCGCGACGCGCACCATTGGTTGATCCTGCACGGCCGCTACATCTGCAAAGCGCGCAAACCCGACTGTTGGCGCTGCCCGGTCAGCGACCTCTGCCGCTACCAGCCCAAGACACCGGCACCCAAAGGCTCAGCGCCACTTTTTCTCGAACCGGTCGCCTAAGGTCGTCAGCAGTTCATATTGCGACATCCCCGACTGCGCCGACGCGGTCGGCAGGTCGTAATCAATTTCGACCCAGTCGCCTTCATTCAAGTCCGGCGCCGCGTCGCAATCGATGGCGATCAGATCCATCGACACTCGCCCCAGCACCGGCAGCGCGAATTCGCCCGCGAACGCGCTCCCGGCCGCCGAAAAGCCGCGCAAATAACCGTCGGCGTATCCGATGTTAAGGATCGCCGCCTCTGTATCGACCTCGGCGACGAAGGTGGCGCCATAGCCGCAGCTTTCGCCGGCGTGGATCGTCCGGCGCTGGACGATTTGCACCTCGACGTGCGCAACCTGGCGGATGTTACCTTGCGCTTCGCGGCGCGGGACGCCGCCATACAGCGCCAGTCCCGGCCGGACGAGGTCGAGCGCAAAGTCGCGGCCTAGACAGATGCCGGCGGAATTGGCGAGGCTGTACCGCTTCGCCGGCACCGCCGCGACGACCGCGCGAAATCGCTCCAACTGGGTCGCATTGAGCGGATGATCCTCGTCGGCGCAGGCCAAATGACTCATCAGCGTATCGATCGTCAGCCCCTCGAGCGAGCCAACCTCATCCGGCCGCAGGCCGAGCCGGTTGATACCGGTGTCGATCATCACGTCGCACGGTCGTTCCGGCGCGATGTCCTTCCACCGCGCGACCTGTTCGACGCTGTTGAGCGTCGGCCGGGCGGGCGAGCCGAGCGCAGCCTCGATGTCCTCAACCCCGACGCCGTGCAGCACAACCAGGCTCGCGCCCTCAGATACCGGCCCAAGCTCCGCCGCTTCCGCCCAGGTCGACACGAAGAAATCGCGGGCTCCGGCTTCGATCAGCGCTGCCATCGCGTCACGCGCGCCGAGACCATAGCCGTCGGCCTTGATCGCCGCGCCGCAGGCAGTGCCGGCGCGCTCCGCCAGCCAGCGCCAATTATGCTGGAGCGCGGCTCGATCGAGCGTCAGGCGAAGCGGGCGGTGCATGCACCGCGCCCTAGCTGCCCGGCTGTGCCTCGTCGAGGCGCGCCTTGGCAGAGACCCTCAAGAACCTTCCCCCGGAAGGTCCTTGAATGCCTCTTCCCAATTGCGCCCGTCAAAATGCTCGATCGAGAGGGCAACGAACTCGTCGAGGCAGTTGGCGTTGACGCTCCACGCATCCGGGTGCGAGCGCGGCTGGTAGAAGCTCTTCACGCCGCATTTCGAGCAGAACAGATGCTCCGCCGCGCCGGTCCCGAAGCGATAGCTGGTCAGCGCGTTGGCGCCCTTTTCCAACGCGAAATCCTCGTGGCGCACCATGATGTGGGTAAAGCCGGTCGCCCGGCACACCGAGCAATTGCAGTCCAGCGCCGGGACCGGCGGGTCCGGCAGCTGCGCCGTAAACCGCACCGCTCGACAATGACAGCCGCCCTTCGCCTCGATCATTGCCCAAGGCTAGAGCGGCTGCATCGCACGGACAAGGGGCGCTTAGCGACTGGCGGTGACGGCGATCGTCGCGTCGCGCCCGGTGGCGGCGAGAGCCGCGTCGCGCTGTCCCTTAGCCTTGACGAGCGTTAATTCGCGGCACTGGCGGATATCATTCTTGCCCACGAGATCGGCGTCGGATGCAATCCCGCACACTTCGCGCGCGGCATTGGCGAGGCGCTGGTCGAGCTTGCGCTGGCCGGCGCTGCTGCCGAGGTCGAGATCGGCGGTCCGCACGAAGCTGACATTGATAGCGGTTGCCGGAGCGCTGGATTCGGCCAGGGCCGGCGCGGCCTTGATCACGCCGGTGGTGATGGCGAACGCGGTGAGGATGATATGGATGGCTTTCATGGTCGTTTTCCTCCTGTTTGAGGGCCGGGTATCGCCGGCGCGACCACTCAATTAGTCGCAAATCGCATCCATTGTGAGCAACGATGTTGCGCAACCGTTCTGCAATAATGCAGAATGGGGCATGCTCGACTGGAATGACCTCAAATATTTCCTCGCCGTCGCCCGCGGCGGCAGTACGCTTGCTGCAAGCCGCGAGTTGCGCGTCAGCCAGACCACCGTCGCCCGCCGCATCGCCGCGCTCGAGGAGTCGGTTGGCCTGACCTTGTTCGAAAAGCGCCCGGCCGGTTACGCTCTGACCCCTTCAGGCGACGAGCTGCTCGTCCATGCCGAGGAGGTCGAAGCCGCGGCGCTCCGGTTCGACAGTACCGCCGGCGCCAGCACCCGCGATATCAGCGGCACCGTGCGGCTGACCACAGAGGAAGTCCTGGCGATGACCGTGCTGGCACCGCTGCTGCGCGAGCTCCACGACCTCCACCCCAAGATCCACATCGAGCTCGACAGTGCCCAAACCATCCGCGATCTTGGCGCCGGCGAGGCCGACATTGCCTTGCGCAGCACCAGCAAGCCGCAGCCCGCGGGGGTCGTCGGGCGGGCGCTCTGCAAGGACGATTGGACGCTCTATTGCAGCTGCGACTATGCCGCGCGCCACGGCGTCCCGAAGAATAAGGAGGACCTCAAGAACCACTCGCTGGTCGGCGGCGGCGGTGGCAATTTGTGGCGCGCTTATTCTGCCTGGATCAAGGACATGGGGCTGGAGGACCAGGTGATGGTGCAGCACGGCTCATCGACCGGCCTGTTGTCCGGGGTGCGCTCGGGCTTCGGTATCGCCGTCCTGCCGTGCATGGTCGGCGACGGTGATCCCGACCTGATTCGTTGCCTGCCGCCGCGCGAGAACCATGGCCGCGTCATGTGGCTGCTGACCCACGAGCGCGTCCGCCACGCCCCGCGCGTCCGCACCACCATAGACTTCCTTTACGAGCGCCTGAAACGCTTGGTCAGCGAGTTGGAGCTGGCGACCTGATCATTCCACCGTCACTGACTTAGCCAAGTTCCGCGGCTGGTCGACGTCGGTGCCTTTCAAGACCGCAACATGATAAGCGAGCAGCTGCACCGGCACCGCATAAACCAGCGGCGCGATCAGCGGGTGGACCTCGGGCATTTCGATCGTCGCGATGGTGCCTTCGCCCGCCGCGGCGATGCCCCTGGCGTCGCTGATCAGCACGATCTGGCCGCCGCGCGCGCGCACTTCCTGCATGTTGCTGACGGTCTTCTCGAACAACGGTCCCGACGGCGCCAGGACGATTACCGGCACGTGCTCGTCAATCAGCGCGATGGGTCCGTGTTTCATCTCGCCGGCGGCATAGCCTTCGGCGTGAATGTAGCTGATTTCCTTGAGCTTGAGCGCGCCTTCGAGCGCCATCGGATAGTCCGGGCCGCGCCCCATGTAGAGCACGTCGCGGGCCGGCGCGATCAGATGCGCCATCGCCGCGATGTCGTCGTCGTGACCGAGCGCCGCGTTGATCGCCTCCGGCGCTTCCTGCAAATGGGCGACGATCTCGCGCTCTTCGTCGCGGCTCAACCGCCCCTTGGCCCGCGCCAGATTGGCCGCGAGCGCCGCCAGCACCGCCAGCTGGCAGGTGAAGGCCTTGGTCGAGGCGACGCCGATTTCGGGCCCGGCATGGGTCGGCAGCAACAGGTCCGCCTCGCGCGCCATCGAACTGGTCGGCACGTTAACCACCACCGCTATGCGCTGTTGCTCGGCGCGCGCGTGGCGCAAGGCGGCGAGCGTGTCGGCGGTCTCGCCCGACTGGCTGATGAACAGTGCCAACCCACCCGGCTCCAGCACCGGCTGGCGGTAACGGAACTCGGATGCGACATCGATGTCGACCGGCACCCGGGCGAATTGCTCAAACCAATATTTGGCGACCATGCCGGCATAGAAACTAGTGCCGCAGGCGACCATCGTCACCCGGTTGATGGCCGAAAGGTCGAGCTCGCCGGTCGGCAGTGCAACCTCGCCCTCGAACGGCCGGACATAGCTTTGCAGCGTCTGGGCGACGACGATCGGCTGCTCGAAGATCTCCTTGAGCATGTAATGGGGATAATTGCCCTTCTCGATCGGCGCCGACGACGCCCCAGACTCAACGATCGCGCGCTCCACGGCTCGGTTCTCGCGGTCGAAGATTGCGACCTGGTCACGCCGCACGACCGCCCAGTCGCCTTCTTCCAGATAAGCGATGCGCTGGGTCAGCGGCGCCAGCGCTAGCGCGTCGGAGCCGAGGTAATTCTCGCCCGTCCCATAGCCCACGGTAAGCGGCGCCCCCATGCGCGCGCCGATGATCAGGTCTGGATGGTCGCGGAACAGGAAAGCAATCGCGAACGCGCCGTGCAGCCGCGGCAGCACCGTCGCTACCGCAGCTTCCGGCATGGCGCCTCGCTCGATCTCGCGCGCGACCAGATGCGCGACGACTTCGCTGTCGGTCTCGGATGCGAATTCGCGGCCGTCGGCGATTAACTCGTCGCGCAGCGGCTTGAAATTCTCGATGATGCCGTTGTGGACCAGCGCCACCGATCCGGCGATGTGCGGGTGGGCATTGCCGACCGTCGGGGCGCCGTGGGTCGCCCAGCGCGTGTGGGCGATGCCGATGGTCCCGCCGAGCGGATGGGCCTTGAACTCAACGGCGAGATTATTGAGCTTGCCCTCGGCCCGCCGCCGCACGAGCTGGCCATGGTCGATGGTGCAGATGCCGGCCGAGTCATAGCCGCGATATTCGAGCCGCTTCAAACCGTCGAACAGCCGCTGCGCGACCTCGCTGTTCCCGGCAATCCCAACAATTCCACACATTATTCGGCGACTTTCTTCGCCGCCTTCGCCGCGCGGAATTTCTTCGCCCACCCAGCAATGCCTGTCTGCTTGCCGCGGCCGACCGCGAGGCTGTCCGCGGCCACGTCTTGGGTGATCACCGATCCGGCCCCGATCACCGCGCCGTCGCCGATGATGACCGGCGCGACCAAGGCGCTGTTCGAGCCGATGAAGGCATTCGCGCCGATCACGGTCTTGTGCTTGTCAAACCCGTCATAGTTGCAGGTGATGGTGCCGGCGCCGATGTTGGCGCCTTCTCCGACGTCGGCGTCGCCGACATAGCTTAAGTGATTGACCTTGGCGCCGCGACCGACCCGCGCATTCTTCAACTCGACGAAATTGCCAACCCGGCTATTGTCGGCAAGCCAGGTGCCGGGGCGGATCCGCGCAAACGGCCCGACGCTGGCCCGGGCGCCGATCACCGCGCCTTCGATATGGCTGAACGCCTTGATGTATGCGCCGTCGGCGATTTCGACCATCGGGCCGAACACGACATGCGGCTCGACGGTGACGTCGCGGCCGAGCTTGGTATCGTAGGCAAACCAGACGCTTTCGGGGTCGATCAGGGTCGCGCCATCCTCCAGCGCCTGCTCGCGCCGCCGCCGCTGCCATTCGAGCTCGAGATGGGCCAGCTCGGCGCGGCTGTTGACCCCGGCGGTCTCATACGGATCGCCTTCGATAACTACCGCTTCGCGCCCCTCGGCGGCGGCAATGTTGACCACGTCGGGCAGGTAGAATTCGCTCGCTGCGTTGGCGTTGCCGACCTTATCCAGCCAGCGGAACAGGTCGCCGCCGCGCAGCGCCATCATCCCGCTGTTGCACAGTCCGACGGCGCGTTCGTCCTCGCTCGCGTCGCGAAACTCGACCATCTTGGCAATGTGGTCGCCGTCGCCAAGGATGATCCGACCGTAAGCGGCAGGATCGGCTGGGCGGGAAGCGAGCACGACCACGCCGGGGCCGTCGGCGCCATCGAGGCGATCGAGCATCCGTTGCAAAGTCTCGGCTTCGACAAACGGCGTGTCGGCGTAGAGGATCAGGACCGCGCCCTCATAGCCATCGAGTGCTTCGGCAGCCTGTTGAACGGCGTGCGCGGTGCCTTTCTGCTCGGCCTGGTAAGCGACCGCCGTGTCGCGCCCATTGAGCGCCGCCTCGACCTGCTCGCGGCCCTTGCCAACGACGACGACACGCTTCTTCGCGCCCAGGCCGTCGACCCGGTCGAGCAGGTGCAGCAACAGCGCCCGCCCGGCGATCGGGTGCAATACTTTGTGCATGTCGGAACGCATGCGCGTCCCCTGCCCGGCGGCGAGGATGACAACAGCGAAATCAGGCGTCTGGCTCATATCGGCGGCGACCAATTGCACGTCGTTGCGAGGAGCGCCAGCGACGAAGCAATCCAGCACCCCCGGAGACTGGATTGCCGCGCTCCGCTCGCAATGACAAAACAAGGGCGGCCCGTGAGGACCGCCCTTATGGCAATTTGGATCGCGACCGCGCGGACTAGAAGTTGCCGTAAGCCTCGTTGCCGACGAAACCCATCTTCTCGACGTGCGCCTGCTTGGTCACCGCGAGCACCCGGTCGACAATCTCGTAGCGCGCGTTCGGCTCCGGCTGCAGGTGCAGCTCGGGTACCGGGTTCATCTGCTGAGAGACGTCAAGATATTGCCGCAGCTGGGTCAGGCTGACCGGAGTGCCGTTCCACAAGATGGCGTCACCGCCGGTGACCACGACCTTGTTCTTGATCGGCTCAACCGGCGGCGGCGTCGGATTGTCCTGGTTCTGCGGCAAATCGAGTTTCACTGCGTGGGTCTGAATCGGAATGGTGATGATGAACATGATCAGCAGCACCAGCATGACGTCGATCAGCGGCGTCGTGTTGATTTCCATCATCGGTTCACCGGATGAATTATCACCGGTTGTTTGCATTGCCATGGCGGCTTGCTCCTAAGCTCTTAAAGGCGCGTCGTGATGCCGCCGGGGGGCGGCTCGGAAATGAACCCGACCCGGGCGAACCCGGCGCGCTGCATCGTGTAAACCGCCCCGCCGATGCATTTGTACGGCGTGTTGATGTCGCCGCGGATATGCGCCTCGGGCATATTTTCTTCGTTGATATTGTCGACCCCGCCGACCGCCTTGATCTGGTCCTCGAGCTTCTTCACCGCCTTGTCGACCAGTTGCTGGCTGTTGACCTTCTGCAGGTTCCAATAGACCTCACACGACCCGCCCGGACCGCCCTTGACCGACAGATTGACGTTTTCGGGCTTGGTCGTGGTCGGCAAGAACCGCACGTTCGGCAGTTTGACCGGCACCGTCTGCAACACCACCGGAACGGTGATCAGGAAGATGATCAGAAGCACCAGCATCACGTCGACCAGCGGCGTGGTGTTGATGTCGGACATGGGGACGTCGTCGCCCTCTTCCGCGGGGCCTACACTCATCGACATACTGTCTTGGCCTTCTCTTTGGTTCGTCTGCCCGCGGTCCGGACCGGCAATTGGGCGCCGGTCCGAAGCGGGATGTGCCGACTAGGCGCGGTCGGCGGGTGCCGGAGCGCCGGTGCGCAGCGGCTCGCTCGGGCGCTGGGGCGGGGTACCACTCGACTGGGCCGGCGTGCCGGTGACGCCCGCCATGCGCGGCTTCACCTTGCCGTTGGACACTAGATAACCGTTCAAATCGTTGGTGAAGGCCGCGAGATCCTCCATGATCGATTTGTTGCGGCGGATCAGCCAGTTGTAGGCGAGCACCGCGGGAACCGCGACGACCAGGCCGAGCGCGGTCATGATCAGCGCTTCGCCGACCGGACCGGCGACGACGTCGATCGACGCCTGGCCGGAGGCACCGATTTTGATCAGCGCGCGATAGATGCCGATAACGGTACCGAACAGACCGATGAACGGGGCGGTCGAACCGACCGTCGCGAGGAAGGCCAGACCTTCGCCGAGACGGGCGCCGATCGCTCCCTGACTGCGGGCCAGGCTGTTGGCCATCCAGTCGTGGCGGTCGATCGGGTCATCGAGCTTGTCATGCTGTTCCTGGGCAACCAGCGCGTCATCGACGATCGAGCGATAGGCGCTCCGCTGCTCAAGCTTGGTTGCGGCTTCGCGAAGGTTGGGCGAATTCCAAAAGCTGGCCCTGACCTTGCGGCCCTGGCTCATGATTTTCTGTTGCTGCATCAGCTTCGTGAACAGGATGTAAAATGTACCGAGCGACATGATCACCAGGATGATGAAAACCGTCCAGGAGATGAGTCCGCCCTCCTGGAGCGCCTGCATCAGGCCATAGGGATTGGCGGAGGCGGCGGCGGGTGGGGCTGTTTGCATGATCGTTCTACTTTCCTCTGATGACTATCTTGATGATGACGATGTAAAAAAGCTCGATGCTAGTTGGCTGGAATTTGCCAACGAATTCGCGAAGAGACGCTGTCTGCAACCTTGGCGCCGGAACTGTTGGTCGCCGGCGTGAACCGCGCCCTGCTCCTCATCAAGCGGCAGGTCGTGGCGTCCAGGGACTTCGATCCACTCGATGAGGTAATCGTGCAATTGGCAACTCGACCGTCTGGCCCGACGTCGAGACGGAAAGCAGTCGTGCCAGATTCCTCCCGATTGAGCGCGTCCGACGGATAGTCGTCATTCGAAACATAGGACGCCAGATTAGCCTTCGCCCGCGCCGGCTCGATCCTCGGCGCCGGCGGCGCCGGCGGCGCGGGCGGCGCCCGCTGCGTTATCTGCGGCGGCGGCGCGACCGGAGTCGATATGATCGGCGGCGCCGTCGTGTTCATACGAACCAGCGGCGGCGGCGCGACAATTTGCGGCGGTGGTGGCGTGTCCGTCTTTTCCGGGGGTGGCGGCTGCTCTTCGGGTGGCGGCGGCTCTTCCGTCACGTCGAAAGTCTTGAGATCCTCCATGGCCTTCTTGGCCGCGTTATACGCCAGTCCGGTAACCAGGGCATAGCCAAGCGCAAGGTGGATGAGCGCGACGACGATAATTGCCGGCGTCCGGTTGGTGCTCATTTGTTTCTTATTGGCGTAAGACATTAAGCCGCAATTCTCCTCACCGAGCCGCTGGAAGAGCGGTCAGACGGGGCGTTCGGATCTGCGCCCAGCCCGAAGAAACTTTGCCGAAGTCTGAAGATAAACTCCGGCCACAAGCGCGCTTCCTTATAACCCGCTCAAAGGCCGTGCAACGCATTTTGTTCCACATCCGCAAGGCGCGCGTCAAAAGCAGTCGCCCAATTTGGATTAAATAAGAAGTGAATCAAATGAATGAGGTAATTTCAACGCCGACTCCGCGGGCGTCTTCGTAAATGTCGGGCTTGGCGGTCGCCACCCTCAGCGCCTTGACGCCACGCAGCGCCGCGAACCTGTGGTAAATCGCGTGGGCCAGCGTTTCCTGAAGATTGTAGCGCCTTGCACTCGCCAGCGCCCGCACTTCGGTGCGGAGATAATCATAGTCCCAGGCCTGGTCCGGATCGTCTGCGGCCGGTAGCGACACATCCTCGAGCCAGATCTCGACGGTGATGAGCAGGCGCTGCGGCCGGCCGATCTCGAAGTCGTGAAACCCGATATCGGCCTCGACCTCAAGCGCGTCGAGCAGGATCCGGCTCGACCGCACTCGCAGATGGTCAGGCACCAGCCCGTCGAGCCTGGGCTGCCCGTCGGTCATGACCGCTCCAGGAATTGGACATCGCGCTCCAGTGACCAGAAACGCTGCCCACCATCGATGGTCAGCACCTCCCCGGTCACTGCCGGCGACGCGATCAGATAGCGCAGCGCGGCAACAACATCGGCGGGCTCGACCGCACGCCGCAAAGGATTAGCCCGATTCATCGCGGCAAAATTCTCCTCGCTCTGGCCAGCCGACCGCAACATCAGCGCCGGCGCGATGCCATTGACGCGAATGCTCTTGGGCGCAAGCGCCCGCGCGCACAGTTCCGTCAACCCGGCAAGCGCCTGCTTGGACAAGGTGTAGCTAAAGAAATCAGGGTTGGGTGCCGCCAATTTTGCATCGAGCAGGTTGACCACCAACGCGGCGCTGGTGCCGTCCTGTGCGGCGGCGAACGCTTCGATCAACAATAGCGGCGCGCGCGCGTTGACCGCCATGTGCGCGTCGAATTCAGCGACGTTGATGGCGCCCAAGCTATCGAAGGCAAAGCGGGCGGCATTGTTGACCAGCAGCCGCACCGGCGGCAGCCCATGGGCGCCGGCGAAAATGCGCGTGGCGCAATCGGGATCGGCCAAGTCCGCCACGATCTTGGTCGCGCCGTCGGGGACCGAATCGGCATCGCCGCGGACATGCGCCACCACGCTCCAACCATCGGCCATCAGCGCGCGCGCTATCTCGGCGCCAACACGCTTGCCGGCTCCGGTGACGATCGCGGTTCGCTGCTCATCCATTGTGCCGTCATTGCGAGGATCATCGTGACGAAGCAATCCAGTCTGTGCATGTGGATTGCTTCGCTTCGCTCGCAATGACAGAGGGCGCCATGCCCGAAAGCCGCCCCCCAATCGAGCTTCACGGCCTCAACCTGGGTGAACTCCAGGCGTTGATCGACCAGCGCCGCTTGCCGCCTGTTGACCAATGGCACCCGGAGCATTGCGGCCATTCGGCCATGCGGATTGCCCGCGACGGCACCTGGTACCACGAGGGCAAGCCGATCCACCGGCCGGCGATGGTCCGGCTGTTCTCAACCGTTCTGCGCCGTGAGCCCGACGGCCGTCACATGCTCGTCACCCCGATTGAGAAGCTTGAGATCGAGGTCGACGCGACCGCCTTTCGCGCCGTCGAGATGGAGTCCGAGGGGGAGCACGAACAACGCCGCATCGCGCTTCGGCTGGACAGCGGCGATGCGCTGATTCTCGGCCCCGACCATCCGCTTCGACTGGTCGCGGACGACCACGGGCCTTCCCCGCGCGTCCTCGTTCGCCACGGGCTGGAGGCTGAACTTGCCCGGCCAGTTTATTACGAACTCGCCGAGATTGCGCTGTCTGAAGGTCATCAGCCGCCGGGCGTATGGAGCGACGGCGTCTTTTTCCCGCTGGGCCCCGCGCAATGAGTCTCGCCGATCGGCTCCGCACCGGACTGGAACGCCCGGCCGTCGATCCGCTCCTCGCCGGCGACGATTCCAGCTACGCGGGCGCTCCGACCCCCGCCGCCGTGCTGATCGCGATCACCGACCGGCCCAATCCCGGAGTCATTCTCACCGTCCGCCACGCGGATTTGCGCACCCACGCCGGACAGGTCGCCTTTCCCGGCGGGCGCATCGATCCGGGCGAGGATGCAGGCGCCGCCGCTTTGCGCGAAGCTTGGGAAGAACTCGGGCTGGAGCCGGACAAAGTCGAACGCGTCGCATCCCTCGATTCATACCTTACCGTCACCGGATATAGTGTGACTCCAATCATCGGCGTTGTTCCGCCCGACCTGGTCCTCGCGCCCCACGAACCGGAAGTCGCCGACTGGTTCGAAGCGCCGCTCGGCTTCATCCTCGACCCCGCCAACCAGGCCCGTGAAAGCGTGCTGTTCGAGGGCCGCGAGCGCCACTATTACCGGATCGACTGGAACGGCCGGAACATCTGGGGGGCGACTGCGGCAATGATCGTCAATCTATCGCGCAGGCTGCAATGGCGCTGACGCTCGACGCCGCCAAGTGGCGCCGGCGCCCTGGCATCCGGCGCCTGTTGAAGGCCCTTGGCGCCGACCAAGGCCTGACCCGCTACGTCGGCGGGGCAGTCCGCGACGATCTCCTCGGCCTGCCGGTAAACGACATCGATCTTGCTACCCGGATTCGTCCCGAGGACGTGGTCGAACGGCTCGAAGGCGCAGGCATCAAGGCGGTCCCCACGGGAATTGAGCATGGGACCATAACCGCGGTTAGCGACGGGCAGCCGGTCGAAGTTACCAGCCTGCGCCGCGACGTTTCGACCGATGGCCGCCGCGCCACCGTCGCATTCACCGACGACTGGCAGGAAGATGCGGCGCGGCGCGACTTCACCATCAACGCCTTGAGCGCTGACCCCACGTCCGGCGAGATTTTCGATTACTTCGGCGGTCTCGATGATCTGCGGGCGCGCCATGTTCGCTTCATTGGCGAGCCGCTGGCGCGCATCGCCGAGGACCATTTGCGGATCCTGCGCTTTTTCCGCTTTCATGCCCGCTTCGGGGCCGGCGAACCCGACGCGGCCGCGCTTGATGCCTGCGCCGCCCGCGCCAACGATCTGATGGCTCTGTCGCGCGAGCGCATCGCCGACGAACTCCTAAAACTGCTCGGACTGCCCGACCCGGCGCTGACCGTGGCAATCATGCTCGACCGCGCGATCCTCAGACCCGTGCTGCCCGAGATCGCGCCCGGCGCCGTCGGCGCGCTGGCACGGCTCATTACCGCCGAGCGCCAAGCCGGCATTGAACCCGACGCGCTGCGGCGTTTCTCGGCGCTGCTGCCGTCCGAACCTTTGCTGGCCGAAAAAATCGCCGCGCGCCTCAAGCTTTCCAATCGCGCGCGCAAGCGGCTCGCCTGCGCCGCCGATCGCCGGCTTGGCGACAATCCTCGGGCGCTCGCCTATCGTGTCGGAGTGGAGTGCGCGGTCGACCGGCTGCTGCTCGCCGGAGAGCCGGCCAGGGCAGCGTCGGTGATCCATTGGCGGATCCCGAAGCTGCCCCTCGGCGGCGGCACGCTGATTGCTAAAGGTGTGCCGGAAGGACCGGCAGTAGCGCGGACCTTGCGACAGATTGAGGACCGCTGGGTCGACGAAGGTTTCCCCGAGGGGGAGGCGTTGGCACGGATCGTCGCCGAAACGCTCGCCAGGCCCGATCCCCGCTAGGCCCGCTGGGTGCGGGTTTCGCCGGCGCTGAGGCCCTGGAACAGCGGGATCAACTGAACCACCGCCGAAATTCCGACCAGAACGTAGACGATCCGCGACAGCGGCGACATGTCGCCAAACAACGCCGCGACCAGGTCGAAGTCCAACAGTCCGACAAGCAGCCAGTTAAGGCCGCCGACTATCACCAGGAACAACGTGATGAAATTAATGGCACGCATGCGAATTCTCCAAGAAAGGGGCGCCGGCCGCGGGAGGGAGCTAGGGGCGGCCGGCGATCCTGCTTTAATAGGCTCCGGCCGTCACCGTCTCCATACGGGCTTTGGGCTGCCCTACAGGCCCGCCTCGACGGCAATCCGGATCGCTTCGCCCGTCGTGGTGACGCCAAGTCGCTCGATGAGTAGCGCGCGGTGCATTTTGACGGTCTTTTCGGCGATCCCCAGGCGGTGCGCGATCTGTTTGTTGAGCAAGCCCTTGGCGACCAACTCGAGCACCTCGCGCTGGCGGGCCGGCAAGGTCTTGACCAACGCCGCGGCGCGCGAACGCCGGCTCGAGAATAATTCCGACGGATGCTCGCCAAGGTCGACCTGCGAGCCCAGAAACCAATCCAGCTCGCCGTCCACGCCGAACAGCGGCGTGACCATCACGCCATTGCGGAACGGCGTTCCGTCGCTGCGGTAATTGAGGATGTCGACCAGCACCGGTCGCCGGGCGTGGATCGCGCTGCGAATCTGTTCGGTCAGCCACGGCTCGGTCGAAGCGCCGGCCAGAAACCGGCAGTTGCGGCCGAGGATTTCGCTTTCCGAATAACCGGTCAGCGCACAAAATGCCGGATTGGCGACCTCGATCGGATTATCGGCGTGGCGCGGGTTCGTGATCACGCTCGCGATCGGGCTCGCCGCGATCGTTTCCGCCAATCCCTGGTCGTCGAATTCACCCGCCACTTGAAAATCCCTGGCCGCGGCTCCCGGGCTAGGACGCTTGGCCACGATTCTCAACGCAATGCGACTGGTCCATTTCGTTGTCATTGGGACAAGCGGTTGTCAGATCGTCGGCGCGGCAAGCATCGCCAGCGACGACAGCACGCGCACCAAGTCCTGCTGGCGATTGACCCCCATTTTGAGGAACACCGCTTTGAGCTCGCTTTTCGCGGTTGCCGGCTTGATGCTCAGCGATTTGGAAGCGCTCTCGAGGCTGTGACCGCCGGACAAGGCGCTTGCCAGCCGCGCTTCCGCATCCGTCAGCCCATAGAGCTGGGTCAGGATCGCCGCCTTGACGCAGGCGCGGGCCGCAGTGTCGTGAGCAATCACCAGCACTTTGGCCTCGGCTGCCATCAACTCTTCGTCTGCGGCATTTAGCGGCGCCACGAACACGGCGTACGGTCTTGCGCCGCTAATGCGTGACACCCGTACCCAGCCATCCGCGGCGCCCGGCGACCTGACGAGCGCGGCTTCGCGGATCGTCGTGTCGAGCCCGGTCTGCTCCGACGCGAGCCGGGTGCGGAGCTTGCCGCCGGCGAAGTAGAGCCCGTCCGCGACCGCGAGCACGGACGCCGCAGCGGTGTTCGCGAACAGCAGCTTGCCGGCCCCGTCGAGCGCGAACACCGCCTGCGGCAACGCCTCGAGCACCGCTGAGCTGAAGCGATCCACCGATCGTAGGGTGCCGAGCTGGTCGGCGAGGTCCACGGCGCGCGCTACATGGGGCGCGATCAACTTAAAAAGTCGGATTTCCTTGCTTTGGACGTGCCCCTGCCCAGGGCTGCGTTGAAGCGTGAAAACCGCTCGGTATTGCCGTGTTTCGGCCAGACCGCAGCCGATGAAATAGCGTAGATCGTGCTGCCCGAACCAATCGTACACCGGGTCGCTATCCATTTCTTTGCCGCTGATGAGCAGGGCGTCGCAAACGAAATCTCGTTGTGGATTTTCGATCATGTAGCGCGTGCGACGACAGATCGGCTGATATTGCTCGGTATAGGTGGCGCACTGTTCAGCTGTGAATCGGCCCGCCAGGTTGAAGCCTGGATCACCGTTCTCCTTGGGAACGAAACCGATCACCGCACCGACGCTACCGGTCAAGTCCTCGATTGAGTGGAGTGCCTGTTCCCAGAGGCTGTCGTCGCCCGCGGCCGCATAAAGCTTCTGCACGGTGTCGCTGAACCGATCGAGGATCATGCTTGGCCCCCGTCTCATCCCCCAAACGGGGGATGTTAAACCCTCGTTAAATGGAAGTAAAATGAGCCGGTTGAAGAAACGCCCGTCCGCGCTCGCGAAGGGGGAGAGTCGCCATGTTCCGTCCGCTAATTATCGCTGTATTGCTCGTCACGACCGCACCGACGATTGCACGTCCGACGAGCGCGACTTCATCGCCGGAGGTCATCTTCACCCTTACATCGCGAAGTGGGACCTACGATCTCAGAGTAGCGAACGAAGACGGCACGGGCGCTGCGTCGCTTTTCAAGGGGAATAGTCAACTCAACGGCAAGTTCGGCCCGCGCGCCGACCGCACAATTGCTTTCTGGAACGGAGGCAATCTGACGTTGTTAACCTACGACGCGACCTCGACCGGAGTTCGGACCACCGGCACTCGCGTCCTTCTCAACAGCGGGCGTAACTTCGCCTCTCCGTTCGATTTCTCAGGCAGGGACATCGCGTGGTGGCATCCCGAAACCGGCGACCTCCATAACTATAATCTCGCCAGCGGCACCGACAGCATCCTCTTCAACGTGCCGCAATCCAGCAGCGTATCCTTCAACCCCGACGGGACCGCGATTTTCTATTCGGAGGCGATCGGATCGACCGATTATGTGATGAGACGAATTCCAATTACCGGCGGCAGCCCGACGGACGTGGGCATCACCGGTCATATCATGCTGTTCGACACCGGACACCAGAGCGATAAGTTCGTCGTTTCCTATCAGGTCACCGGTGTTGGTCCGCATCTCGACTATATTCCTGCTGGGGCGACGTCGGGAACGACGTTCGGAAACGGCTACGGCGGCGCCTTCCGTTGCGATGACAGAGTGATCATTTTCCGTCACCCCACCGGCAATAACTCGTCGAATACGTTGAAGTACGACGTACAGACCAACACCACGTCGACATTCTCGTCAGATAATAATGTGGTCTTCGCGAGCTATATGCCGACCTGCAATTGAGAGGGAGGAGGAAGTGCGCCACTTCTCAGCTGGCGCGCGCCAATCATCTCCCCTTGCGCGAGCGCCAATAGTCCAGCGCCGCGGCGGGCTCGAGCGGCTTAGCGTAATAAAAACCCTGCCCGCTCGCGCAGCCCAGCGCGGCTAGTGTCGTCGCCAGTTCGACCGTCTCGATGCCCTCGGCGGTGGTCGACATACCCAGCGCTTCGGCAAGGCTCAGGACCGCGCGGACGATCGCCACGCTGTCGGGGTCAACCATCATTCCGGAAACGAAGCTGCGGTCAATCTTCAAGACGTCGATCGGCAGCCGCTGGAGAAAGGCCAGGCTCGAATAACCGGTGCCGAAATCGTCCATCGAAACGGTGCAATCGAGCGCTTTCAGGGCTTCGAACACCCGAGTCGCGCGCCCCGGGTCCTGGACAATCGAGCTTTCCGTCAATTCGAGCGTGAGCCGGTCGCCGGTCAGCCCGCTCGATTTCAGGGCGCCGGCAACCACGCCGGCGACGTCGTCGCGCGCCACCTGGATCGCCGACAAATTGACCGCGACATAGAGCGGCAATTTCTCGCCGGCGGCGCGGTCCCAGCTGGCGAGAGTCTGGGTCGCCCGGTCCATCGCCCAGCGGCCCAGGGTCAGGATCAACCCGCTTTCTTCGGCTACCGGGATGAATTCGGTCGGACTGATCTCGCCGCGTTCTTCGTGGGTCCAGCGCGCTAGCGCTTCGAAACCGGCCACTTCGCCCGATTTGAGATCGATCAGCGGCTGGTAGAACAGCTTCAACTGGTCCTTCTCGAGCGCCCGGCGAAGCTCGGTCTCGATCGAAAAGCGGCGTCGCGCCAGGCTAGCTTCCTTGGGCTCGTAAACCTGTGGCTTGCCGACCTGCTTGGCCTGCTTGACCGCGAATTGGGCGTTGCGGAACAACTCCTCGGGATCCTGGCGGGCATCCATCAGCGCCACCCCGATCGCGCATTCGATGCGGATCTCGAGGTCGGACAGCCGGAACGGCGTCGTCATCACCTGCTGGATGCGCTCGGCCGCTTTCAACGCATCTTCGACCCCGCGGCGCAGCGACACCAGGACGCCAAATTCATTGCCGCCGGTCCGGGCCAAAATGTCGCCGCCACGCAGCGCCAGGATCAGCCGCCGCGCGAAAGTGATCAGCAATTCGTCCCCGGCGAGGCCGCCCATCGATTCATTGATCCGGCTGAAGCGCAGCATGTCGACCACCAGCACTGCATGCTCCAGGTCGCGCGAGACTTTTTCCCCAGCCTTTTCGATCGCTTCGGTGAAGGCCAGCCGGTTGGGTAGACCGGTCAGGCTGTCGCGCAACATTTCGGCGCGCAGCGTGCGTTCGGACTGCACTTCGACGGTGCGGTCGACGAGGCTCAGCAAGCAGCGAGGCGAGGCGCCATGGGCGCGTGGCAACGGCGCCAGTTTCATCCGGAAATAGTGCGCGGCGACACCTTCGCCGTCCTGGAATTCGAGCTCGCCGACGGTGTCGGTGCCGGCAAAGAAATTGGTCAGCAGCTCGGCGATTGGACCGTCTTTCAGGCAATCCGCCTGGTCCCATTCGAGCGCGCTGCAGGTGGATGCCGAGACGGTTTCGCGAAAGCGCGAATTATGCGCCAGCACGTGGATGCTACCATCGTCATGCTGAGTGACGACGGCGGCAGCGATCGGCAGGGCACCGAGCAATGCCGCATCGTCCGCCGTCGCTAGGTGCGGTTGTGCGCCGGAATTGGTCCTGCGCCGAGGCCCCGAAGGTCCCGGCAGCCGGTTTGCTGCAGCCTGCATGGGGCTGTCCTACGGCGAGCGAAGTTAATTCCGAGTATAGTATGTGACGGCAAACAGCTGATCGATATTGGCGGGCATTTCCCTCATGAGGGAACTGGTCACCCGAACCGATTGCTCCTCGGGAAACCCAATGGCGGCATCCGCCCTGCCGCACCGCGCGCCGTCCGCCATGCCGTCAAGTCACTCTCGGTGCGCGTCCGCCCGGTTTCTCCACCCAAGGCCCAACTCAGTCCGTCGGCAAAGCGGAAAGCGACCGCATCGGCCAGCCCCCCATCGCGGTATCGTTGCAACGTCACGCCTTGCCCCCGATGCAGTTCCGGCAGCTCGGATAGCGGGAACACCAGCATCTTTCGGTTCTCGCCGATCGCCGCGATCGTGTCCGCGCCCGCGGGGATCTCGCGCACGACGGCGACACTCGCCCCGGCGCGCAAATTGACTAGCTGCTTACCCTTGCGTGTCTCGGCCAGGGTCGCTTCGCCCGGCGTCACGAACCCGCGCCCGTCAGATGAGGCTAGCAGCAGTTTCGCTTGTGGCCGCGCGACCATGAAGGCGGCGATCCCGACCTCTGCGTCGAGATCGATCAGCAGCCGCACCGGCTCGCCGAACCCGCGGCCGCCGGGCAATTTGTCGCCGGCCAGCGTGTAAACCCGCCCATTGTCAGCGAACAACGCCAGCCGGTCGGTGGTCTGGGCATGGAAATCGCGAAACGGCCCGTCGCCCTCGCGCCATTTGAGCGCGTCCACTTCTTCCTTGGCCAGATGCCCCCGCATTGCCCGGATCCATCCGCGCTGCGACAACAAAACGGTAATCGGCTCTTTCTCGATCATCGCCGACCAGTCGACCTCACGGGTCACGCTGGCTTGCTCGATGCGGGTTCGCCGATCATCTGCAAAACGCTCGCGAACCGCCGCCAAATCCTTCTTCAACCGGTTGCGCTGCTTGATCGGGCTGCCGACCAGCGCGGTCAGTTCCTCTCGCTCCTTGGCCAGGGCCGCCCGCTCCTTGCCAATCTGCATCTCCTCCAGCCGGCGCAATTGCCGCAGGCGCATGTTGAGGATCGCCTCGGCCTGGCGATCGTTGAGCGAAAATTCCGCGATCAGCACCGGCTTGGGTTCGTCCTCGGAGCGGATGATGGCGATCACCCGGTCGAGGTTGAGGAAAGCGATCAGGAAGCCGTCGAGCAACTCCAGCCGCTCGTCGATCTTGCCAATGCGGGTGTTCGAGCGGTTGAGCAGGACTTCGATCTGGAACGCCAGCCACGCGGTCAGCGCCTGTTTGAGGCTCATCACCCCCGGCCGCCGCTCGGCGTCGAGGACATTGAGGTTAAGCGGGAAGCGGATCTCGAGGTCGGTCAGCCGGAACAGACTTTCCAGCAGCAAATGCGAATCGACGGTCCGCGACCGGGGCTCGAGCACTAGCCGCACCGCCTCATCGCTCTCGTCGCGGACGTCGGCGAGGATTGGCAATTTCTTGTCCGCGATCAGCCCGGCAATCTGCTCGATCAGGCGACTCTTCTGGACACCGTAGGGCATTTGGCTGACCAGCAGGTGCCAGCCGCCGCCCTTCTCGCGCTCGACCGAGATCGACGCCCGCAGGCGGAAGCTGCCGCGACCGGTGGCATAAGCTGCGGCGATGCTCTCCCGGCTGTCGACCAACACGCCGCCGGTGGGAAAGTCAGGACCACGCACGAATTCCATCAAAGCAAGATCGTCGGTCTTGGGATTGTCGATCAGCTGCGCCGCGGCGTCGATCAGCTCGGCGACATTATGCGGCGGGATCGATGTCGCCATGCCCACCGCGATGCCGCTCGCGCCATTGGCGAGCAGATTGGGGAACAGCCCCGGAAACACCTCGGGCTCTTCCTCCTCGCCGTTGTAGGTCGCCTTGAAATCCACCGTGCCCTCGTCGAGCCCGGCCATCAATTGCGCCGCGACCGCGGTCAGCCGCGCTTCGGTGTAGCGGTAGGCGGCGGCGTTATCGCCGTCGATGTTGCCGAAATTACCCAGGCCGGCGACCAACGGATAACGCAGCGCGAAATCCTGGGCGAGCCTGACCATCGCGTCATAGACGCTCTGGTCGCCGTGCGGATGATATTTGCCGATGACGTCGCCGACCACGCGGGCGCTTTTCTTGAACGCCGCGGTCGGGTCGAGCCGCAGCAGCCGCATCGCCCACAGCAAGCGGCGGTGAACCGGCTTCAAGCCGTCACGAACATCGGGGAGCGAACGTGCGGTAATCGTTGACAGCGCATAGACCAGGTAGCGCTCGGACAGAGCGGCACCGAACGGCACATCGATTTCGGACTCGGCGGTGGGTTGCATGGGGCCGCCCTAGCAATCGCGCCCCATCAGCGAAAGCGGCACCTGGCCAGTCCGCGCCGGGGATAATTCGGTGGACTAAACAGGGATAGATCGGGTCACCGACCGGCGCACCACCTTACGTGCGGGTCGTCGCGCTGCGCCTTGCCCGGAGCTATTTCGATCGGTGAGGATAGTGCTTCAAATGACGCTGCCCGCGCGCCTTCATCGACCCTTCGAGTAGCCGGTTGGAGGTTTCCTCGGCGGCGTCGGGGGTCAGGCCGACGTCGACGCCATCGGGGCCTTGAATCAGCACATCGCCTTCTTCCGCGGTGACAGTGCTTGGTTGCTCGTAGATTTTTTTGCTCGCCATTGGTCTGAAACGGTACAGTCGGCATCGTGTTGCGTCCACACCGACGCGCCGACTCCGGACGGATCCCATACCGCTTGCTCATGATCGAATAAAGTAAAACGCTTGTAATAACTTAGCCGGCCCGACGATTGCAGTCGTTGACATTAATATTGCCCCTCAGTTCCATTCACTCTCGATGCATCCCCATGGCCGTAAATGCGTTGTTACTAGGACGACCGACTTTCTCGGCGATTTATCAAGGATTTCACTATGACGATCTTCAAGACAATTTTGATCGGTTCGGCCGGTCTTGCGATGGTCGCCGGCGCGGCAGCACCTGCCGCGGCGCAATATGCGCCCAATTATGGCTATAACAACGGTGGCACGACCATCGGTGCAGTGATTAATTCCGTGCTCGGTGGTGGCCGTTACGGGGCTTACGGCCAGGGCAACGACCGGATCGCCGTCGACCAGTGCGCCCGGGCCGCGGAAGCGCGCGTCAGCCGCGACTATCGCAACTCTGGATCCGGCGTCTATGCACAGGGCAATACGTTCCCGGGCCAAGGCTATCCCGGCTACAATCCCCAAGCCTATGCTTATAACAGCGGCAGCCAGGCTCGCGTTGTCGGGATCACCGCGGTTGAGCGCCGGTCGAATGGCCTCAAGGTGTCCGGCGTGATCGATTCAGGCATGCACCGCGGCTACGGCAACCAGGGTTACGGCTATACCAACCAGGGCTATGATCCGCGCTACGGCTACCAAGGCTACGATCCGCGTTACGGCAACCAGGGCAATACGTTCCCGGGCTATGGCAATCAGGCTTATGCCAACAGCGCCCAGTTCGCCGATCTCCGTTTCAGCTGCCGCGTCGACTATCGTGGTTATGTGTCGAACGTCGACATCAGGCGCAACGTCGCCGATCGTCGCGGTTACTAAGTCCGCCTAGCCTCTATCAGGGGGCGGAAATGCGCGCGGCCGGCAACGGTCGCGCGTATTTTTTTTCCTGCTAGCGGACCTCGATATCGAAGTGCAGCACGTCTTCGCGCGCGCCCAGTTTTGAATAAAGCGCGACCGCCGGCGCATCGACAAGGTCGGCCTGCACATAGATCACATAAGCGCCGCGCGTTGCCGCGATCGCCTGCAGCTGGTCGATCAATGCGGTCGCGATGCCGATGCGCCGGCGCCCGGTCAAGCATTGGCATAACCTATGTTAATAAAAAGCATGGCAATTATATACTTGAGAAAGCAGCCAACATGTTACAAGGTGATCGGGACAGGCCGGAGCTTCAGATTACAGCGGCTTCTTTAGATAGGGCAGCTGTCCTGGTTTCCAGTTACGATCCAGAGACTGATCATCCACGGGATGTTGTTCGATCCATTCTTCG
>NZ_JANMCO010000131.1:0-33097 GCF_031361285.1 Sphingomonas sp.
GGGGTGGGCATGGTCGCCGACAACGGCGATTCGGAAGGCGCACGGTTTGATGCGTGCACCTTCGTCGGCACGACCAGCTGGGCGGCGTGGCCGAGAATGCCGCGGGCACGCTTTCAGGGGTGCACGTTCGTCGGTCCGATTGTCCATGCGTTCGGCGATCCCGATCCTCAGCGGGCGGCACAATTTGCCGATTGCACGTTTCGGGACGACCCCGCGCTTTCGCCGACCGGCCAGATCTACGGCGGGGAGAATAATGATCGGCCGATCGCGGATCTTCCGGACAACCGGAACGTCCTGTTCAACCGCTGCCACTTTCTGCTGACGCATAGAGCGGTCCTTCCGTGGACCACCAACGTGGTGATCTTCGCCGACTGCATCCTGTCGCAACGGGCGCCGGCACAATCCTATCCGAGAGGGACTTTTGTCGGCCGGAACGTGCTCACTGGCAACATCGCGCTGAACAGCGCCCATATTCGTGGAGAAGTGACCCTCAACGGCCAGCGAGTAGCGTCCACAAATTAGGGAAGCTGGCTGCGGGTTGACTGCACGACCATGAGTTTCAGCGCATGGTTCCGGGATGTAAGAAGGGAGCACGCCGTTCTTAAAGAAATGGCGTTGAAATCTACGCGCGATGCCTTCGGCGGGCAATTCTTTGTGGTTAAGTTCGAGGGACTGGTCGACGGCGACGGTTCGGACGGAAGTACGCTGCTGCTCGATAAATTAACCATCATTAGTCCGGCGTCGCGCAGCTCGTTTTTGGGCTGGCTCGCATAATCCTAATGTCCGCAATGGGTCGAAACCGGACTTTGGGTCCGTTGCCTGATCTCTGCGCAACCTAAGCAGAAATTACCTTGTGGAGGCGCTATCCATTCCCTGCTCCAGACTTAAAAATTCCCTGTTCAGTCGCGCAGGGAATTTCTCTCAAAATCGGCGGAAAACATTATTTTGTGAGCATCGCACTTCGATCAATTTGAATTAGAAAATGAAAAATTCCCTGTAAAATTGTCCATTGTAGGGAAATGCGATACGGAGACTTGTCGACCGCGGTCTGGCTGCACCTCCACTCACTTTCCAGATTTTAGGCGTAAATCGCGTGCTGCGGCGATGCGCAGCCGCAGGGCGTTCAATCGGATGAAGCCGTCGGCATCGCGCTGGTCGTAACCGCCGCTGTCTGCCTCGAACGTCACCAAATCCTGGTTGTACAGCGATTGCGGGCTCTCCCGGCCGACCACGGTCGCATTGCCTTTGTAAAGCTTCATCGTCACCCGGCCGCTGACATGCTCCTGGCTGGTGTCGATCAGCGCCTGCAGCATCGCCCGTTCCGGCGCGAACCACAGGCCGTTGTAGATCAGGCTCGCGTAGCGCGGCATCAGCTCGTCCTTGAGATGCATCGCGCCGCCATCGAGGGTGATCGATTCGATCCCGCGGTGCGCGGCAAGCAGAATGGTGCCGCCGGGCGTTTCATAGACCCCGCGCGATTTCATGCCGACGAAGCGGCTTTCAACCAGGTCGAGCCGGCCGATGCCATGGTCGTGACCGAGCGCGTTGAGCCGCGCCAGCAGCGCCGCCGGCGACAATGTCACGCCGTCGATCGCGGCCGGGTCGCCGCGTTCAAAATCGATGGTGATCATGGTCGCTTGGTCGGGCGCGTCCTCGGGCGATATCGTCCGCTGGTAGACATATTCCGGTGCCTCGACCTCCGGGTCCTCGAGCACTTTGCCTTCCGACGAGGAGTGCAGGAGGTTGGCGTCGATCGAGAACGGCGCATCGCCGCGCTTATCCTTGGCGATCGGGATCTGGTGCTTCTCGGCGAAGTCGATCAATTGCTCGCGGCCAGTAAATTCCCATTGGCGCCACGGCGCTATGACCTCAATGTCGGGCTGCAGCGCATAATAGCCAAGCTCGAAGCGGACCTGGTCGTTGCCCTTGCCGGTTGCGCCGTGACACACCGCGTCGGCACCGACCGCCCGCGCGATCTCGATCTGGCGCTTGGCGATCAACGGCCGGGCGATCGCCGTGCCGAGCAGATACTGCCCCTCATACACCGTGTTGGCGCGGAACATCGGGAAGACGAAATCACGCACAAACTCCTCACGCAGATCCTCGATGAAGATGTTGTCCGGCTTGACGCCAAGCAGTTCGGCCTTGGCCCGCACCGGCTCGACCTCCTCGCCCTGCCCGATTTCGGCGGTGAAGGTCACGACCTCGGCATCGAGCTCGGTCTGCAGCCATTTGAGGATGATCGACGTGTCGAGCCCGCCCGAATAAGCGAGCACCACTTTCTTGCGCTTGCTGATCATAGTTTCATGCCGATCCGGTCATCCACCGGAAGGCTCAGCCGGCCGGAGCGACCTTGTGGAGCAGTCCGTCGATCGCAGCAACGGCTTCGGGTTCGGTCAGCTCGGGCGCGTGGCCGACCCCCGGTACGGTCACCAGCTCGGCGTCGGGATGCGCCTCGACCATGGCTTGCGCCGCAGTCGCCGATAACAAATCGCTGTGCTCGCCGCGCACAAGCAGCAGCGGCCCGCCGTCGAGCTTCTTGTAGAGCGGCCATAAGTCGAAGGCCGGGGCGGCGCCGTCGTTGCGCTGGTTGAACGGCTCGGCAATCGCCATGTCATAGTCGAAGATGATCCCGTTGCCATCTTCCTTGCCCACCCGCCGCGCCGCGTGCAGCCAGTCGTCATGGCTATTGGTGGCCGGCAAGCCGCGGCTGACACCGGCGATATAGTCGGCTGCTTCGTCCCAATCGCTGAATCGCACCGATTTCCCGACATAGTTGCGGATTCGGTCGATCCCGCTCTGGTCAAGTTCGGGGCCGACGTCGTTGAGGACCGTCGCCGCGATCCGCTGCGGCTGAGTGGCCGCGATCAACATCGTCACCAGCCCGCCTAGCGACGTCCCGACAAACACCGCTTGCTCGATCGCGAGTTCGTCGAGCAGTTGCAGGACGTCGGCGGCGTAGGTCGTCGGCAGATAGCGCGCCGGCTGCGGATCGCGATCGCTCATCCCGCGCCCACGAAAGTCCGGCACGATGATGCGCCACTTGCCAGCATAGCGGTCAGCGAACTCCGCGAAATCGCGCGAATTGCGCGTCAGCCCGTGCAGGCACAGGATTGGCGGGCGATCGGAAGGCCCCGCATAATCGCGATAATAGAGGCTGAGCCCGTCGCGACTGGTCCAGTGGCGTGCTGCAAACTCCGCCGACTTGCCGCCGGATAGTGGTGAATCAGCTGTCATGTCAGCGCACCCCGAGACCGTGCCTGATCAGGCGGTTGGTGATAGCGGCCACTTCATCGGGATCGCTGCTCCCCCACACCGCGAACCGCAGGCCAAGGAACACGTTGGCGCCCATCAAGGCCCAGGCAATGGCTTCGTGGGCAAGCGGCGATTCATCCTCGCGCAATTCGCCGCGCGCGGCGGCATCGCCAAGCCGCGCAGCAATCCGCGACGCCGTGGTTTCATAATGATTGCGAAAGCCCTCCGGGTCCACGAATTCGGCTTCGTCGATGATCCGATAGACCTGCTTGTGCTCGGCGGCGAAGCGCAGGAAGGCGGCGAGCGCCCGGCGCTCCCGGTCAAGACCGTCGCCGGTACTACTGTTCAAAACCGGAGCGACATAATCGCGCACCTGCGCCGACATGTCGCGGACCAGCGCCTGGAACAGCGCCTCTTTGCTGTCAAAATATGTGTAGAATGTCCCCAATGCGACCTTGGCGCGGCTTGTGATCCCGACGATCGACGCTTCGGAGAAGCCGCGCTCGCCGAATTCCTCGAGCGCCGCGGTGAGAATCTTGCGCAGCGTTTTCTCGCCACGGGGCGTGCGCGGGACCTTGCCGCTCGACGTGGCCGGGGCAACCGAAGCCACTTTCTTCCGCGTTGCGCCTGCCCCATTTCGTTTCGCACTGGCTTTGCGCGCTGTGTCGGTGTTCACCAAAATCACATCCCCCAATTCGCGCTTAATAAACTAAGTTGAAAGTTGGTTCAACTTTCATTACGGTGTTTCACACACAGGCTGTTGGCGGTGGGGAATCGCGCCTGGAGGGGGATACACCATGATTCGTTCTATACAGCTTTCGCGCTCTGCCTTGCTCGTTGGTGCGGCAGCCATTGCCCTTGCCGCGACGCCGGCTCTGGCACAGTCGGTCGATCAAACCAATGCCGACGCAGCAACGCAGCCGCCGGCACCAAAAGCAACTACCGCCGCCGATGCCGAAAGCAAGGACAGTGCGACTGGCGACATCGTCGTAACCGCGCGCCGCACCGAAGAAAATGTCCAGCGGGTGCCGTCGTCGATCTCGGCGTTCAACGAGCGTTCGCTCGATCGCATCCAGGCCACCGACACCACTGGCCTGCAGGGTGCCGTGCCGAACCTCAACATCGTCCAGGGCCGCGGCTCGTCCAATTCCACCAACATCTTCATTCGGGGCATCGGCCAGCCCGACGCGCTGCAGACATTCGATCCAGCGGTCGGGGTCTATGTCGATGACGTCTATCTGTCGCGCATTCGCGGCAACCAGCTTGACCTGCTTGACCTCGAACGGATCGAGGTCCTGCGCGGCCCGCAAGGTACGCTCTACGGCAAAAACACCATTGCCGGTGCGATCAAATTCGTGACCCGCCGACCTGGCCAGACATTCCGCGCCAACGGGAGTATTGCGGTCGGCTCCTACGACCAGATCGAGCTCAAGGGCGCGGTTTCGGGCCCGTTGAGCGAAACGGTAGCCGCCGGCTTCGCGGTGATACATGCGACACGCAACGGCTATGTCGGGGACAGTGCTAACCACCGCGAATATAACGACAAGAACAGTAACGGCGGCCGGGCCGCGATCGCCTTCACTCCGTCGAGCGTTGTTCGCGTGGATATCACCGCCGACTATAGCCACGATAACGCGGCCCTGAACGTCGGCCGGCCGGTCAACAATCTCACCACGTTTTCGGGTACCGTCTTGGTGGTGACCGATCCGGTTAACTCGGGAAATCGCTACACCTGGCACGGACGGACGACGCCGAGCCTACCCAATTCGACCACGCTGAGGCACTATGGCTTTACCGGGACCGCGGCGTTCGATGTGACCGATGCGCTTACCTTGAAGTCGATCACCGCCTATCGCAATTTGAAGACCCGCGATTACGTCGACATCGATGCCACCCAATATCAGGTCGGCGACGTCCTGGTTAATGTCGATCAGCATCAAGTCAGCCAGGAATTCCAGGCGGCCTACACCGGCGAGCGGCTAAGCGGCGTCGCGGGCCTCTATTATCTGAAAGAAGACATTGTCTCCCATCAGGAAGCCTTTGCCAACGATTTGCTCGGGCCGGCGTTCTTGAACAGCCCGTTCCTGCGCACCGTTGACGACGATCTGACCACCAAAAGCTATGCAGCTTACGTCAATGGCAGCTATGAGGTCGTGCCAAGCGTCCGGCTATCGGCTGGTCTTCGCTACACCAAGGAAACCAAGGACTATTTCCGCACGACGAGCAGCTTCTTCGGGTTGCTGCCGTTCTTCAACGCGACGTTCGCGTTCGTGCCGCCCAAGGGAAAATGGCGCGACTGGTCGCCGATGGCCAGCGTCGATTGGCAGGTCAATCCAACCACCATGGTCTATGCCCGCGCCGCCAAGGGGTTCAAATCTGGCGGGTTCAACGGCCGCGCCAACACGGCGGCCGAAGCGAGCGAATATAATCCGGAATCCGTCTGGTCGTACGAGGCCGGCTTCAAGACTTCGGTCGCCAATCAACTTCGCCTCAACGGGGCCATCTTCCACAGCGACTACAAGGACTTCCAGGCACGGATTGGTGACATCGACCCTACCGCTCCGTTTCCGACACCGCTGCTGAAGGTACTCAACGTCGGCAAAATGCGGATTCGCGGTGCCGAGCTGGAAGCCAATTGGACGCCGGTAACGGGCCTGCTGATCGACGGCCAGCTGGGCTATCTCGATGCCAAATACCTGCAATTCGCCGATGACCGGTTTCCTGGTGGCAGCCGCGCCTTCCAGACCCCGGCGTTCGCCCCGAAATGGACGCTTCGTCTCGGCGCTCAATATGCGGTTGACATCGGCTCCGCCGGCTCGATCACGCTCGGCGGCCAGTCCCGTTACAAGTCGCGAACGGCGCTTGCGGTCGACAACACCGTAATCACTTACGCCAACTTCCTCAGTCCAGGTGTCGGGACGACAACCGAAGTCGATGGCCTGTTTCAGAAGGGCTATTGGGTTCACGACGCGCGGATCGTCTACGAAGCCGCGAACAAGCATTTCGCGCTTGGCCTCTACGGCAGCAACCTGACCAAGAAAGCCTATAAGACCGATGCACAGGAATTCTCCAACATCGGCAGCATCCGCACCGTCTATTATGGCGCGCCCCGGACCATCACGCTTAAGCTGACCGCGCGCTACTGATCGGGGCCGCGGGGCGCTTGCTTCTGTCGAGCGCCCCGTGCGAGTCCGTGGGAATGCCAGCGCTTTATCGTCCCGATCCCAAGATCCTGGAACTCGGTCCGGACTTCTACGATCCCGTCGAGCCGGCGCGCTTTCCCAAAGCGATCGCGCGTTTTCAAAACCACCGCTGGGCCGACCGCGTCGGGCTTGGTGATTGCGATGACGCGGCCTGGGTCGCGCATTTCTGCCGCTTCGAACCCTTGCCTGGCAATCTCGCCGAGCCATTGGCCCTGCGCTATCACGGCCATCAGTTCCGCGTGTACAACCCCGACATTGGCGACGGCCGTGGCTTCCTGTTCGCCCAGTTGCGCGATGGCCAGGGTCGCCTGCTCGACCTCGGCACCAAGGGGTCGGGAACTACCCCGTACAGCCGCACCGCCGACGGCCGCCTGACGCTCAAGGGCGGCGTGCGCGAAGTGCTTGGCGCCGAAATGCTCGAAGCGCTGGGCGTCAATAGCTCGAAAAGCTTCGCTCTGTTTGAAACCGGCGAAGATTTGGTCCGGGGCGACGAACCCTCTCCGACCCGATCGGCCGTGCTCACCCGCTTGAGCCATGGCCATATCCGCATCGGCGCTTTCCAGCGGCTCGCGTATTTCGGGGAAACCGAAAACATCAACCGCCTGGTCCATTATTGCCTCGCCAACCTCTACGGCCAGCAGCCCTCAACCGCAGCCGCGGACAATGCGCTTCGGCTGTTCGACCTCGTCGCCGGCGCCACCGCCAACCTCGCCGCGAGTTACATGACCGCCGGCTTCGTCCACGGTGTACTCAACAGCGACAATATCGCGATTACCGGCGAAAGCTTCGATTATGGCCCGTGGCGCTTCACGCCCGAGTGGGACGCGGACTTCACCGCCGCCTATTTCGATCACCATGGCCTCTATGCCTTCGGCCGCCAGCCCGAAGCGATCCATTGGGACCTGGCGCAACTGGCCGGTTGCCTGACGGTCGTGACTGACGCGTCGGCGCTGTCCGAAATCGTAACGGGATGGGGCGAACGGTTCGAGGATGCGTTGGTCCGGGCTCTCATCAAACGCCTCGGAGTGCCGCCGCGCGGTGGCGAACAGGATCGCGCGCTGGCCGCCGCACTCCTTGGTGCCTTGCAATCGCGCGAGGTAGCGATCGACCGCCTTTTCCTCGACTGGCGCGGCGGACGCGATCCCGGTGCGGAACGCTATCCGTCGCCGACGTTTCGCGCGCTGGCGACCGCATTGGCCGGACGTTGCGTGCCCGTCATCCATCACTATTGGTCCGACCCCGATCCTTGCTCGATGCATATCGACGAAGTCGAAGCCATCTGGGCCGCAATCGCCGAGCGCGACGATTGGGGTCCGTTCGAAAACAAAGTCGCAGCGATCCGCCGAATGGGCGAGGCCATGACCAATGACGTTCAAGCCCCGGCTTGACGTCGCAGCCAAGTTGGTGAAGCGCTTAGTTAATGGTTAAAAAACTGGTGTCGACAGAGCCGGCGACTGGCACCGAAATCTGGTCGGGGGAGATCGGCGACGCCGCGGTGGAAGTTGCCGCCGCGCGCGCCGCCTCGGGTCCCTGGGCCGCCCACTCGCTGACCTATCGCAGCGAGACCGTGCGGCGCTTCGCCAATGTCGTGCGCCAGCGCGAGGATGATTTCGCCAAGCTCATCGCCCGCGAAACTGGCAAACCGTTCTGGGAAGCCAAGACCGAGGTCGCGGCGGTCATCAACAAGGTCCAGATTTCGATCAACGCTTATTCCGAGCGGACGCCGCAGCGTAAGCTCGAGGCCGCGCTCGGCAACAGGGTCGCCGTCCGCCACAAGCCGCATGGCGTCTTGGCGGTGCTCGGCCCGTATAATTTCCCGGCGCATCTGCCCAATGGACACATCGTCCCGGCGTTGATCGCCGGCAATACCGTGGTCTTCAAGCCGTCCGAAAAGACTCCCGCGACGGGGGCTTTTCTGGTCGAATGCTTCCATGCCGCTGGCGTCCCCGAAGGCGTCGTTCGGCTGCTGGTTGGCGGGCCGGATGAAGGCCGTGCGCTTGCTTCGGAAGCCGGCATCGATGGCTTGTTGTTCACCGGCTCGGCGCGCGCCGGGCGGGCCTTGCACAAGCAGTTCGCCGACGCGCCCCACAAGATTATAGCGCACGAAAATGGCGGCAATAATCCTTTGGTTGTGTGGGACGCCGCGGACGTGGACGCCGCTGCAACCATCGTCGTTCAATCGGCTTATCTGTCCGCCGGCCAACGCTGCACCGCGGCGCGGCGGTTGATCGTCGAGAATGGCAAGGAAGGCCCGCTGCTCAAGGCCATCGAGAAGATGATTGATCGCTTGATCGTCGATGAACCGTTCTCCACCCCGCCGCCGTTCATGGGGCCGATGATTGACCTGGCCGCCGCCGACCATCTGCAGGAGCAATGGCTGGAGTTGATGATGAAAGGCGGCAAGCCGATCAAGCGGCTCGATCGACCGATCGCCGACCGGCCGTTCCTGACCCCCGCCCTGATCGATGTCACCGATATTGCCGACCGCCCGGACGAGGAACTGTTCGGACCGGTGTTGCAGCTGACCCGGGTCAAGGATTTTGACGCCGCGATCGACGAAGCCAACGCCACCCGCTTCGGCCTCGCCGCCAGCCTCGTCGGCGGCAGTCCCGAGCTGTACGACCGCTTCTGGGCTAACGTTCGCGCCGGGGTCATCAACTGGAACCGCCCGACCAATGGCGCCCCGTCGAACGCCCCGTTCGGCGGCGTCGGCCTGTCGGGCAACCACCGCCCCAGCGCCTATTACGCGGCCGATTATTGCGCTTATCCAGTGACCAGCAGCGAAGCCGCTTTGACCCGCGCTCAGATCGACCAGGGCCTCAACGACCCCAACATGCTCGAAGACTAACGGCCCCGACAGGCCGACATTGCGAGGAGCGCAGCGGCGCGGCATTCCAGCGAAACAGGATTGCCACGCTGCGCTCGCATGACGGAGGAATGACATGGGGCGCCCGCCGAAGCAGGCGCCCACACCCCTGACCGCGAGTTGGCCCTAGCTGCTGCGCATCTCGGGCAGATAATTGTCGTCGGCGGCGTCGCTGAACTTGGTGATTCGGCTGTCGAACTTGAGCCGCACCTTACCGGTCGCACCGTGACGCTGCTTGGCGACGATCAGCTCGGCGAGGCCATAGACCCGGCTCATGTCGCGGGCCCATTCCTCATGCTGCTCGTGGGCCTTGGCGTCGTCACCCTCGACCGGCCGCTTGGGTTCGCGCGACGCGACGTAATAATCCTCGCGGTAGATGAACAGCACGATGTCGGCGTCCTGCTCGATCGACCCCGATTCGCGCAGATCGGACAGCTGCGGGCGCTTGTCCTCGCGTTGCTCGACCGCGCGGCTCAGCTGCGACAGGCCGATAACCGGCAAATTGAGCTCCTTGGCCAACTGCTTCAAACCCCGGCTGATCTCGGAGATTTCCTGGACCCGGTTCTCGTTGCTGTTCTTGCCGGTGCCTTGCAGCAACTGGAGGTAATCGATGATCACCATGCCGATGCCCTTTTGGCGCTTCAGGCGGCGGGCGCGGGCGCGCAAGGCGGCAATCGTCAGGCCGGGGGTGTCATCAATGTACAGCGGCAAGCTCTGTAGCTCACCGGCGGCCCGCGCGAGCTGGCGAAACTCCTGCTGACTGATCTTGCCCATGCGCAAGTTCTCGGAACTGATCCCCGATTGCTCGGCGAGGACGCGGGTGGCGAGCTGGTCGGCCGACATTTCGAGGCTGAACAGCGCCACCGCCGCGCCCGCCGATTTGCCCGGTTCGATGCCGTCATCGGCATCGCGCAGGAACCGCTGGGCGGCGGCAAAGGCGATGTTGGTCGCCAGCGAGCTTTTGCCCATGCCCGGCCGCCCGGCAATGATAATCAAGTCGGAGCTGTGGAGGCCGCCGATCTTGGAGTTCAGGCTGTCCAGCCCGGTGGTGATTCCGGACAAATGCCCACCGCTGTTCAAGGCACGCTCGGCCATCTCGATGGCCAGCTTGGTGGCTTCGCTGAACGACTTGGCCTTGCCTTCGGCGCCACCTTCTTCGGCGACCTTGTAGAGCTCGGTCTCGGCCTTTTCGATCTGGGCCAGCGGGGCGACCTCCTCACTGGTGTCGAGCGCGCTTTCGACCAGATCGCGGCCAACGCCAATGAGCGCCCTGAGCAGCGCAAGATCATAGATTTGGGTGGCGAAATCGCGCGCGCCGATGACTGCCGCGCCTGATCCGGTCAGCTGCGCCAGATAGGCCGGGCCGCCGACTTCCTTAATCCCCTCGTCGGCCTCGAACAGCGGCCGCAGCGTCACCGGGTTGGCGATCATGTTGCGGTCGGTGAGGCGGAGGATCGATTCGTAAATCCGGCCGTGCAGCGGCTCGAAGAAATGGTGCGGCTGGAGGCGTGTCTGGACTTCCTCGACCAGCCGGTTGTCGATCATCAATGCGCCCAGCAGCGCCGCTTCGGCCTCGACATTCTGGGGGAGCGCGGGGGCCCCGGCGGGCGATGCGGGTTCAGCGATTCGGAGAATGTCGGCCATGATCTCGGTCTACCGATTTTGGCCCCACAACCTCCATCCTAAGTTTGCAACTTGCAAACTTTTTCGTGGACCGCCCTGTGGATGGAAAGTGGCATTGCGCCCCCCGCCCAAGCGCGGCTAGGCCAGTTCACATGAGTGTCCTTTCCGACCGCTGGATTCGCGAGCAGGCGCTTGCACACGCGATGATCGAGCCGTTTGTCGAGGCCCAGCGGGCCGACGGCTGCATCAGCTACGGCCTGTCGTCGTACGGCTATGACGCGCGGGTGGCCGATGAGTTTAAGATCTTCACCAATGTCGACTCAGCCATCGTCGACCCCAAGAATTTCGATTCCAACAGCTTTGTCGACCGCAAGACCGACGTCTGCGTGATCCCGCCCAACAGCTTCGTGCTGGCCCGCACGGTCGAATATTTCCGGGTGCCGCGCGACGTGCTCGTCATCTGCCTTGGCAAATCGACCTATGCGCGCTGCGGAATCATCGTCAACGTCACCCCGCTCGAGCCCGGCTGGGAAGGCCATGTGACGCTCGAATTTTCGAACACCACGCCGCTGCCGGCCAAGGTCTACGCCAATGAAGGCGCCTGCCAGTTCCTGTTCCTCCAGGGCAACGAGCCGTGCGAAGTCAGCTACGCCGACCGCGCCGGCAAATATATGGGCCAGCGCGGGGTGACGCTGCCCAAGCTGTGACCCGCGACGAAGCCCAGGCGCTCGATGCCGCCGACCCATTGGCCTTCGCCCAAGGACGTTTCAGGCTCCCCGAAGGCATCATCTACCTCGACGGGAATTCGCTGGGGACGCTGCCGGCCGCAACGGCCGATCGGCTTGCCAACGTCGTGACACACGAATGGGGCGGCGACCTCATCGCCAGCTGGACCAAGCACGCGTGGATTGACGAGCCGCAACGCATCGCCGCCAAGCTCGCGCCGATCGTTGGCGCCAAGCCGCACGAGCTCCTGATCGCCGATTCGACCAGCGTCTGTCTGTTCAAATTGCTCGCCGCGGCGGTGAAAGCGCGGCCCGGCCGGCGCACCATCCTCACCCAGCAACGCAACTTCCCGACCGATCTTTATGTCGCCCAGGGCCTGGCCGAGATGCTCGGCTTGACCTTGAAGGCGGTGCCCGCGGACGAGGTCGCAAGCGCGATCGACCAGGATATTGCGGTCGTGACGCTGACCCATGTCGATTACCGCAGCGCGGCGTTCCACGACATGGCGGCGGTCAACCAGGCAGCGCATGCGGCCGGTGCGCTCACAGTATGGGACCTGTCGCACAGCGCCGGGGCGATCGCCCTCGATCTCGACGGCACTGACTGCGATCTCGCCGTCGGCTGCGGCTACAAGTATTTGAACGGCGGACCGGGGGCGCCGGCCTTCCTGTTCGTCGCCGAACGGTTACAGGGCGAATTGCACTCGCCGCTCCAGGGCTGGATGGGCCATGCCGAGCCGTTCGCTTTTGACGACGATTTTCGTCCCGTTAACGGGATCACGCGCTTCCTGACCGGCACCCCGTCAATCCTCGCGCTGGCCGCGCTCGACGCCGGACTCGATACGTTCGAAGGCGTCGCCATGCGCGATATCCAGACCAAGGCCGGTGCGCTCTCGCAGCTGTTCATCGACGAGGTCGAGGCGCGATGCGGCGACGAGGTCTGTCTCGCTTCGCCGCGCGATCCCGCCGCGCGCGCAAGCCACGTCAGCTTCGCCCATCCGCAGGGCTATGCGGTGATGCAGGCATTGATCGCGCGCGGCGTGATCGGCGATTTCCGCGCGCCCGACCTGATCCGCTTCGGCTTCGCGCCGCTCTACAACCGCTTCGAGGACGCCTGGCGCGCGGCCGAAACGCTCGCCGAAATCCTCGCCACGGACGCTTGGAACGAACCGCGCTTCCTCGCCCGGGCAAAGGTCACCTGATTATTGCGGCGCGAGCAGCCGGCGCGATTCGTGGATCAAATGCACCCAGTCGCCGAACGCTTTCGACAGGCTGAGGACGAGGTCCTTGAGCGGCCCGTCCTTGAGTTTGCCGTCGGTGTTGAAACTGTCGTCGTTGACATGGCCGAGATAGGCTTCGGGATGCTGCATCACCGGCATGTTGAGGAACACCGCCGCCTGGCGCACCTGGTGGTTGGCACCGAACCCGCCGATGCTCCCTGGCGAGGCGCTGACGATCGCCGCCGGCATCTGGTTCCAGACGCTCTTTCCGTACGGCCGTGAACCGACGTCAATCGCATTCTTGAGCACCCCGGGGACCCCGCGATTATATTCGGGAGTCACGAACAGCACCCCGTCGGCCGCCGCGATTTCCTTGCGGAAGCGGGTATATTGCGCGGGCGGATTGGCGTCGGAATCCTGGTTGTAGAGCGGCAGGTCGCCGATCGGCACGATGGCGCAGTCAAGCCGCTCATCCGCCATCGCGCACAGCGACAGCGCGACTTTGCGGTTGATGCTGTCCTTACGCAGGCTGCCGACGACGATCGCGATCTTGTAGCGAACCATGACGCTTCTCCTTATCTTCTTATCTTCGCTTACCCTGATGGCGGATATTGGCCGGCCGGCCGCGGCGCGGGCCCGGCCGCGATCGGTCCGATCGGCTCCTCGAGCCGCCGCCATAGGATCCCTCCGGCAATTCGAACCGCAACGATCCGGACACCGGATTGGCCTCGGCCAGCCGCAAGGTCAGCTTCTGCCCGACGCGGTAGGTCTCGCCGCTATGCTCACCGATCAGCTGGCGGGCCTTCTCGTCATAACGGAAATATTCCTGGCCGAGCGTCTGCGCGAGTACCAGCCCGTCACCGCCCAAATCCATGACCGTGGCGAAGAAGCCGAACGGCTGTACGCCGGTGATCCGGCACTCGACCAATTGCCCGACGCGGTCGGACAGGAAGGCCGCGACATAGCGGTCGACGGTATCGCGCTCGGCTTCCATCGCGCGCCGCTCAAGCATGGATATGGCTTCGCCGATCGCTTCGAACTTCTCATCCTCGCCCGCCGGCAACCCGCCCTCGCCGAGCCGGTAGGCACTGACCAGCGCGCGGTGAACCAGCAAGTCGGCGTAGCGGCGGATCGGCGACGTGAAGTGCGCGTAGGTCGCCAGCGCCAGCCCGAAATGGCCGAGCCGTTCGGGGCCATAACGTGCCTGCATCTGCGTCCGCAGGATCTGCTCCATGATCTCGGTCCGCGACTCATCCTCGCCAGCGCGTTCGATGACCCGGTTGAAGGTCGCCGGCTTGATCACCTGGCCGAGCGCGAACTCGAGCCCGAACGTCGCCATATAGTCCTTGAGGGCGACCAGCTTCTCCCGGCTCGGCGCCTCGTGCACGCGGTACATCACCGGCGCTTTCTTGGCCTCGATCGCGCGCGCCGCGGCGACATTAGCGGCGATCATATAGTCCTCGACCAACTTGTGGGCGTCGAGCCGTTCGCGCGGCGCCACCGACAGGATCCGCCCTTTCTCGTCTAGCACTACTCGACGTTCGGGGATGTCGAGTTCGAGCGGTGCGCGCTTGTTGCGATCCGTTAGCAGGGCTCGCCAGCACGCCCACAGAGGCTTAAGCGCACGCTCGACCAGATCGGCTGACACGGCCCCTTCGACATCCGGCATCGAACAGGGTGACGATGAGACTTCCGTGCGATTCCCGTGACTTGCATTGATGGCGGCTTGAGCATCCTCATAGGCAATATTTGCTGCCACGCAAATCTTCGCACGCGTGAAACGCCAACTTTTGAACGTCCCGTCGCCGGCGATCTTGAGGTGGCACGCCATCGCCGCCCGGACCTGGCCCTGCTTCAACGAACAAATGTCCGCCGACAATTCCTCGGGCAGCATCGGCACCACCCGGTCGGGGAAATAGACGCTGTTGCCGCGCGCCCTCGCCTCGCGGTCGAGCTCGGAATTGGGCCGCACGTAGAAACTGACGTCGGCGATGGCGACGATTGCGTTCCAGCCGCCCTCTCCGTCCGCCTCGGCCCAGATCGCGTCGTCGTGATCGCGCGCGTCGGCCGGGTCGATGGCGACGATCGGCAGGTGCGTCAGGTCCTCCCGCTCGCCCAGCGGCAGCTCCGACACGCGATGCGCTTCCTCGATCGCACCTTCCGAGAATTCATGCCGCAGCCCGTGCTTGTGGATCGCGATCAGGCTGAAGCTCCGGGGCGCGAACGGATCGCCGAGCACTGCATCGACCCGCGCCGTCACCCGCGGCCCTCGCCCCGAGACTTCGCACAGCACCAGATCGCCGGCTTGCGCGTCCTTCAACTCGCTGACCGCCAGCTCGCGCCGCTCTTTCTTCTCCACCGGGCTAAGCCAGAATTTCGTCCCCTCCTTGCGGATGACGCCCAGGACCAGCTCGGCGCTCGCCTCGAGCTTCTTCATCGGGTGGGCGATCAGCCCTGCCCCGCGCTCCTCGGTCCGCGCCAGCACCCGGTCGCCAATCCCCAGCGCGCCCCGACGCCCTCGCTCGATCAGCTTGATCTTGGGCGGCGGCGTCTCGGCGTGCCACGACTCCGGCACACCCCAGACATTGCCGCTGTCATCGGCCTCGACCACCCGCAGCACGGTCACTCGTGGCACCCCGCCGGTCTTGTGGAACGCGCGTCCCGGCGCCGAATCGATCAGCCCCTCATCGGCCATGTCCTTGAGCAGGGTCTTCAAGCCGATCTTGTCCTGCCCGCTCAAACCAAACGCTCGCGCGATTTCGCGCTTACCGGCCGGCTGGTCCGACGTCGCGATGAAGTCGAGGATCTGCTTGCGCGACGGCAGGCCGGGGGTTCGCTTGCGGGGCATCGGTTTCCTACGCCGTCATGCTGAACTTGTTTCAGCATCCATTGCGGCGACCGCGCTGCCCTTCACGGAAATGGACCCTGAAACAAGTTCAGGGTGACAGATCACTTCTTTTCCGGTGGCGGCGCGACCCACGGCTTGAACGCTCCGCCCGGCACCGCCGAAGCGACCGGGCTCTCGAAGCCGTCCTCGCTGACCGAGGAGACCCCGAACACCCAGTCGTCGACGCGGATGTGGGGGAGAGAAACGAAACATTCTGTCCACGGAGGCTCGTTGTTCGTCATGTGACAGGACGGGTCGTTCGGTTTCTCTACAAAGGCATTGCGATCCAAGACTTTGCGCTGCTGTTCCCAACCCGACGAGTCAGTGCGCCGCCAACGAACGACATATGCGACGGCGGACGACACGCCCCTCCAGTTAAGTTTGGTATCCGTGCTTACCGCTCCCTCGACGATCGGCTCCGGCGGCGGCGGGGCGCTGGCGATGGCGGCAAGCGCGGCGATGTTCAGCTTCGCGACTTTCTCCAGATAGGCGAAGTCCATATGGTCGACCGTGTCGCCGTACTGCTTGCCCTTCTCGACCCGCACATCCTGGTGCTGCCAGTCGTAATTCTCGACCGCGACCGACAGCCGCGCGGCGGGGAAACCCATCTCGAGGAACGGAATATGGTCGCCGCCGCGCCCGAAGCGGTCGGTGCGCCAGATCTGGCGGACGTCGAGGCCGATCTTGAGCCGGTCGGCGAGGCTGTCGAGGTAGCGCGAGATATTGCGCGACGGGCTGTCATTCTCGCCGCCGAGGCTGTGCGTCGCCGCGGCAAGTTCGGCCTGCCCCTGCGAGCGAGGGCCTTCGGACAGCACCCGCACGTGCGTCGCATCGCACACCCCGTCTGAGCCACAGCTATTGCCGATGATATCGTTGTTGAGGACGGTGACGACGTTCCAGCCTTGCGCCTTGGCGTAATTCGCCAGCACCTTGCCGCCGTACAGCCCCTCCTCCTCGCCGGACAGCGCCGCATAGACGATTGTTCCGGGAAATTTGTGCTTCGACAGCACCCGCGCCGCCTCGATCACCGCGGCGGTGCCCGACCCATCGTCGTTGGCCCCCGGCGCATCGGACGTGAAATTCATGACGTCAGTCACGCGACTGTCGATATGCCCCTGGATGATGACGACATCGTTGGGCCGCTCGGTCCCACGCTGGATGGCCACCATGTCGCAGACTGGGGTCGGCTGGGGGATACGGTCGCCGGTAAAAGTGTCGCAAGGGCGCTCGGTTGGCAGCCCGAAACTCTGGAATTCGTCCCGGGTCCATTCGAGCGCGGCGCCAATCCCGCGCTTGGGATCGGTCTGCGACGACAGCGTATGCCGCGTCCCGAAGCTGACCAGCGCCTCCACCGTGCGCTTCATCCGCGCCCCGCTGACCGGGGCAATGATTGCCCGAAGACGCGCGTCAGGGGTCTGTGCGGGCGGCGTGGCCGCGATCATCGCGGCGGCAAGGATGATAAAGGGCATGAGCCAGCCTAATGCTACTTTGCACAGGCTGGCAATCATCCTAAAATGCGGTGATGGCTTTGCTTTTGCGGGCATAGGCTGGCAAAATGCGCGCCATCCATCTCGGGAGTTTCAGTTCGTGGCTACTGCCGTTCAACACCAGCCATTGTCCGACGCCGATGAAATTGCCGCGCTGATTGCCCGCTCGCGCGCGGCGCAGGCCAAGATCGCCCATTATACGCAGGCGCAGGTCGACGCGCTGATCCGCGCGATGGTGTGGGCGGTGGCCAAGCCCGATGTCGCTGAAATGATCGCGCGCCATACGGTCGAGGAGACCCAGCTCGGCAATTATGAGGGCAAATATCTCAAGATTTTCCGCAAGACGCGGGCGACGCTGATGGACATTATCGACGACAAGTCGGTCGGCGTGATTGAGGAAGACAAGGCGCGCAACCTCATCAAGATCGCCAAGCCGGTCGGCGTGATCGGCGCGCTGTCGCCCTCGACCAATCCCGAGGCGACCCCGGTGATCAAGGCGATCTCGGCGATCAAAGGACGCAATTCGATCATCGTCGCGCCGCACCCGCGCGCCAAGCTGACCAACAAGTTGATCTGCGACTTGATGCGCGCGGCTATCGTCAAGATGGGGGCGCCGGCCGACATCGTGCTGAGCATCGACACGCCCACGATCGAGAAGACCGAAGAGCTGATGCGACAATGCGACCGCATCCTCGCCACCGGCGGCGCGGCGATGGTCACCGCGGCCTATTCCTCCGGCACCCCGGCGCTCGGCGTGGGCGCGGGCAATGCCGTCATCACCGTCGACGAGACCGCCGACCTCGACGACGCCGCCGAGAAGATTCGCCTGTCCAAGACGCTTGACCTTGCGGCGTCGTGCAGCGCGGACAATGCCGTGATCCTGGTCGATGCGATCCATGACGATATGCTCGCCAGGCTGGTCGCCAAGGGCGGGCTGGTGCTTGACGACGATCAGAAGGCCAAGCTGCAACAGGCGATCTGGGTCGACGGGCATATCAACGCCAAGATCGTGGCACAGTCCCCGAAGTTCATCGCCGACTATGCGGGTTTTGCGATCCCCGACGACACGCAATTCTTCATCGTTCCCGAAACCGGCACCGGCCCCGACCACCCCTTCTCGGGCGAGAAGATGACGGTCACCATGGCACTCTATCGGGCAGCCGACATCGACGAGGCGATTGTGCTGACCAACCGCATCCAGGCCTATCAGGGCCAGGGGCACAGCTGCGGCATCTATTCGCGCTCCGACGCCAACATCATGAAACTGGCCGAGGGCACCAACACCAGCCGGGTGATGGTCAACCAGCCGCAATCGGCCTCCAACAGCGGCAATTTGTGGAACGGCATGCGCCAGACCTTCTCGCTCGGCTGCGGCAGCTGGGGCGGCAACGGCACCAACAACAACATCACTTGGCGCGACCTGATCAACGAGACCTGGGTGTCGCGGCCACTCGCCACGCCCAAGACGCTGCCGAGCGACGAGGCGCTGTTCGGCGACGTGATCGAAAAGCTTGGTTAAGCGGTTTGGGGGCTGGGTTGTGATTAAGGCTGCGATTTCCGCGATCATTGCGGGGGTCATGGCAACGGCGGCCGGTGGGGCGGCGGGCAAACATGGCGGAAGCTGCACTCCCCGCCTGATCGCCGGAACAGCCGGCGAGAATCATGTGATGTTTGACGGCCTGTCGCCCGATGACCGGACTCTGGCAATCGGCTGGGATCGGGGCTCCGGAGCAAGCGTCCAGCGCGGCGCTTATTTGCTCGACCTGCGCAGCGGCAAGCGCTTCGACCTTCCTCACCTGACCAATGCGCCGTCCTTTTCCCCCGACGGCCGCTTCCTGGTCTCGGCCAATTATCCCGGCGACCGCGCGCTCAAGACCGAGCTGGTCGAGTTCGACCGGCGCAGCGGGGTGGCGCGCGTGCTCGCCTCCGGACCCTCGGCGGAGTGGCTCGGCTCCTATTCGCGCGATGGCCGCTGGATTCTATTCAACTCGACCCGCTCCGGCGCGTCTGACCTCTACCGAGTGCGCCGCTCTGATGGCCTGGTCGAGCAGCTCACCGAAGATCTGCGTTACGAAGCGCATGGACAATTTTTCGACGGTGGCCGCCGCATCCTGTTCCACCGCCAGACCGAAGGCGACAATTACGACATCGTCATCCGCGATTTCCGCGCGCGGACGGAACGCACGGTCGGGGCGACCGCGGCCGAGGAAGGCTATCCGGCGCTGTCGCCCAACGGCCGCTGGATCGCGTTCAGCGCGATTACCAAAGGCGTCCAGCAGCCTAACCTTTTTATCATGCAAATCGACGGAACTGGCCGCCGGCAATTGACCGACGGGCCATCGAAAGACGCCTACGCGACCTGGTCTCGCGACGGACGTTCGATCTATTTCGTGCGGTTCGACCCCAACGGCTCGAAAATCATGCGCCTGGGGATGCGAAACGGTGCCTGTCTGAACTGATCGCGTCCAAATCCGCACTCGCGCGTTGGGCCGGCATGAGAACTGCCCAAACACTTGTCATCCCGCTGGTTATCGTCCTCGCCCTCGCCGGGTGCGACAAGCGGGATCCGGTCGCGGACGAGGCCAACAACACCGCCGGCCTGCCTTCGGTCAACATGGTCGCCGGTGCGAAGAATGGCGCGTCGAGCGTCGATGGATCGGCGCCGGCCAATGTCGTGGTTGTCCCGGCCGGCGCGCCGCCAGTGCCCGCTGCCGCGATTCCTGCCGCGTTGCATGGCCGCTGGGGGATGACCCCCGCCGACTGCACGTCGACCAAGGGTGACGCCAAGGGCCTGCTCGTCGTCAGCGGCGGCCGCTTGGCCTTCTATGAATCGCGTGCGGTCCCGGCCCGCAATGTCAGCGTGTCGAAGGATTCAATTGGTGCCGATTTCGTATTCACCGGCGAAGGGCAAAGCTGGAGCAAGTTCGAGACATTGCAGTTGAAAAAGGCTAAGCTGGTCCGGACGGAGAGCAGTCCCATGGCGAGCTTTACCTATGCGCGTTGTACCTAGAGCGCTGCTGGCCCTGATCGGCCTCGCGGCGGCATCCGCCTGCCGACAATCGCCGGCGGAACAGAATATTGCCTTGGAAAATAGCGCCGCGGGCATGACCGAAATCGAAGCGCTACCGCCCGACGAGAGCACCGCGACGCCGACCAACGAGCTTGCCAACGGCGACGACGAAGCATCGAATGTTGGTCAGCCGGCAAACGCCGACTGAAAGGATTGTCGGGGCTGGTCGAGGGGCAAGTCGCGGGCTAGAGCGCGCTTCCTTATGACCCAGTTCGACCTCACCGACGACCAGCGCCAGATTCAGGACATGGCGGTCAAGTTCACCGCCGACGCGATCACTCCGTTCGCCGCCGAGTGGGACGAAAAGCACATCTTCCCCAGGGACACGATCCGCCAAGCCGCCGAATTGGGCTTCGGCGCGATCTACGTGGCGGAGGAGAGCGGCGGCATCGGCCTCGGACGGCTCGAAGCGGCGCTGATCATGGAGGCGATGGCCTATGGATGCCCGTCGACCAGCGCCTTCATCTCGATCCACAATATGGCGAGCTGGATGATCGACCGCTACGGCTCCACCGAGGTCAAGGCGAAGTATTTGCCGTCGATGATCAATATGGAGCGGATCGGCAGTTATTGCCTGACCGAGCCGTCATCGGGCTCCGACGCCGCGGCATTGAAGGCCAAGGCAGTGCTCGATGGCGATCATTATGTCGTCTCCGGCTCCAAGGCGTTTATCTCCGGCGCCGGCGAGAATGAAATCTACGTAACCATGGTCCGCACCGGCGAAGACGGGCCCAAGGGCATATCCTGCCTGGTGATCGAAAAGGACATGCCGGGCGTCAGCTTCGGCGCCCAGGAAAAGAAGCTCGGCTGGCACTCGCAGCCTACAGCCCAGGTCAATTTCGACGAGGTCCGCGTCCCCGTCGCCAACCGCATCGGGGCCGAGGGCGAAGGCTTCCGCATCGCCATGGCCGGCCTTGACGGCGGCCGCCTCAACATCGGCGCCTGCTCGCTTGGCGGCGCACAGCGCTGCCTCGATGAAGCCATCAAATATACCAAGGAGCGCAAGCAGTTCGGCACCGCCATCGCCGACTTCCAGGCGACCCAGTTCACCCTCGCCGACATGGAAACCGAGCTTCAAGCAGCGCGCTATCTGCTCTATGTCGCCGCCGCCAAGGTCTCCGCCAACGCGCCCGACAAGACCCGGTTCGCGGCGATGGCCAAGCGGCTGGCGACTGATACCGGTTCGTCGGTGGTCGACCGCGCGCTGCAGCTCCACGGCGGCTACGGCTACCTCCAGGATTATCCGATCGAGCGCTTCTGGCGTGACTTGCGCGTCCACTCGATCCTCGAAGGCACCAACCAGATCATGCGCGTGATCATCAGCCGCGACCTGCTGCGCCAGTAGGATGACCGACGCCAAGACGAAGCGGCCGACCTTGCCGTTCGACCCGTTTGCCATGGCCCGCAGCGCCGGCGACCTCGCCTGGGGTCTCGCCGCCAAGCCGGCCGAGCTGCTCGAAGTGCAGCTGGCCGCGACCCGCCAGTGGGGTGAGTTCTGGACCAGCGCGCTGTCGCCCCCCGCCGATCCGCCGCGCGACCGCCGCTTCGCCGCGCCCGAGTGGTCGGCCGATCCCTATTACCGCGCGATCCGCGATGCCTATCTGCTCGCCTCGCAGCAGTTGCGCGACCTCGTCGCCAAGGGCGGCGGCGACGGCCAGTCGAAGGCGACCGCCAGCTTCCTCCTCGACCAATATCTGAACGCGGTGTCGCCGACCAATTTCGCCGTGACGAACCCGGCGGTGATCAAGCGCATTCAGGAAACCGGTGGCCAGAATTTGGTCGAGGGCTTTTCCAACCTGCTCGAGGATTTGTCGTCGGGCAAAGGCATCGTCCAGCGCCGCAGCGACCCCACCGCCTTCGTCAAGGGCGAGACGATCGCCGCCACGCCGGGCGAGGTGGTGTTCGAGAATGAGCTGTTCCAGCTGATCCAATACGCGCCAGCGACCGACACGGTCGCGGCCGAGCCGCTGCTGTACGTCCCGCCGCTGGTCAACCGCTATTACATGATCGACCTTCGGCCCAAGTCGAGCCTGGTCAAATGGCTGGTCGACCAGGGTCGCACCGTTTTTGTCATCTCGTGGGTCAACCCGACGGAAGCGCACCGCGACAAGGACGTCGCGGCTTATGTTACCGAAGGCGTCGTCACCGCCGTCGAGCAGGTGACCAAGCGGACCGGCCAAGCTCCCGACCTGTTCTCTTTCTGCCTTGGCGGGACACTGGCGGCAATCGCGCTTGCCTGGCTCGCCGCCAAGGGCCGCGCCAAGGACGTAAACTCGGCCACCCTGATCGGCTCGATGGTCGATTTCGCCGACATGCGCGACTGGTCGGCGTTCGTCCACGAAGGCCATTTGGGGGCGCTCGAAGACCATCTCGAGGCGCAGGGCTTCATCGACAGCGTCGAACTCCAGCGGCTGTTCGCGGCGATGCGCGCCAACGACCTCATCTGGTCGTCGGTGGTCCAGCATTATCTGCTCGCGCAGCCGGCCCCGCCTTCGGACCTGCTGACCTGGTTCGAAGACGGCACGCGGATCCCCGCCGCTTTTTTGAAGTCGTACAACCGCGATTTGCTGCTCAATAACAGTTTGAAGGAACCGGCCGGCTTCATGGTCGGCGACGTCGCCATCGACCTCGCCGCGATCAAGACGCCGATGCTGGTGATCGCCTTGAAGGAAGACCATGTCTCGGCGTGGAGCGCGGTTTATGACGGCGCCCGATTGCTCGGCGCTGATTTCGTGCTCGGCGGCTCGGGCCACAACGCCGGGGTGATCAACCCGCCCGCCGCCAACAAGCACGGCTATTGGATCGGCGATGCCCGTCCCGCCGCGGCCGAGGACTGGCTCGCCGCTGCCACCCGCCACGATGGCAGCTGGTGGCCGCACTGGACTAATTGGCTAGATCATCACGGCGGCGGCAACACGCTGCCAGCACGCGCGATCAAGAACGGTCTCGAACCGGCGCCGGGCCGCTACGCGATGATGCCGTGATGGATGCGGTGGCCAATGTGAAGGACGTCATCACCGTCAAGCAAGGCCTCGCCGGTCGGCTCCGCCTCAATCGCCCAAAGGCGCTGCACAGTCTCAACCGCCAGATGGTCCGCGACATGGCCAACGCGCTGATCGAATGGCGCGACGATCCCGACGTCCGCATCATCCTTATCGACCATAATGAGGGCCGCGGCTTCTGCGCTGGCGGCGACGTCGTCGACATCTCGCAAAACGTCGACGGCCACGAAGCCGCGGCGCGCGCCTTCTTCTTCGACGAATACCGCCTGAACCACCTCGAATATACTTACGCCAAACCCGGCATCGCCTTTATGGACGGGGTCACCATGGGCGGCGGCGTCGGCATCGCCTGCCCGTGCCGCTATCGGGTGGCGACCGAGCGGACCATGCTGGCAATGCCCGAAACCACCATCGGCATTTTCCCGGACGTCGGCGCCGGGCGCTATCTTTCGCGGCTGCGCGGCCGGCTCGCCCAATTCCTCGCGCTGACCGGGGCCCGGCTGGACGGCGCCGAGTGTCTGCGGCTTCGGCTGGCCACCCATTATCTGCCCTCCGACCGGCTCGAAGAGGCCAAGGAACGGATTATCTCTCAGCCGTTTCGCGCCCAGGCGGTGCTCGACGAACTCAGCGAGGAGTTTATTCCCGAGGCCCGGATCATGGGTAATCTCGCCAAGATCGACCGCTATTTCGCGTCCGACCGGCTGGAAGACATCCTCGATGCGCTGGATACCGGTGCGGCCGACGGCGACACTTGGGCCGCGGCCGAGGCGCTGAACATCCGCGCCAAATCGCCGATGGCCTGCAAGGTCACCCTCAAGCTGCTCGTCGAAAGCCCCTACCAGCTTCACTTCGTTGACGAGATGCGGATGGAGTTTGGCATCATGGTCCGCCTGATCCACCATCCGGATTTCAAGGAAGGCGTCCGCGCTTTGCTGATCGACAAGGACAATCACCCGCAGTGGCGGCCGACCAATCCGCAGGTGATCGGCGACCGCGACGTCGACGCATTTTTCGAGCCGTTGCCCCCCGAGGAGCAGTGGCGCCCGTTCGATTTCTGAGGAGTGAGCATGAGCTACGAAACCATCCTCGTCGAACAGCGCGACGCCGTCACGCTGGTCACACTCAATCGTCCGCAAGCGCTCAACGCGCTCAACAACCAGGTACTGGCCGAGCTCATCGCCGCCTTCGCCGCCTACGACGCCGACGACAGCAAGCGCTGCCTGGTCCTGACGGGATCGGAAAAAGCTTTCGCCGCCGGGGCCGACATCAAGGAGATGCAGGCCCAGGGGTTCGCCGACATGTATTCGGCCAATTTCTTCGCCGGGTGGGAGCAAGTCACCGCGACCCGCAAGCCGTGGCTGGCCGCGGTCGCCGGCTTCGCATTGGGCGGCGGCTGCGAAGTGGCAATGATGGCCGACTTCATCATCGCCGCCGACACCGCCAAATTCGGCCAGCCGGAAATCAAATTGGGCGTCACGCCCGGCATGGGCGGCTCGCAGCGGCTGACCTGGGCGATCGGCAAAGCCAAGGCGATGGAAATGTGCCTGACCGGCCGGATGATGGGCGCCGAGGAAGCCGAACGCTTGGGCCTGGTCGCCAAGGTCGTCCCCGCTGCAGAGCTGCTCGACGAAGCGCTGAAAACCGCCGCCGCGATCGCCGCCATGGCCCCGCTCGCCGCCATCGCCACAAAGGAGATGGTCAACGCCGCATTTGAAATTGGCCTGGCCCAAGGCATCCGCTTCGAACGCCGCTTGTTCCACGGCCTGTTCGGCACTGAAGATCAAAAGGAAGGCATGACCGCTTTCGTCGAAAAGCGCCCAGGGAAGTGGACCGGACGATAATCCGTCATTGCGAGCGAAGCGCGGCAATCCAGTTTCTTTGTGTGCGCTGGATTGCTTCGTCGCTGCGCTCCTCGCAATGACGTTGAGGAATTAAGGAATTAGCATGGCGAAAATCGCATTCATCGGCCTCGGTCACATGGGCGGCGGCATGGCGCCCAACCTCGCCAAGGCCGGCCACGAGGTCCGCGCGTTTGACCTCAGCGAAGATGCCCTCAAGCGCGCGGTCGAACACGGCTGTACCGCCGCCAGGTCCGCTGCCGAGGCGTGCAAAGACGCCGACGCGATCGTGACCATGCTGCCGGCCGGCAAGCATGTCGCCGACGTCTACCGCAGCGCGGTATTCGCGGCTGCCCCCAAGAGCGCAATCCTGATCGACTGCTCAACCATCGACGTCGCCACTGCCAAGTTGGTTGAGGAAGAGGCGCAAGCGGACGGCTTTACTATGGTCGACGCTCCAGTCTCCGGCGGCATCGCCGCAGCCCAAGGCGGAACGCTGACCTTCATGGTCGGCGGGTCGGCTGAAGGCTTCGAGCAGGCTCGCCCGATCCTCGAAGCGATGGGCAAAGCGGTAATCCACGCCGGCGCCGCCGGGTCCGGCCAGGCGGCCAAGATCTGCAACAACATGCTGCTCGGCGCGACCATGGCCGCAACCTGCGAAACCTTCGTCCTCGCCGGTAAGCTCGGCCTCGATTTGCAGACCTTTTACGACATCGCCTCCAAGGCGTCGGGCCAAAGCTGGTCGATGACGTCTTACTGCCCGGTCCCGGGAGTCGGCCCGGAAACCCCGGCCGACCGCGGCTATGAGGGCGGCTTCGCGGCGGCGCTGATGCTCAAGGACCTCAAGCTGGCGATGGCAGCGGCGATGGAGGCCGGCGCCTACACGCCAATGGGCGGCGAAGCGGAGGAACTGTACCAGCGCTTCGTCGATTTGGGCGGAGGCACCAAGGACTTCTCCGGCATCATCAAGATGATCGACGACAGCTGGAAGCCGCCCGAAGACGACCAAGGCTAAGGAGAATGTATGCGTAACACCCTACTCGCGGCCGCGGCGCTGCTGACCGGCTGCGGCCAATCCGGCGACACCCCGGCAGCCACCAAATATGCCCAGGTATTGCCGATCACGGGCGTCGATGCCACGATGATCGATATGCCCGGCATGATGCAGTCGATGCAGGGCAGGCCGATGAAGCATGGCGCGGCGATGCGGCGGATGCACGAGCGCCACGAAGGCATGGAGCAGATCGGCAAGTCATTTAAGCTTGCGGGCCGTTCGCTGAAATCGGGAACTACCGATCTGAATGTGGTCCGCTCCGCGGCCGCGACGATCACGCGGCTTGCCGCCAAGTCTCCAACCTGGTTCCCGGCCGGGACCGGCCCGGATACTGGCAAGACGCGGGCCAAGGAGGAAATCTGGCAGAGGCCGGCGGATTTCGTCGCCAGGGACAGGGCATTTGAGCAAGCCGCGGCAGCCTTTGACGCCGCCGCGAGGTCGGGCAACATGGCTGTCGTCCAGTCGCGATTCAACGATCTCGGCAAAACCTGCAAGGCCTGCCACGACACCTATCGCAGCGAAGAGAAGTGAGCGCCTGGTGAAGGCCTCCGTCTGGGACCTGCCCGTCCGGCTGTTCCACTGGTTGCTGGCCGGGTTGATCGGCTTCAGCTGGTGGTCGGTCAAATTCCACCACACCGACTGGCATATCTGGTCGGGCATCGCGATCCTGACCCTTCTGGTCTTCCGCCTGCTGTGGGGATTTTTCGGCAGTTCGACGGCCCGATTCGGCAATTTCGTGCGCGGTCCGCGTGCCGTCCGGGCCTATCTTCGCGGCAATAGCGACTGGCGCATCGCCGGGCACACGCCGCTCGGCGGGTTGAGCGTCATCGCCATGCTCGGCGCGGTCGCAATCCAGGTCGGGCTCGGTTTGATCTCAACCGACCCCGATGGCCTTTATGAAGGGCCGCTCGCCCGCCTGGTCAGCCTCGATGCGACCGATACCGCGCGCGATATTCACGAATATTGGTTCTACGTCGTGCTCGCCCTCATCGTCATGCACCTGGGCGCGATCATCTACTACAAGTTTCGCGGTCAGAAACTGGTTACGGGGATGATCACCGGTCGTCTTGCGCTGAAGCCTGACGTGGCGCCGATGCGGCCCGGCAAATGGTGGGTGGCCCTCCTCTGCCTTGCAGCCGCGTTCGCGGTTACCCGCTGGATCGTCGCCGGCGCGCCGCCCTTCTCCCCTTGATCGCAGCCAGCCGCGGGGCCACATCACGGCCATGTTGATCCGGACCGAACACACGCCCAACCCGGCGACGCGCAAATTCCTGCCCGGTCAGGCAGTGATGGACGCCGGCAGCCGCGACTTCGCCGACGCCGAAACCGCCCAGGCCTCGCCACTGGCCGCGGAATTGTTTGCGACCGGCACCGTCGAAGGCGTCTTTTTCGGCAGCGACTTCATTTCGGTCACCGCCGCGCCCGACGCTTCATGGGATGAGCTTGAGCCCGAAGTGGTCGGCGTGCTGCTCGATCATTTCGTCAGTGGTGCACCCCTGTTCACGACCGGCACCGCCGCCGGCATCCATATCTCGGACCAACCCCATATCGAGGAAGACCCGGCCGACGCCGAGATCATCGCGCAAATCCGCGAGCTCATCGAAACCCGGGTCCGCCCGGCGGTCGCGCAGGATGGCGGCGACATCGTCTATCGCGGCTACAAGGACGGGCATTTGTACCTGGGGTTACAAGGCGCCTGCCATGGCTGCCCGTCGTCGGCAATCACGCTCAAGAACGGCATCGAAAATTTGATCCGCCACTATGTGCCGGAGGTTGAGTCGGTCGAGGCCGTCTGAGCCGACACGCACTATTTCCTTGCTCCGGCGCTCCGCCTGTGGCCCAATCGCATGGTTAACAAGGACATTCCTATGATCCTTGCGATCGACACGTCGACCGCCGCCTGCACCGTCGCGTTATTCGACGCATCGGGAAACTGCATCGCGCACCGCGACGAGTTGATCGCTCGCGGTCACGCCGAGCGCCTGGTACCAATGATCGCGGAGCTTTGCGACGGACGCACCGCCGACCGCATTGTCGTCGGTGTCGGGCCGGGCAGCTTCACTGGACTCAGGGTCGGGATTGCCGCCGCCCAGGGCCTCGCGATCGGCTGGGACGCCGAACTTGCCGGCATGTCTTCACTGGCGTTGCTGGCGGCAGGCGCGACCGACGGCGCTTCGGTCGCTGCCGTCATGCACGGCGGCCACGGCGAATTGTTTGTCCAACAATTCAATCGAAGCCCCCTCGCGCCATCGACACTCCTGCTCAACCTCACACCCGGCGACGCTGCAGGGGAAATATCGGCACCTTTAGTGGTCGGACCAGGCGCGCCCGACCTGGTCGAAGCCCGTGGTTCCGGCGAAGCGATCGAGGCGTGGCCCCGCGCCGCCGACGCGCTCAAGCTGCCCGACGAACTGCGCACCCTGGCACCTCGACCAATTTATGCACGAGCTCCCGACGCCCGCGCTCGCCAGGCCGCCTGATGAGCACCGTGCCTTCGGACGAAGCAGTGCGGGTGGTCCCGGGCCGATCGACCGATCTGCCGGCGGTCATGACGATCATGACCACTGCGTTCGAACCGGGCTTCGGCGAAGGATGGACGCGCTCGCAATGCGCCGGAATCCTGCCGATGACCGGCGTATCCCTGATGCTTGCCCAGGATCATAGTCGCCTCGCACCGGTCGGATTCTCGCTCTTCCGCACAGTTGCTTGGGAAGCCGAACTGCTGCTCCTCGCGGTGGCTCCGGATTATCAGCGGCACGGTATCGGCCGCCTGCTGCTCGATCAGTTTGTCGAATGTACGCGCGCGGCAGGGGCTAATCGAGTCCACCTCGAAGTCCGCGATGGTAATCCCGCGGTGCAAATGTATCGCCAGGCCGGATTCACACCGGTCGGACGGCGGTCCAATTACTACCGCGGCAGCGACGGCCGCCAACATGACGCGCTAACCCTTGCCCGCGAATTGTAGAGTCCAACTCGCCGCAATTGTCCGCATCTATTGCACCAAGAACAACCGCCGCTTACTATAGAGGAGCCTGAAGTGCGATGCTCGTCAGCACTTGGCCAAAGCTTGGGAAATCACCATGATCGATAATGAAGGTGCCGAAGACACTTTGCTCGCATTGACCGCAGACATCGTTGCGGCGCACGTCAGCAACAATAGCGTTGCCGTCAATGACTTGCCGACCCTTATTCAGAATGTTCACAGCGCGCTTTCGACCATTTCGGACAGCCGCTCGGCGCCCGAAGCGCGGCCGGAGCCCAAGGTTCCGATCCGCTCGTCGATCAAGCCCGACTACATCGTCTGCCTGGAAGATGGAAAACGGCTGAAGATGCTCAAGCGGCATCTGATGACACATTATCAAATGACGCCCGACCAGTACCGCCAGAAGTGGGGCCTCAACGCCGACTATCCGATGGTCGCGCCCAACTACGCCGAACAACGCCGTGCACTCGCCAAGTCAATCGGTCTTGGCACCAAGCGCCGCAAAACTCGCGGCACAAGGTAACCGTCATTGCGAAGAGCGCAGCGACGCGGCAATCCAGCAACTGGATCGCTTCGCTGCGCTCGCGATGACGTCAGGCTTTGACCCGCCGCTCGTCCGTCCCTAACTAGGGACCTATGCACCGCAATATCGACATCGAAGCCCTGTGCGCCGACAAAGGTCTCCGGATCACTGAACAACGGCGCACCATTGCGCGCATCCTGTCCGACGCCGAGGATCACCCCGACGTCGAGACGCTGCACGAGCGCGCCGCCGCGATCGATCCCAAGATTTCCATCGCCACCGTCTACCGGACGGTCCGCTTGTTCGAGGAGGCGGGCATTCTCGAGCGCCACGAGTTCGGCGACGGCCGCTCGCGCTACGAAGCCGCGTCGGACGCGCATCACGATCATCTGATCGACGTCGAAACCGGCAAGGTGATCGAATTCGTCGATGAGGATCTCGAGGACCTGCAAAAGCGGATCGCCGAGAAGCTCGGCTTTCGCCTCGTCGACCATCGCAGGGAGCTGTACGGCGTCGCCCTCGACCGCGGCCGCTGACCGCCCGCCTGCGATGATCCCGATGATCCGCGCTGCCTTGCGCGTCGCTGGCCTCTTGCTGCTGTTCCTCGCCTGCCTGCCGCCGCATTTGTTGTCGAAATGGCTGCTCGGGCGCTCGCTTTGGCCGCGGCGCTTCCTCGCCGCCGCCGCATGGGTTGTCGGAGCGCGCGTGCGCGTAGTAGGCGATCCGATCCGGCCGCACACGCTGCTCCTCGCCAACCATCTCAGCTGGATGGACATTATCGTGATGGCCGGCGCCACCGGCTGCGCCTTCGTGTCGAAGGACAACCTCGGCCACGGCTTCATCCACTGGCTCGCCGACCAGAACCAGACTTTGTACATCACCCGCGGCAAGCGCAGCACAACCGCCAACCAGGCGACCGCGATCGCCGTGGCGCTGGAACGGCCGCAGCCGCTTACCTTATTTCCCGAAGGCACCACCGGACCCGGCGACCAACTGTTGCCGTTTCGCTCCTCGCTGCTCGCCGCGGTCGCCCCCGCGCCGCCTCGATCCCACGTGAGGCCGGTGGCGCTCGACTACGGTCCTGCGGCCTGCGAAGTCGGCTGGTACAATGAGAGTGGCAAGGACAATATCCTGCGCGTCCTCGGCCGCAAGGGGAGCTTGCCGACCACACTCCACCTGCTGCCCCCGCTCGAACCCAGCGCGGACCGCAAGCTAGTCGCCCAACAGGCACATCAGGCGATTTCGGCCGCGCTCACCGCTTCAAGTTCCGCGCGCACTGGCCTATAGCCAACTCGCCCATGCCTTCCGCCCCCAAAACCTTTCATATCAAATCATTCGGCTGCCAGATGAACGTCTACGACGGCGAGCGTATGGCCGAGCTGCTGGTCGACACCGGCCTCGCGCCGGTCGCGCCGGGCGAGGACTCCGATCTGGTGGTCCTCAACACGTGCCACATCCGCGAAAAAGCCGCCGAGAAGGCCTATTCGGACATCGGTCGGCTGCGCCGCGACGACGGCTCGCGGCCGATGATCGCGCTCGCCGGCTGCGTTGCCCAGGCCGAGGGCGCCGAGGCACAGGCCCGCTCCAAAATGATCGACATCGTCGTCGGCCCGCAAGCCTATCACCGCTTGCCGGAAATGGTCGCCCAGGTCGCGCGCGGCGGTCGCCCGATCGACACCGATTTGCCCGGCCTGGCCAAATTCAGCGCCTTTCCGAACCGCCGCCGAGCGGCCCCGAGCGCCTTCCTCACCGTCCAGGAAGGCTGCGACAAATTCTGCACTTATTGCGTCGTCCCCTACACCCGGGGGGCTGAAATCTCGCGGCCGTGGACCGACGTGGTCGCCGAAGCCCACGACCTCGTGGAAGCCGGCGCGCGCGAAATCGTCCTGCTCGGCCAGAATGTAAACGCGTGGAGTGACGGCGACCGCGGGCTCGACGCTTTGATCCGCGCACTCGCCGACGTCGATGGCCTCGAGCGCATCCGCTATACCACCAGCCATCCCGCCGACATGACCGAGGGGCTGATCGCCGCCCACGGCGAGATCGACAAGTTGATGCCTTATCTCCATTTGCCGGTGCAGTCGGGCAGCGACCGCATTTTGAAGGCGATGAACCGCAGCCATTCGACCGACAGCTATCTGCGGACCATCGAAAAGGCCCGCGCCGCCCGCCCCGGCATCGCCATCTCCGGCGATTTCATCGTCGGCTTTCCCGGCGAGACCGAGCAGGATTTCGCGGCTACTTTGAACATCGTCGACGCCGTCCAATACGCCGCCGCTTATTCGTTCAAATATAGCGCCCGCCCCGGCACGCCCGCCGCGGTGATGGACGGACAGATTGCGCCGGAAATCATGGACGAACGGCTCCGGCGGCTGCACGATCGGATCGCCGTCCATCAACTCGCATTCAACCGCGCCTTGGTCGGCCAGGACACGCGCATCCTCATTGAGCGCAAGGGAAGGCAATTGGGACAGATGATCGGCCGTTCACCGTGGATGCAATCGGTGCATCTCGAAACCAGCGCCGTGCCCGGTGACATGATCGATGTCACGCTAATATCCGCCGGCCCCAACAGCATGGCCGGCGCGGTTCGCACCGAGCCAATTTCCAGGGTGGCCGCCTGATGGCCCGCCGCGACATTGCTGCCGTCCAAGCCAACGACCAGGATCGCGCCCGGCTCGAGCTGGAGTTCGATCAGCCCTATTTGCTCGGGCCATTGTTCGGCGATTACGACCGCCATCTGGTGACCATCGAAAGCCGGCTGGGCGTGCACATCGCGGCGCGCGGCAACCGGGTCCAGATTGAGGGCGACGCTGACGCCGCCGCCCGTGCTCGCGATGTCCTCATCGGGCTCTACAACCGTCTCGACCAGGGTCATGACGTCGACGCCGCGGCGGTCGATGCGGTGATCGCCATGGCCGCCCAGCCGCATCTCGACGGCATCATCGAGGACGAAGTTACCTCACCGCCCAAGGTGATGATCCGCACCCGCAAGAAAACCATCGTCCCGCGCTCGGCGGTGCAGACCACCTACATGGAGGCGTTGGCCCGCGACGACATGATCTTCGCGCTCGGCCCCGCCGGCACCGGCAAGACCTATCTCGCCGTCGCCCAGGCGGTGTCGCAGCTGATCGCCGGCAGCGTCGACCGGCTGATCCTGTCACGCCCGGCGGTCGAGGCCGGCGAACGCCTGGGATTCCTCCCCGGCGACATGAAGGAAAAGGTCGACCCCTACCTCCGCCCGCTCTACGACGCGCTCTATGACATGCTGCCGACCGAGCAAGTCGAACGCCGCATCGCCTCGGGCGAAATCGAGATCGCGCCGATCGCCTTTATGCGCGGCCGCACTTTGAACGACGCG
>NZ_JANMCO010000157.1:0-14624 GCF_031361285.1 Sphingomonas sp.
GCGCCGATGCTGTTCATCGGTGAGCGGGTCGGCAGCGCGCAGGGGTCCGGCCCCAGGATCGACATCGCGCTCGACCCGCTGGAAGGCACGACGATCACCGCCAAGGGCGGCCCCAATGCCCTCGCCGTGCTGGCCATCGCCGAGCAGGGCTGCCTGCTCAATGCGCCCGACGTCTACATGGACAAATTGGCGATTGGGCCGGGCTATGCCGGCGGCACGATCGACCTGGCCAAATCGCCATCCGATAATATCCGCTCGGTGGCGAAAGCCAAAGGCGTCGAACCGTCGGAGATCGTCGTCTGCGTCCTTGACCGGTCGCGTCACGCCGAGCTGATAACCGAGCTTCGCGGGCTTGGCTGCGGCATCCAGCTAATCCCCGACGGCGATGTTGCCGGCGTGATCGCCGTCGCCAACCCGGAGACCGGCATCGACGTCTATATGGGCACCGGCGGCGCGCCCGAAGGCGTGCTGGCGGCATCGGCGCTGCGCTGCGTCGGCGGGCAGATTCAGGGGCGGCTGTTGTTCCGCAACGACGATGAGGTCGCCCGCGCCCGCCGCTGGGAGATCGACGACCTCGACCGCATCTACGCCATCGAGGATATGGCCAAAGGCGACTGCATCTTCGCTGCCACTGGCGTGACCGACGGCTCGCTGCTCGCCGGCGTGCACGTCCGCAAGGATTGCATCACCACCGAGAGCATCGTCATGCGCGCCAGCTCGGGCACCGTGCGCCGCGTGACCGCCGAACATCACCGCTAGCGCTGGACCCGCGCCCGCCCGGGCCTACAGTCGCGGCATGGGATTTGCGCTCGATATCGAACGGTCGGTCAGCGGCCAGCCGTGGCGCTGGCGCCGTTCGGGGACCGAGCCCGGTTTGGCACCGGATGCGCTGATCGACGAATTGCTGCTGGCCCGCGGCGTCGAGCGCGCCGACCTGGCCCGCCACCGCGTCCCGACGATTCGCGATTTCCTCCCTGACCCGTCGGTGTTCCAGGACATGGACAAGGGCGCGAAACGGCTCGCCGACGCCCTCGAGGCGGGCGAATCCATCGCCATCTTCGGCGACTATGATGTCGATGGCGCGACCAGCGCGGCGGTGCTGGTGCTGCTGCTACGCCGCCTCGGCGCGGACCCGATGACCTACATCCCCGACCGGCTGATGGAGGGCTACGGGCCATCCGGCAAAGCCTTGGTCGAATTGAAGCAGCGCGGCGCTAGCCTGGCGATCACGGTCGACTGCGGGGCGCAGGCATTCGAGGCGCTCGACGAGGCCAAAACCGCCGGCCTCGATGTGATCGTCGTTGACCATCACCAGTGCGCGAGCCAGCTCCCGGTCGCATTCGCGATGATCAACCCCAACCGCCTCGACGAGAGCGAGTTGGGCGCGAGCCACGGCCATCTGGCGGCGGTCGGCATGGCGTTCCTGCTCGGAGTGGCGCTGCTGCGCGAGCTGCGCGGTCGCGGCCGGTTCGTCGGCGACCGGCTCGAGCCCAGGATCATGGACCTGCTCGACCTGGTCGCGCTCGGCACCGTCGCCGATGTCGCCCGGCTGAAGACCCTCAATCGTGCCTTCGTGACCCAGGGCCTCAAGATCATGGCGGGGCGGCAGAATATTGGCCTGTCGGCGCTGGCCGAGGCGGCCCGGCTGGTCAAACCGCCGAGCGCCCGCGACCTCGGCTTCGCGCTCGGGCCGCGGATCAACGCCGGCGGACGGGTCGGTAAATCCGACCTTGGCGTGCGCCTGCTGACCGCGACCGACCCCGAGGAAGCGCGGACCATTGCCGCCGAACTCGACCGCTTGAACGAGGAACGCCGCGCGATCGAAATGCTGGTCAGCGAGCAGGCGACGGACCAGGCGCAGGGCCAGGCCGACGCGCCAGTCATCCTGGTCATGAGCTCTGGCTGGCACCAGGGCGTGATCGGCATCGTTGCCGGTCGCCTCAAGGAACGCTTCGGCCGCCCGGCGATCGTCATTGCCGAAACCGAGGACGGCACCGGCAAGGGCTCCGGGCGCTCGATCAGCGGCGTTGACCTGGGCGCGGCGGTGCTGGCCGCCAAGGACAGCGGCTTGCTGATCGCTGGCGGCGGCCACGCGATGGCGGCGGGGCTGACACTGCCCGCCGGTGGGCTTGAGCCACTGCGTGCGTTCCTCCGCGAACGCCTGGCGACCGACATCGAAACCGCGCGCGGCGGGCGGGCGCTGCTGCTCGACGCGCTGGTAGCGCCGGGCGGAGTCGCGGCCACATTGTGCGACGCGCTCGACGCTGCCGGTCCCTACGGTGCCGGCTGGCCAGCGCCTAGGGTGGCGGCCGGGCCGGTGCGGCTGATCAAGACCGGGATCGTCGGCGAAGGCCATGTCCGCGGCCTGGCGTGCGGCGAAGATGGCAAGAGCTTCAAGTGGATCGCCTTCAGGAGCGCCGCGACCGAACTCGGCCAGGCGTTGCTCGCTTCTCCCGGCGACACAAAATGGTGGCTAGCCGGGACGATCAAGCGCGACGAGTGGAACGGCGGCAATGCGGCCGAGATGCACCTCGAGGATGCGGCGCGCGCTTGACCCCGGGTTGCTTGACCCTAAGGGGCGCCTCGCCTAACCGGCGAGCCGCTTCACGGCCCCATCGTCTAGCGGTCTAGGACGTCGCCCTTTCACGGCGAAAACACGGGTTCGATTCCCGTTGGGGTCACCACTGCCTAAGTAACTTAGAATATTGTGTTTTTTGTTCGATATATCTTAGACGGTTTGGCGGGTTTCCGCCATATAATGGCGGCGTAAGTGTCCAAGCCCCAGACAGAGAAAAGGACACGGTTTCAACGAGTTGCTATTTCTTCGTCATCCCCCAATTGCTGGTGGCGACAGTCATGGGTTCGGTGATGAAGGCCTTTTTCCCGGATAAACCAATCTGGACGATGCTCGCCGCCGCGGTCGTCATGATGCTCGCCGCACTGGCGATGCTCCGGGTCGAAGACCCAGTCGCTTAGGCTTGCCGTCGGACCATTTGCCATGGCCCGAGAATGGCAGCGGCCGCTAATGTCCGCTTTGGGTCTAACCTGGACGCCAGGAGTGGGTGGAAAGCGGTCATTAAGTCGCGATCAATTCCGGGGCGCGCGGCCGCGCATGAGCAGATAGGCCGCAGGTATAACCAACATTGATAGTAACGGCGCGGTCAGCATCCCGCCAACCATCGGCGCGGCGATGCGGCTCATCACTTCGGATCCGGTACCGGTGCCAATCAGGATCGGGAAAAGGCCGCCGAGAATAACGGCAACGGTCATTGCCTTTGGTCGAACCCTGAGGAGCGCACCTTCGCGCACGGCTTGCTCCACCTGCATTGGCCCAGGGTCCTGGCCGCGCTCGGCGAGCGCATGTTTCAGGTAGATCAGCATGACGACTCCGAACTCGGCCGAAACACCCGCGAGGGCGATAAATCCGACGCCCGTCGCGACCGACTGATTGTAGCCGAGGAGATAAAGCAACCACAGCCCGCCGGTGAGTGCGAAGGGTAGCGTCCCCATGATCAACGCCGCTTCATCGAGGCGCCGGAAGGTTGCGTAAAGCAACAGGAAGATGATCAGCAAGGTGACGGGGATGACGATCTTCAGGCGCGCCTCGGCCCGCTGCAGGAATTCGAACTGCCCAGTGTAAACGACGCTGATGCCGGGTGGCAGCTTGACCTTCTGCGCGACGGCGCGCTGCAGATCGCCGACAATGGTCGTCAAGGCCCACCCGCGGCCGTCGATATAGATCCAGGTGACTGGCCGGCCGTTTTCGCTGCGCAGCATCGGCGGCCCTTCGCTCACGCGAATGTCGGCAACCGCACCAAGTGTGATCTGCTGGAGAGACGGCGTGACGATTGGGAGGTTGTTCAAATCCCCGATGCTGTCGCGAATCTCGCGCGGATAACGCACGGATATGGAGTAGCGGGCGAGTCCCTCAACCGTTTGACCGATCGTCGCGCCGCCAACGGCACCTGACACAACTGATTGAACATCGGCGACGTTGAGACCGTAGCGCGCGGCAGCGGCACGGTTGATCATCACGTCAATGTAACGTCCGCCGGTCAGCCGTTCGGCGAGTGCCGAGCTGACGCCGGGAACCGTCTTTGCAACCAGCTCGATCTGGTGGGCCGTTCGGTCGATGTCGGCAAGGTTCGAGCCGGCGACCTTGATTCCGATCGGGCTCTTGATGCCGGTCGACAACATGTCAATGCGGTTGCGGATCGGTGGGATCCAGAAGTTGGCGAGGCCCGGTACCTTTACCCGCCGGTCGAGCTCATCGACCAGCTTGTCCTGGGTCATGCCCGGTCGCCATTCACTCTTCGGCTTGAAGCGGATGATCGTCTCGAACATTTCAAGGGGAGCAGGGTCGGTTGCGGTGTCGGCGCGGCCTGCCTTTCCGAACACACTTTCGACTTCGGGCACGGTCTTGATCATCCGGTCCGTCACCTGCAGGAGCTGCGCCGCTTTGGCCGAGGAGATTTCGGGCAGGGCTGAAGGCATGTAAAGCAAGTCGCCTTCGTTCATCTGGGGCATGAACTCGCCGCCCATTTGGCTGATCGGCCACAGGCTGGTCGCGAATATGAGCCCCGCGATCAGCAGCGTTTTCTTCGGCCTGGCGATCACCCAATCGATTGCAGGCCGGTAAAGATGAGTCAGCCAGCGGTTGATCGGATTGGCGTCTTCGGGCGGGATTTTGCCCTTGATCAGCCAGCCCATGAGCACGGGGATGAGCGTGATCGACAGGATCGCCGCACCCGCCATCGCATAGGTCTTGGTGAAGGCGAGCGGTGCGAACAACCGCCCTTCTTGCCCTTGGAGCGAGAAGATCGGGATGAACGAGAAGGTGATGATCAACAAGCTGAGAAAGAGCGCTGGGCCGACCTCGACCGCCGCGGTCGTGATTTCGTGCCAGCGCGCGGGGCCTTCAAGGATCTGTCCCGGATGCTCGTTCGCCCATCGCTCAAGATGCTTATGGGCGTTCTCGATCATAACCACGGAAGCATCGACCATCGCGCCGATCGCGATGGCGATTCCGCCAAGCGACATGATGTTGGCGTTCACGCCCTGAAGGCGCATGACGCTGAAGGCAAAGAGGATGCCTAGAGGCAGCGTCAGTATGGCAATCAGCGCCGACCGGGCGTGCCAAAGGAACAGTGCGCAGACGAGCGCGACGATGATGAACTCCTCGAGAAGCTTGCCTTTGAGATTCTCGACGGCGCGGTCGATCAGCCCTGAACGATCGTAGGTGGTGACGATCTCGACACCCGCAGGCAGGCTCTTCTTGAGCTCGTCGAGCTTGGTGCGAACACCGTCGATCACTTGCCGCGCATTCTTGCCCTGGCGAAGAACGACGATGCCGCCGGCAACCTCGCCTTGTCCGTTGAGCTCGGCGATGCCGCGCCGCATTTCCGGGCCGATCTGGACCGTCGCCACATCGCCCAGCCGCACTGGCACGCCGCCGGCGGCAGTCTTCAATGGGATCGTCAGAAAATCGTCCGTGGAAATGAGGTAGCCGCTCGCCCGAACGATATATTCGCGTTCTGCCATTTCGAGCACTGAACCGCCGGTTTCCTGATTGGCGCGTTGGATCGCCTCGACCAGCACCTGTTGCGTCACTCCATAAGCGGCGAGCTTCTGTGGATCGGGGAGAATCTGATATTCCTTGACCATTCCGCCGACGCTCGCGACCTCGGCGACGCCGGGAACGCTCTTGAGCTCGTAGCGCAGAAACCAGTCTTGAATGCTGCGCAGTTGCGACAGGTCATGGCGGCCGGTGCGGTCGACCAACGCATATTCGTAGATCCAGCCCACGCCGGTCGCATCGGGGCCAAGCGATGCCGTCGCGCCCGGTGGCAGTCGACTCTGCACCTGGCTGAGATATTCGAGCACGCGGGAGCGAGCCCAGTAAAGGTCGGTCCCGTCCTCGAAGATCACATAGACGAAGCTGTCGCCTTCGAACGAGTAACCGCGAACGACCCGCGCGCCGGGCACCGAAAGCATGGTCGTCGCCAGCGGATAGGTGACCTGATCCTCGACGATCCGCGGCGCCTGACCGGGATAGGTTGTGCGGACGATCACCTGCACGTCCGAGAGGTCGGGCAGCGCATCGACCGGCGTCGACCGCAGCGCGACGATGCCGACCGCGACCAGCACGAGCGCGGCAAGGAGGACCAGAAACCGGGCGCGAACCGAGGCCTTGATGATCCGAGCGATCATTTGGGATCGCCGGAAATCGGACGCGCAGGAATACCCGTCAGGCTGGCTTCTGAATCGAGCAGGAACTGGCCCGATGCCACCACCTTTTCCCCAGGGCTAAGACCGGCGAGAATCTCCGTCCGTCCGTTGGATTCGCGCCCGATCTGCACTTCAGCCGGCCGGAAGCGCGCGCCGGATTGAGCGAGCATCACCAAGGTGCGTTTGCCGGTCCGAATCACCGCTTCGGTCGGCACGAGCAGCGCCGAGTGCGCATTCTGGCCGAGATGCACCGTCGCAAACATTCCGGGCCGCAGGTGAAGGCCAAAGTTGGGCAGCGCAATCCGCACGGTGATCGTCCGGCTTGCCGCGTCGGCGGTCGGCAGGATCGCCTCAACATGGCCCGAGAAGGGCGCTCCTGGGAATGCGGCGACATCGGCCGTGGCGGTCTGCCCAACCCGCACTTCACCTGCTCGCGCCTCGGGGACCGCGGCATTCAACCACACCGTTTCGATGCCCATTACCTGGGCGAGAGTTTGTCCGGCGCTTAACGTCATCCCCGACCGCACGTTCAGTTCCTGGATCGCGCCGCCGATGGGGGTCGTCAGCGTCACCACTCCGTTGGTTCCTCCGGTCCGCCCGACCCGCGCGATGACGCTGTCCGACATGCCTAGCAGGCGCATCCGTTGCTTCGACGCAGCGGTGAGCCTTTGATCTCCGAGACGGCGAATCGCGAGAAACTCCTGCTGCGCCCCGCCCCATTCGGGAATCAGCAGGTCGGCGATTGGGGCGCCGGCGCGCACCAAGTCGCCGGGTGCGCGGTTGTAGACCCGCTGCACGAAGCCACCGGATCGTGCCTGGATGATCGCCACATGGCGCTGATCGAAGTCGATCGTGCCAGTAACGTCGAGCGCGCTTCCGATTAGCCCGGCTTGCGCAGTAACGACGCGCATGCCGAGGCTTTGGATTGCGGCCGGATCAACCCGAACGCCGGCCTGTTGCCCGCTCTCGTCGGCATATTTGGGGATGGTCTGCATGCCCATCGAGGACAAGCCCGGCTGGTCATACTTCTCCTGTGGGACCATCGGGTCATACCAGTAGAGGACCTTGCGACTGTCCTGGCTCTGCGCTTGGGCAGGAATGCTGTCGTTGCCGGCGCTGCCGAAGTAAAAGCCGACCCCGCCTGCCGTCAGCGCCAACGCCGCGAGTGCAACGCCGATCCGGGCGCGCGTTGTCCGATCCCCGATGTCGATCATCAACGGTCACTCCCATAGGTCAGGTTGATGCGGATGCCGTCGCGGACCACCGTGGCCTCGCGGTCGAGCGCATCGAGCTCGACCTTGGCCAGTTCGTAGGTGCTGTCGAGCGCGGTACCGAGATCAACCGTATTTGCAGCGTAGCCGACCCGATCGAGTTCGGCGCGCTTCTTGGCAAGCGGCACGAGGACGTCGCGGGCTCGCATGAAACGGTCGTGATGCATGGCGTGATCGGCAAGGTCCGCTTGAAGCGTTGCGATCGCTTGGCGTCGCGCTGCCTCCCGCTCCAGCCGAGCGCTTTCGGCTCCACTCGCCCGAGCAGCGATGATCGGGTCCTGCCGTCGCCCGGAAAAGAACGGCAAGTCAATTTTAACTGCCACCGATGCCAGGTCGCCGTAGCTCGGATCGCGATGGCCGTAGCTTGTGCTCACTTCCCAGTTGGGTCGCTTCTCCGCGCGGGCCAATCGAACGTCGGCTTCGGCCCGCGCCGTCGCGGCGTCCAGCGCAACAAGCGACGGCAGCGCATCGATGTTAGCCCACAATAGTGCCGGAATGATCGTCCAGTCGGGCGGCGCGCCAGCTACTTCGGGCGCCGGATCGCCGGTCCACCGAATCAGCTCCGCGCGGGACTTGCTAGCCTGAGCAACGAGATCTGAGCGCCGGTCCCCGACTTCCGCCTTGAGCTGTTGGGGTTGGAGCGCCTGTGCAGGACGCGCGCTGCCGGACGTCAGTCGGGCGGCAACTGTCCCCTGGATATCATCAATGCTGTCATCCAGAATCTTCAGCGTCGCCAACCGCCGCTCAGCAAAATAAAGGTCGATCCAGGCGAGCGCCGCCTGCACTTTGACATCGCGGGCCTCGACCACTTCCGCGGCTTGCGCTGCGCCAATGTCCGCACGAGCGCGGCCCAATCGTGCGCGGCGCTTGGCGGAATTGGGAAACTCCTGGCTGACGCCGACCTTGAGCATGGTGAAGTTGTCACGGGTGAAGCTGCCGGCGTTCGGGCCGGTCACTGGAAAATCCTGGATACCGACCTCAAGCTTGGGGTCCGGCAATCTGTCGGACGCAATTGCCGTCAATCGCGCAGCCTCAGTCTGCGCAGTTCGAGCGGCGATGCTCGGCGCATCCTTCGACGCTTCCTCCAGCGCTTGAGATAAGGTCATCGCCCGCGCCTGAACATTCCCAGGCATCGCAATCGCGATCGTCGCTGCTGCCAAGAATACCGCTTTCATGTGGCCTCTCTCCGTGGTCCGATAGTGCGCTTATGGCCAACAACAGGCCCCGCCGCGCACAGCGAGCGGGTGCGATTCTGAATTGTTGGCGGACACGCCGGCCACGAGCGCGGCGGCGTTATCGCATTAGGAGGACCGGAGGCGCGGAGGCGGGTCGACTGTCGCCCAGCCGAGAGAATCCAATGCTTTCAAAGATGGCGCATCCAGCAGTGGCTTAGTGGACTTCGCAAGCACGACTACGTCGCTGTCAGGTTGCACCACAGCCGCCATTCCCATCACGGTGCAATCGTTGGTGCAGCAGGCCATCTTGGAATGATCGGCTGTAGGATTAGGGACCCCGCCTGCCATCTCGCAGTCCTCAACTGATTGCGGCGACGTCATCGCGGCGATAGCCGGCGCGCTTCCAATCAGCGACATTGCAACGAGGCACGATAGGATGAGCCTGATCATGCCGCAAAACCTAGCTTCGATAGGCTGAATGTCAATTAACCGGGGCCTCCCCGACGTGCAGGTAACAGCCTTGGCGGCGACGTGCTAATGTCCGCAATGGGTCGAAACCGGACTAGGTTGAGAGTCACTGAAGGATGTCAATCCGGGCTCATCGGGGCCAGACACGCACGGACGCTTGGCGGTCCATTCCCTGCCCGACAGAAAGATTTCCCTGCTCGGCGCCACGGGAATTTTGCCACAGAAACGTCGGCAATCTGCACTTTATCGCGAGCAAACGAGCCCGTCGGAGGCCCGAAAGTGCGCTCATTCCCAGCAAGATCCCTGTAAGCAGGGAATTGCGGAGACCGGTTAGCTCGACACTGGCTGCGTCACCAGATCGTTTTCTGGCCCGCGATACCCTGGCTGTAATCCAGCACCGAAACATGTTTGCAATTGGCGCACATCAGCGCCGTTTCCGCTTTGTCCGGGACCTCAAATTGGGTGAGGTTGGGGTGGCGGTGGGTCAACAGCCGCCACGCATGCTCCGCTTGCTTGAGGTCCGTCACCTCGAACACATGCGCTCCGGCATAGACCGCTTCCAGGTGGCGCAGGTCCCGGGGCTCCTCGCCGACCGCGATCGAGATGCGATCGTCATGCTGGATGTTGGCAAACTTCTGGCTCGACCGGAAAATGATGAAATAGATGGTCAGGCCGTCATTGGCATAACCGACGATCGTCGTTTGCGGCCAGCCATCCGGCCGCACGGTCGAAATCGCCATGACCCTGCGCGCATCCAAGATTCGGGCTGCTTGGTCTTCCACTGAAACCTCCTGAGTTAAAGCCGCGTCCACGCCACAGCGATGGTGATTGCCAGCGCGACCATGCTGGCGCCAAGCGCCAAAGCGGCAGAAATACCCTTCGACCGCGCATAAGCGAGCGTGATGCCAAGCTTGACGGTCATGTTGGCGAGCACCGTGCCGGCCAGCGCCACGGCAGCCAAGGGCGCCGAAATCGCCGTCGGGCTGAGGCCGCCCAAGGTAATGATCGCGGTGTCGACGTCCATGGTGCCGGTGATCAGGATGAGCCCGGCGATACCGCTCTCGCCGAACCGCCCCTCCGCCCAGCGTGCCGCCACCGCGGCGATCGCAACGAACGCGAGGAAACCGAGCGCCGGCAGGATGGCGATCGGATTGCCCGGCGGCGTCGGCCCTGCCTGGCTCGGCGCCTTGCGATAGAGCCAATAACCGGCGACCGCACCAACCAGCAGCGCGGGCGCGATAAGGATGACGAAATCGACCAGCACCCGCGTCGAAAGGATCGCGACGAGCAGGATGACGCGCACGTACATCACCGCGCTGGCAAGCGCGATGCCGGCCGGTTCGGCGCCGCCGGGCCGCTTGCTCCCGAGCCGCTGGGCGAGCGACTGGGTAACGGCGGTCGAGCTGTAAGCGCCGCCGATCAGCGCCGTGGCGATCGTCCCGCGGCGCGCTCCAAACAGGCGATTGGCGACATAGCCGAGGAACGAAAAGCCGGTGACGAGGACCACGATCAGCCACAGTTTTTGCGGGTTCCAGGCCCCGTACGGGCCATAGCGTCCGTTGGGGAGGAACGGCAGCACCGCGCCGGCGATCACGGCGTAGCGCGCCAAGGCTTTGACGTCGTCAGCCTCGAGCCGGTCGACGAATCCATGCAGCTCGGTCCGCAAGGCGAGCAGCGCGACCGCTACTGCGGCGCAGGCGATCGCCAGGCCGGCGCTGCCGTTACCGGCGAGAAAGGCGATGGCGATGGTGGCCAGCGCCGCAACCGCGCTGGTCGAATCGTGGTGACGCTTCAACTCTGGTGTATAAGCGATCACCATGATCAACACCGCACCAATGACGAGTGCTGCCGCAACCAACGGCTGGCCGAGCGACCCGATCAGCCCGGCGATGCCGCCGCCGAGCCCCAACATCGAAAATGTCCGCACGCCGGCGACTCGCGTCCCGGCTTTCTGCTCCTTGAGCTTCCAGCCGCGTTCGATGCCGATCAACAGGCCGCAGGCCAGCGCCGTGCCGACGGCCAGCGCCTGGCTGATCCAGTCAGGCGAGGCGGTCGGCATGCCAGCGCAGATGATCGGTCATGAAGGTCGAAATAAAATAATAACTGTGATCATAGCCCGGGCGGCGGTTGAGCTGGAGCGGGATGCCGGCGCTCGCACACGCCTGTTCGAGAAGCTCGGGGCGAAGCTCGGTGTCAAGGAACGGGTCAGCGTCGCCGATGTCGACCAACAGCTCGGGTAAACGCGCGCCGCCCTCGATCAGCGCAACGGCGTCGTGGGTTTCCCAGGTGGTGCGGTCGTCGCCGAGATAGCCGGCGAGCGCCTTCTGCCCCCAAGGCACCTGGCTCGGCGCGACGATTGGCGCGAAGGCTGAAACGCTTTTGAACCGGTTGGGATGGTTGAGCGCGACGGTTAGCGCGCCATGCCCGCCCATCGAATGGCCGGTGATCCCCTGCCGCCCCAAGGCTATGGGAAATTCCGCTGCGACCAGTTCTGGCAGCTCGTCGGTGACGTAGGTCCACATCCGGTAATTGGCCGCCCACGGATCCTCGGTCGCATCGACGTAAAAGCCCGCGCCCTGGCCGAAATCCCACGCCTCGGCGTCGGGCGCATCGTCGCCGCGCGGGCTGGTATCGGGCGCGACGAAAATCAGCCCGAGATCGGCACAAGCGGCGCGATACTCACCCTTGTCGGTGACGTTGGCGTGAGTGCAGGTGAGGCCCGACAGGTACCACACGACCGGCAGCTTCGCGCCGCCATCCGCTTGCGGTGGCAGGAAGATGGAAAAGGTCATGGCGGTCGAGGTCGCGCGCGAAGCATGGCGGACGACGAATTGCCGCCCGCCGTGAGACTTAGCTTCGCTGACGACCTCGATCGTCACTCAACCGGCATCCGGTGCAAGGCGCACAGCTTGTTGCCGTCGGGATCGCGTAAGTAGGCCAGATACAGCGGCCCGAAGGTCCCCTGGCGAATGCCCGGAGGATCTTCGACCGACGTGCCACCGGCCGAAACCCCGGCCGCGTGCCAGGCATCGACCTGTTCCGGGCTGTCGATGGTGAAGCCGACGGTCGCACCATTGGCATTGGTCGCCGCCTGGCCGTTCAGCGGCGGTCGGACCATCAGCAATGCGCCTTGATGCGCGTAATTGACCCCTTTGTCGTCGCGCCGCCCGGGCTTGGCGCCAATTGCCGCGAACACTGCATCGTAAAAACCCTGCGACTTCTCAATGTCGTTGGAACCGACCATTATGTGACTGAACATGCTTCTTCCTTCCTAAAGTTCGACCGCTTGCGTCGCGGTGGCCTTGTCGCCGGTATTCGGCGTGTCGTTGGGATCGATCAGCAGCAATTTGACTTCTCCCCGCCGCGCCGCCGGCCGATGCTCGGTGCCGCGCGGCACGATTAGCAGCTCGCCCGGCTTGACCGTCACCGTCCCGTCGCGAAAGTCCATGTCGAACTCGCCTTCCAGGATCAGGAACAACTCGTCGGTCTCGTCATGCTGGTGCCAGATCCATTCCCCTTCCGTCTTCACCAGTCGGACTTCATTGTCGTTATAGCGGGCGACAATCTTCGGTGCCCAATGTTCGGTGAACTCATCCAGCTTGGCGGCCAGGTTGATCTTGGTCGGGGCACGGTGTTCGGTCATGCAATGTCTCCTTATTCATGACACAGCTCCCCAGCCGATTTAATAAACAACGACCGCGCGGATACTTGTTCCGGCGTGCATCAGGTCGAAACCCTGGTTGATATCCTCAAGCTTGAGGACGTGAGTGATCATCGGGTCGATGGCGATCTTGCCGTCCATATACATGTCGACAATCGTCGGCACATCGGTGCGGCCCTTGGCGCCGCCGAACGCGGTCCCGCGCCAATTGCGCCCGGTGACCAGCTGGAATGGCCGTGTGGCGATTTCCTTGCCGGCTTCGGCTACGCCAATGATGATGCTGGTGCCCCAGCCGCGGTGGCAGCATTCAAGCGCTTGCCTCATGACATCGGTGTTGCCGGTGCAGTCGAAGCTGTAGTCGGCGCCGCCATCGAGCATCGCGACCAAATGCGCGACGACATCGGGCGTGTCCTTGGGATTGACGAAGTCGGTCATGCCGAACTGTCGGCCCCACGCCTCCTTGGACGGATTGATGTCGACCCCGACGATTCGCGCCGCGCCGGCCAGCCGCGCACCCTGGATGACATTGAGGCCGATCCCGCCCAGCCCGAACACGACGACATTGTCGCCCGGCTGGACCTTGGCCGTCTTGGTCACCGCGCCGACCCCGGTGGTGACGCCGCAGCCGATGTAGCAGGCCTTGTCGAACGGCGCGTCGTCGCGGATCTTCGCCACCGCGATCTCGGGCAACACCGTGAAGTTCGAGAATGTCGAGCAGCCCATATAATGGAAGATCGTCGCGCCTTTATGGCTGAAGCGTGACGTCCCGTCGGGCATCACGCCCTTGCCCTGGGTGGCGCGGATCGCGGTGCACAGGTTGGTCTTGCCCGACAGGCAACTTTTGCACTGGCCGCATTCGGGTGTGTAGAGCGGAATGACATGGTCGCCGGGTTTGACGCTGGTTACGCCGGGTCCGATTTCGCGGACGATGCCGGCACCCTCATGGCCCAGGATCGACGGGAACAATCCTTCGCTATCGAGTCCATCAAGCGTGTAGGCGTCGGTGTGGCAAATCCCTGTCGCCATGATTTCGACCAGCACCTCGCCAGCCTTGGAACCCTCCAGATCGACTTCGACAATCTCCAGAGGGCGCTTGGCTTCGAACGCAACGGCAGCACGGCTTTTCATATTCGCTCCCCGATCAGGTCGAGCGATGTGGCATGACGCGCCGCCGTGGCCAAGACCTCAATCCGGCTTGGTCGCGGTAACGCGCAGGAAGGTCGCGGGAATTTCGGTCCGACCCGGATCGCCGCTCTGGTTTTGAGCCTCGAACAATTGCCCCAGCTCGCGGCATAATTCATCCGCCCGTCCACTCTGCTCGGCGGCATCGAGCGCATTCATCGTCGGCCCGTAATATTGCGTGAAGCGATCGACCAATTCGGCGGGCGGGCCATCATGCCGGAACACGAAGCTGTCGCGTTCGACGGTCAGTGCTTCGCCCGCGATGCCAGCCTTGGCGAAGCGTTCGCGAACCTTGTCCTCCTGCCCCCACAACATCGGGCTGACGAAACCCTCGGGCGGCGGCGGGGTGAAGGCGGCGCTGGTCTTGAGGATCTGCGCCACCAAAGTTGGATCACCCGGAATCCAGTTGCCCATCACGATCTGCCCGCCGGGCTTGGTGACGCGCACCATCTCGCTTGCGACCTTGTCCGGATTTGGGGCGAACATGGCGCCGAAGACGCTGACCACGCGGTCGAACTTGCCGTCTTCGATCGATTCGAGGCTACTCGCATCGCCTTCCTCGAATTTGATGTTGCTGAGGCCAGCCGCTTCGGCCCGACGGTTGCCGGCGGCAACAAGATTGGCGGCGATGTCCACCCC
>NZ_JANMCO010000075.1:0-122236 GCF_031361285.1 Sphingomonas sp.
CGACGTTGCCCGCCACGCCGTTGACCGCCGAGACGGTCTTGGTCGCGCCGGTGTCGACGTCGGTGTCGTTGGCAAGCACGTTGCCCGCGGCCGAGGGATCGCCGGCAAAGGCGGTGTTGCCGGGGTTGACCCCGGCCTCGGTGACGAGGTCGGCGCCATTGACGTCGGCGACCGCCACCGGGGCGTCGTTGGTGCCGGTGATGTTCACTACGATATTGTACGAAGCCGTCCCGTCAAACGACATCACGGTCAACGTATCGGTGGCGCTCGCTCCCTGGGCCAGGGACTGGGTGTCGGGATCGCTATTATTGAGCGCGTAGGTCCATTGACCGGTGGTCGCATTGAACGTGAACGCGCCGTACGTACCGTTCAGGGAGCCTGGGGATGGGTCCTGAAAATGGTTCTGGCCAAGATCTGCGTCATTGACGACCAAAGTGCCGCCCGCCGAGGGGTCGCCAGGGTAAGGGCTGTTGCCCGGTTTGACGCCGGATTCCGTTACCAAATTGTCACTCGCGCCGACCACAGCAATCGAGGCATTGTCGTTGGCGCCGGTGATGTTGATCTTGACTGTCGCTTCGCTCAGCGTGCCGTTGCCGAGGCGGATCGCATAGACGAACTGGTCAGCGAAGACCTGGCCGGCGGTGAGCGAATCGACGCTGCGGCCCTGGCCAGGGATGCCCGACCCGTCGGCAATCCGGTATTCGATCTTGCCGTTGTTGATGCGCACCCAGTTGTGGTTGAGTGTTTCCTCCCAGGGCGACACCCCGGCCGCGTTCACATCCTTGACGAGAAGATCGAAGTCGGCCGTCAGCGGGTTGCCATCGCCGTCCTCAACCGAGAACAGAGTCTTAGCGCTGCCGCCAAGGTCGTTGGCCATGACGTCGAGAAAAATCGTGCCTGTAGCGGCGTCGTAAAGCGATGTATTCGCTCGAAGGACGTCCTCGAGAAAGACGTAATTGTCGTCCTTCGCCTGAGGCGTGTTCGTAAAGGATGTGACGGATCCCCCGCCAGTAGTCTGGGTCGCCATGTCTAATTCCCCCCGAGGAATTCGCGCTTCAGCACGGCGCGACGTGCCGACTCGCCCCCCGGGCGAATCGTTAATAAACAATTAACCTAGAAGAATTTTCTAAGGTATAGCAATGGTTTAATTTCGGAGCCGTGCCAAAGTGGGACCATGGCAGTTCTGATGGCTCGCGAATGCACGTTCGATACTGGGCATAGTCGATGAGGCGATTTCTGTTAATGTCCACTTTCAACCCAAAAGAGACATTCCTTCTCTAACCGATTCATAGCCGAACGCCGTTTACACCGGCGCTCGCGCTAAGCTAACGGCGACTCAAGTAAGAGCAGATGGCCGTGTTGGCGGGGCGCGCGGGGAACCATCACTCGACACATTCGAGCCGATCGCCGAATGTGCAACGATGAACGATCGCGAACGCGCGCAACTAACCCTGATAGTCACGCACGAACTGGGAGCTGCTCGGCGCGGCTTGGAGGAACGGATTGGCGCGGTGTTTGCCAATCATTCCGCACGCGGTCGATTGCAGTCTGGCGCTACAATCAAAGTTTCCGTTGGAGCAATGGGAGAGATTGGGCAGGCGTTTCTTGATGACCTCTCCTCGAAAACAAAGGACATTGCCGCCAACCCAGAAGCCTTCGAAATGCTGTCCGCCGCCGTCGGCGAGTTTCTCGACATATGCTTGGAAGAGCAATTGCCTCCCGTCACGCGCATGGCGAGCGGACGGCTGCAAGGGCCGCGCGATCAGAGCATTGAAAGTGCGGGGCGTGAAATCTTTGATCAAATGCGTGCGGTCATCGAGGCCAAGCTGGCAATCATGGCCTTTGATTTTGAAGCGGCTGGACCGCCGCCAGTTATCGCACCGCCCATTCCACCAGCCTTACCCTCACCGAAGAAGGGCGGGCGGCCACCAGCGGAATTTTGGGATGACATGTGGGCGGCAATTGCGGCTGCTCTTTATGTCGGAAGCTTGAAGCCGAAGACGCAGGCCGACGTCGAGCGAGCGATGGCAGATTGGATTACAGCGAACGACCACAGCGCGGCCGACAGCACCGTTCGCGCTCGCGCGCGGCGGCTATGGGATCGTATTCAGGCAATCGACGAATAGTTTCCGCCCGTTTTCGTCCGTTTCCGGCCGCGATTCAAACTTTACGCGCGCAAATGCACTGCCGTGTTCGCTGGCATCCGGCCGGCAGCAACGGAGTGACGAAAATGGAAGCATTGGCAGTTTCGATCAACGACACGGCAAAGGCCCTGGGGCTGGGGCGCACGTCAATCTATGCGATGATCGGCGACGGGCGGCTCGAGGCGTTCAAGTTGGGGCGGCGTACGCTGGTGAAAGCGGAGTCGATCCGGCGGCTGGTCGCGGCGCAAGGCTGAGGGGCAGGTCATGGCCGCGCGACGGGTCAACCCGCGCGCCGTCAAGCTGCACCGGAGCTATAGTGTTCCCGAACTGGCGGCTTGTCTCGGCGTCCATAAGAATACCGTGCGCCATTGGCAGCGCGACGGCCTGAAGCCGATCGATGGCGGGCGTCCGCTACTATTTCAAGGAGCCGTCGTCCGGACCTTCCTTTCGACCCGTAACGCCAGCCGCAAGCGCCCTTGCCCTCCGGGAACGCTCTATTGCTTCCGGTGCCGGGAGCCGCGCCCGCCCGCGCTTGGCATGGTCGATTATCTGTCGCTCAACTCCAATTCCGGAAACGTCCGCGCGATCTGCGCTACATGCGAAACCGTGATGCACCGGCGGGCGTCGAAAGCCGCGCTGGCGTCGATCCTGCCGGGATGTGACGTCCAATATGGGGAAGCCTTGCCACGCCTAAAGGGCCGTTCCCCGCCCTCCCTGAATTGTGATTTGGAAAGGCAAGCGGCGGCATGACGAATCACAGTGGGGCAAACGAGCGGATCAAGCGCGACTATTTCGCCTATCTGAAGGAAGCGCTGGGCCGCGACGAGGCGACGATCGACGGCGTGGCCAAGTCGCTCGCCCGGTTCGAGGAATCAACCAAGGCGCGCGATTTCAAGCGGTTTCATCGCGAACAGGCGGTCGCGTTCAAAGCGACACTGGCCAAGGCGACCAACGCGCGCACCGGGGAGCGGATCAGCAAGGCAACGATGCTTTCGACGCTGCGCGATCTGCGCGCCTTCTTTTTCTGGCTGGCGCACCTGCCCGGCTTCAAGTCACATATCCATTATGCCGACGCAGACTATTTCAATTTGAGCGACAAGGACGTGGCGGTGGCGCGAGCGCGGCGGGAGAAGCGAGTGCCGACGCTGGCGCAAGTCCATCACGTCCTGTCCGCCATGCCAGCCGAAACGATCCTGGAACGCCGCGACCGAGCGCTGATTGCCTTCGCCGCGTTGACCGGGGCACGGGTGGCGGCGCTGGCGTCGTTCCGGCTGGGGCACGTCAATATCGACGACGCCTTTGTCGAACAGGACGCCCGCGATGTGCGGACCAAATTCGCCAAGACGTTTCGCACCTGGTTCATGCCGATCGGCGGGGAAGCACTGGCCATTTTCACCGACTGGGCTGCTGAGCTGGAGCGCGATCACCTTTGGGGCCGCGACGATCCGCTGTTCCCGGCAACGCAAATGGGGCTGGACGCCCATGGCGGCTTTACGCCGGCCGGCATTTTGCGGAGCGGCTGGCGCACGACCCAGCCGATCAATGTGATATTCCGCCGCGCGTTCGAGCGGGCGGGCTTGCCCTATTTCAACCCGCACAGCTTCCGCGATATGCTGGTGCGCCACGCCATGACGCTCAACCTGTCAGCGGAGACGATGAAGGCCTGGTCGCAGAACCTGGGCCATGCCGACGTGCTGACGACATTCACAAGCTATGGCAACGTGCCCGCTCACCGCCAAGGAGAGCTGATCCGGTCGCTGAGCGAGCCGCGTCCGCACTGCGACACGCTCGACGACCCGAACGTCATCGCGTTAATTCGAGCAATTCAGGCAAAAGCCTGACCCGCCTTGCCCCGACGGGGAAACGTCCTAAGCATTAACCCGAAAGCTGGGAGGGCAACCCGACGCGAACGTGACCGGGTAGAAAATAATCGACGCCAACAAATAATTGTGGGGGCCTATTTGGGGGCCTTTTTCAGATTGTGCCGCAAGAACAAGCAATAATTTCAATTAGATAAGGTCGACTATCGAGTCCTCTCCTGGGCGCCATTGGTTAACGGGCGCAATGCGCCAACCGGTTATCTGGGGGCGCTCCGAACTGGCCGTATGGCGGATCGCCGATCCCGAATATCGTCGCGCCTTTAGCAAGGGCGAACCAATGAAAGTGATTGCGTTAGTTTTGCCAATGGCGCTGGCCATCGCCAGCCAAATGGCCATGGCCCAGGCGTCGCCGCCAGGCGCGACAACCGCCGCCGCGCCGCCGCCACCGGCATGCACCAAGCCGGAAAACCGCCAGTTCGATTTCTGGATCGGGCACTGGCGCGTGATCAACACCACGGATCGTCAGCCGGCCGGCGAAAGCCGGATCGAAAAGCTGTATCAAGGCTGCACTATCCGCGAGAATTGGTCCGAGCCGGGCTATGACGGCGGCAGCCTCAACACTTTTGTTGCGACCGACGGCAAATGGCACCAGACGTGGACCGACTCCTCGGGCAGCTGGCGCGAGTTTGTCGGTGGCTTGGTTGACGGCAAAATGGTCCTGGTTTGGGCCCATCCCAGCGTTCGGACGCCGGGCAAGACCGCCCAGGAGCGGATGATCTTTACCGCCAACCGCGACGGTACCGTCCGACAATATTCCGACGCCTCGATCGACGGGGTCAAATGGGTCGAACGCTACGATTACACCTACATCCCCGTCGCACTCTGATCAGCAATCTGGATACTATAATTATAAGTAAAGTGGATATTGGTAGTGACCACAGTCGTCGCGTAACTTCCTAGGCCGGAAGTCCGCGTTTCGACAGGAGCAGCCATGTCTCGTCGCTCGATCATGCTTTGCGCACTTATGCTGACGGTCGGGGCGAGCCCGCTTGCCGCGGCAACGGCCCCGCCGCGACCGGCGCACGGCCCGTGGGGTGTCGATCTTGCCGATCAGGACCCGACGGTTCGGCCAGGCGACGATTTCGCCATGTATCAGAACGGCGGCTGGTTCGGCCGCACCCAGATTGGATCGGGCCAGCCCAACGCGGCTTATTGGCGCGACGTGCGGATTGAAGCGGGGCAGCGCATCGACGCCATGCTTAACGATCTTGACGCGCTGCCCGCCGGAGAACGCTTGGGGTCGAAGGCGCTGGTGTCCGCATTCCGCCGCTCGGCCATGGACGAGGCGACCATCGCTGCCCGCGGCATCACGCCCCTGGCGCCGGAATTGGCCGCTATTGGCGCGGCGTCCGACAAGTCCAGATTTGCCGCGCTCATGGGTTCGGTCGAAGGACCCGGAACACTGCGCCAGATCGCCGTGCGACTGAACCCCGGCCGGGACCTGTTCACATTGCAGATCGACCAGGATCAAAGCGATCCCGAGTGCTATGCGCTGTACATCGGCCAAGGCGGATTGATTCTGCCGGGGCCGGAATATTATGTCGATCCGAGTTTTCGTGATCTCAAGTCCGCGTATCAGGCGCATATCGCGACCATGCTCCGGCTAATCGGCTGGCCGGATGCCGTCGAACGGGCCGGGCAAATCGTCGATCTCGAAACCCGGATCGCGATGGTCAGCTCGTCGCATGAACAGGTCCGCGAGGTCAGCGACAATTATCACCGCGTGACCATCAAGCAGTTGCGCAACCTCGCGCCGGGTTTCGACTGGAACGCATTCCTCGGTGGTGCTGGGCTGCCCCGAGACGTGATCACCGTCATCGACTCACCGGCGGCAATCAACGGGATTGCCAAAATCTATGCTTCGGCCCCGATCGAGGTGCTGCAAGCGAAGCAGGCGTTCGGTGCCGCTTACGTCAATGCCGCTCGTCTGAGCCCCATTGTTTATGATGCCTATCGACAATTCGCCGCCAGCGCACTTGCCGGCTTGCAAGCGGGTCCCAATCGTAAATCCGACGCGATCAACGTGATTGAAAGCGCGGTCCCTGACGCGGTCGGGGCAATCTATGTCGAGCGCTTTTTCTCGCCCGAAGTTAAGGCCAAGGTCAGTAATATGTCCGCGCTCATGAAACAGGCGCTCAACCACAGGATTTCACAAACGGATTGGCTGAGCGCTGAAGGCAAGGCGAGGGCCCGCCAAAAGCTTGGCAGCCTGCAAGTCCATGTCGGTTATCCCGATAATTTCGACGATTACCGGGGTCTAATGATCAAAGATAATGACTTTTATGGCAACGCGTCCCGCGCCGCCGCTTACGATTGGCGCAAGCAGGTGCGCGAACTGAAACAAAAGTATGATCGATCGGCGTGGCGTCTGACACCATTCTATCCCCAGTATAACTACACGCCGACCGCCAACACGGTCGAAGTGCCCGCGGCGCTGCTCGTGCCGCCATTCTTCGACATTAATGCCGACGACGCGGTCAATTATGGCGCCGACGGAACAACCATCGGCTCCCAGTTTGCTGCCGCGTTCAGTGGCATCGGGATCAATTACGACGCGACCGGCCGTCTTCGCCAATGGCTGCCGCCGGCAGATGCGTCACGACTTAGCGACATCAGGCGCAAGCTAAGTGCTCGATACTCGCAGCAGGAACCCCTGCCTGGGATGCATTTAAAAGGCGACTTGCTGGCCGATGAAGCGATGTCCGATATCGACGGTGTGCAAATTGCACTCGATGCGTACCACGCCTCATTGGGCGGAATTGATGCGCCATTGATCGATGGCTACACCGGCGATCAGCGCTTTTTTCTTGGCAGAGCCCAAATGTGGCGGGCCAAGTTCTCGCCGGAATTCACCCGCAACCAAATTGCCACCGGGAGCAACGCCCCGCCTTACATGCGGATCAACGGGCCGCTCGCCAACATCGACGCGTGGTATGACGCCTTCAAGGTTGCCAGCGGTGACAAGCTGTATGTTCCCCCAGAGGATCGTATCCGAGCCTGGGCAACTAACCCCTAAGTCCGGACGCAACCGATTATTCCGCGTTTGCCCCGACCACGTTCGACTTGTCGAAATCTCATTGCGCGATACGGACAGTCGAATGTCCCGTCTTGCTCAAGCGATCTGACCGCCATGGTGGCCCCCGACGGTCAATCCTCGGCATTTCTTGCCGTGGTTCTCGATCGCGGCGACGGCGCCACGCTAACGCATCAGCTGTACGCCCAGTTGCGCGACATCATCCTGAGCGGGCGGCTCGGCGATGGCGCGCGGATGCCGTCGACGCGAAGATTGTGCCTTGACCTGCAAGTATCGCGGACGGTCACGCTTGCCGCGTATGACCAATTGGCGGCCGAGGGCTATCTCGCCAGTCGCGCGGGATCCGGTTATTTCGTCGAACCGCTCGTCCAACATCACAGCCGGAACGCGGGCGTCGAAAACGTCCGTCGGGCCGACGCGACTTGGGACGAACCCGCGGCTTTGGCCCGCCCGTTCAATCCCAGTGCACAAGCCACGAACCTGTTCCCGCACCAAACCTGGGCGCGCTTGCTTGGCCGCAGCTGGCGCCGGCCAGAAACGATGCCGAATGACCTGACCGCCGCTGGTCATGGCGGGCTTCGCGCGGCCATCGCCAACCATCTTTATGCGTTGCGCGGCGTCGATTACCGCCCCGATCAAATCCTGATTACTTCGGGCAATTCGGACGCCTTGCAACTCATCGTTCGTTCGTTCGGGACTCTTGCTGATACAGTGTGGGTCGAGGATCCTGGTCACGGCGCCGCCATCCGGGTCCTTCGCGCCGAAGGTCTCGCCATCGTCCCGGTGCCCGTCGACAGCATCGGACTGAATGTTGCGGCCGGTATCGCGCTCGACCCCAAAGCCCGTTTCGCGCTGATCACGCCGGCCCGTCAGTTTCCGCTTGGCATGCCGCTCGCGCTCAACCGTCGACTGGAGTTGCTAAATTGGGCGCGGGACAGCGGCACGATCCTCATCGAAGACGATTATGACAGCGAAATTCGCTTCGCCGGGCGGGCGATGCCGTCACTGGCTGCGCTTGGGCAAAGTGACTCGGTCCTGTCCTTGGGGAGCCTGTCGAAGCTGACCTTCCCGGGTTTGCGTATCGGTTACATTGCCGGCCCCGGGCCCATGATCGCAGACCTGGTCGCAAGGCGAGCCGAACTCGGCACCCAGGTTGCAACGACGGGCCAGGCTGCCCTGGCCGAATTTTTCAGCGAAGGGGCGTTCGCCAAACATTTGCGGGCGTTGCGCGGCCATTTGAACCAGCGGCGCAATTTGCTCCTGCGTCTGCTCGAGAATGACGTCGGCGAGGACGTTGTCGTGCTTCCTCAGGAAGTCGGCATGCACCTGACGATCGTGCTCGACGACCGCTTCCACGATGTCGCCGCCGACGAAAGGCTGGCGGAGGAAGCGGCGCGCGAGGGACTCAACCTCGCTCCATTGTCGTCGCACTCGATCCGCGCGTTCGCGCGCAATGGTTTTCTGCTCGGCTATGCCGGATGGAGCGAGGCCGAACTCATCGACGGCGTGCGGATTCTCGCGCAAATTCTCAAACGATTTCGACCCAGCGCGCATCGCCGGGATTAAAGATCACGTCACCTTGATGATGACCATCGTCACATTGTCGGGCGCGCCGCGGGCCAGAGCGGCGGCAACCAGGCTCTCGGCCGCATCGGCGGGGCTTTTGGTGGCAAGTTCGGTGGCCAGTTCGGCATCATTGACTAGCCTTGTCAGGCCGTCGCTGGCGAGCAGGAACAGATCGCCCGGCCGAGCGTCGCCACTCACCGTTTCGATCTTGAGGTCGGCGGCGACGCCGACGGCGCGGGTGATGACGTTGGCGTTGGGGTGCGAGTCCGCTTCTTGCGGCGTCAGCATCCCCGCGTCGACCAAATCCTGTACCAGGCTATGGTCGCGCGACAGCTGGACGATCTGCCCGTCGCGGACCCGATAGGCGCGGCTGTCGCCGGCCCAGAAGCAGCGAAATTGCTGGTTGGCGATGGCCAGTCCGACGACCGTGCTGCCAATGGTGCGCGACGAGTCATCCGACCCAGCCAGGGCAATCAGCTCACGATTGACCTGGCTTAGCGCGGCGACCGCGGCCTCCAGCAGGTTATCCAGGCCGTAGACGATCGGAATGCGGAGGAGCGCCTCGGTGACCATGGCGCTGGCAACGTCGCCCTTGTCATGCCCACCCATGCCGTCGGCAACCGCCCACAGGCCGCGATCGGTGCGGACCAGCATGGAATCCTCGTTCACCTTGCGGCGAAGCCCAACGTCGGTTCGGCTGATACATTCGAAGGCCACGCTCACTCCCCGCTTACCATCCACAGCAGAGAGACTAGCAATTGCCGAGGGTTCATGCGATTTACTTTTACTTCATTGCATTCGTCTGGGGGAAGTCGGCTGTGAGTAAGGCCTACAGCAACAAGGCGTTGCCTGCCGGGACCGTCATTCGTGAATGGCGTCTCGAAGACGTTCTGGGCGTCGGCGGCTTTGGCATAGTATACAAGGGCCGCGGCATCTCTTTCGGCGAACTGGTTGCCATCAAAGAATATTTCCCGAGCTCGATCAGCGAACGGGATTCCGAATCCACAGTTGTGCCGATCGGCTCAGACGTCGAAGAAGTGCACGCGCTGGGGCTCAAGAAGTTTGTCGAAGAAGCCAAGCTCCTGTGGAATTTGTCGACCCCCACCCGGCATCCCAACATCGTCAGCGTTCGCAGCCTGTTCGAGGTTCATGGCACCGCCTACATGGTGATGGACTTTGAAGACGGCGTGTCGCTGTCAAAGCTGCTCAAGGACGGGCGGCGCTTCAACGAACGCAGCCTGTGGAACATCGTCCGGCCGATCGCCGAGGGCCTCGACCGCGCCCACCGCGTTGGTGTCCTCCATCGCTACATCAAGCCGCCGAACATTCTCATCACCGACGACAGCCGGCCGGTCCTGATCGATTTTGGCTCGGCGCGATTCGAAGCCGCCGAAGCAACCAGCACGACGGTGACATTCCACACTCCGCCGTACGCGGCGCTCGAGCAATATGTGAAGACCTATCCGCAGGGGCCGTGGACCGACATCTACGCGCTCGGGGTGGTGCTTTACGAGTGTGTGACCGGCGAAAAGCCGCCCGAGGTTCTCGAGCGGATGCATGGCAGCATGGGGACGCCGCTCGCCGAGGGCACGTGGCCAGGCTTTGGCAAGCGTTTCCTGCAGGCGATCGACGCTAGCATGACGATCCGTCCGACCGAGCGGCCGCAGTCGATCCGCGAATGGCTCGCTTTGTTTGGCAAGAAGGACGTGGAGGAAGAAATCAGCTCGGACGAGGAGCCGACTCGTTTCTTCGCCCACGAAGTGACCGCCGAGGAAATCATGCCGGTCGCGCCGCCGGAGGCGGGCTTCGACCAGAAAGAGCCACTTGAAACGCAGGTGCCGAAAGATCCGGGCGACGTGCAATTCAAGCGTGCCGGCGAGGACACCGGTGCGACGAAGAGGAAGAAAGACTCCGAAAAGGGCAAGGAAGCCGAGCCCGTCAAAGTTGAGGAAGAAGAGCAAGAGGCGGCGACAACCCCTGAAGTTGTGCCCCTCGACCGGGCAGCCGCCGCCAAGAAGAAACCGGTTGGCGCTGTCCGGGATGGTGCCAGGGAGCCGCCGAGCGAATGGTATAAGAAGCCGCGCGTTGCGATGCTCGCCGGCGGCGGTGCCGTGGCGCTGCTGGCGGCCGTCGCGGCCGGCTCCTTCTTGTTCGGCAAAGGGGATTCGAATTCGGGTTACGAGCCCGTCCCGAACCTCAGCGGGCCGACCTTCACGCCGGTTACCAATCTTGAGGTTGACGGCCTCGCGCCCGCCGAGCGCTCGCTTGCCGAGGATGCGCAAAAAGCTGGCGCTCCGGCTACGGCGGTCAGCGATCTCATTGCCGCGAGCGATAATCTAGCCACCCAGTCGGCAGCGCTGCGAACGCTTCAAAGCAACCCAAAGCAGACCGCCGCGGCAACCGCCAAAGCGGATGAGATGAAGCACCTGGCCGCCGCAGCCAATGTGGCGTTCACGGCCGCCTTGCTGAGTGATGCCGAGGCCCGGGCCCGGAGAATGTCGTCGGACGCCAATGCAGCAAGCCAGGGGAGCGTGGGGAATGCGCTTTCGGCTTTGCGCGCTGCGGTTCAGGCGTCGGCCGCCGCTACCGATCCCGCCCAATCTTTGAACGCTGCCCGGGACGCCCTAGGTAAGTCGCAGGGGTTTACGTATAGCCTGCAGGCCGCGAACCGGCGCGGCGCCGAAGCATTGGCACAACGGACGGCGAAGAAGACCGCAGGGACAGCATTGCCGTCGGCGACTGAGCGAGCCGCCACAACCGTCAAGCCGACTGCCGCGGCAGAGGTCGTAGCCACTCCATCAAGCACTGGTCTTTCGGCGGGCAAACTGTCTCAGCTCAACGCCACCATCGACGGTGCGCGCGGATTGGCGAAAGCGGTGATCCGCATGGGCGACCACAGCTCGAATGCGACCCGTAAAGCCAACGCCGGCCTGGCCAAGAACTATGACAAATACCTCGCCAACCTTAGGGATTCCGGGCGCGGGGTGAAGTCCGATAAGGAAGCAGATCGGCTGATCAAGGAAGCCAACCAGACCAAGGCCTACATTGTCTTCCTCAACAAGCAGTCGTCGGCGGCGCAATAAGCTCTGCGGTCCGACGATGGGAATTCGTCAGATCAGGATGATCTAGCAAGCTTGGGTTCGCGCGGATTGCCCCGATTGCCGCTTATTGCGCTGCTCTGCTGATCGATTTCCGCGCGGGAGCGGATCTCGTGTTCGAACGAAACATTGCCAACCCGAAGCACGGCGCCGACCGGGAGGTCTTGGGCGCCGACAATTCGCTGGTTGTCGATATAAGTGCCGTTGGTCGAATTGAGATCCGAGACGCGCAGCTGGTCGCCGGCCAATTCCACCAGGCAATGCGACCGCGAAACCCCGGCGCCGGCGACGATGATATCGGCAGGCGCGGTCCGGCCGACTTTCAGGCCCTCGGCGCTCACGACAAACCTGGTTTCCGGTACTTCTCCGTCAAGCTTCAGCAAGCAATGGATCTGATCGCTTTCATGTTGTCGAAAGTCGTCAGACCGCTTGTAGAACTGAGTCCGATCGTCGTCATCGGAGGTCGGTTGCAGGAGCTTCTCCCCGCCGCGCGCCTCGCGCAGCCGTGCCGCCGCGAACATCAAGTCGTCGATACTGGCCAGCGGCGGCGGTTTCGCGTCGACAGCGACAGGGTCCACCGGTGGTTGAGGGGCAGGGGCCGGCTCCGGCTTGGCAACGGGCTTGGCAGCTGTGGGTTGATCCAGGGCTTCGTCGCCTTCACCGACCAGGCGGCGCAAATCATTGACCAGCGTCCGCCAGCGATTGTCGGATAGATCGCCCGTCCAGTCGGAAAGGTCCGCGGCATGGGTCAGTTCGAAAATGATCGGCCGATCGCAGGGTTCGATGATCGCCGGCACGAGCTTGTTGCGCCGATCAGCGAGCGTCGCCTCGGCCCTTACCCAACGCGAAAGAACGGAGCGAGGCGACCACAGCACGACGACGGCTTTGGCCGCCCGCAGCTCCTTCTCGATGACTTCGTCGAACGTTTGACCCGAACGCAAGGCGGCATCCCACCAGACGCTGAATCCCTCCTGCGCGAAGGATTCAGCGAAGTGCCGGGCCGCGGCCCGGTCTTCCCTGCTGTATGACAAAAAGATGTCAGTGTCGGACAAACAAAACCCCTAAGTGTGAACCCATCGGCCCTACGGGAGGCCGTCACCACGCCGCTAAGACGCGTCACTGGTTGCCCCCAACCAGATGCGTTCCGCCGCACGCGATTCGAACACGCGCTTTTTACTCTCTGTTAACTAACGCCAAAAGTCGACCCCCGAAGTCCGCCGGGCAAGCTGCAATTATGGCGTTCCTGTCCTCTTTTGGCACTATTTGCCTCCGTTGAGGGCTAGGCCATACCCAAATCCTGCTGCTGGTTGACCAGCCGCCACTCGTCGAGATCCGAGAGCATTGTCCGGGCCGCCTGCTCGGCAAGGTCGGCAGCGCGAGGGAGCGCAATGCCTCGCATCAGCTCGGCGTCAATTTGCCCTAAAGTATTGGCGGTCGCCTCCGACCGGACCGCGCTGCCGCCGAAATCGCCCTGAAAGCGAATGCCGAACACCGCGGTACCAAGGGCCGGGAAGCCGGACGATACCAACTGAAACCAGCTATTGAATTCCTGAACGATAAACGGCGCGACCGCATAGCCGGCGATGACGGCAACCGAGACAAATAGCGTCGCCAGGAACAGCCACCCGGCGACTTTTTCCAGCCGCTGGTCGAGCGTGTCGATCTGGCCGGCGCTGCGGTGATGATAGGCAACTTGCGGTGCGATCTCGAAAGTCGCCACGGCCCGCGCCAGCTCGGCTTCGCGGGCCTTGTCGATCACGCCGCCCGGGCATCCCATCACGCGCCAGATCGCGCCGGCATACCAATCGATCCAGCGCGCCGACACCGGGTTGGTGATGCTCCCGGGTGGATCGGGCGCGGCGATGCCGAGCAGTTTGAGGCTGCGCATCGGGCGCAGGCGTTCGGCCAACTGGCGATAATCGAGCCAGCGCCGGTGCCATTGGTTGCGCACCCCCATCTTGGTGTTGAGGATGATGGCCAGCGTAATGATGAATTCGACTAGCGCTAGTTGCAGGCTGGCATGGGGTGCCATGAAACCGCTCAGGCCGATGCAAACGGCAATCCCGCCAAGGACGAAATTGAAGACGTGGCCGCTGCGGTAGGTTTGGGCGAATTGGCCGGCCAGCCGGTCGCTCCAGCTGTAGGCCTCCTTCAGCAAATCGACGGTGGGTCCAGCTTTGTCAGGTTCAAATTGGACGTCCGGGTAGCTTAGCCATTCCTCTTCGATTTGAGCGGCGCAATGGGAGTCGCGAAAATTGCCTGGCCTGAAACGCTTGACGCCGGTCACCGCCAACAGGAGCGGATATTCGACCCTGATGCGATAGCCGCGCCGCCGCTCATGCGCGAACTGCTTGAGAAAGGTTCGTTCCTGCGAATTTGTCGGCGGTAACAATTCGGCCGCCAAGGTCTGCTCCACATGCTTGACGTCGAATGGTCGCTCGGCGGTCGATTGCAGTCCCTCCGTCACCACCATCGGATCGAACGCGCTCCATACAATCCGCGTCGGCATGACGCCGTCGACGGGCAGATGGATCACCGGAGACCCGCGCTTTATCGCCAGTTCGACGACTTCGGCGGTGCCGCCGCGGCCGCGGGCCGGCAAGCCATCCCAGACCGCGATGAGGACGTCGCAATGGGCGACAATGGCGCGGCCGGCCATCATATAGCTTTCCGGCTCGTCATCGCGCGAACCCGGCAGCTCAAGAACTCGGTCCGCTTTGTCGATCAGGGCATCGAATCGCGTCGCGGCCTCAGCGCGCGTGAAATCACGGCGGTAATCATCGCGGACGAACGGCAGCGCAACCTGCAGCGAAAAACCCAGCTTCAAGGCAACTTCGGCGGCCATCTGGTCGGCCCCGTCGGCGAGCGCAGACACGAACACGAAGTGCGGGTCGGTGCAAGCGAAACAATCGGCAGCGCTGGCTTGAACCGCCACGGCGCCGCGCATCAGCATTTGGAGAGCGTCGCGGATTTTTTGGGGCAATCCGGCTAGATAGTCGGGCGGCAAGGCCTCATGCCGGTGGCCGGTAATCCCGACGCACAGCACGAACGGAACCTGTGGCGGGGACTTGGTCCCGCGCTCCTCGGCCAACGGCTTGCCCTTGGTGCTGGTCAGCGCGGTCAGCCCATCCGATTCATTGTGCACATCGCGACCAACAATGCCCCGGCGGCGGCCAGCCCACCAATAATGACGTAGCTTGATAGTGTGTTCAGCGGTTTGAAGCCGCCATTCTGATTGTCGTAAATGGGATCAAACTGCACCGCCTTGTTGTGATTTCCGGTATCGATGAAGTTCAGCACGAACTTGAATTTGCACTCATCCAAATCCGTGTTGGTGACGTCGAGTGTGGCTGCGGTCACGCCGGTAACCGTAAACTCGGGGTCGCTGATGTGGCTGACGGGACAGCCCGGCGGCGACGATTTGCTGCCCTTGGCGACCCACATCACGTCGTTCATATCCTGGACGAACGCCAGTTTCAGGCCGTCGTTGTTCACGAGCGTGAAGTGGATGTCGTAATTCTCGGTCTTCTTCATGTTGTCCTTGGTTTTGTTGAACACCAAGGTGTCGGTATTCTTGCTGTCCTCGACCATGTCGAAGGTAATTTTTCCGTGCGAATCCTGATGGCTGTTGATAGTTACGGGGCGCGGTTTGTTGCTCATGCTTTGGTCCCTCCTGTTGCCCTTCGAATTTAACCCGGTTTTCGATATCCGATCGTCTCAAGCCCGGTTTTCAGCTGCTTGGCTTCTTGGGTCCTTCCGACCCGTTGCAGCAATTCCGCGCGCTCGCTGGTTTCGGGGGGCTTTTCCTTGATCCCCTGCGGCAGCAAAGCGAACCCCGCCTGCCAAGCCGACCGGGCGGCCCCTTGATCGCCGATTTGACGCTGAATGTCACCGACCAGTCGGTACGCCCCGGCAATAGTGTAACGTTTTTCGACTTGGTCGGTCCATTTTGCCGATTGCGCGTCGGCCAGCGCCCGTTCGGCCAGCGACAGCGCCTCTCCGGTTGCGCCGGCGGTGAGGGCAATCCTGGTCCGCATCGTCAGACAGGACCGGGCGAGGGCGCGCCATGCCACCACGCTAGGATCGCGAACGGTCAGGCCGCTGACAAGGTCGCAGCCGGCTCGGGTCTGGCTCGCCGCTTCGTCGGTCTGGCGCTTGGCCAACAGCGTTTCCGCCAGATCCAGTCGGGCCGACGCGGCGATTTCCCGCCATTTGGTATTGCCGGGTTCGGTTGGAATGAGCTCGTCAGCATGGCTCACCGCCAGCCGCAGTTGTTCCAAAGCCTGATCGAGTTCCCCCTTGGATGCGAATAATCGCCCGAGCGCCCGATAAGCCGGAATCGCCTTTTCCCGGTAGTCTACGTCGCTGGTGCCGCCCTGCATCAGCCGATTAAGCAACGCCACCTGTCGTTCGCGCTGACCGATCGCTTCGTCGAGTCGGCCATCAGCGCGCTGGGAATCGGCGAGCCAGGCCAGGGATTTGACGACGGATTTTTGATAGTCGCTGTTGTTGGGCTCGGCCGCCGCCAATTGCTCGATGGTGTTGAGCGCCTCCTGGAACTGCCGGCTCGCCTCCGGGAAGCGGCGCTGCTCGTACAGCGCGATGCCCAAATTGGCTGCGGCATATTGCGTTTCCATGCGCCATTTGCGGTTGTCTGGGTCGATTGCGACCATCCGGTCGGCAAGGCGCTTATATTCCCGCAAGGCGGTCTCGGCGCGCCCCATCTGGCCGCGTTGCCGGTCAATATCGCTGACGTAAAACACGTTCTGGGCGTGGTCGAACAAGCGCTGCGGGTCATCGGGCGACCGGCGCACCATCTCCGCCGTGCCGGCCATCGCTTCGTCGTAACGGCGCAGCGCCCCGTCGAAGTCGCCACGCAGGGTAGCGATTTCCGCAAGCAAGCTGAGCGCTCGCGATCGTTGCACCAGCGCGGCGTCCGACAGGCTGCTTTTGTCCTGCTTTTGGAAATAAGCGAGGGCGCGGCTGCCAACAGCGTCGAGCGCGTCGAGCCTGCCCACCGGTTCAAGCTTGTCTCGCAGATCGCCGAGCATGAAGCCGACCAACCCTTCGGCCTCGCGCCGCTGGTCGCGCGCTTCGTCGCGGGAGTCGAGCGCGAACACGGCAAGCGTGCTGGTGATGGCCATGCCGGCAATGGAAGCGCTGGCGACGATCGCCAGCCGGCGTTGGCGGCGATGGGTTTCCCGCTGGACGAGCTCGTCGAGCCCGACCCCGAGCATGCCGGCAATGAGCTTCAGCAAGCCAAGGCGCTTGCCGTCGCGATGATCGCGAAGGTCGGCCGCAAGCGGCTCGGCGGCGTGCGCGGTGGGGCGCCCGCGGCGGTCATATTTATGGCGCAGGGCGGCCGGCAGGCACTCCTCCGCCTCGCACCCCGGCATGCTGCTTGCGAACGGCTCGCCAGCGATGATCGCGGCCAACACGCAGCCGTCGGGCCGGTGCCGCTTGAACATGACGATCTCGGCGTTGACCCAGTGCGAAGCCGCCGCCGCCGGCGAGCACAGGACGATCAGGAAACGCGACGAATCCAGCGCGTCCTGAATGTCCCGGCCCAAGTCCTGCGACGCCGGGAGCTCGTGCCGGTCCCGGAAAATCGGCGTTAGGCGTCGGGGAATCGCGCCGTTCTGGGTCAGCCGGCCGGCTAACGCTCCCGGAGTGCGAAACCGCTCGAGCGCGCCGTGCAACCAGTCCGCCGTCGCCGCGTCAACGTGGCTGTAGCTCAGGAAGGCGTGATATTTCAGGGGATGAGCGTTGGCCGCGCGCGGTCCAGCCTTACTGCCGCGGACTCGGCCCCACTTCGATAGTCGGGCAACCTTCGGCATCGGTCGGCCCCCGCTGCGCTCCCGCGATTTATCAAAGTTGGCGGTAACCGCCAACCAGCTGGCTGGCTACGCTACGCCTATAATCAAGCACTTGGAAAGCCTGTCCGGTCTGGCGTGCGGCCGCGGCATGAATTAGGCGGGCCGGATGCCGCTCTATGCACTCGATGGTCTTATGCCTTCCCTGGGTGATGGAGCGTGGGCGGCGCCGTCGGCCGACCTGATCGGCGACGTCCGGCTCGGGTCGCGGGCGAGTGTCTGGTTCGGGACCGTGATCCGCGCCGACAATACGCCGATCCTGGTCGGCGACGACAGCAATATCCAGGACGGCGCGATCGGCCATTCCGATCCGGGCGCGCCGCTAACCATCGGCGCCCGCGTCACCGTTGGCCACCAGGCGATCCTCCACGGTTGCATCATCGCCGACGACTGCCTGATCGGCATGGGCGCGCGCATTCTCAATGGCGCGGTGCTGGGTACGGAATGCCTGGTCGGTGCGGGGGCGCTGATTACCGAAGGCAAAACATTCGAGCCCGGCAGCCTGATCGTTGGCGCGCCGGCGCGCGTGGTTCGGCCGCTGACCGACGACGAGAAAGCCGCGATCCGCGTCTCCGCTTCCCATTATGCCGACAAGGCGGCGCATTATGCGCAGGCGCTGCGGTTACATCGCTGATACTTGAAGCGCCGCCGCCGCTCGCCATCTTGCCCGCATGATCGACATTCGCCCCTTCGCTTCGCTCGGCCACGCCGACCACGGTTGGCTCGATGCCCGCCACCATTTCTCCTTCGCCGATTATCATGATCCGGCCCGCATGGGCTGGGGCAAAATCCGCGTCTGGAATGACGACAAGATCGCGGCCAAGTCCGGCTTCCCGCCGCACCCGCATCGCGACATGGAAATCGTCACTTACGTGCGGACCGGCGCGATCACGCACCAGGATTCGCTTGGCAACCAGGGCCGCACCGGCGCCGGCGATGTCCAAGTGATGAGCGCCGGGACCGGCGTTACCCACGCCGAGTTCAACCTCGAGGACGAGGACACGACCTTGTTCCAGATCTGGATTGAGACCGACCGTCCCGGCGCCCAGCCTGGCTGGGGCGCAAAGCCGTTTCCCAAGGATGTGCGCGACGGCCAATTCCAGCTGCTGGCGAGCGGCAATCAGGACGACAGCGCGCTGACCATCAACGCCGACGCACGGATTTTCGGGGCTACGGTCAAGGCCGGCGAGGCCATCGAGATCGACGCTTCGCCCGACCGTCACCTCTATTTGGTTCCGAGCGGGCGGGTGCGGGTCAATGGCGTCGAGGCGCAGGCGCGCGACGGCGTTGCCATCACCGGTGAGGACAAAGTGCGGATAGAGGCGAAAGACGACGCCGAGCTGGTGCTGGTCGACGCCTGTTAACCTGGCCCGAGTCGCCTTCCATTCATCGACGCTATGCTTGAAGAGCTTGGGATTGCGCGCCATGAGGCACCGGCGCGCGCCGGAAGGCTGTGCGATTCAACGGTAATGAACGGGATGAAATGAGGGCAGGCGTGCGCTTTGGCATCGTGGCATCGGCGTTTGCGCTAGCGCTAGCGCTGGCGCCTGCGCCCTTGCTGGCGCAGGACGCCGCACCCGCAACCAACACCCCGGCCACCGACAGCATCGGCCCGCGCGACTTGCAGGATTTTACACTGAACGGCACCGTCACACGCGCGGCACCGCCGACGCCCGTCCGCCCGGTTCCTGCACCGGCCGCGACGCGGCCAGCGACCACGACCCCGTCCAGCGTAACACAGCCGCGCAATCGAGCGCCGACTGCGACGCCCCCGCGATCAGCGTCGACACCGCCGGTGACCGTGACCCTACCGCCCGCCGGTGCACTGCCCGACGCGATCGTGGCCGGGCCGATGCCAGGGCCGGCCGCCCAGCCCAGTTTTAAATCGACGCCGACTGCGCCCGTCGATGCGACCGCGAGCTCATCGAGCGGCCATCTCCCGTGGCTGCTGGCCTTGCTTTTGCTCGGGGCCGGCGCAGCCTTCGCCGCATGTCGCCGGCGGTCGCAACCAAGATATGCGACCGCCGGCGGGGATTCGGACTATCTCGAATTGGCGCTGCCGGAGCTCCCGCCGCAGCCCCGCTCTCGCGCCGCGCCGCCACCTGCACCTGCGCCGCAGTCGGCGCCTTCGAAACCTGCTCCCCCGCAACCCTCGCCGACGCCGTCGGGCATCGTCTCAACCAGGCTGCGCCCGTGGCTCGAGATCGCCTTCCTGCCAGGGCGTTGCGTCGTCGAGGAGGACGGCGCGACGATTCAGTTCGAAGTCGAGGTGTACAATTCCGGCACCGCGCCGGCGCGCGAAGTGCTGGTCGAAGCCAGCATGTTCAACGCCGGTCCCGAGCAGGACGCGGAGATCGGCGCGTTTTTCGCCCACCCCGTTGCCCAGGGCCAACGGATCCCGGCGATCCAACCGCTGACGCGCATTGCCATGCAAAGTGCAGTCAGCCTGACGCGCGAACAGATGCGTCAGTATGAGGTTGGCGGGCGGCGCCTGTTCGTCCCGCTGGTGGGCTTCAACGCTCTCTACAAATGGAGCGGCGGGGACGGTCAGACGTCCACCAGTTATGTCGTCGGGCGTGATACCCAGGTCGAGAAAATGGCCCCGTTGCGCCTCGACCTCGGCCCGCGCATCTTTCGCGGGCTTGGTGCGCGCCAGCACAGTGTCGGCGTCCGGACGTAGGTGTTAGGGCGGCTTAGAAACGAAGTTTGACGGACAGCATGACCCGGTTGCTCGGAAAGCCGCCGACGTCTTGTTGTTCGACGTGAATTTTTGCTGCGACATTGCCGGAAAGCTTAACCGACGCGGGTGGCAGCGCCGGACCAAGAGGTGCCTCTGGGCCAAGGCGATAGTCTTGCGGTGGCTTGGCGCAAACGACAATTTCGCCGGTTTCTCGATCGGCGCCGGCTTTGCACCGCTTTTCCGTCAATTGCCGCGGCTCGATTGCGCTAATCGCAGCCACGGGCTGGGCGATGGTCATCAATAGCAGCAACATTGCCGTCTCCAACCGAGCGCGGACATCATAGGTGTCGCTGCAGCAGGCACAATGCCGCCCAATCCCGCGACGACGCGCTTGGTCGCGTCGAAAGGAGAGTTTGGGGCGCTGAGGTAGCGATGAAGGACATCGGGTCGTTAGGCGCTAATGTTCTCTTTGAATGGCAAGCGGACGGTGCCAAGGATAGCGCGGGGCGGCGAATTTGGGGGGAGGAAGCGCTTGCTTAAGCGTCGCTACAGCCTGTGCCTGGCATTGGGACTGATCTTTTCGGCAATGCCGGGCGACGTCGTGGCGGCCGTGCCAGCCTTCACCAAACGCAAGCCAACCCCCGCTCCGCCCTCGAATATGGCCCCGCTTCCGCCGGCCGCGATCGACGATACGCTGGCCATTGGTGGAGACGACATCAACGCGCGCAAGGTTCGCACGCGCATGACCGTCGAGGTCAAGCTCAATGATCGCGGCCCCTACCATTTTGTCGTCGACAGCGGCGCCGACACTTCGGTCGTCGGACAGCGCATCGCTCGCGACTTGCAATTGCCGGCTGGCACGCCGGTAATGCTGCACGGCATGACGGCCAGCGGCCGCGTCGACCGCGTCCTGGTCGACCAGCTGTCGCTGGGACAGAGCACAATCAGGAACCTGCAGATTCCGGTGTTGATGGAACGGGACTTGGGCGGTGAGGGCATGGTCGGCATCGACGCACTCGTCGAGCAGCGACTGTTGATGGATTTCGAAAAGCGCGTGATCAAGGTCGAAGACGCGCGACAGCCCGCACGAATGCTGGATGGCGAGATCGTCGTGACGGCACGGCGCCGGCGTGGCCAATTGATCCTGACCCAGGTCCGCGCCGCTCGTTTGCCGGTCGACGCAGTCATCGATACCGGATCGGAAATCACGATCGGCAATCTTGCGCTTCGCGACCGTTTGATCCGCGGCAATCGGGACAAGTTCACAACGGTCGCCGCGACCGGTGTCACCGGGGTAACCATCGATTTGCAAATTGCCACGATTGCCGAACTTCAGCTGGGCTCGATAACCCTGCGCAATGTGCCGATTGCCTTTGCGCAGGTGCCACCGTTCGCGGTGTTTGGCCTTTCCGACCAGCCTGCGTTGCTGCTGGGGACCGACCTGCTCGAAGTGTTCCGCCGGATATCGCTCGACTTTCGGCGGCGCAAAGTCCGCTTCCAATTGCGGCATTGCGAGTCAACCGGGATTGTGATCAGCACCTCGCCGACGACGTCCCTCACGCGCCTTTCGAGCGATAGTACCGAAGTGTGCCGACGGTAATTCAGGACCAAGTCGGCTAGCGACAATGCAATCGAGAAAGCGCAGTCTCGACAGCGCCGGCAAAGACTCAGATTGCCAGCATGCCCAAGACAGCTACCGAGCCATCGCTCACATGGTGCCAGCCAAGCTGCACCTCCCGGAGATATGTCCTGGCGAATTTCGGGCGGAGCGCGGTCACGGCCAGATCTGCTCCGGCAAACGCCAAACATGGCAACGCGCTACAGCGCCGTCCCCACCGCATTATAATTGTGCCAGGCGAGCACGGCGGCGGCACCGCGATGCGGGCGCCAGGTTTCGCCCAAGTCGCGCAATTGCTTTTCGGTCGGGCGCTCCTTGAGTCCGAGCATTTTGCCGATCGAAACCTGGACCGCGAGATCGCCGGCTGGCCACACGTCGGGCCGGCCTTCGGCGAACAATAAATAGATTTCCGCCGACCAACGGCCGATGCCCTTGATCTTGGTCAGCAGCGCGATCGCTTCTTCGTCGTCGGATGGCAGATGGGCGAGGTCGAGCTCGCCCGACAGGATCAGCCCAGCAAGACTGCGCGAATAGCCCGCTTTCTGGCGCGAGATGCCCGCCGCCCGCAGGTCCTCGTCGCTTGCCGTGAGGATGCGCGTCAAATCCGGCGGGGTGCCATAGGCGGCTTCGAGCTTGGCCCACATCGATCGCGCCGCGGCGACGCTGACTTGTTGGCCGACGATGGTTCGCAACAAAGTGATCGCCCCGCGCTCGCTGTTGCGCGGTTCGGGCTTGCCGTGCTGCTTAAGCACCGCCGCGAACCCCGGTTCGAGCGCGGCCAGCGCGTCGATGCTTTTACTAAGCGACGCGGCAGTGCGGACCATCAGGCGATGCTCGCCGCGTAAAGCGCGACCGCGGCCGCATTGGACACGTTGAGGCTTTCGATTGCGGCGCTGATCGGCAACCGGGCGACGGCGTCGCAATGCTCGCGCGTATTGGGCCTTAAGCCGGGGCCTTCGGCACCCAGTACCAAGGCGACGCGCGCCGGCCCCAGCGCGTCTTTCAAATCCATCTCGGCTTCCCCAGCCAGTCCCACCCGCCAGAAGCCCGCCTCGCCGATTTCGTCGAGCGCGCGGGCCAGGTTGACGACCCGTGCCCACGGCACCCGCTCAAGCGCTCCCGATGCGGCCTTGGCCAGGGCCCCGCTTTCGGGCGGCGAGTGGCGGTCTTGGGTAACGATGCCAACGGCCCCGAACGCCGCCGCCGAGCGCAAGATAGCGCCGACATTGTGTGGATCAGTGACCTGGTCGAGGACCAGCAGGAGAGCTTGCTCCGGCGCGCTGCTGATAATGTCCCCGAGCCAGATATCCTCGAGCGGTTCGACTTCGATCACGACGCCCTGGTGCGGGGCGTCGTGCGGTACCAGCCGGCCGAGGTCGGCGACGTCGGCAAACGTCACCGGGACATCTTTTGGAAATTGCATGAGGCCCGCGGTCTCTTGGGTCGCCCAGGCGCGCAGAACCTTGCGCTCGGGATTGTCGAGCGCCGCAGCGACCGCGTGCTTACCCCACATGCGCGGGCGATTGGGTGAGCCGTGGGGGTGAGAGCGTTTGTGCCTGGCCATTGGCGAGCGCTCATGCGGCGACAGCGGCGGGCTGGCAAGCCGGAGGTTATGGCCGGTATGCGGACGCGTCGATTGGCTGGAAGTGCAGCCGGCGGCGCGATCGCCAGGTGCCAACCGCCAGGATCAGCAAGATTGGATAACTCCACAGGCGGCCGGCCGCGGCATAAGCGATCGGGACCATGTCGGGATCCAGCGCCTTTAAGAAATGCGCAGTGCTGGTCGTTAGCTGGAGGCCGCTAATCCACAACGGCCAGAAGCGATCGGACCTAAGGGCAACGAAGGTGAATGCGCCAAGGGTGAAGACGTCGACGATCAGGACGCCGAGTTCGACGCTCGCGTAGCGCAGGCCGGCGGGGGCGACGAGGGCAATGCTGGCCGCGGTTGCAATGATGCAGGCAATCGCCGCCAGCCGCTCGTCCGAGCGTCCGCGCCAAAGGGCATATCCGCACGCCCCGACCAGGAGCGTATTGAAGATGATCAGCCGTATCATGCAAAGTGACCGGACAATGCTTGCATTGCCCGGTCAATCCCATTTCAGGCGACGATGCGCAAATCGGTGCGTGCGATTTTGGGGCAATCGCCTTCGTCGCCGAACCCAACCGTGCGCAAGCCCGGCACCTGGCCCTTGGCGTCGACCAACGCGGCGTGGCAGCCGACCATCGACCCGCGAGCCCCGACCAAGGCGGTCAGCGCTCCAGCTAGTTGTTCGAAGGCTTCGTGGCCCGTTCCGACGCCGATGCCCGCAACCGACCGGACGCGCACCATCTTGCCTTGAAGTTCGCCAAGCTCGGCGAGCGCGAGGTCAATGCTGTCTTCGACGGCCCGGACCTGGGTGGCGACTTCGTAAGCAGCGTTCTCGATCATTTGTTTGCGCATGTCTGCTCCTTCCCCGAACGCACGCGAATGCGCCGGGTCTGTTGTCGGAGTAAGCGGCGAAGGATCTAGCGGTTGAGGAGTCTTCCGAGACTTTCGAGCCCAGCGAGGTACATCCCCACCGAAAAAGCTGCTCCGGTCGCGATCAGAAATATCCACAGCAATCGCTGGCCGACGCTCATCTCATTCCGGGGGTTGCTCCTCGTTGCGAACGGCATCTGCAGGGAGGGCCGGAAGGTCGCTGGCCTCTGCTCGGTTATGAAACCAGCGGTTCCGGTCCCCCCTGCTCGGTCAGCGTGCCGAATCTGAATACTGACCGCCCCATCGGACTGGGCGGTCCCGTCGTCCGGCTCAACATACGGCGATTGATGTATCAACCGCTGATATGGGCCGCAGTGGCGGGAGACGAGGCGAGCGGCCTGGCTGCGGCGCTCGACGCACAGAATATGAAGCGCTCCCCGGATGCGTTGGTCGACGGTATGCGAGGAGATATGGAGTTCGTTGGCGATCTCCTTGGACGACAAATGCTGGTCGACCAGGAGGAGGCAATCAAGTTGGCCAGCGCTCAGTCGCGCCACGCGGCTCGCCACAACGTCATCAATTTGTGCAGGATCATGCGAACCTGCTGCCGCGATGGCCACCCGAGCTCCTCCCAAACGCAACTCGACACTGCCGCGAAACTGCGCCCGAGTCAGCAGTAACTTAAGCCAGAATCGATGGAACTGCTAATTTATATCTAACCAAGGTTAAGTTTATTGGCGTTTGACGGCGTTTGGGTGTCGTTCGTTCAGATCGTGGTGGAGAGGGCTGGATTCGAACCAGCGTACGCTTGCGCGGGCAGATTTACAGTCTGCTGCCTTTAACCACTCGGCCACCTCTCCAGAGGCGCGGCACATGGCCACGGGCCGGTGTGCTGTCAATTGTCCCAACTCGCGGGAAGCGAAGGCGCTCCAAAATCTCAATCTCACTTCGCGAGGTCGGATTATGGAGCGGGTGAAGGGAATCGAACCCTCGTCGTAAGCTTGGAAGGCTTCTGCTCTACCATTGAGCTACACCCGCCCGCGAGCAGGGACCAATGCCATCGGCGGCTTCACCGCGTCAACCGCGTCCGCGTTCAGCAGCGCGAAAGCTTGCGCGTCGCAGGGGCCGCGGCTAATTTGTTACGGCGCTGGCTTTTGCTTCGCGTTCAGGGGGTTATCCAATAACAATGCCGATCGAGACCATCCTGCGCCCGATCCTCGACACCGTGCTCGACGCGGTGGTGGTGATGGATCGCAACGGCATCATCCGCGCCTGGAACCACCATAGCGAGACCATCTTCGGCTGGACCGCGGACGAAGCGATCGGCCACAACCTCGGCGACCTCATCGTCCCCCCCGCCATGCGTGAAGCGCACCACCGCGGTCTCGCCCGCTTCAACGCCGAGGGCGTAGCGCGTGTGCTCGACCAGCGCCTCGAACTGTCCGGAATCCGCCGCGACGGCAGCGAAGTTCCGGTCGAATTGTCGATCACGCTGGTCAACCGCGAAGGCCGCGAGATGTTCGTCGGCTTTCTCCGCGACATCTCCGAGCGCCGCCAAGCCGAGGCGCAGGTCGAGTTTCAGCTGCGCGAGAGCCGGCTGATGCTCGAACTGAGCGAACTGGCTGGCCGCGATGCAAGCTTCGAAAAAGCGCTGGTGGCGACGCTCGACGCCATTTGCGAACTCGCCGAATGGCCGGTTGGCCATGCTTTCTTGGTCGATGACGACGATTGCACTCTGGTCTCCTCGGTTTGGAGCACAAGCGCGAAAACGGCTGCCCGGCCGCTCGTCGAAGCGACTGCCGCGATTGCCTTCGGCCGCGGCATCGGTCTGCCCGGCCAAGTGCTCGAGACCGTCCAGCCGGTGTGGATTTCCACCCTCGAAAGCGACCGCGCGTTCCTGCGCAAGGGGCTTGGCTTCGAAAGCGGCTTTGCGTTCCCCGTCTCCAGCGGCGGGCGTTGCATCGCGGTGCTCGAATTTTTCTCGACCAACCCGCGCCAACCGGAGCCGGCGCTATTGCTGTCGGCGCGCGCGATCGGCGCCCAGGTCGGCCGAGTCCACGAGCGCCGCCGAGCTGAGGAACTCCAGGCGCTGTTGCTGGCCGAACTCAATCACCGCGCCAAGAACATTCTCGCGGTGGTCCGCGCCATTGCCCATTTGAGCTTTGGCTCGGCCAGCGACCTCGCCCAGGCTCAGGCGATCTTCGACCGACGGCTGGATTCGATCGCCAAGGCCAACGAAATCCTCCACGCCCAGAGTGGCCAGGCAGCGCTGCTCGGCGACATCGTCAAGGAAGCGTTGGACGGTTGCGCCGCACCGGCCGATCGGGTGACCGCGGCCGGGCCCGACTTATGCATCGACAGCTCGACCGCCATCACGGTCTCTCTGGCGGTCCATGAATTGTGCACCAACGCGTTCAAATATGGCGCGCTGTCGGTCGTCGGCGGGACCGTCGCGATGCGCTGGAGCGGGGTGGCCGACGACGACACACGGTTCGATTTCGAATGGGTCGAGAGCGGCGGCCCGGCTGCCGAGACGCCCAGCCGCAGCGGCTTCGGCATGCGCATTCTCCAGCGCGCGATGGAGCTCGAAACCGGCGGCAAGGCCGAGGTCGGTTTCGCGCCGACCGGCCTCACTTACCGGATCGTCGGCGCCCGCCACCGCGGCGCCCCAGACCGCGCCAAGGCCGCCTGACTATTTCCGCAGCGCCGCTTGACGCCGCGCAAAAGCATCGCCTACCAGCCACTTATGCACCGCCTGCAAACCGCCGCCGCAGCTCCGACCGTCACTTGGTGGCGTTCCGCGACCTTTGCGGCGCGATGGCGCGACTGATCTAGCTCCCACCAGATCATCGTTTGCCCGCCCGCCTTCCGGCGGGCTTTTTTTAAGGTGCATTCCGTCATGAACAGCAATCTCTCGCTTGCCCGCGCGACCGCGCCGGCGCGTGCATTTCCTTTATCGGCTGACCATTCCACGCCTGTACCCAACCCGCTTCCGCGCCTCCTCGCCGGGGATAATCTGACCAGTGAGGACAGCGAACATCTGTTCGAGCGACTGGTGGTCGGCAAGCTCGAACCGGCCGAAATCGGCGGCATGCTGATCGCGCTTCGCATGAAGGGCGAGACCGCGGAAGAGATGATCGGCGCGGCGCGCGCGCTGTTCGCGGCGGCGACGCCGTTCGACCGGCCCGATTATTTGTTCGCCGATTGCTGCGGCACTGGGGGTGACGGTTCGGGCATGATCAACGTCTCGACCGCGACCGCGTTCGTCGTTGCGGCCGCCGGGCTGCCGGTCGCCAAGCACGGCAACCGCAGCGTCAGTTCGTTGTGCGGGTCGGCCGACGTGCTCGAAGCGCTCGGCGCTCGCCTTGACGTCGAACCCGGCGACGCCCGCCGCCTGCTCGACGAGATCGGCTTCTGCTTCCTGTTCGCCCCGGCTTATCATCCGGGAATGAAGCACGCCGCGCTGGTACGGCGACAATTATCGGTGCGCACCGTGATGAATCTACTGGGCCCGTGCATCAATCCGGCGAGGCCGCCGGTCCAGTTGCTCGGCGTCGCCGATCCCAAGATGCTGCGCCGGGTCGCCCAGACGCTGGATGCGATGGGCGTCCGCGAGGCGCTAATTGTCCACGGCGGCGGCGTCGACGAGGTCGCGCTGCACGCCGAAACTCGAGCCCTCAAACTGTCGGCCGGCGTAATGCATGAGATCGTCATCACGCCCGAGGAGGCTGGCCTCGAACGGGCATCGCTGAGCCTGGTGATCGGCGGCGACGCGCAAGAGAATGGCGCCCGGCTGAGGGGCTTGTTGCATGGCGCGGGGACGCCGCCGGAGCGGGCTATCGTCGCGCTCAACGCCGGCGCGCTACTGATGACCGCTGGCCTTGAACCGACGCTCAAGGAAGCCGTCTCCAGGGCGGCCGATACATTGGCGTCGGGCGCGGCAGGGCGCGTGCTCGACCGGTTTGTTGAGGCGAGCCATGGCTAACGGAATTCTCGGGGACATCGTCGCCGCCAAGCGCACCGAGTTGGCCGCCCGCTTCGATGGGCGGTCGCTCGATGCGATGCGGGCCCGGGCAGTGCCGACCGCCCGCAGCCTTGAACAAGCCATCGCCAAGCCCGGCGCCCGCTTCATTCTCGAGATCAAGCGGGCCTCGCCGTCGCTGGGGTCGATCCGCGCGGCCGCCGATCCAGCCGAGATCGCGCGGGGCTATGCCGGCGTCGCCGATGCCCTGAGCGCGCTGACCGACCAGCGTTATTTCGGCGGCTCGGTTTCCGACCTTGCCCTCGCCCGGGCGGAATTCGACGGGCCGGTGCTGGCCAAGGACTTCTTCATTGACCCGCGGCAAGTGGTCGAGGCGCGGCTGGCCGGCGCCGATGCGGTGCTGGTGATGCTGTCGGTCCTGGACGACAGCGCGGCGCGTCTGTTGATCGAAGAAGCGCGGCGGTTCGGCATGGACGCGCTGGTCGAGGTCCATGACGAGGCCGAGATGCAGCGCGCGCTGGCGCTCGGCGCGCCGCTGATCGGCATCAACAATCGCGATCTGCGCGACCTGTCGATCGACCTTGCGACGACCGAACGGCTGGCCCCGCTGGCGCGCGACCGGCTGCTGCTGTCCGAATCCGGAATTGCCGGACGCAGCGACATCGCGCGACTAGCGCCTTGCGTCGACGGGTTCCTTGTCGGCAGCGCGCTGATGCTGGCCGACGACCCGGCGGACGCGGCGCGGGCGCTGGTATTCGGCCGGATCAAGCTGTGCGGCGTCAATTGCCCCGACGATGTCGCCGCCGCCGTCGCCGCCAGCCACATCGGCCTGGTCTTCGTTGCGGCCAGCCCACGCGCGATTGGCCTTGCCGAGGCGCGTACGCTGCTGGGAAGCGCCGCCAAACCGGTCGGAGTCTTTCGCGATGCGCCGTTGTCCACAATCGTCGAAGCGGTGTCGTCGCTCGACCTTGCCGCGGTCCAGCTACACGGCAACGAAAGCGCTGATGATTTGCGGCAGCTTCGGCGCGCAATTCCTGAACGTTGCGAGATTTGGGCCGCGGTCAGCGTTGGCTCGGAGCCGCTCGAGCGGCCCGGCGCGGACCGCCTGCTGTTCGACAATGGCTCCGGCGGCAGTGGGCGAACATTCGACTGGAGCCTGGTCAGAGACCATCCGGAGCTGCCGCGTGCGCTCATTGCGGGCGGCATTGGTCCGGATAATGCCCGCGAAGCAGCGCGGCTGGGAGCTTACGCGCTGGACGTCGGCTCGGCGGTCGATGCCCGCCCGGGCGTCAAATCCGCCGAGAAAATCCGCGCCTTGTTCGAGACACTGCGGCAGCCGGCGCGGCACGAGGTGCGACAATGCGCCTGAGCGGCCGCTTCGGGCGCTTTGGCGGCACTTTTGTGCCCGAAATCCTGATACCCGCGCTCGAGCAGCTCGAAGGCGCGTTCCTTGACGCACAGGAGGACCCGACGTTCGTTGCGGAACTCAACGGCCTGCTCGCCAACTACGCCGGCCGGCCGACACCGCTCACCCGCTGCCGCAACCTGCCCCAGAACATCTACCTCAAGCGCGAGGATCTGCTCCACGGCGGCGCCCACAAGACCAACCAGGTGCTCGCCCAGGGATTGCTCGCCAAGCGCATGGGCAAGACCCGGCTGATCGCCGAAACCGGCGCCGGACAGCATGGCGTCGCCACCGCGCTGGCGGGCGCGCTGCTTGGGCTGAAGACGCGCATCTACATGGGCGCGCACGACATCGAACGACAGCAATTGAACGTGTTCCGGATGGAGTTGATGGGGGCCGAAGTAGTGCCGGTGACAAGCGGCGGCCGCGGCCTCAAGGACGCGATCAACGAGGCGCTGCGCGACTGGTCGGCGAGCTTTGCCGACACCCATTATCTGCTCGGCACGGTCGCGGGTCCGCACCCGTTCCCGCTGATGGTGCGCGAATTCCAGCGCGTCATCGGCAAGGAAGCGCGGGCCCAGATGCTCGAACAAATCGGGCGCTTGCCGGATGCGGTGATCGCCTGCGTCGGCGGCGGCTCCAACGCCATCGGGCTGTTCGCGGATTTCCTCGACGATGACGTGCGGCTGATCGGGGTCGAAGCGGCGGGCAAGGGACTCGATGGCGCCGAGCATGGCGCGACCCTGCTGCGCGGCCGGCCCGGCATCCTCCACGGCGCCGAGACCTATGTACTCCAGGACGAAGACGGGCAGATATCGGACAGCTGGTCGGTGTCGGCCGGCCTCGATTATCCCGCGGTCGGCCCCGAACACGCGCATTTGAAAGACAGCGGGCGCGCGGAATATGTCGGCGCCACCGACGCCGAGGCGCTCGCCGCGTTCAAGCTGCTGGCGGAGAAGGAGGGGATTTTGTGCGCGTTCGAATCGGCGCACGCGTTGGCCCACGCGCTCAAGCTGGCCGACGCGGAGCCGGAAGTGCTGGTGCTGGTCGGCCTATCCGGTCGCGGCGACAAGGACGTCGCCCAGGCGCAGACGCTGCTGGGGCCGTCGGCATGAGCCGCTACGCCGCGATGTTCGATCACCTGCGCGCCACCGGCGAAGGCGCACTCGGCGCCTTCCTGATGCTCGGCGATCCCGATCTGGAAACCAGCGCCAAATTGCTCGATGCGGTGGTTGCAGGCGGCGCCGACATGATCGAGGTCGGCATCCCCTTCTCGGACCCGGTCGCCGATGGCCCGGTGATTCAGGCCGCCGCCAAGCGGGCGCTCGACGCTGGCGTGCGGGTGGCCGATTGCTTCGACCTCATCGCCGGCTTCCGCGCCCGCCACCCCGACATCCCGGTCGGCATATTGACCTACGCGAATCTGGTCATGGCCCGTGGGCGCGAAGCGTTCTTCGCGCGCGCTGCCGCTGCCGGGATCGACAGCATCCTCGTCGCGGACGTGCCGGCGCGTGAGGCCGAGCCGTGGGCAGTCGAGATGCGGGTAGCGGGCATCGCGCCGGTGCTGATCGCCGCCGCCAATACCCCGTCCGCCACGCTCGCCGAAATCGCGCGGCTGAGCGAGGCGTTCACCTACTGCGTGACCCGGGCCGGGATCACCGGCGGGCACGCCGACGCCCGGTTCGACCCGGCCTTGCTACGCGCGCTTGCTGAAGCCGGCGCGCCGCCGCCGGTGTTCGGCTTCGGCATCTCCACTCCCGAGCACGTCACGGCGGCGCTAGCGGCGGGCGCGGCGGGGGTGATCAGCGGCTCGGCGATTGTCGCGCTGGCCGCCCAGGGAGGCGATGTCGCGGCATTTGTTGCCACCTTGAAAGCGGCGACTCGGAACGACTCCGCTCGGCATTGATTGAATCGGCTCCGAAACCAGGAGGCGATGGATCATGGCAGCGCGACCAATATGGCGGGGACAGATCCGGCTGGCGTTGGTGTCGATCCCGGTCGAGATCTATTCGGCGACCAAGAGCGGCGCGTCGATCGCCTTCCACCAGGTCCACGAGCCGTCGGGCAAGCGCATCAAATATGAAAAGGTCGTCCCCGGCATCGGACCGGTCGCCCGCGACGAGATCATGAAGGGCTATGAAGTGTCGAAGGGCCATTATGTGCTGCTCGACCCCGAAGAGATTGAAAGCGTCAAGCTCGAGAGCCGCAAGACCGTCGACCTGGTCCAGTTTGTCGACCTCAATGACATCGACCCGATGTATTTCGACAAACCCTATTATGTCGTGCCGGCCGACGACCTCGCTGAGGAAGCGTTCGTGGTTCTGCGCGATGCATTGCGGGCAGCGCGCAAGGTCGGCATCGGCCAGCTCGCCATGCGCGGCCAGGAATATGTCGTCGCGCTGAAGCCGTGCGGGCGCGGGATGCTGCTCGAAACATTGCGCTATGCCGACGAAGTCAATCGGGCGGCGGGCTTCTTCCGCGAGATCGGTGAGGCCAAGCCCGATGCCGATCTGCTCGACCTCGCGGCGACTCTGATCGCAAAGAAGTCGGGCGAATTCGACCCCAAGGAATTCCACAACCGCTACGTCGACGCGCTCAAAACACTGATCGCCGAGAAGCAGAAAAAGAAAGGCGAGAAAATCATCCAAGACCCCGACGACCGCAAGCCCGGCAAAGGCGCCAACGTCATCGACCTGATGGCAGCGCTCAAGAAGAGTCTGGGCGACGACGGAGCAAAGAAAACGGTCGCGAAGAAAGCGCCGGCGCGCAAGCGGGCTTAGCCAATGGCCAAGCGACCACTCGACATCGCCACCTACAACGCCAAGCGCGATTTCAAGAAGACCGCCGAGCCCAAGGGCCGCAAGCTCAAGGGCAAGGGGAATAGCTTCGTCGTCCAGAAGCACGAAGCATCGCGGCTGCACTGGGATTTCCGGCTCGAAATGGACGGCGTGCTGAAAAGCTGGGCGGTGCCCAAGGGGCCGAGCCTCGACCCCGGTCAGAACCGCCTGGCGGTCCACGTCGAAGACCACCCGCTCGATTATGGCGGCTTCGAAGGGACCATCCCCAAGGGCGAATATGGCGGCGGCACGGTAATGCTGTGGGACCAAGGCCGCTGGATTCCCGAGCCGGGCAAAGACCCCAAAAAGACCATCGCCGAGGGCCACCTCCACTTCCGCCTCGAGGGCGAGCGGATGAAGGGCGACTGGGTGATGTTTCGGCTGAAGGGTAAGCCGGGCGAAAAATCCGAGCCGTGGATGCTCAAGAAAGTCACCGACGAATTCGCCAATGCGGAGGCCGGCGACGCGCTGGTCGACGATTGCGTGACCAGCGTCACCACCGGCCGGACGATGGCCGAAATCGCTTCGGGCAGCGAGGTCTGGCACTCGAGTTCGGATGGCCAGAAGCGCGGCCGCGCGACCAAGCAAGCGGGGCAGGGGCCGCCGCCGTTCCAATCGCCGCAACTCGCGACTCTGGTCGATGCCGTGCCGACCGGCCCCGACTGGATCCACGAGTATAAATATGACGGCTACCGGCTGTTGATCGCCACTGGCGACGGCGCCGCGACCGCGTGGACCCGCAATGGCAAGGACTGGACCGACAAGTTCCGCAGCCTCGCCAAGGCTGCGGCAAGCCTGCCCGCCGGCTGCCTGATCGACGGCGAGGCGGTGGCGCTGAACGCCAAGGGCAAGCCCGATTTTCAGCTGCTCCAATCGACATTGAAGGACAGCAAAGGCGCCAATCTGGCCTATTACGCCTTCGACCTGCTGGTCGACCGCGGCCAAGACATCCGCAAACTCCCCAATGTCGAGCGCAAAGAGCGGCTCGCCGCGCTACTCAAAGTCGTCGGCTCGCCGATCCTCTACGGCGACCATCTCGTCAGCAAGGGCGAGGCGCTGTTCGACGCGATCTGCGCCGAAGGCGGCGAGGGGATCATCGCCAAGAAGGCGTCGGCGCCGTATCGCGGCGCGCGCACCCGCAACTGGCTCAAGGTGAAATGCACCCGGCGGCAGGAATTCGTCGTCGTCGGCTGGGCGGACAGCGACAAGCGCCGTGGCTTCCGCTCGCTGCTGCTCGGCCTCAAGCAGGGCCGCAAGCTCACTTATGCCGGCAAGGTCGGTACCGGCTTCGACGCCCAGACGATGCAGGTCCTGCTCGGCAAGATGCGCCCCCTCCAGCAACCGGAGCCACCGCTCGAGGTGCCGAGCGCGGAGCGCAAGGGCGCGCATTGGATCGCGCCCAAGCTGGTCGCCGAGATCGCCTTTGCCGAATTCACCCGTGAAGGCACCTTGCGCCATCCCAGCTTCATTGCGCTAAGGGACGACAAGCCGGCCAAGGACGTCGTCCGTGAAACGCCCAAACATCTGACGAAGTCGGAAAAGCAAGGCGAGCGCGCCAACGCGGCCGGCTTCGGGATCACGATCACCAACCCCGACCGGGTGATCTTTCCCGAAAATGGTCTGACCAAGGCCGACCTCGCCGATTATTATGCGCGGGTCGAAGCGCTGATGATGGTCGACACCGCCCGTCGCCCGGTGACCCTGATCCGCTGCCCACAGGGACGCGGCAAGCATTGCTTCTTCCAGAAGCACGACAGCGGCACGATGGGCGAGCAGGTCAAGCATATCCCCATCAAGGAAAAAGACGGCAAGGTCGCCGATTACCTCTATGTCGACGACGTGCGCGGCCTTCTGGCCTGTGTGCAAATGGGGACCATCGAGTTCCACGGCTGGGGCAGCCAGATCGTCAAGGTTGAATACCCCGACCGGCTGGTGTTCGACCTCGATCCCGACGTCGGGCTCGATTTCGCCGCGGTCCGTAGTGCCGCCGTGCGGCTGCGCGACTTGCTCTCCAATTTGGGTTTGAAAAGCTTCCCGCTGCTGACTGGCGGCAAGGGCATCCACGTGGTCGTGCCGCTCGACGCCACGGCCAGATGGGACAAGGTCAAATCCTTCGCCGAGCGCTTTTCCCGCGCGGTCGCCGAAGCCGAGCCCGAGCGCTTCACCGCCAACATCCGCAAGGCCCAGCGCAAGGGCCGTATTTTCCTCGATTGGCTGCGTAATCAGCGCGGCGCGACCGCGGTCCTGCCATACTCTGCCCGCGCTCGCAAAGGCGCTCCCGTCGCCACGCCGATCGCCTGGGAGGAACTCGACGACTATGACGGCGGCAATGCGTTCACCATTCGCGACGTCGACCGGCTGATTGAGCGTGCCTCATCGAAAATGCTGGCGGGTTGGGGATCGGCCAAACAGGCGTTACCAAAGGCGTAATGCGCGCGCTTCTCCCACCCATGTTGCTCCTGCTGACGGCGGCGTCGCCGCCCGAGATTGCTCGCTTGCGTGGGCAAGCGTCGCGGGTGTCGATCGTCCGCGATGACTGGGGCATTGCCCATGTCCGCGGGGTCAGCGATGCCGACGCGGTGTTCGGCATGATCTACGCCCAGGCCGAGGACGACTTCCCCCGCATCGAGGCGAATTATCTGACCTCGCTCGGCCGCACGGCGGAGGCGGATGGCGAAAAAGCGATCTGGCAGGATCTGCGCGCGCGGCTCTATGTCAGCGAGCCCGAATTGAAGGCCGATTACGCGGCCAGCCCGCCGTGGCTCAAGGCGCTGATGAACGGCTGGTCCAATGGCCTCAATTACTATTTGGCGACGCATCCGCAGGTCCGCCCGCGGGTGCTCACCCGGTTCGAGCCGTGGATGGCCTTGTCGTTTACCGAAGGCAGTATCGGCGGCGACATCGAGAGCATCGATTTGGGCGAGCTGGAGCGCTTCTATTCGGGCAGGCAAACAGCAGCGGTCGCGGCGGTCGCCGTGCCGGACCTGGAACCGCGCGGGTCCAACGGGATCGCCATCGCCCCGGCGCTGACCAGCGGCGGCAAGGCGCTGCTGCTGATCAACCCGCACACCAGTTTCTTCTTCCGTTCCGAGCAGCAGGTATCGAGCCTCGAGGGTCTCGACGTCTACGGTGCCGCGACCTGGGGACAGTTCTTCATCTACCAGGGTTTCAACGCCCACGCCGGCTGGATGCACACCTCGAGCGGCGTCGACAATATCGACGAGTTCGCCGAGCTGGTCGGACGGCAGGGCAAGCGAATGGCCTATCGCTACGGCAGCAGCTGGCGGCCGCTAGCCACACGCCCGGTCACCATCCGCTACCGCACCGCCAGCGGCAAATTGGCATCGCGCAGCTTCACCACCTGGCGCACCCACCGCGGGCCGATCGTCCGCTCCGAAAGCGGGCGCTGGATCGCGTTCGCGATGATGGACCGGCCGGTTTCGGCACTGCAGCAGTCGTTCCTCCGTACCAAGTCGACGGATCTCGCCTCGTTCCTCGACGTCGCCCGGCTCCAGGCCGACAGTTCCAACAACACGCTGTTCGCCGACAGCAAGGGCGAGATCGCCTACCTCCACCCGCAGTTCGTGCCGCGCCGCGACGACCGCTTCGATTACACCAGGCCGGTTGATGGCGGCGACCCGGCTACCGACTGGAACTCGCTGCATCGGATCAGCGAGCTGCCCAATGTGATCGATCCACCCAACGGCTGGGTGCAGAACACCAACGCCTGGCCCTATCGCGCCGCTGGCGAATTCAGCGCGAAACGCGCTCACTTTGCCAAATATATGGACAAGTTCGGCGAGAATTTCCGCGGTCTCCACGCGCAGGCGCTGCTGACCGGCAGCCGCGGCTGGACGCTCGATACATTGCAGGCGGCGGCGTTCGATTCCAACCAGCCCGGCTTCGCGGCGCTGATCCCGCCGTTGATCAAAGCTTTTGACGGCTTGCCGAGCGGCGCTCCGCAACGCGCCGCGCTCGCCCAGCCCATCGCCCTGCTGCGCGGGTGGGATTATCGCTGGAGCGCCACGTCCGAAGCGCAGTCGCTGGCGATGGCCTGGGGCGAGGCGTTGCACGCAGCGCTCACTATCCCGGCCGGCGAACAGAGCAATGTCACCATGATGCGGCTGGCCCGGGATACCAGCCCGGCGGCCAAGCTTGAGTCTCTAGGCACTGCGGTTGCGCGTTTGACCGCTGACTTCGGGACCTGGCGTGTGCCGTGGGGCGAGATCAACCGCTTCCAGCGGATATCGCCGGCGATCGACCATCCGTTCAGCGATGCCGCGCCCAGTCTTCCGGTGCCGTTCGCATCGGGCAATTACGGCTCGCTGGCATCATTCGGTGCCGCGCCCAAGCTGGGCACCAAGCGCTGGTACGGCACGTCGGGCAACAGCTTCGTCGCGGTGGTCGAATTCGGGCCCCGGGTGCGTGCCCGGGCGGTGACGGCCGGCGGCGAGAGCGGCAATCCGGCGTCGCCGCATTTCAACGACGAGGCGCAGCGTTACGCGAGCGGCGCGCTGCGCGAAGTTTATTTCTATCCCGACCAGCTGAAGGGTCACACCGAGCGGGTGTACCGGCCGGGAGAATAATCGTCATTGCGAGGAGCCGCAGGCGCTGCGCTCGCAATGACGGCTAGCCGGCAAACCGGTCGGTGGCGCGGATCAGGCCGTCGAGCACGCCCGGCTCGTTATACAAATGGCCGCCGTCGGGGATGATGTTGAGCTCAACTTCGGGCCACGCCTGCTTGAGCGCCCAGGCCGCCTTGGGTGGCGTACAACTGTCGTGGCGGCCCTGGACAATGACGCCCGGAATACCGCGTAGCTTGGCCGCGTCGCGCAGCAGCTGCCCTTCCTCGAGCCAGCCTTTGTAATACATATAATGGTTCTCGATCCGGGCGACGGCGATCGCCTTGTCGGGCTCGGTGAATTCCTCGATCACCTCGGGGTGCGGGAGCAAGGTGACGGTCTCGCCTTCCCACTTGCTCCATGCCTTAGCGACGACGAGCCGCTCGTCGGCGTCGTCACCGGTCAGCCGCTTCAAATAGGCTTCGACCAAATTGCCGCGTTCGGCTGGCGGGATTGGCGCGATGAACTCTTCCCATTTGTCGGGGTAAATCGAATTGGCGCCGTCCTTGTACAGCCAGTCGATTTCATACTGGTCGAACAGGAAGATACCGCGCAGGACCAGCTCGGTCACCCGCTCGGGGTGGGCTTGCGCATAGGCCAGCGCCAACGTCGAACCCCAGGAGCCGCCGAACACCATCCATTTGTCGACCCCGGCTAGGACCCGCAGCCGCTCAATGTCTTCGACCAGATGCCAGGTGGTGTTGGCCTCAAGGCTGGCGTGCGGTGTCGAGCGGCCACACCCGCGCTGGTCGAACAGCAGGATATTGTACCGCGCCGGGTCGAACTGGCAGCGATGGCTGGGGCTGGCGCCCGCGCCCGGGCCGCCGTGCAAAAAAACCACCGGCTTGCCCGCCGGATTGCCGCATTGTTCCCAGTACAGCTGATGACCGTCGCCGACATCGAGATGGCCCGATTGGTACGGCTCGATTTCGGGATAAAGGGTGCGAAGCTGGCGCGTTGCAATGTCCATCTAAAAGCTCATTTCCTCGTAAACCCGGCTGATGTCGCCGCCCCATTCGCCCGAATATTTGTCGAGCAAGCGGTCGGCCGGAGTCATGCCGCTTGCGACCACGTCGCGCAACGGGTCGAGAAAGCCGCCCTCATTGTCGCCGGCCGCGTTGAGCACCGCGCGGCGCGTGAGGCCCATTGAGGCGATCTCGACCACTTCGCGCGCCAGATCGAGCATCTTCCCGCCGCCCGGCACCGGTGTTTCGAGTGCCAGCCGGGGGACGTCGTGACGCAGCTGCTCGCGCTCGGCGATCGACCAATGCTTGACCCGGTCCCAGGCAGCATCGAGCGCTTCGTCGGCATAGAGCAAGCCGACCCACAAAGCGGGCAGCGCGCAAATCCGGCTCCAGCGCCCGCCATCGGCGCCGCGCATTTCAAGGAAGCTTTTGAGGCGGACTTCGGGAAAAGCGGTCGACAAATGGTCGGTAAAATCGCTCAGCCGCGGCTTCTCGCCGGGCAGTTGCGGTAGTTTCCCGTCGAGGAAAGCGCGAAAACTTTCGCCGGCGACGTCGATATATTGGCCGTCGCGAAACACGAAATACATCGGCACGTCGAGCGCATAATCGCAATAACGCTCATAGCCGAAGCCGTCCTCGAACACGAACGGCAGCATGCCGGTGCGATGGGGATCGGTGTCCTCCCAGATGTGGCTGCGGAAGCTTTTGTAGCCGTTGGGCTGGCCTTCGGTGATCGGCGAATTGGCGAACAGCGCCGTCGCCACCGGCTGCAGCGCCAGGCCGACGCGGAATTTCTTCACCATGTCGGCTTCGGACGCATAGTCGAGGTTGACCTGGATGGTGCAGGTCCGGAGCATCATGTCGAGCCCAAGGTTGCCAACCCGCGGCATGTGCCGGAGCATGATCGCGTAGCGGCCCTTGGGCATGATCGGCAGCTCGGCCCGGGTCTTGTCGGGCCACATGCCGAGCCCGAGGAAGCCGAGCCCGAGCCGGTCGCCGACCGCCTTGCACTGCTCGAGGTTCCGCGCCGCCTCGGAGCAGGTCTGGTGGAGGTTCTCGAGCGCCGCGCCCGACAGCTCGAACTGGCCGGCGGGCTCCAGGCTGACGGTGCCATCGGGCCCCGACAGCGCGATGACCTTCCTGTTTTCCTCGACTGGCCGCCAGCCGAATTCGGTCAGGCCGAGCAGCAGGTCACGGATACCGCCGGGCTCTTCCCACGACGGCGCCCGATGGTCGGCGCAGCGATAGACGAATTTCTCATGCTCGGTACCGATCCGCCAATCCTCGCGCCGCTTCTCGCCGTCGATGAAAACCGACAGCAAATCATCGCGGTTTTCGATCGGCCGGGCGGTTTCGCCGTCATCGTCGGTGCGCGTAGTCATCGATCGCGCCCCTAGCCGCGCGCCACAACCGACGCCAGCGTTTCCGAAACCTCAGCCCTTGGCCAGCGAGCGCTCCTCGGCGGCGGTCTTGAGCCCGTCGAGCATCACTTCCCAATTGCGGCGGAACGCGGCGATGGTTTTCGCGTCGGGTCGCTCGCCGCCGATCGGCGTCTGGCTGAGCTTCACCCGGGTGCGCTCGCCCTGCGGCTCGAGCCGCACATCGACGAGGTTGTAGCTGTCGGGAACGTCGGGCTTGCCCGAGGATGGGCTGTAATGGGTGAAGGTCAGCCGGCGACGATCCTCGATGTCGCGGATTTCACCATGGTCCTTGAACGCCTTGCCCTGAAACTCTCCGGTAAAGCTGATCGGCGACCCGGGCCCCCAATCGGTCTCGACGTCGGCGCCCATGAACATCGCCGATTTGCGCGCGGTCAGGGCGTCCCACACGGCCCCGGCCTCCGCTTCGATCAGGGTTTCGACTTCGACGAGGGGCTTGTCCATGGCGCGGTCCTTCAACTGCTGGATTAGCAATCCATAGACGGTGCCGAGGGTTCCGTCAGCGCCAGTCCCCGGCCACCGTCATGTACGCTGCGAGCGCCGCCAGCGCGGCGGTTTCGGCGCGCAGGATGCGCGAGCCGAGCGAGATAGGCATGGCGTTCGGCGCGGCGCGGATGATGGCGCGCTCGTCATCGGTAAAGCCGCCTTCGGGTCCAATGAGGATGGTCGCCGCGCCGGGCTTGAACGCGTTCACCGCCGGTTCGCCACCGCTCTCGTCGGCGAAATAGAGCCTCCTCGCTTTGTCTTGCAGGAGCCCGGCAAGTGTGACGGGCTCGGCCAATTCGGGGAGCAACGTCCGGCCGCACTGCTCGGCAGCCTCGATGATATGTGCGCGCAGCCGGTCGAAGTTGAGCCGCTCGACAATCGTCCGCTGGGTCGTCACCGGGATCAGCCGCGCCGCGCCCAACTCGGTCGCTTTTTCGACCAGCCAGTCGATCCGCGCGCGCTTGACCGGCGCGAACGCCAGCCAGACATCGGGGATGGTTTCGGGCTCGCGGGTGCGGCGCTCGACGGTCAGCGCCATGCGCTTCTTGCCCGCGTCGGCAATCCGCGCCAGCCACTCCCCGCTCGCCCCGTCGAACAGCAGCAGCTCCCCGCCCACCTTCATCCGCAGTACATTGCCAAGGTAATTCGCCTGCCCCGCATCAAGTTCGACCCGCAGGCCGTCATCGAGTGCCGTTCTCACGAACAGGCGTGCCAGGGATTTAGGCGGCCAGGCGGGGGTTGCGGGCATGGCCAAGGCTTAGCCGCACGGCCCAACGTCCGCCAAGGGTGGAAAGCAGACATTCGGATCGAGAAATTGCGGGTCAACACCCCCGCTTTAGTCGCTGCTAGAGACTCATCAACTCAGCTGAGCTCGCCCGTGGAAAGCCAGCGGGCGCATTCCGGGCCCAGCTTTTCGACCGCCATTTTCTCGTAGCCGTGGCTTTCGGCTTCTGAGAGGGTGTCTTTCCAGCGCCCGTTCACGCCCTTATTCATGAAATCGCCCGCACCACCTTCGAATACTGCGCCACCCAAGGGTGCCACCTTATTGGCATGAGCCTTCATATATTCGAAGCTGCAGTGCTCGACGATTGCGGGCCAGACGTCTTCTGGCACTTCAATGTCTAGGAAGTTAGCAATCGCCCGCATCTCTCCGGGAAGATCCGCTTTGAGCGCGTTGAAGTGGACCAACTTCACATTTGGCAGATCGCGGGCTGCCCACCAACAGGCAATGTTTTCCCAGAAAGACCAAAGCGGATAGCCGTCCTGCTCGAGCCACGTGCGGAAGTAACGACGGACGTCCGGATCAGGCGGTTCAATCGGAGGGCCAACGAGCCCCGGAGTATCGTTCATAATCTGATACCACAGCGCGTTCGCCGTGGAATGATGATGGTAGAATGAAAACAACACGTCGCGGCCATCGCGTCCGATGTAGATGTATTTTGCTTCGGGCGAGAAAACGAGCGCGTCCACCGGCAAGTGCGTCTTGACGACCCGTCGGTGCGTCTGCGCTTCGAGCATCGCCAGCTTCTCCATCGCGGGGGGCACACGCAGATCGACCCATGGCGAGATTGCGTGCATCGCGATCTCCTCATCACCCTGAAAAATTAGCTGTCCGACTATCTGCTGCATCCAAGTCGTGCCTGACTTGGCGTAGGTGACGATCACCACGTCGTCGTCCCGAAAAACGAACTGGTTCCAGACCGTGGAATTCATGTGATGATTCATCAGCTCGCGCGTCTTGCGCGGCCAAGCGATGGGGGCATTAGGCATGAGACATCTATCCTTGATATCCGACGCGACAGGGGTGAGCCGCTGACCTGGCAATGTCAAAATGGTTGCGTCGAGTTCACGAGCGACCGCAACGGGCGGAAAGCGGACACTTGCAGACAGGCGCGGGCGTCTTCGCTAGGCGGTCCTCGTGACCACAACCACCGACATCGTCCCGGACAGCGAGCGGCGCGGGTTGATTGGCGCGCTGCCGCCGCGGCTGCGGCCGTTCGCGTCGCTGATGCGCCTCGACCGGCCGATCGGCAGCTGGCTGCTCTACTGGCCGGGCGCGTGGAGCGTCGCGCTGGCCGGCGTTTACGGGCGCTGGGACCTGTTCCTGTGGCTCGGCCTCGGCGCCTTCGCGATGCGCAGCGCGGGCTGCGTCTACAACGACATCGTCGATCGCGAGCTCGACCGCGGCGTCGAACGAACGCGGCTGCGCCCGCTCGCCAGCGGTCGCGTTTCGGTCACCGCCGCGTGGGTGCTGACGATTGCCCTGTGCCTGATCGGCCTCATCGTCTTGCTCCAGCTCAACCGCCCAGCGCAGTTGCTCGCGCTCGGTAGCCTCGCTTTGGTCGCCGCTTACCCGTTCATGAAGCGCCTCACCTGGTGGCCGCAGGCGTGGCTCGGGCTGGTGTTCTCATGGGGCGCTTTGGTCGGCTGGCCGGCGATCACGGGGCGTCTCGAAACGCCCGCGCTGTGGCTCTACGCGGGCAGCGTCGCCTGGGTGATCGGTTATGATACGCTGTACGCGATCCAGGACACGGAGGACGACGCGCTGGTCGGGGTGAAATCCTCGGCCCGGCGGTTGGGCGACCAGGCGCCGCTGGGCATTACGATTTTCTATGCGCTGGCGGTGCTGCTGTGGAGCGCGGCCATCTGGTCGGTGCGGCCCGACTGGGTGGCGCTGCTGGCGCTATTGCCGGCCACCCTGCATCTCGCCAATCAGGCGTTGCGCGCCGACCCCAAGGACGGCGAGGGCGCGCTCAGGCTGTTCCGGTCAAACCGGACGTGCGGACTGCTGGTGTTCCTCGGCATGCTGGCCGTCGGCCTTTCCACCCGCTAGGCGCACCCGCTTATGCTTAGTCTCGATTCAGCGCGTTGCGCGGCGCAAGCTTTGGTCGACCGCGCGACCGCGGCCGGCGCCGACACCGCCGACGCGGTCTATGTCGGCGAACGGTCGAGCAGCGTGTCGGTGCGTCTCGGCGCGCTCGAACAGGTCAACCGCTCGGAAGGCGAGGAAATCGGCTTGCGCCTGTTCCTCGGTCAGCGGTCGGCGACGGTCGCGTCCTCCGACCTTGCCGACGACGCGCTGGCCGCGCTGGTCGAGCGGGCGATGGCGATGGCGGCGGAAGCGCCCGAAGACCCCTATGCGGGTCTTGCCCCCGACGATCTCGTGCTGCGCGGCGACATCGCAATTCTCGACACCGACGACGGCCAGGATCCCGACCCCGCCGCCCTGCGTGCCCGGGCACTCGAGGCGGAGCAAGCGGCACTGGCGGTTCCCGGTGTAACCAATTCCAGCGGCGGTTCGGCCAGTGCCTCGGCGTCGACCTTCGCGCTGGCGACGTCGGCGGGCTTCGCCGGAGCCTCTCGCTCGTCGGGTTACAGCTGCTCGGCAGGGGTCATCGCCGGGGAAGGTGCAGGCATGCAGCGCGATCATGCCTGGCACAGCGCGCGCCACTTCGACGACCTCGACCCTGCCGAGGAGATTGGCCGTCTCGCCGGGGAGCGCGTCGTCGCCCGGCTATATTCGACGCGGCCCAAGCCCGGCCGGATGCCGGTGCTGTTCGACCCGCGGGTGGCCTCGACCTTGCTTGGTCATCTGGCCGGCGCGATCAGCGGCTCGGCGGTGGCGCGCAAGTCGAGCTTTCTCCAGGACCGGCTCGGCAGCCGCGTATTTGCCCCAGGAGTGACGATCGTCGACGACCCGCTGCGGTTGCGCGGGCTGAGGTCGCGGCCGTTCGACGGCGAAGGGCTGGGCGTCGCGCGGATGGAGATCGTTGCCGATGGCATGCTCAATAGCTGGATCGCCGAGAGCGCAGCGGCGCGCCAGCTTGGCATTGCGCCCACCGGCCATGCGGTGCGCGGGGCGGGCGGCGCGCCGGGAGCGTCCCCGAGCAACTTCTACATGGCCGCCGGGCCGCGCAGTCGCGACGCGCTTCTCGCCGCATTCCCCGAAGCGCTGCTGGTGACCGAGCTGATCGGGCAGGGCGTCAATTCGGTCACCGGCGACTACAGCCGCGGCGCGGCCGGGTTTATGGTTCGCGGCGGCGCGATCGCCGAGCCGGTCGCCGAAATCACCATCGCGTCGAACCTCGTCGACATGTTCGCGACGCTGGAACCGGGCTCGGACCTCAAGTTCCGCCGGGGCGTCGACGCCCCGACGTTGCTCATTCCCGAAATGACCGTCGGCGCAGCCTAAGCGGCGCCGCTCCTAATTCGCTTCGGTGCCCTTGGCGTCCGGAGCCCACAGCACGTGGGTAATGACTTTCCGGCCATCGGAGAGCTGGCGCACGAATGTGTCCGGCCGTCCCTTGCCGTCGCGGCCGATCGCATTGCCCCAATCGGCCTTGGTATCGCCGACCCCGGAGTCGTTTTGCTGCCGAGGCGTCGCACGGCCGACTTCGCGCACTCCAAAGTTCGTGCTCGCGGGAGACGAGGTGAAAGTGTTCGTGCTGTCGAAATGCGCGTAGATCGTCTCCAGCTGCTCATAATCGTGCGCATTTGGATGCTGGTTGGTGGTCGGATTGTTGGTGTAATCCATACAAGTGCCAAGATTGGCGTTGCTGAAATTTGTGTCCTGGTGGTCGAGCCCGAAATCGTGGCCGATTTCCTGGCATGTGACCATTTGCCGCCACGCCGGCGTATTGTACTGGGATGTGTTGAAGTAGGTGTCATTTAACTTGGTGGTGCCTTGGGTGATGTGACTGCCATTGGCCCAGATCGAGGCGATGCCGAGCCAGCCGCGCTGACCGTAGGTTGCATTGCAAACTTGGACTTGACCGGCGATCGGGTTGCACTGCTTGGGACTGGCGCTCGAGGGAGCGGCAGTCGTCGGCGTGAAGTCGAGCACGGTTGACGTGCCCCAGTCGTTCATGGCCGTCTGCAAATAAGGCTCCCAATTCGACGTCAATGCTTCGTTGATCTTTAACGTCAGGGGATTGGCGGTCCGTCCCCAGTGGTAAGTTCCCCAACTGTGATTAGCCGACGCGGGCGTCAGCGCGCCAAGTGCAACGCACGCGGCAAGCGCGACTCGAGTGACGATTTTCATGACAAGTGCCCCATTACGCTCTTGGCGGCTCCCAATGCGCCGCCCTCAGAAGTGCTAGGCTCTGCCTCGGTGATGCCGCTGTCAAGTGGCTGAAATGGTTAGCCAGCCGCCGCCACGCTCGGCACCTGAAGCCGCATAATTTCGATCTTGATGCAGTGGTTCATCACCACTTTAAGACCGGCGGCTGCGGCGCGCTCGGCCGCGGCCTCGTCGATCACTCCCAATTGCATCCACACCGCTTTGGCGCCGACGGCGATCGCCTGATCGACCGCTTCGCCGGCGGCATCGGACCGGCGAAAGATGTCGACGATGTCGATCGGCTCGCCGATCTGAGAGAGCTCGCGCCACACGAACTCGCCCTGGATATGCTCGCCGGTAATCTCCGGATTGACCGGCAGCACGCGATAACCGTGGCTCTGCAGAAACTTCATCACGCCAAAAGACGGCCGGTCGGGCCGATCGGACGCCCCGACCATCGCAATGGTGCGGGCGCTTGTCAGTAGCTCGGCGATATCTTGGTCGCGGGTCAGTGGCATAATCGCTCTCCAGTCAGTCCATCAAATGCATCACGCGGCGGCGGTATCCAGCGCCGCGAGCAATTTGTCGGCAAGGGCTGCGAACGCGGCGGCTTCCGGCCCGTCGCCGGCGGCGGGAGGGGTTCCGGCGTCGGACGCGGCGCGCAACGCCATCGACAGCGGCAGGCGCCCCAGAAAGGCGATGCCGAGTTCCTTGGCCGCCGATTCTGCGCCGCCGCTGCCGAACGGGTCCGACGATTCGCCGCAGTGCGGGCAGACATAGCCTGCCATATTCTCGACGATGCCGATCACCGGCACCTTGGTCTTGCGGAACAGGTCGATGGCGCGGGTGGCGTCGATCAACGCCAGGTCCTGCGGGGTCGAAACGATCAGCGCGCCGGTCGGCATTGCCCGCTGGATCAGCGACAGTTGGACGTCGCCGGTGCCGGGTGGCAAATCGACGATCAGATATTCGGCGTCGCCCCAATCGGCGTCGAGCAGACGAGCCAGCGCGCCCGTCGCCATCGGCCCGCGCCAAGCGAGCGCGTGGCCGGCCGACACCAGTTGCCCGAGCGACAAGAAGTGCAGGCCGTGCGCGGCGACCGGGATCAACTTGTCGTCCTTGGCCGTTGGTTTGGCGTCGCTGCCGAGCAATTTGGGCTGTGACGGGCCATAGATGTCGGCGTCGATCAGGCCGACTTTCTTGCCCGTGCGCGCCAACGCGATCGCCAGGTTGGCGGCCAGCGTCGACTTGCCGACGCCGCCCTTGCCGCTGGCGATGGCGATCAGCTTGCGGCCCGGCTGGGACGCGGTGAGGGCAATCCTGGCGCTCTCGACACCGGGTATCGCCAAAGCGGCGGCGCGCAGGTCGCGCTCCAGTGCATCGCGGCTGGCCTCGTCGAGCCCCGTTGCGTCGACGACCAGCGAAGCGATGGTGCCGACCAGCTTGCGCGACCGGATTCGGGCGACATCAGGGAATGTGTCGAGGCTGCTCAGCGGATCGGGTTGGTCGGTCATTGCCGGCGACATAGGAAGTCCGTCGACGCTTGCCACTGTTTTTCGACTGCGACGCAACCTATAGTGGGGATATGAGCATATTTTCGGGGCTGGGCTCGCGGGCTCGCGGCCTCTTCAGCGACAACAAGGGACCATGGGGCCCGACCGGCGGGGATGAACCACCGCCGGGCGACGGCGACCGCGGCGGCCCGTGGGGCGAGCCACCCAAGCGCGGCCGCCGGTCCAACCCGTTGCCGGCGGGTAACGTCGCGTCGTTCGAGGATTTCCTGAGGCGCAGCAAGGCCCGCTTCGGCGGCGATGGCGGCGGCGGCGGTTTTCCGGGCCGGCCCGACCGTTCGGTTTTCATGTGGGGGCTGCTTGCTCTCGTCCTGGTGTGGCTGGTGTTCACGGTCTTCCACAGCATCGCACCGGAACAGCGCGGCGTCGTCACCCGCTTCGGCCGATATTACACCACGCTGGGGCCGGGCGTCAGCCTGACCCTGCCGTCGCCGATCGACCGGGTGCAGAAAATCGACGTCGAGAACATCCGCGTCGAGAATTTGCCGTCGCAGCCGGATGCGATGATGCTGACCGGCGACCAGAACATCATCGATATCGACTATTCGGTGCGCTGGAACATCCGCGACCCCGAGCTTTTCCTGTTCGAGCTCGCCGACCCGCAGGAGACCATTCGCCAGGTCGCCGAAAGCGCGATGCGGGCGGTTATCGCGCGCGTCTCCCTGAGGGACGCGATGGGTGACCGCCGCGGACAGATCGAGGGCCAGGTGATGGAGTCGGTCCAGCGAGTCCTCGATGGCTACCGGGCCGGTGTCCTGGTCCAGGGCGTAGCGATCAAGCGCGCCGATCCCCCTGACGCGGTCAACGCCGCCTTCAAGGAGGTCAGCGCCGCCCAGCAGGATGCGCAGCGCTACGTCAGCCGGGCCAATTCCTACGCTCAGCAGCTTACCTTCAAGGCCGAGGGCGAGGCCGGGGCGTTCGACAAAGTCTATGAGCAATATAAATTGGCGCCCGACGTCACTCGCCGCCGCATGTATTACGAGACCATGGAGGAAGTGCTGCGGCGGGTCGACAAGACGATCATCGAGGCTCCGGGCGTGATGCCCTATTTGCCGTTGCCGCAGCCCCAAAAGGGGCAGCCCCCGGCGGATTCTGGACAATGATGGAGCTCGTTCGCCGCCGCTCGTTGCTGGCCGGAATTGCAGGCCTGGTCCTGCTGTTTGTCGTGCTCGGTAGCTTCCCGATCGTCCCGGAAACCAAGCAGGCGGTGATCGTCCGCTTCGGCAAGCCGGTGCGGATTCTCAACCAATTCAAGCCCAATCACCCGATCGGCGGGGAGGGTGCCGGCATCTCGTGGCGAATCCCGTTCGTCGAAAACCTAGTGTGGATCGACAAAAGGGTGCTCGACGTCGACATGGACCGCCAGCAGGTACTTTCGACCGACCAGCTTCGGCTCGAGGTCGACGCCTTCGCCCGCTACCGGATCGTCGACCCGCTGAAGATGTACATTCGTGCTCGAACTCCCGAGCGGGTGAGTCAGGCGTTACAGCCGATTCTCGGTTCGGAATTGCGCAATGAGCTTGGCAAGCGGCCGTTCGCGTCGCTCCTTTCGCCGGAGCGCGAGGGCGTGATGGAGAATGTCCGCAGCGGCCTCGACCGCGTCGCGCGGCAATATGGCGCCGAGATCATCGACGTCCGCATCAAGCGGGCGGACCTGCCCGACGGAACCCCGCTCGACAGCGCCTACGAGCGGATGCGCAACGCGCGCGTGCAGGAAGCCCTCTCGATCCGCGCCGAAGCGGCCAAAAAAGCCCAGATCATCCGCGCCGAAGCCGAGGCCCAGGCGGCCAAAACCTATGCTGCAAGTTTCGGCAAGGATCCGGGATTCTATGATTTCTATCGGGCGATGCAGAGCTATCAGCGGACATTCATCGGCGAACCGAACGACCGTCCCGCGCCTTCGACCATCATTTTGTCGCCGCAGAACGACTATCTGAAGGAATTCTCTGGACGCTCGCGCTGAATAATTGAACGTGCGCTCACTTGCGTTCGTTCAATCAGGATTAAGGCCCAAGCGGATTAAGGCTGCAATCCACATAATCTTTGCATCCGCCAGATAAGTCATGGAGTATCGATGAGAGCGAAGGAGTCCGGAAAAGTGCGCTACGCCTATGGGGTCACAATGGCTCTGCTGCTAGGAGGAACCGCCTTCTCGATCGCCAGCGGCCCAGTCGGCGCGCAGGTCGCTCAAAATGAGCCGTCGGCAATGTCGCCGCGTCCCGGCGCGCCACTATCGTTCGCCGACCTTGCCGCGCGGCTGCAACCGGCGGTGGTCAACATCTCGACCAAGCAACGGGTCCCCGTCACCGCCCAGTCGAATGATCCGTTCGAGGAATTCTTCCGCCGGTTCGGGGCGCCGCAGGGACAGCCGGGACAACCAGCGCCGCAAGGCGGCGTGGCGCCGCGGACCCGCGAGACCGGATCGCTGGGCTCGGGCTTCATTGTCTCGCCCGACGGCTATATCGTCACCAACAACCATTTGGTGGCCGGCATCAACGGCTCGGGCACCGTCGACACCGTCACCGTCATCTTGACCAACCGCAAGGAATATACCGCGCGGATCGTCGGTCGCGACCAGACGTCTGACCTTGCCTTGCTCAAGATCGAAGGCACCAACCTACCGTACGTCAACTTCGGCGACAGCACTCGCGCCCGGGTCGGTGACTGGGTGCTTGCCGTTGGCAATCCTTACGGCCTTGGCGGAACCGTCACCGCGGGCATCATCTCGGCCCTTCACCGCGGCATCACCGGCACCGGCGCCTATGACCGCTACATTCAGACCGACGCCTCGATCAACATGGGCAATTCGGGCGGCCCGATGTTCGATTTGAACGGCAATGTCATCGGCATCAACTCCGCGTTGATTTCGCCGACCGGGGCCAGCGTCGGCATCGGCCTGGCGATCCCCGCTGAACTGGCCAAGCCGGTGATCGATTCGCTCCGCCGTGGTCAGCGTCCGCAGCGTGGTTACCTCGGGATCAGCCTGCAGCCGCTCGACGAGAATATCGCGCCGAGTCTGGGCCTGCCCAAGGACAGCGGCGAAATCGTCCGCTGGGTCCAGCCGGGCGAAGCCGCGGCACGCGCCGGAATCCAGGCTGGCGACGTGGTCGTACGGGTCAATGGCCAGCCGGTCACGCCCGATCAGACCGCGTCCTTCCTGATCGCTAACAATGCCGTAGGCACAAAAATTCCGATCGATATCATTCGCGATGGCCGGCCAATCCGGATCACTGCGACGGTCGCGCAACGGCCGACCGAAGACCAACTGGCGGCGCTGACCGGCGGAACTCCGGGTGGAGATTCGGCGGTCGGGACCACAGTGACAGTGCCAACCCAGCAGGCGCTGGGGTTGTCGTTGCAGCCACTGACGCCCGAGCTTGCCAACGCTTCCAAGCTTCCCGCAACCGCGCGCGGCGTCATTATCACCGCGGTCGACCCGGCTAGCGACGCCGCCGAACAAGGCCTTCAGCGCGGCGATCTAATCGTGACGGTCAACCGGCAATCGGTGGCGACTCCGGCGCAGGTCACGGCGGCGGTCGAAGGCGCCCGCCGAACCGGGCGCACGTCGGTGCTTCTGCTGGTTCAGCGCGGGCCGGGCCCAGGCGCGTTTGTCGGAATCAATATCGCCGCTCGTTAGCGCGTTTCACAGTCCTGGTACCTCGAGCCCCCCTTGCGCTTGCTCCCTGCGTCGGCAAAGTGGCGACCGGAGGAGAGGCCCGCATGAGCGATCCCGGAATTACGTTCCACGGAATTGTCGAGCGCCTGAGCAAGGTGGGCGGGACGACCTTCGACGCCGGAGGTTTGCTGCGTGGTTGCTAAGGGTTGCGAACTGATCGAGGCGCTTGAACGCCAGTGGCGCGACGCTTTGTGTGCCAAGAACATAGACCTGTTGAGGTCGCTGATTCATGCGGACTTCGTGTTGATCGGCACGCGCGCGAGCGGCCCGTTCACACTCAACCGAGATGAATGGCTCGAGGCGATTCAGAAACGCGAGCTGGTCAGGATCGAGCTTGAAGTCGTCGAAGCGACGGTTCTCGACCAAGTGATGGTTGGCACTGTCCAGGCCAAGTGGTGCGTCAAATATCTCGGGCGCGAGATCGAAGACAGCGTGCTGCTGACCGACGTCTGGGTGTTCGACGACGGGCGCTGGCGGGTGGTGCGACGCCATTCGAGCCCGGTCCCGGCCATGGCCAGCGTCGCAGTATAGAGTTTTCAGGGGAGTCGAGGAATGGCGAGCAAGGGCGACGCGGCACAGGCCGGCACCATGGTCAAGGAACTGACGCTTAGGGGCATCGTCCTCGGCGCGCTGATCACCGTCGTGTTCACCGCCGCCAACGTCTATCTCGGACTCAAGATCGGCATTACCTTCGCGACGTCGATCCCAGCGGCCGTGATTTCAATGGCGGTCCTGAAAGCTTTCCGCGATTCGACGATCCAGGAAAACAATATCGTCCAGACGATTGCTTCGGCGGCAGGGACGCTGTCGGCGATCATCTTCGTGCTGCCTGGCCTCATAATGATCGGCTATTGGAACCACTTCCCATACTGGCTGTCGGTGGCCGTCATTGGCATCGGCGGCATCCTTGGGGTGATGTACTCGGTGCCCTTGCGCCGAGCGCTCGTGACCGGAACCGACCTTCCCTATCCGGAAGGAGTCGCCGCTGCTGAAGTTCTCAAGGTCGGCAGCGGGGTTGGCGGCGCAGAAGAGAACCGGCGCGGGCTGGTGCTGATTGCCGTTTCGACAATCATCGCTGCGCTGTACTTCCTGGTCGCCAAGACCCGCCTGCTGACCGACACGGCCGGGCGCGTCTTCAAGGTAGGCTCCGGTGGCTCGGCCATTTCCGCCAGCCTGTCGATGGCGTTAATTGGCGTCGGCCATCTGGTTGGCGTCGCGGTCGGCGCCGCGATGGTGATCGGTATGCTGATCACCTGGGCGTTCATCGTTCCCCACTGGACCCAGGACGCAGCCTTCGCTGCCCAGATCGGCGGCGATCTTGAAACGCTGGTCAGCGCGGCCTTCAAGCAAAAAGCCCGCATGGTCGGCGCCGGCACCATCGGCGTCGCGGCGATCTGGACCCTGCTGAAAATCATCGGACCGATTGTCGCGGGCATTCGCTCGGCGCTGATCGCCAACAAAGAGCGCAAGGCCGGCCGCGGGGCCGATCTGCCCCTGACTGAGCGCGACATCCCGATCGGCATCGTCACCGCCACGATCTTGCTGTCCATGATCCCGATCGGCCTTCTGCTTTATGCCTTCGGCAATACGGCGCCAATCGCGGCCGCACCTGGTCTAACCATCGCGCTCAGCATCATCTACACGCTGGTAGCCGGCGTCGTGATTGCCGCAGTGTGCGGTTACATGGCGGGGCTGATCGGCGCGTCGAACAGCCCGATCTCAGGCGTCGGCATCCTGTCGGTGCTGGGCATTTCCCTGATCCTCGTGGCGCTATTCCCCGGGGTCAGCGGTGACCAAACCAAGGCGCTGGTGGCGTTCGCTTTGTTCGTGACGGCAATCATATTCGGCGTCGCCACCATCTCGAACAACAACCTCCAGGATCTGAAGACCGGTCAGCTGGTTGAAGCGACCCCCTGGCGGCAGCAGGTGGCTCTGATCCTCGGCGTCGTGTTCGGCGCGATCGTCATTCCGCCAATTCTCGATCTCATGAACACGGCTTTCACCTTCCAGGGTGCGCCCGGGGCCAAGGAAACCGCGCTGGCCGCGCCGCAGGCAGCGATCATCTCGACGATTGCTCAGGGCGTGCTCGGCAGCAGCCTCGATTGGGGCTTGATCCGTGAAGGTGCAATCATCGGTGCCGTCGCCGTAATCGTCGATGAACTGTTGAGGCGGTTTTCCAACAAGCGCCTCCATCTGCCGCCGCTGGCGATCGGCATGGGCATCTATTTGCCGCTCGAGGCGGATCTGCTGATCCCCTTCGGCGCGGTGCTCGGCTGGTTCTACAATCGCTGGGCGTTGCAATCGAAGAGCCCGGCCTTCGCCGAACGGATGGGCGTGCTGATGGCTACCGGCCTGATCGTCGGCGAGAGCCTGATGGGTGTCGTCTACGCTTTCGCGGTCGCGGGGGCGGAGAAAGCGGGCTCGCCGGACAGCGCCAATGTGTTTGGGCTGGTTGCGCCTTACTCGGCAGTGATGCTGGTCAGCGTGGTGGTCTTTGCCGTCGCCATTGGGGCGCTATACTTGTGGACCAAGTCGCGCGCATCGGATGCGCCGGCGCCAGCGGACGATGCCTTCCCGCCGACCGAGGCGGCCTTCCGCTAAGTCAGCCTCGGCCGCGGTACGCAGCGACCCCCTGGTCGGGCAGCCACAGGCCTTCGGGCGGTGGGCCGCTTTGCCAGAAGACGTCGATCGGCATGCCGCCGCGCGGGTACCAATAGCCGCCGATGCGCAGCCATACAGGCTGCATTTCCGCGACCAGCCGCTGGCCGATGCCGACTGTCACGTCCTCGTGGAAACCGGCGTGGTTGCGGAACGCACCGAGGAACAGCTTGAGGCTCTTGGATTCGACGATTGTTGCGCCCGGCGCATAATCGATCACCAGATGCGCAAAGTCGGGCTGCCCGGTGACCGGGCACAGCGACGTGAATTCCGGCGCCGCGAACCGCACCAAATAGAGCGCGCCAGCTTGCGGGTTGGGCACATAATCGAGCACTGCCGCGTCGGGTGAAGCGGGCAGCGCGCTGCTCTTGCCAAGATGCTTGGGGTCCATGCCCGCGCCCCTAGCAGTAGAAAATCGTCATTGCGAGGAGCGCGGCGACGCGGCAATCCAGCGGCACGAGGCTGGATTGCTTCGCTTCGCTCGCAATGACGGAGTTCCCATGGACGATCTGGTCTCGACGCAATGGCTTGGCGACAATCTCGGCGCCGGCGACCTCGTCGCGGTGGATTCGAGCTTTTTCATGTCCTCCAGTGGCCGCGACGCCCGCACCGAATATCTCGCCGCGCACATCCCCGGCGCGCGCTTTCTCGACATCGACGAACTTTCGGACAAGGCCAACCCGGCCCCGCACATGCTGCCTGCCGCCGCCGCGTTTGGCGCGGCGATGGCGGCGCTTGGCGTCGACCGCGACGACCGCATCGTCGTTTACGACAATTCGCCGCTGCGCACCGCCGCCCGCGGCTGGTTCATGCTGCGGCATTTTGGCGCCAGCCAGGTCGCGATCCTCGACGGCGGTTTCCAGAAATGGTCGGCGGAAGGGCGGCCGGTGGAGAGCGGCGAGCCTGCCCCGCGCCACGCCCGCTTCGACGCCGTGGAACGCGCCGATGAGGTGGTCAGCAAGAGCGAGGTCCGCGCCGGGCTCGGCACCGCCTTGATCGACGCGCGCAGCACGGCCCGCTTCGAGGGTAGCGAGGCCGATCCGCGTCCCGGAGTCGCGGCCGGTCATATTCCGGGCGCGCGCAACCTGCCGTTCGCGGCGCTCTACAACGATGGCGGCACCTTTCGCAGCCGCGATGAGATCGCCCGGATATTCACCGATGCCGGGGCCGATCCGCACGCGTCGTTCGTCGCTACTTGCGGCTCCGGCGTTACCGCCAATGCATTGATTTTCGCCGCGCATTTGCTCGGCAACCGGGCAACGCGGTTGTACGATGGCAGCTGGAGCGAATGGGGCGCCGACCCGTCGACGCCCAAGGCAATCGGACCCGCCTAGCTGCGGCGCATCAGCTTGGACACGTCTTCCAGGCCAAGGCGAATTTCTTCCGTCAACTGCTGACTGGCCGCGACATGGGGCTCGCGACCCGTCGCCCGCTCGGCCAGCATGGCTTGCAGCCCCGCCGCCGCCGCGCTCGCGGTGCGGCCAGTGCGGCCGTCGAAACAGCGGTTTTTGGCCTTGCTCGCCTGGCTCCAGCTGGCCGCCAATTGCTCGTCCTCGTCGGGGTCCGAAGCCGGCCCGCCGCCGAACGGATCGACCAGCCGCAGCGCATGGCGAATGCTCGCCAGTCGCGCGAGCGCCTCGGCATAGGGCTGCGGCGTGTCATCGAGATAGGGAACGGGAGCAAGATGAAGCATGCCCCGGCGGTAACCGCGGACGGCTAACAAACCGTAAATCTCAGGGGTTAAGCGTCCGAGGGGGCCTCGAGGTCGCGCAAAATCCAGCCGCGCTGCGGAATGGTCTCAATGAACTCATGCCCGTTCGACGCCATCCGCAATTTCTTGCGTAGCTTGGAAATGAAGACGTCGATGATCTTGGGCTGCGGCTGGTCGTCGGCCCGGCGATACAGGTGCTTCAACAGCATCGCCCGGGTGACGACATTGTTGCGCGCGAAGGCGAGCAGTTCGAGCACCCGATATTCCATTTCGGTGATGCCGATGGGATGACCGTCGATGCGGATCAGCCGCTGCACCTGGTCGACCGCCAGCCGGCCGCCGCACAGTGTCTCGGGCATTTCCCCGCCCGCCGCCTTCAACGACGCCAGCAACCGCGACGACGCTTCCTCGCTGTCTTCGGCGGTCAGCGTGGTCGGCGACCCGATCAGCGCCTGCTGGAGGTCGGCCAGCGCCCGGTGCGCTTCCTCGAGCAGCCGCGAGCCTTCTTCGAAACGGCGACGCGACCGGTCGACCATCGATTCGACGTCGACCAGGCGGGCGGAAAGCGTGTCTTCAGCCATCGGTCCGGTTGCTACCCCCCGTTTCCTCTTGTCTTAGTGCGAAGCCCGCGCCGTGGCGACACTGCTGTCCCCTTGCGCCGTGGCGAGAATCTGTGCGGTCACCGTGCCCTTGTCGACAATCCGCGTATTGGGATCGCCGGCGCTGGACTTCGCCCCGACCGACGCCCGATCGCGCCCGGCGCTTTCGAGCAGGCTGGTCTCGGCATTGCTGCGCGGCGCGGGTCCGCCGAACAAGGCTTCGATCGCTTGCGACTGCGCTTCCGACGGGCTGACCGAGGCGGTGCCGGCGGCCGGCGGCGTCAGCGTGTAATCGGGCGGGATGATCAGCGGCGCGTTGCGCACCACCGCGAATTCGTCCGGCGCCGCACTGCGCCCTTTCATCATGGCGCAGCCACCCAGGCCGAACGCCGGCAGCAGCAGGAGCGCGGGAATCAACTTACGCATGCTCGATATTCTCCTTGGGCCGCTCATTCTTGATGAGGAAGGCGCGCAGTAACAGGATGACGACGCCAATGCTAATCGCTGCGTCGCCGACATTGAAGACCAAAAACGGGCGGAAGTCGCCAAAATGCAGGTCGGCGAAGTCGACCACATAGCCGAACCGGGCGCGATCGAGGATATTGCCCAGGGCCCCGCCGAGCACCATGCCGAGCGCAATCTGGTCGCCGCGCTGCTTTTCGCGCCCGATCCAAATGGCGACGGCGATGGCAATCGCCCCGGTCACCGCCACCAGCAGCCAGCGGCCGACGGCGGTCTCGGCGTTGAACAGCCCCAGCGAAATCCCCTGATTCTCGGTCCACGTCAGGTTGAAAATCGGCAGCAGCACGATCTGGCGGACCGCTTGCAGGTCGAGCGGCCCGGCGACGACCCACTTGGCCAGCTGGTCGAGCGCGAACACTACTGCCGCGATCGAGAAGCCGAGCGAACGGGCTTTCAAGCGAAATCCTCCCCGGGACGGGGAGGGGAACCATGCGTAGCATGGTGGAGGGGGTTTCGGGCCACGCGCAGACCCCCCACCGTCAGCGCTTCGCGCTGCCACCTCCCCGTCCCGGGGAGGATTTGCCACGGCTCACCCACGTAAAACCCCCTTACAGCGGTCGCACAAGGCGCCGTCCTCGGTCACTTCGGGCAAATACCGCCAGCAGCGCCCGCATTTCTTCTTGTCAGTCTTGACCACCGTCACCGCATCGCCTTGTTTGACTGACGCGACGATGAACAGCTCGGCCAAGTCGTCGGCGGACGCCACCAGCTCGGGCGCCGTCACTTCCGCTTCCAGGCTCGAACCAATCACCTTGTCGCGGCGCAGCGGCTCGATCGCTTCGGTCACTTGCGTGCGCAATTCGCGCAGCATCGCCCAGCGCCCATCGTCGGCCGCGACCGCCGGCACTTCCGGCCATTCCAGCAAATGCACCGAGCCACCATCGGGAAAGCGCGTGCCCCATACTTCCTCGGTGGTGAACACCAGCACCGGCGCCATCCACCGCACCAGCGCGTGGAACAAGGTGTCGAGCACCGTGCGATAAGCGCGACGGGTGGCGGTTTGCGTGCCGGTCGCCGGATTGACCTCGCAATAAAGGACGTCCTTGCGGATATCGAAATAGAAGGCCGACAGATCATTGTTGGCGAAATCGCCGATCAGCCGCGTGTAGCTGTTGTAATCGAAGGCATCGACCGCGGTGTGCAGCTTGGCGTCGAGCTCGGCCGTCAGGTGCAGCATGTAGCGTTCGAGCTCGGGCATCGCCGCCACGTCGCTCACCCGCTCGTCGTCGCCGAACCCCTCGAGCGCGCCGAGCAGGTACCGAAAACTGTTGCGCAATTTGCGATACTGGTCGGCGACCCCGCCGAGGATTTCCTTGCCGATCCGGTGGTCCTCGGTGAAATCGACCGACAGCGCCCACAGCCGCAAGATGTCGGCGCCATGCTCCTTCATCAAATCGAGCGGGTTGATCGTATTGCCCAGGCTCTTGGACATTTTGAGGCCCTTGGCGTCCATCGTGAAGCCGTGGGTCAGCACCGCGTCATAGGGCGCCCGGCCGCGCGTCCCGCAGCTTTCGAGCAAGGACGACTGGAACCAGCCGCGGTGCTGGTCCGAGCCTTCGAGATACAAATCGGCGGGCCAGCGCTGGTCGGGCCAGTGGCCGCTCTCGAGCGTGAAGACATGGGTGCAGCCGCTGTCGAACCACACGTCGAGAATGTCGGTCTGGCGTTCGTAATCGGCCGGATCGCGGTCGGGACCGAGGAAGCCCGCAACATTGTCGTCATTCCACGCATCGACGCCGCCGGCGCTGACCGCGGCGACGATCCGCCGGTTGACCTCGGCGTCGACTAGTAGCTCGCCCGATTTGCGCGCGACGAACACCGCGATCGGCACCCCCCAGGCGCGCTGGCGGCTGATCACCCAGTCCGGGCGATCGGCGACCATCGATCCCAGACGGTTGCGGCCCTTCTCCGGCACGAACCGCGTGTCGGCGATCGCCTGCATGGCCAGCTGGCGCAGCGTCGGCGTGCGCGCGATCGCGCCGCCCTCATTGTCCCAGCGCTGCTCGGCGAAGCTCTCGCAATGCTCGGCGGGCAGCGGCCGATCCATGGTGATGAACCATTGCGGCGTGCAGCGGTAAATGACCTTGGCCTTCGACCGCCACGAATGCGGATAGCTGTGCTTGAAATCGGCGGATGCCGCAAGCAGCGCACCGGCGTCGCGCAGGTCGCTGCAGATCGGCCCGTCGGGGGCGTTGAACTTATTATTGATGACGCTGGCTCTGCGCTCATCTGCGCCGCCCAGCCACGCCCAGTCGGCGCGGTACTTGCCGTCGCCCTCGACCGCGAACACCGGGTCGATGCCGACCGACTTGCACAATTCGAAATCGTCCTCGCCATGGTCGGGCGCCATGTGGACCAGCCCCGTGCCCTGGTCGGTGGTGACAAAGTCGCCCGGCAGGAACGGCCGCGGCTTGGCGAAGAAGCCGACGAGATGATGCATCGGATGGCGGGCGATGGTGCCGGCGAGTTTCGAACCGATGAACATATGTTCGTCCATCCAATCGACGATGTCATCGGCAGCGATGGGATCACGCGTGCCGGACTTCCCTTTTACCAGAAGCCCAGTTCGCTTTAGAAAATCGTCTCGCAGCTCGTGAGCAACGAGATATTTGCGGTCGTCGTTCGCATAAAGCAATTCGTACGCGACCCTCGGCCCGTAAGCCAAAGCCTGGTTGACCGGGATCGTCCACGGCGTTGTTGTCCACACCACCGCATGCGCGCCGACCAGCTCGGGGATCGGGCTCTCTACAATCTCGAACGCGACGTCGATCTGGGTCGAGACCACGTCCTCATACTCGATCTCTGCCTCGGCCAGCGCGGTCTTCTCGACCGGCGACCACATCACCGGCTTGGCGCCGCGATACAGCTGGCCGCTGGCCGCGAACTTGAACAATTCGGAGACGATCGTCCCTTCAGCGAAATAAGCCATGGTCAGATAGGGATGGTCCCAGTCGGCGCTGATCCCCAGCCGCTTCAATTGCTCGCGCTGCACGTCGACCCAATACTGGGCATACGCGCGGCATTCGGCGCGGAATTCGAGCAGCGGCACCTGATCCTTGTCGAGCTTCTTCTTGCGATATTGCTCCTCGATCTTCCACTCGATCGGCAGCCCGTGGCAGTCCCAGCCGGGCACGTAAGGCGCGTCCTTGCCGAGCAAGGTCTGGGTGCGCACCACCATGTCTTTCAATGTGTGGTTGAGCGCATGGCCGATGTGGATGTCGCCGTTGGCGTAGGGCGGACCGTCGTGGAAAATGAACTTGGCGGCGCCCGCGCGGGCCTTGCGGATCTGCCCGTACAGGTCCTGCTCCTGCCAGCGCGCCAAAATCGCCGGTTCCTTCTGCGGCAGCCCGGCTTTCATCGGAAAGTCGGTCTTGGGCAGGAACACGGTGTGCCTGTAATCGGGTTTTTCAGGAGCGTCGGACATTGGGCGGCGCTCTAGCGGGTGGGGGCAAGGATGCAAACGCCTAGCTCCTCCCCGGGTCGGGGAGGGGGACCGCGCGCAGCGTGGTGGAGGGGGTTTCGCACCACGCGCAGGCCCCCCTTCGTCAGCGCTTCGCGCTGCCACCTCCCCGTCCCGGGGAGGATCAAGCCAGCATCTTCCGCGCCGCCGCCTCATCCTCGCGCATGCGGGCGGTGAGCGCACCCAGCTCGTCGAACTTCTCTTCCGGGCGAATATACGCGTGCAGCGCGACCTCGATCGTCCGGCCGTACAAATCCTCGTCGAAATCGAACAGGCAGGCCTCGAGCAGTTCGACCGGCGGCTGGAATGTCGGGCGGATGCCGAGGCTGGCGACAGCGGCAAACTCGCGCGCATCGTCGAGCCGGACGTGGGCGGCGTAAATGCCATAAGCGGGCCGCTGGTAATCGCCGAGCGTCAGGTTCGTGGTCGGATAGCCCAAATCGCGCCCGCGCCCGTCGCCATGTTCGACCACGCCGGCGACCGCGAACGGGCGGCTGAGCAAATGCGTCGCGGTGCCCGGATCGCCGGCCGCCAATGCTTCGCGAATCCGCCCCGACGAAATCCGCTCCCCGTCGAGCAGCACCGGCGCGACCGCTTCGGCGGCGATGCCGACCTTGGCCCCGACCGCCTTGAGCACCTCGACATTGCCGCCGCGGCCTTTGCCGAAGGTGAAATCGTCGCCGGTGACGACGCCCGCGGCGCCAATCCGCTTGGCCAGCAGCTGGGTGACAAAATCCTCGGCGGTGGTGGCGGCGAGGTCGGCGTCGAAGCCGAACACCAGCATGGCGTCGGCCCCGGCCTGGGCGAACAGGCGTTGGCGCTGGTCGAGGCTGGTCAGCTTGAACGGCGGCACGTCGGGCTTGAAGTGGCGGACCGGGTGGGGATCAAATGTGGCGACGATGACCGGCCGCCGCTCGTGAAAGCCGCGGGCAACAGCGCGGCCGACGACGGCCTGGTGGCCGAGGTGAAAACCGTCGAAATTGCCGAGCGCCAAAATGCTGCCGCGCAGCCGCTCGGGCAGGGGTTGGTCGAGGCTCAGCCGCTCCATGGTCCCGCGCCTGTATCGGGCTGGTCCAGTCCCGGCAATCGCCGCCCCGGCGGCGCTTGACTCACGCTGGCTCAATTCCTATTTGCAACTCATCCCGATCTTCCGGTTTCCGGCGGCGCATTCGTGCGCGCGTCGGTTTTTCGTTTGGATCGGGGTGACTAGCGAGGAGATGGGCGCGGAATAACCCCGCCCGTGGAGCTAAATAGAGGATCGAGAATGGCCCGTATCGCCGGCGTAAACATACCCACCAACAAGCGCGTCGAAATCGCGCTCACCTACATCCACGGCATCGGCCGCAGCACCGCCAAGCAGATCACCGACAAATTGGGCATCGGCGCGGAAAAGCGGGTCCAGGACCTGACGGATCAGGAAGTGCTGCACATCCGCGAAGCCATCGACGGTTCCGACTTCAAGGTCGAAGGCGATCTGCGGCGCGAAGTGTCGATGAACATCAAGCGCTTGATGGATCTCGCCTGCTACCGCGGCCTGCGCCACCGCAAGGGCCTGCCGGTCCGCGGCCAGCGCACGCACACCAACGCGCGGACCCGCAAGGGCAAAGCCAAGGCGATCGCCGGAAAGAAGAAGTAAGCCACTTCGCCTTTTCCCAGCACACCGAGATTCTAGGAACGAAATATCATGGCCCAAGCCCCCCAGCGCCTCCGTCGGCGGGAGCGCAAGAACATCACCGCCGGCGTCGCGCATGTGAACGCCAGCTTCAACAATACGATGATCACCATCACCGACGCGCAAGGCAATGCGATTGCCTGGTCGAGCGCCGGCACGATGGGCTTTAAGGGATCGCGCAAATCGACCCCTTATGCGGCCCAGGTCGCGGCCGAGGACGCCGGCAAGAAAGCCGCCGACCATGGCGTGCGGACGCTGGAAGTCGAAGTGAAGGGTCCAGGATCGGGCCGCGAAAGCGCGCTTCGGGCGCTGCAGGCGGTCGGCTTCCAGATCACTTCGATCCGCGACGTCACGCCGATCCCGCACAACGGGGTCCGGCCGAGCAAGCGCCGCCGCGTGTGATCTTGGGCGTCCGATGACGACGCTTTGAATGGCCGGCGCGCCGCCCGAACGGGCCGCCGGAAGAGACGAACAGGACTTAACCCAGAGGTCGCGCTTCGAACAAGCCGCCCTCGCACTGCCAAGGGATGAACATGGCCGTCAACGCAAAGAACTGGCAGGAACTCAAGAAGCCCAACAGCCTCGAGCGCCGGATCGGGGGCGATGCCCGCCGCCGCGCCGCGTTCGTCGCCGAGCCATTGGAGCGCGGCTTCGGCATGACGCTTGGCAATAGCTTGCGCCGCGTCTTGCTGTCGTCGCTCCAGGGTGCCGCGATTACCTCGATCAAGATCGAAGGCGTGCTGCATGAATTCTCGTCGCTGACCGGAGTCCGCGAGGACGTCACCGACATCGTGCTCAACGTCAAGCAGATCGCGCTCAAGATGGAAGGCGAGGGTCCCAAGCGGCTCCAGCTGTCCGCCACCGGCCCGGTCGACGTCACCGCCGGCATGATCGCCGCCACCGGCGACATCGAGATCACCAACCCCGACCTTCTCATCTGCCACCTCGACGAAGGCGCGACGCTCAACATGGAGCTCACCGCCGACGTCGGCAAAGGCTATGTGCCGAGCCAGGCCAACCGCCCGGCCGACGCGCCGATCGGCCTGATCCCGATCGACGCGCTCTACTCGCCGGTCCGCCAGGTCGCTTACAAGGTCGAGAATACCCGCGTCGGGCAGGAGCTTGATTACGACAAGCTCACCCTGACGATCGAAACCGACGGCACCATCAGCCCCGAAGATGCCCTGGGCTATGCGGCGCGGATCCTCCAGGATCAGCTGCAATTGTTCGTCCACTTCGAGGAAGGCGCGATCCGTGCGGCCGCGCCGGCGATGATGGGCGGCACCGCGGCGATGCCGGCCGAAAGCCAGGCCGACGCCAACCAGCTCAATCGCTATTTGTTGAAGAAGGTCGACGAGCTGGAGTTGTCGGTCCGCAGCGCCAATTGCCTGAAGAACGACAACATCATCTACATCGGCGACCTCGTCCAGAAGACCGAAGCGGAGATGCTGCGCACCCCCAACTTCGGCCGCAAGTCTTTGAACGAAATCAAGGAAGTGCTGGCGAGCATGGGGCTGCGGCTGGGCATGGACATCCCCGGCTGGCCGCCCGAGAACATCGAGGAAATGGCCAAGAAGCTCGAGCAGGAAATGCTCGGCTAACGCCTTCGTCCCGAAGTACTACTTCGAGCCGGTTCAGGGAAAAGAAGGGCCGCCCGAAAGGGCGGCCCTTTTTTCATTCGGTGCGGGGCGAAATGTCAAGGCGATGGGCTTCGGCTCGGTCGCTGATCGCCTGACGGACCTGTTGGAACAGCTTCGCGGGGATTGGTCCGTAGAGGGGCGTGTCTTTCCCCTTGGCGGTTCGGATGTCCGGCCCGGGCCAGATGAAGCGGTTGAGTTCCGTCACGACGACCCAACTTCGTTCTTCGTCAAGCCCGAGATAGGCCTTCACCTTCGGCGGGATTTCGATCGCTTCTGCCAATTGTCGGGGAGGGGAATGGGTGATCGGTGCGACCAATAATTGCGTCAACCCATTCTGGATTATCTGCGCCAAAACGACCACGGCCGGCCGATCCTCCAGCCCTTCATCGCGCCCGTCCGCCGCTTCGCGTGCCCAAAGGTAGCAATAGGAGATAACGTCAGCGGGTTGGGGGATCGTCCATGAGGTGGTTGAGCGCTTTGGATCGCCCGGAGGGTTCGGCATTCCGGATGGCTTCGAGGGTTTCGTCATCGAGGTCCTTCACGAGGAGAACCTGACGATCACGGCCTAGCAGGCGGAGATACTCTTTATGCGAGATCATCACGACACGCGTCGTGCCGTGACGCTGGATACCCACCGGGTGAAGCAACGCCTCATCGGTATAGTACCCAAACTTGCTCGCGACCTCCCTGGCCGGGACCGTCAACAGGTTATCCGTCATCATTGTTACCTCGACCTTCAATGCTGCCGGGACAGGCAGACTACCGTCGTCTCCGAAAGTCGCAAAAGACAGATAATACGGATTATACGGATAGTCAAGATATTGAAGCAAAGGCTCGAGCAGGAAATTCTGGGGTAACGCCTTTCGATCGAAGTGCTACTTCGAGCCGGATCAGAAACAAGAAGAGCCGTCCGAAAGGGCGGCCCTTTTTCCTATGTGCTTGGTGTCGCTATAGTATGCGTGCCGTTCCACACCTGAAGGGGACAAGCGCCGGTCGGCCTAGGCAGCTCTTTCAATAAGCCGCGGACAGGCTAATCTGCCCCTATGGTTGCATGGTTTCAGGCGCTGGTTGCCACCGGCTACGGCATTTTCCTGTTTTTCCTGGCCTTGATCGGATCCATTGCGGTTGGTGTCCGGCTTGGCGGCGAAAGCGTTCTTTTGCGCTTGCTGATTGGCCTGGCGGCCCTGGCCGGCAGTCTCTTTTTGATCGACCAAATATTATAAGCGCTGGCCGAAATTTCGAACTGACCCCGCCACGGGATCGCCGACAATTTCGGGAACCGTCATGCGGGGTGTTCGCCTTCGTGCAGCTGCGAACACCCCGGCGATGCGTTCAGGGACTAATGCGTCTGATTGGCGCAGGCCACGTCGTACTGCGAAACGGACGCGGCGTTGCGGGAGTTTTGCGGCTGTTCGCCGGCATATTGCGTTCCAGCCTTGCCGTCCGGGTTAAAGGCCGAGCCCGGCGCGCTCGCGGACCTTCCCGGCGGTGAACCGGCCGTCTCGCAAGACTGGTTCGGCTGGCCCGTTGCTTTGATCGGTCCGTTCAAATGATCCCAACCGGACCCGTTGGTTGAACCCAGGCTAGTATGACTGGCGGGTTGGCTTATTGGGCCATGACCCATTGCGGCGCCGGCGCCTGACCCACCGCCTTGGCCGGGGTGAGCAAGCACCATGGCGGGCGACAATATCAGAGCGCCCGCCCCGATTAGAAGCGTGGTCGTCCTCATTTTCCTACTCCTTTGTAGCCGCGCAATGTGGCGCACGGCCCGATGAGCCCTGTTGTTCCTCGCCCCGCCTGATCAACGCTTGTGGATGAGACTCGTTGCTCGCCCGACGCATCGATCGGTCATTTGAACGCAAAATATCGAAGGCTGGAAAGGTGTCCGCAACGGGTGGGAGGCTACCACTAGCGGTGGTTGACCTGGTGCCGCCACACGGCGACGGCGACAAGCGCCAGGCAGGCGATGAGCAATAGGTACAACATCGACAGCCCAACGAATCGGACGCTTGGCGTGTTCCCGCCGGACCCGTGGCAGTCCATAATAATTAGCCGCCATAATGGGTTAATCCGCCGATGGCGGAGATGCGGCGGCGCGCACCGGAAAGAAACCATTGTCCTACAGCATACCAAATGGGTTATATTCTGTTGTGACTCGCAAATGATTGCGGTTCGCTGAGGGGAGCCAACCCTCCGCGCAACAGGCCCTCACCCCGCTCGGCTACGCCGAGTCGCCCTCTCCCGCGGCGGGGAGAGGGGCTTAGGAGACAATATGACCAAGACACGCAAACCACCCCGATGGGTGAAGCCGTTCCTGCGCGGGCTGGCACGGACGGGCGAGGCGCGGCGGGCGGCGCTGGACGCCGGAATCGACCATACGACCGCCTATGCGCGGCGACAGGCGCATGCGGAGTTTGCGGACGCCTGGGCGGAGGCGCTGGTGGCGTTTGTGGCGGGTGAGGGAACCGAGGAAAGCGACCCCTCACCCTCCCACGCCTGCGGCGCGCTTCCGTCCCTCTCCCGCGAGGGGAGAGGGACTAAGGGTGAGGGACTGCCGGTGCTGCAGCCGGGGGCGGACGGGGCACGGGCGGTTCGCGGCGGGGCGGAGCGGTGGACGGCGGCGGCGGAGAAACGCTTTTTTGCCGCGCTGGCCGATCGGGCGAACGTCCGCAGCGCGGCGGCGGCGGCGGGCTTTTCGACCAACGCCATCTATGCTCGGCGCAGCCGGCGACCCGAGTTTCGGCGGTTGTGGGAAGCGGCGGTCGAGACCGGCAAGGCGCGGCTGCAAATGCTGCTGATCAACCATGCCGAAAAAGCCTTCGACCCCGAACTGCTCGATGTGTCGGAGGAGGCGCCGCAGGTCAGCGTCACCGAAGCGCTCAACGTCTTGAAGTCGCGCGAAGGCAAGGAGCGGGAATTGCAGGCGAGCGGGCGCGGCTGGATCGGCGATCCCAAGTGGGACGAGCAGGAGGATTATCAGGAAGCGTGCGGGCGGATCATCGAACGGCTCCAGCGGCTCGGCGAGCGCGATCGCGAGGAACAGACGGCGGCGGGATGGACGTGGTGCGAGGGGTTCGAAGTGATGGTGCCGCCGGGCTGGGTGCGCGATCCCGACTATGTCGCGCCGCCGCCGCCGCCGGAAAATCTGTGCGAGGGTGAGCGGCTGGGCTTGACCTACACACCGCCCGACCGGCGGCTTGATGGCGGGGATGCGGCGGATGGTCCGCCCGACTAGTGGCGCGGATCCGCGTCCGTGGCGGACCAGGCGAAGGCGGATTGGCTGCCGCTGACGCCATAGGCCCGGGCTCTATTGCGGTCGGCGAACGGGCTTGGTGCTTGCATCTCCGCCAGCCGCTGGAGGTAGAGGTCGACGAGTTGCAACCGCCGCTCGCGCGCGGGCTCGGTGACGGCGCGGGTCGCGGCGCGCATCTCCTCGCACGCGCGGCGCTGATAATAGCGAATGTCGCCTTCCACGGCCGTCCCTCCCAACGAAGCGACCGTTAACCCCCGAGTCGCGCCGCGCAATTTAACGCAAGTTATCCACAGGTCGAGTCCGAGGCGGAATCGCGACCAGCGCGCCGCCGCTAGCGCGACGGGGCGGCCAATTTGCTGCTGACAATCCGCGCCTGCTGCAGCTTGCCCGGCTGCAGGTAGAGGACGGCCAGCTGGCGCAAGTCGGCCGGGGTGATGGCGGTCAGCAACGCGCGGCGCTGGCGGATCCGGTTGAGCCGGTCGGGCTTCGACTGCGCCTCGTCCAATGCCGCGAGCCAGAAGCCATTGTCGCGCATGGCCCGGTCCAGCGCCTGCAATTCCGGGTTACGGGCCCGCGCCAGCAAATCATCGGTCACCGGCTTGTCGCGCAATTGGGCGGCGGCGTCGGCAAACGCCTGTTGCACTTCGTCGGCCTTGCCGGGGGCGACGACGGCGCTGGCCGAGAGGTAGCCGAAATTCGGATAGACGCTGGACATCGTACTGCCGAGGCTGACGCCGTAACTGTCGCCGAGCTTTTCGCGGACGCTGGCGGTCAGCATCAAATCGAGGACGTCCTTGAGCAGGTCGAGGCCGACGACGGTGCGGTAATTGCGGTCGTCGCTGGTCGGCCACACCGCTTGGACGAGGGCCTGGTCAGCGGGGCCGGCATGGGTGAGGCTGATCGGGGTACGGTCGGAGCGGAATGTCACCTTGCGCGCCGCCGTATAGGCGCTGGCGGGCTGGCGGGGCGGGAGGGCGCCAAAGCTGGCGGCAACCGCGGCAATGGCGGCGGCTTCATCTACATCGCCGACGATCGTGACCTCGATCGGCGCCGCCGCGATCACCGGCGCCAAGGCCGCGCGGGCTTCGGCGAAATTGCGTTTCGACAGCACCGCTTCGACCGGCAGGCCAAACCGCTCGTCCCCATTGGCGAGGAGGACCGGCAGCCGCGTCTGGGCGACATTTTGCGGCTGCTCGGACAGCGACTTTTCGATCACCGGGACAAGATTGGCCCACTGGCTGGCCGCTTCCGGTCGGTAGCCCGGATCGACCAGATACGCGGTGCTGAGCTTCATCTGCAGCCCGAGATCGGCCGGCGTCGTGGCCCCGGTCGCGATGAAAGCGTCGTCGGACACGGCCGCGCCAAGGGTGACGACCTTGCCGGCGGTCAACTCCTTCAATTCCTCGAGCGAATGTTTGGAGACGGCGCCAACGCCCGAGACGATCGACATCATCGGGCCAAGCCCGGGCTGATCGCGCGGCAGGTCGAGCAGGCCGCCGCCGAAGCGGACCAGGAACCGCACCTTGCCGACCTCGAAGTCGGTCTTCTTGATGTTGAGCCGGACGTGATTGGCGAAGCGGACGGTGCGAACCCCAAGGTCGGCGATGCGCTGGTCGGCGACGACGGTGCCGAGCGGGCCGAAACTGTCGTAGGCGAAAGCCTTCCCAGCCGTTTCCGCCGGCGCGGCCACGGCAATCTTGTGGCTGTCGGTGAATGCCGCCGCAAGTTGCGCAATCGGCACATCCTGCTTGTCGCTCAAATGGACCAGCGGGGCGCTGCCGGTCCACAGGCCGTGAAACGCCGCGTCGACCTCGGCCGGGGTGAGCGAAGGCGCGACCGCGTCGAACTGATCGAGGCGATAGCGCGGGGTCGTCACGAATTTCTTCTCACCGATGACCGAGAGAATGGCGCCGGCCAGCGCCTGGTTGGTCCGCGTATTGGCCTGTTCGGCGGCGGTCCGGAGCTGCGATTCCGTCTCGGCAAGCTGGGTCTTCATCTCGCGCGCGCTGAAGCCATGGTCGAGGGTCCGGCGCACTTCCTGCTCGGCGGCGGCCACGGCTGGCTTCCACGATCCGTCCTTGGCGATGATTTTCACGGTCGTAACGCGGGCCGCGTCTTTCTGGTCCTGGGTCAGCATACCGGCCCCGAGGAGGGGAGAGTTGGGGACGTTGGCCAGTCTTTGCAGGCGCCGGTTGAATATCGCAGTGGCCAGGCCTTCGACAATTTTGCGGCGGCGGTCGGCCGAAGTGTCGACGTCGTCGGTCCACGGCCGCATGACGCTCATGTCAACAATGGTCGGCACCGCCGGGTCGATGAAATTGTCGAACGACGCGGGACGGTTGAAGTCGACCGTGCCGCGCGGCAATGGCGCGCCCGCCGCGCCATTGTCCTGCCAGCTGGCGAACGCCTTCTCGATCTTCGCCTGGATCACGGCCGGATCGGCATCGCCGACGAACACCAGGGTCGCGTTTTCAGGCCGATAATAGCGACGATACAGATCGTGAATCGTCGCCGCGGTCGCGTTGTTCAGCACCGCATCGGTGCCGATCGGAATGCGATTAGGGTAAGGGGTGGCGGGCAGTTGAAAGCCCAACAGGTCGATCAGTTGGCGAATCTGGTAACTGTCGCGGGCGCGCTTTTCGCCGAGGATGACGCCGCGCTCGGCATTGACCGCGGCGGGAGCGAACGTCACTTCGCTGGCGACTTCGCGCAGCAGGAACATGGCGGTGTCGACATGCTCGGCGTCGGTCTGGGGTAGGTCGAGCATGTAGGTCGTCGAATCGAAGCCGGTCTGGGCATTGGTGTCGGGACCGAAGGCGAGACCCTGGCGCTCGAGGATCTTGACCATGTCGCCTTCGGGCACGTGGGTGGTGCCGTTGAACGCCATATGTTCGATGAAATGCGCGAGGCCGCGCTCATTCTCGCCTTCGCCGATCGAACCGAAGGCAAAATGCAGCCGCACCGACGCGGTGCCCTTGGGCGTGGCGTTGGCGAGGATGGCATATTTCATGCCATTGGCCAGTGTGCCGTAGCGGATCGCGAGGTCGGGCGTGACGTCGGTCAGCGCGACGCCCCAGCCGTTGGCCCGCGCCGGCGCGGCGGCGAGCGCCGGCGGCGCAATGAACGCGAGCGACAACGCAACGGCGATGCCCGACGAGCAGGCCCGCAGGCGGGCCCGCGTAAATGGCTGACACTGCATGAAAATCCCCTTCCGAATCGGCGCCGGCACTCTAACTTCTTGATTGCGTGCCACAAGTTCGACTTTCGACCAACGGTCGTTGGCTGGCTTCGGACCGCGGCGAGCGCCGTCTCGCTATAGTCCGCTGCGGTTGACTTGCGACGGCAAATCGGCTTGAGGAGCGGGGGTTCGGCGGGCCCCTGGCTCGCCGTCTTATTTTGGGGTCTTGGCGCTGCCCCGCATCAGCGCCTGGCCGGAGCTACCTCACACGGGCTCCCGACGAACGGAGATTTAGCCATGCGCCATCGCGTCGGCCATCGTAAACTGCAGCGCACTTCCAGCCACCGCACCGCCTTGTTTCGCAACATGGCGGCGGCGCTGATCAAGCACGAGCAGATCACCACCACCACCGCCAAGGCCAAGGAGCTGCGGCCCTACGTCGAGAAACTGGTGACGCTGGCCAAGAAGGGCGGGCTGAGCAACCGCCGGCTGGCGCAGGGCCGGCTGATGGATGACACCCAGCTGATCAAATTGTTCGACGTCATCGGACCACGCTACAAGGCGCGCGCCGGCGGCTACACCCGCGTGATCAAAGCCGGCATCCGCGCGTCGGACGCGGCGGCGATCGCCATCATCGAATTTGTCGACCGCGACGTCTCGGCCAAGGGCCAGGACAGCGGGCCGGTGATGAGCGACGCGGAACTCGCCGACGCCTGAGCCTGGCGGCTGGCAGCGCCCCATGATCAGCCGATCAGGCGGTATCCGACCCCCGGTTCGTTCAAGATCAGCCGCGGTTGCGACGGAATGTCCTCGAGCTTTTGGCGCAGCGCGCGGACGACCACGCGGAGATATTCGGTCTGCCGTTCCTGGGCCGGACCCCAGGCGTTGCGCAGCAAATGGCTGTGGGTCAGCACCCGGCCGGGGCGACTGGCAAGCTCCGCCAGGACAGTCCACTCCTTGGGGGTGAGATGAACTTCGGCGCCGTCGCGCAGCACGAGCCGGTTCAACAGGTCGATGGTGACGCCGCCGGCGACGACGCGCTGTTGTTCGGCCTTGGAGGCAAGCTGCTGGCGCAGCGACGCGCGGACGCGGGCAAGCAATTCCTCGGTGTCGAACGGCTTGGTCACATAATCGTCGGCGCCAAGATCGAGCGCGGCGACTTTTTGTTCGGTTTGCTCGCGCGCCGACAGGATGATCAGGCGGCTGGCCGGGTCGGCGCGTAACGCTTCGACTAGCTCGAGGCCGTCGCGGTCGGGCAGCCCGAGATCGAGCAGGATCAGGTCGGGACGGTCGATGGCCTTGGCATTCAGGGCCTCGCGCCCATTGGCCGCTTCGACGACGCGATAGCCGGCGCGGGCGAGCGTCGCCTTGAGCAGGGTACGAATCTGGGGCTCATCGTCGACGATCAGGATTTTGGGCGGATTATTCGGCATCGGCGACGGCCAAGGCGCTGAGCGTCAAAGTCTTGGGGAAGCGCAGGGTGAAGGCGGCGCCCTGGCCAGCCGGGCCGGCGCCGGCCTCGACCATGATCCCCATGGCGGACGCGAAGCCCTTGACGATGGCGAGGCCGAGGCCGGTGCCGCCCTTCCGGTCGGAGCCGGCGATGGTCGCGAAGGTGTCGAACGGCGCTTTCGGATCCGGCAGCCCCGGGCCTTCGTCCTCGATCGACAATGCGAGGTCGCCCGCGTCGAGCGTCGCGCGAATGTGAATCGGCGAGGCCGGGGTTGAATGCCGCCCGGCATTGTCGAGCAGATTGATCAGGCAATGGTGCAGGAGGTCGGGGTCGGCCCGGACCAAGGGCAAATCGTCGGCCAGCGCGACGTCGATGACGTGGCCGTGGAGGCTCTGTTTGAGGTCGCGCAGCGCGGCCGACACCGCGTCGACCAGGTCGACCGGTTCGAGCTTCAATTTGACCGCGCCGCTTTCGATCCGCGCCATATCGAGCAGATTGGCGATGTAGCGTTCGAGCTTGGCCGCTTCGGCACCGATGGTGGCGACCAAAGCCGTTTCGGGATCGCCCAGCTGGCGCAGTTCGGCGGCGGCGGCGATGATCGCGGTCAGTGGCGTGCGCAAATCGTGCCCGACCGACGATAGCAAGGCCGCGCGCAGGCGGTCGCGCTCGACCAATTCGGCGACGTGCCGCGACTGGGCTTCGAGGCGGGCGCGGTCGAGCGCCAGCGCAACCTGATCGAGCAAATTATCGAGCAAGGCGCGCTGGTCGTCGGCGACCGGCGGAAAGCCATCGTCGCGCGCCAGGCCAACCGCCGCGATGGTGCCGGATTCGGATTTCACCGGATGGAACTGCCATTCGCCGGCGACCATCCGCGCGACGCCGCGACCGGCCGGTTCGCCGGCATCGAGTACCCAGGCGGCGGCGGCGAGGTCGCTGGGGGTAACGGCGGTCGATGCGGGATCGCGGGCGATGACCAAAGGTTGAGGCTGGCCGCTGACCATGACGGCGTTGCAATCGAGGAGGCGCGCCAGTTCGCCGCAGGCGACCGCGCCGATTTCGGCCTCGGTCGAACAGGACAGCAATCGGCGGGCAAATCCAGCAATGGTAGCGTTGCGCGCCGCGTGACCAGCGGCGAGGCGGGCCTGGGTCCGGATTGAGGCGGCAAGCTGGCTGGTCACCACCGCGACCAGGAACAGGATGACCACCGTGACAATGTCGGACGGGCGGTCGATGCGGAAGGTGTGGACGGGCGCGAGGAAGAAGAAATTATAAGCCAGCGCGGCGGCCAAAGCGGCGAGCAAGGCAGGGCGCAAACCGTAGAAAACGGCTGCGGCGAGGACAGCGGGAAAATAGAGCAGGTCGACCGACGCCGGCCCCCAGCGCGGGGCGACGAACAGGCCAATCAGCGTCGAGGCGGCGACCATCATCAGCGCTTCGGCGTAACGGCGCACGGCAAGGGCGAACGGCACGGGTTCGGGGCTGTTCGGCGATGGCGGGGGGTCGGCCATGGGCGTTCCCTGCGCTTCCCGGGCGCGATCGTCGAGGGGTGCGGCGGCGCTTCGCATGGCATCCTTACGGCGACGGCCAAGAATCCACATGGAATCCTTACGGCCCGAGGGCGCACATCGTTCGCTTATGACAACAGAAGCTTCAACACCCGCCGCGGAGGCAGCGACCGCGCCTGCCCATCACGGCTCCAAGGACAGCCTGCCGGTGCTGGCGCTCGGCGCGATCGGCGTCGTCTATGGCGATATCGGCACGTCGCCGCTGTACACGATGAAGGAGAGCTTCCTCGGCCCGCATCCGCTGGCGGTCGACCCGCTGCACATTTTCGGTGTGCTGAGCCTGATCTTCTGGTCGCTGATGCTGATCGTGACGTTCAAATATGTGTTCGTCGCGATGCGCGCCGACAATAAGGGCGAGGGCGGGTCGTTTGCCTTGCTGGCGCTGATTTCGCGCAACCTCGAAGGCAAAAGCTGGACGGCCAGCCTGGTCCTCATGGGCGTGCTGGCGACCTGCCTGTTTTACGGCGATGCGATGATTACGCCGGCGATCTCGGTGCTGTCGGCGGTCGAGGGGCTGACCGTGGTCGAGGCGGGGCTGCAGCCGCTGGTGATCCCGATTGCGATCGGCATCCTGATCGGCCTGTTCCTCATCCAGGCGCGCGGCACGGCGCGGGTCGGCAAATTGTTCGGGCCGGTGGTGCTGATCTATTTCGCGGTGCTGGCGACGCTGGGCGTCAGCAATATTCTCGCCCGGCCAGAGATTATCGGCATCCTCAGCCCGCACTGGGCAGTCCAGTTTTTCCTGTACAATCCCAAGCTCGCCTTCCTCGCGCTGGGGTCGGTGTTCCTGGCCGTCACCGGCGCCGAAACGCTCTATGCCGACATGGGGCATTTCGGCAGGAAAGCGATCGGCGTTAGCTGGCTCGGCCTAGTCTACCCGTGCCTGATCCTCAACTATATGGGCCAGGGCGCGCTACTCCTCGACCATCCCGAAGCCGCCACCAATCCCTTCTATTTGATGGCCCCGGAATGGGCGCGATTGCCACTGGTCGGGATTGCGACGGCGGCGACGATCATCGCCAGCCAGGCGGTCATTTCGGGCGCATTTTCGATCACCCACCAGGCGGTCCAGCTCGGTTTCCTGCCGCGGTTGAAAACGCTGCACACCAGCGAACGCGCCGCCGGCCAGATTTACATTCCGGCGGTCAATTGGACGCTGTTGGCGATGATCATCCTGCTGGTCATCGGGTTCAAGGAATCGACCCGCCTGGCCTCGGCGTACGGGATCGCGGTCAGCGGGACGATGCTGATCACCACCGTCATGCTCGGCGTCCTGGTGACCAAGGTCTGGCGCTGGAACCGGGTCCTCGCCTGGGGCACGATCGGGCTGTTCATGGTGGTCGACGGTGCTTATTTCGCGTCGAACATCACCAAGATCCCCGACGGCGGCTGGTTCCCGCTGCTGATCGCGGCGATCGGCTTTACCGTGCTGACGACCTGGGCGACCGGCCGCCGGCTGATGCGCGAGCGGCTCAACGAAAGCGCGCTGCCGCTGGAAGTCTTCATCAAATCGGCGGCCGGATCGACGCATCGGGTGCGCGGCACCTCGGTCTTCCTGTCGTCGGCGTCCGACACCGTCCCGGCGGCGCTGCTCCACAATCTCAAGCATAATCAGGTGCTGCACGAACGGGTGATCTTGCTGACCGTGGCGGTCGAGGATATCCCGTACGTCGAGGTTCCCAAGCGGCTGGAGTTCCACGACGCCGGCCAGGGATTTTATCGCATGATCCTGCATTATGGTTTCATGGAAGAAGTCGACATCCCGCGCGACCTCGCCTGGATCAAGGGCTGCGGCCCGGCGTTCGACATGATGAGCACCAGTTTCTTCCTCGGCCGCCAGAAACTGATCCAGTCGACCAAACGGCCGGGCATGGCGCCGTGGCGCGAGCGGCTGTTCGCGTGGATGCTCAAAAGCTCGGAATCGGCGATGGAGTTTTTCCGGCTGCCGACCAACCGGGTGGTCGAACTCGGTAGCCAATTGCAGCTATGAGCATGGCCCAGGCGATGCTGCTGGCCGCCGAGGTGGCGACGGCCCCGATCTGCGCCGAACGACCGGGCAAGGCCAATGCGGTGTGCACGGTGCCGGCGGGCAAGTGGCAGCTCGAAACCGGCATCGCCGACTGGAGCCTGACCAGGCAAGCGGGGACGCGCGATGCCGTGCTGATCCTCGGGTCGTCGTTTCTCAAGCTGGGATTGTCGGACACGGCCGATCTCGAAGTCGGGGTGACGCCGTTCGTGCAAGCGACCATAAAACAGGCCGGGTCGCGCAGCCGTGTTTCAGGATTCGGTGACGTCGTCGTGCGTTACAAGCATCAACTGACCGACAAGGATGCCGACCTGCAAGTCGCGGCCATCCCCTTCGTTAAAGTGCCGACGGCCGCGCACGCCATCGGCAACGGCAAGGTCGAGGGCGGGCTCGCGGTCCCGGTTGGCCTGGCCCTTGGCGGGCCGGTGACCGTGACTTTCGGCCCCGAAGTGGATGTGCTGGCCGACGCCGACGGATCGGGCCGGCATTTTGGCCTCACCAACCTCGTCAGCCTGTCGGTCGCCGTCGCGCCCCGGGTCACGGTCGGCGGCGAGCTCTGGGGCAATTGGAACCTCGATCCCGCCGGGACCGTCAAGCAGGCGTCGGCCGATGCGGCGATCGCTTATGCCGCGTCCAATGCGCTGCAACTGGACCTCGGCGCCAATGTCGGGCTCAACCGCCAGACGCCCGATATCGAACTCTACGCCGGCGCGTCGATCCTGTTCTGACGCGAATTGTCTGCCGACTATTGCGGAGGTTCGCCGGACTGGCCAAGATGCGGACGGGGGACCCGCATGCATGGTTGATCTGACGCACAAGAAATATGAGAAACTGGTCCAGCCGCTGACCGAAGAGCTGGGCACCATGGCCCGCTGGGTCGACGAGACCGGGCAGCGCATCGTCATCCTGTTCGAAGGCCGCGACACCGCTGGCAAAGGGGGATCGATCGACATGTTCGCGCGGGTGCTCAATCCGCGGCTGTGCCATGTCGTGGCGCTGTCATCGCCGAGCGAGCGCGAACGCAGCGAATGGTATTTCCAGCGCTACGTCGAGCATCTGCCGCCGAAGGGCGAAATCTCGCTGTTCGATCGCAGCTGGTACAATCGCGCCGGCGTCGAGCCGGTGATGGGCTTTTGCACCCCAAAGGAGACCGACAATTTCCTGCGCGCGGTGCCGGAGTTCGAGCGGCAGCTGGTCGACGACGGCATCCTGCTGTTCAAATACTGGCTGTGTTGCGACCAGAAGAAGCAGGAAAAACGGTTCGAAGCCCGGCTGTACAATCCGCTCAAGCGCTGGAAGCTGTCGCCGATCGATATCGCCGCCCGGGCCAGATATGATGCCTACACCAAGGCGCGCGAGTTGATGCTGCAAGCGACTCACACCGATTTCGCGCCGTGGACCTTGATCGACTTCAACGACCAGGCGCTGGGGCGACTGACCTTGCTGCGCGATTTGCTCGACCGCGTGCCCGACACCGAACTGCCGTTGAAGGATATTCCGTGGCCGGACCTGCCCGCAAAGCCGGGCAAGGAAAAATATGGCGTGCTGAAGCCCATTCCTAATTTCGACAAGTGATGCGCATTGCGAAGCGCGGCGAAAAGCGTAATTTGCGCGGCGTGGGCGGCGAATAAGCTCAGGGGGAATGCTATGAAAGCCATGCGGTTGTTCGCGCAGCTGAGCGCATATTATCTGATCATCGGTCTGGTAATTTTCGTCGCCTTGAAGATGTTCCCGTGGGCCCGGGACTATCTGCCGATCGGCGGCGTCGAGGAGCTGATCAACCAGCCGCAAAAAGCCGGGGCGAACGGCCTGACCGGAGTGCAAGCGCAAACGGGAGGACATGTCGACAGTCTCGGCGACAGCCTGTTCTGGCTGACCACGGCATTGATCGGCGCCTTCCTGACCTCGCTGCCGGTCAGCTGGACCTACATGTCGATCCGCAATGCCGACGAATATGATCAGTCGCTGATCAGCACCATCATCATCCTGCCGCTGATCGTCACCGGCATCGTCATCATCGTCCAGAATTCGCTGGCGCTGGCCTTCTCGCTGGCCGGAATCGCCGGCGCGGTGCGCTTCAAGAATTCGCTCAAAAGCTCGGGTGACGCGCTGTTCATCCTGCTGTCGGTCGGCATCGGCCTGTCGGCCGGGATCGGCGCGGTCGAGCTGGCGGTCGTCATGTCGATCGCCTTCAACTACGGCTTCCTGGTGCTGTGGTTCACCGAATATGGCGAGCGCGAAGGAATGAAGCGCTATATGAGCGATTTCGACGGCGATGGGTCCGCGGTCACCACGGCCGCGGCCGCGCCGCCACCAGCCGTGCCGCCGGTCACCCAGCCCTAGGCACAGGTCTTGAGCACCTTGGCGGTCGTCGTTCGGTCGTCGGCAATGTCGTTGTAGAAACTGGCGAGATATGCCGCGGCCTTGCGGCGGACGCCTTCGTCCAGCGGGGCCTGGCCGAGCACGGCGAGCAGCGGCCCGCGTTGCGCGCGCAGCAATCCCGCCGCCGCTAGTGCCTGCGCATTGAACGCGCAATAACCCATATATTGCCGCCTGAGCACCGAACCGCCGCTGGGAGAGACGGCGTACGGCGGGTTGACCAGTCCCGAATAATCGAAATCATAGGGTACCGGCACGTAGCCGCCGCCGCTGGCGCGGGCAAACAGCCGGCTGTTGTGGCAGCAGCCTTCGCCAACCGGGCCGGCGCGCATCGACCAGTCCATGTTGCCGATCATATATTCGAACATAGCGACCCGCGCCGAATCCGCCGGACTGAGCAGGGCCGCGGGAATGCGGTCGCCAGTGACCGCGCGGCGCCAGCCATTGCGAGCGCCGACGTCGTTCGCCTCTTCGAGGAAAAAACCGAAGCGCGTAGTGATCGGACGGTTGGCCTCATCAACATAATCGATCGTCACCAGCCGCACCCGGAAGCTGGCCGGGGTGAGCTGGTTGTACAATAAATAGACCGAATATTCGAGCAACAGATATTGCTGGAACGACGCCGCGCCCTGGCAATGCGTGACCAGTTTGAGTTGCTTCTGGCCGGCGAAGATCGAATCCGGTGCCGGGGATTGCGAAAAACTGACGCGCAAGGGCGGAAACTGGCATACGTCGCGCCGCAAACGGGTGATGCCGCGCGGCGTCAGCCGGATTGCCAGAGTCTCCGGGGCGGCGCCGGGGACGGATAGCGTGGCGTCGCTCGTCAACTGCCTCGCCGCCGTCCGAGCAATCTGATTGATCGGTCCGCGGATCGTCAAGTGGAGGACGTCACTGCTCGCGAACAAAGGCTTGGGCGCGCTTTGCGCGAGGGCCGGCGCGGCGGTGACGATCGCGGCGAGCAAGGTGGCGATGCGCAGGTAGGTCATCTCAGTGCGCCTGCGCTAGCGGCGGTGAGCGATCGAAGTCATGTGGCACGAGCTGTCCCCCCAAGATTTCAAGATAGCTGAGCTTGCCGCCATAATAGCGCGATATTCCAGTATCGATACGGGCCAGTTGGCCGCCGTGCGAAATTTCGATCCCGGCGAGGCGTGGCGTGTGGGCGATGACCATGCGGCGGGCCCCGGCGTAGGACAGCGCCGCCGCCAGTTCCTGATCAATCGACGGATAGCCGGGGGGGAAGGCGGCAGCCTGTTCCGGATCCGCTTTGCGCGTGACCAAGCCCCGATACCAAAGCGGGCCGAACGGGTCGTAGAGGATCGACTGTTCGGAATCGTCGTGCGCTTTGAGCGCCTCGGCGACGCGCCGGTTGATAAGCTGGAACGCGGTGTTGGCATAACTGATGCTAATGCCGCCGTGGACGAACATCGTGTCGCCAACCTTGGCGATCGCCGGGTTGGCGATGGTCCACCGCCCCAATTGACCGTCCGGGCCCCACGCGGCCTGATGCTCGAGCTTGCCGAGCGGGGTTTGCGCCAGCCACGCCGCCCGGATGGCGTCGTCGGTCATCGCCGGCGTCTTGGCCCGGAAGGCGGCAGTGAGGGCCACCTTGTTCGCCGCATAAACGCGGTCGCGCAGTCGAACGGAATCGCTAGTGGCGAAGGCCGCATATTCACCCGCCGTGACGTAGCGCAGGTCGCCGGTCATGTTCATGGCTTCATGGTTGCCGACCAGCACGATGACCCGGCCACCGGCGGCTTTGGCCTGCGCCTGCAGCTTCATCAGATGGCTGATAATCTTCAACGAATCGGGGCCGCGGTCGACGATGTCGCCGGTCTGGACGAGGATCGTCGCACCGCCCGCCCAGCGATTGCGCGAGTCGATGATGCTGGCCTTGACGGCGATCTGGCGCCAGGCGTCGAAATCGCCGTGCAGGTCACCGACGGCGACGATCCGTGGCGGCGCGGACGGCTTGGCGGCGAGCGGCGTCGCGACGACCATCGCCACGAGCATCAGCCACTGACAAAATCTCTGGACCAACTGCCGTCCCTCTCGTCGTAAAATTTCCAATTCCGTCGCGGCTACCTCACGGCTGGTCGCCCCTTATCGCGCCCATCGTTGCATTGTTGAACCCGATTTGTAACCTTGGACGTTACACAGCCAGAACATTGTCAGTTGAGGAATTTCGAATGCGCAAGATCCTGTTTCCATTGGCGGCCTTTTCCTTGGTGCTGCCGACGTCGTTCGTTGGCTTTGCTGCTCCGGCCAGCGCGCACGCCCGCAATTATCGCCATTCTCATTACCACGGCCAAGTCTATCGCTGTCGCCGCTCGCCGGGCAACACCGGCCTAGTCGCCGGCGGTGTCGCCGGCGGCGTGGTCGGTAGCCAGGTGATCGGCCATGGTTTGGTCGGCGTTGCCGCGGGCGCAGTCGGCGGGGCGCTCGCCGGGCGCGCGATCGATCGCAGCATGACCGCCCGGCGTCGCGGCTGCCGCTAAACGGCGGCGGCGAAGGTCAGGCCGTTGGCCGACTCTGACCCGGACGAATGAGCACCGTTAAGTTTACACAGCGGGCGCTGGCGCCCGGCGGGCTATTGCAACCGGCCGATCGGCGACGGTCGATCGCGGCGGTTGCGGTGGTTCACCTGGGCTTGGCTTATGCGCTGCTTTATGGCTTGTCGGTGGATGTCCGACGGTCGACGCAAGCGGTCACGCGGCTCATTGCCGTCACACTGTCGCCGCCACCGCCAATGGTCGTCATCGAACCCCAGCGCCACGCCGCAGCGCAGTCGGCGGCGCCGGTTGCGGCCCGCGACCAGCCCGGCGGATCAACCGGTCCGTCAACCATCCGGGCGCCAAACCCGGTCGCCCCGATTGTTGCCACGGCCCCGACCGTCTCGCCAGGGGGCAGTGCCGGTTCTGGCACGCTGTCCGGCGGCGGCAGCGGCGGCGGCACTGGCGGTCAGGGCGCCGGCGATGGAGCTGGCACTGGTGAGGGCGATGGCGGTGCCGATCTCGAATGGCTGTCGGGCGAGATTCGTCGTTCGGACTATCCCCGAGCCGTACTTGCGGCCGGGATCGGCGGGCGAGTCGAATTCCGCTTTACCGTCGGGGTTGCCGGCCGGGTGACCGCCTGCACGGTGACGCGTTCAAGCGGCAATGCCGAGCTTGATGCGACCACTTGCCGCCTGGCGATCCAACGCTTCCGTTATCGCCCGAGTAAAGATGCCAGCGGGCGCCCGATCGCGGTGGTGGTGGAAGGCGATCAAATCTGGTCGACCTCCCGCGACGACAACGACCGTCAGGACTAAATGTCCAGCGCGGCCCGTTGCTCACGGTCGCGGTTGCGGTCGGACAATCATAATCTCACTGACTTCCCGCAAGCGGGCGAGGTAGGCGGCGCGGGCGCAGGCAACGGATCGGCGGCAACCTTTGCGGCGGGCAAGGAAGCGGTCGCGCGTGCTTTGCAGCGCCAACCGCCTGGCGGCATCGGCCCGTAGCCACGACTGACTGTAGAACAGCGCCTGTTGGCGATCGAGTTCGGCGAGATTGCGGTTCCCGCAAACCAGGCTATCGCGCCGCCCATCGGCGGTGCGGCAGCTGGCGTTCGACATTGTTTGCGCAGCGGTCTTCCGGGGCTTCACCGTCGGCTTGGCGATGATCGGTTTTGGCAGCGTCGCCACGGCGGTAATTGGTGGTTCGGGAACCGGTTCGTCCAGTTGCGGATCCGCGACTGCCACTTGGGCGACGTCGGACACGACGGCCGGCTCTTCGGCCGACGGCAGGACAGGAATCTCCCTCGCAACGGCCGGCGTGCGGGGCGGCGCGTGGGTGGCGCGTTCGGCCGGCGTGACAAGCGCGACGGGGGACCAGGTCACTAGGAACACTAGCACCAGCAGCAGGGTCACGGAGGCAGCAGCGAACAAGCGGCTCGGCGCGGGCAGGAACGCGCGGCGCATCGGCGCGCTCGGCCAAGCGTCGGCGGCGCGCACCTGATCATATTGCGCGCGCTTGTCGGGGTCGATGAGCACTTCGTAAGCGGCATTGATGGCGCGCGTGCGTGCGGTCGCCGCGGCCGAGGCGTTGCCATCCGGATGATAGCGCCGAACCAGTGCCCGATAGGCCGCGCGGATGACGACGTCTTCCGAGGTCGGCGCCAGGCCCAGCGTGGCGTAATGGTCGGGCGTTACCGTCATGTCACTCGGCGCGAATGTCGAAGCGCCGGGCGGTCGGGTGACTGCTGGACAAGCCGCCGTCGACCACCAGTGCCTGGCCGTTGACGTAGGACGATTCGTCCGACGCGAGAAACAAGGCGGCGGCGGCGATCTCGGCCGGTTCGCCGCCGCGCCGGAGCGGGTTCAAGTCGCCGATGCGATCCGCCCGTCCGGCGTCGCGGGCCATCTGGTAGAGAATTTCGGTCATGCCGGTTTCAATCAGGCCGGGACAGATGGCATTGACCCGGATGTTGGTGCCGTAAAGCTGCTGGGCGGCGGTGGTGACGAGGTTGATGACCCCGGCCTTGGCCGCCGAATAAGCCGCGCCGCCGGCGCCCGAGCGCAAGCCGGCGACGCTGGCGGTGCAAATGATCGACCCGCCGCCGCGCGCTTTCAAATGCGGCGCGGCGTGCTTGATGGCGAGGAACGGACCGATCAAATCGACCCGCAAGATTTCGGCCCAATCCTCCGCCGTCTGCTCGAAGATCGACGCGAGCCCGCCGGAGATGCCGGCATTGGCAAAGACGATGTCGAGCCCGCTATGCGCCAAGACCGTATCGTCGATCAGCCGCTTGATGTCGGCATCGCTGCCAGCGTCGGCCTGGGCGATGCCGTCCGCCGCAGTGATGTCGCTACCGACGACCGTCGCGCCTTCGCCGCGGAACAGCTCGGCGGCGGCGAGGCCGATGCCCGATGCCGCGCCGGTGATAATTGCGACCTTGCCGCTGAGGCGCCCTGATCCCATGCTCATTCCCCAATTCAATCTGCGGCTGTTATAGCTGCCACGCTTTTGCGGAGCCGCGCCATGGATTTCAACTTATCATCAGCCGACGTCGCCTGGCGGGACCGGGTCAAATCCTTCATCGACGCCGAGGTTCGCCCGCGCGCCGGCGACTATAATGCGCAGCAACTGGCAGGCGATCGGTGGAAAGTCCTGCCGGTGATCGATGAGCTCAAAGGCCTCGCGCGCCAGGCCGGACTGTGGAACCTGTTCATGCCGCCGAGCCACGGCGCCGCGCATGTCGATGACAGTTTCGCCTTCGACGGGCCTGGCCTGAGCAATTTGCAATATGCGTTCTGCGCCGAGGAGATGGGGCGGATCCTGTGGTCGTCGGAGGCGTTCAACTGCTCGGCGCCCGACACCGGCAATATGGAAGTGCTCCACCGTTACGGCACCCGCGAACAAAAGGAGCAATGGCTCAAGCCGTTGATGGACGGCGAAATCCGTTCGGCCTTCCTGATGACCGAACCCGAGGTGGCATCCTCCGATGCCACGAACATCCAGTGCAAGATCGAAATGCGCGGCAATGAATATGTCGTCAACGGCCGCAAATGGTGGTCGAGCGGGGCCGGCGATCCGCGCTGCAAGCTGGCCATCGTCATGGGCAAGAGCGATCCCGCCGCCAACACCCACCAGCAGCAATCGATGATCCTGGTGCCGCTCGACGCCGACGGCGTCGACATCGTCCGCCACTTGCCGGTGTTCGGTTATGACGATGCGCCGCACGGGCATATGGAAGTGGAGTTGAAGGACGTCCGCGTGCCGCCGTCGAACATGCTGCTGGGCGAGGGCCGCGGGTTCGAGATCGCCCAGGGGCGCCTGGGGCCGGGCCGCATCCACCATTGCATGCGGATGATCGGCGTCGCCGAGGAAGCGATGGCGGCGATGACCAAACGGCTCAAATCGCGGACCGCGTTCGGCAAGACATTGGCCGAGCAATCGGTGTGGGGAGAACGGATCGCCGACGCGCGGATCGACATCGAGATGACGCGGCTGCTGTGCCTGAAGGCCGCCGACATGATGGACCGGGTTGGCAATAAAGCCGCGCAAGGCGAGATCGCTATGATCAAGGTCGCCGCGCCGCGCACCGCGTTGAAGGTGCTCGACGATGCCATCCAGGCGCATGGCGGTGCCGGCGTGTCGGCGGATTTCCCGCTGGCCGCCGCGTGGGCGGGGGTGCGCACGCTGCGGCTCGCCGATGGTCCCGACGAGGTGCACCGGCGGGCGATCGCGCGGCTGGAATATAAGAAGCATCTATGAGCGATCCGCCTCTCAACGAGGAGGCGCTGGGCGCTTGGCTGGAGGCCAATTTGCCGGGGTTCGCGCCGCCGTTCCGGCTGACCAAATTCCCCTCCGGCCAGTCCAATCCGACCTACAAGATCAGTGCGATGTCGGGCGACTATGTGCTTCGCCGCAAGCCGTTCGGGCCGCTGCTGCCCTCGGCGCACGCGGTCGACCGCGAATATCGCTTGTTGTCGGCGCTCTCCCCGCTCGGTTTTCCGGTGCCGGAGCCTTTGGCGATCTGCGCCGAACCGGACGTCATTGGCGCGATTTTTTACGTGATGGAGATGGCCAAGGGCCGGCCTTATGCGGACGGCGCGCTGCCCGAGTTCGACCCCGCCACCCGGGGCCGCATGTACGAGCAATTGATCGATACGTTGGCTGATTTGCACGCTATCGATCCGGTCGCCGCGGAGCTCGAGGATTTCGGCAAACCGGGCAATTATTTCGAGCGCCAGGTGGCGCGCTGGACGCGGCAATATCGCGATTCGCAAACCGATTTTGTGCCCGAGATGGAGCGGTTGATCGCGTTCCTGCCGGAGACCTTGCCTGAACAGTCGCGGACCGCCATCGTCCACGGCGATTATCGCATCGACAATGTCGTGTTCGACGGCGACGGCACGCTGACTGCGGTGCTCGATTGGGAGCTGGCGACGCTGGGCGATCCGGTCGCCGATTTCTCCTATCTGGCGATGCAATGGGTGATGCCGGCCGACGGCGGCGCGGCCTTGAGCGGGCTCGACCTGGCGGCGCTGGGGATTCCCTCGCTGGAGGCAATTACGCAGCGTTATACCGAGCGTTCGGGGGTACCCGTCGGCGCCAGGCTCGACTGGTATTTCGCTTATAATCTGTTCCGCCTGGCCGGCATCGTCCAGGGCATCAAGAAGCGCCTCGCCGACGGCAGCGCCAGCCACGCCAATGCGGCCGAGATCGCGGCCAAAGTGCCGACGCTGGCCAAAGCCGCATGGAGCTTCGCCGAGTCCGCAAGCGCCGCTGGTTGAGTTCGGCAACGCGGCTGCTAGCTTGACTGACACCTTCGCCTTTTAAGAAGAGAACAACGCCAATGCGCAATCACGTCCTTGTAGCCCTGATCCTGCCGCTTGCTGCTTGCACGACGGTAAAACCTGCACCCATCGTTAATGCCGAAGCCTATGCACGTGCAGAGGAAGACGTGAATCGCGCTACGGCGGACTCGCTCGCGGCTGTTGACGCTGTTTTAGCCAGACAAAAAATCTCCTATCCGCAAACCCGGCGCGTGGGCCTTGTCGAACCGCAGTTTGGAGTGCCCGTGGCCGATCCCTATCGCTGGCTGGAAAATGATGTCCGCACCGATCCCGAGGTACGCGCCTGGGTCGATGCGCAAAATGCGGTCTCCAGCAGCTTCCTGGCGACACTGCCGGCGCGGGCGCCGTTCAAGGCGCGAATGACCGACCTTTATAACTATGAACGCTTCGGCATTCCCGTGAAGAAGGGCGCGCATTATTTCTACACGCGCAACGACGGGCTGCAGAACCAGCCGGTGCTGTATGTCCGCGACAGCTTAAGCGGACCGGGGCGGGTCCTGATCGACCCCAACGGCTGGTCGGCCGACGGCGCCACCGCGCTCGCCGAATGGGTGCCGAGCGAGGACGGCACCAAGCTGCTCTATTCGATCCAGGACGGCGGCACCGACTGGCGCACGGTGCGCGTCCTCGATGCCGGCACCGGCAAACTTCTGCCCGACGAAGTGAAGTGGGTGAAGTTTTCCAACCTCGACTGGGCGAAGGATGGTTCGGGCTTTTATTATTCGCGCTTTCCCGAGCCCAAGGCGGGCGGAACCTTTCAATCGCTAAACGAGGACCAAGCCGTCTATTTCCACAAGATGGGAACGGCGCAAGCGGCCGATCGCTTGGTCTTGGCGACGCCCAAAAGGGCCGATCTCAACCATGTCGCGCAAGTCAGCGACGACGGCGGCTGGCTGGTCGTAACCTCGTCGAGCGGCACCGATGAGCGCTTTGAAATCACGTTGGTCAACTTGAAGAACCGCGCCGCCAAGCCGCGCGTCCTGGTGCCCGGGTTCGAGAATAATTACACCTTCATCGGCAACCGCGGATCGACCTTCTTTTTCGTCACCAACGACAGCGCCCCCAAATTGCAGGTCGTCAGCCTCGACATCGCCCGGGCCAAGCCGGTTGCGCACACCGTGATCGCCGAGGACCAGGCAACGCTGGAGGGGGCGAGCATGGTTGGCGGCGCCTTGATCGCGACCTATCTCGCCGACGCCAAGAGTGAGGTCCGCGTCCATGGTCTCGATGGCGCCTTGCAGCGCACCATTGCCCTTCCCGGGATCGGCAGCGCATCCGGGTTCGGCGGCGAGTTCGACGATCCCGAGACGTTCTTTGCGTTCACCAGCTTTAACCGCCCGACGACCATCTATCGCTACGACGTCAAGGGCGGGCAAGCGTCCGAATGGGCGGCGCCCAAGGTCGCGTTCAACCCCGACGATTATAGCGTCGAAAAGCGATTCTATGCGTCCAAGGACGGCACGCGCATCCCGATGTTCATCGTGATGAAGAAAGGGCTCGACCGTAGCGGCGGCTCGCCGACCGTGCTCTACGGCTATGGCGGGTTCAATGTTTCGTTGACTCCGGACTATTCGCCGACGCGAATGGCGTGGATCGAGGCTGGCGGCGTCTATGCGATGGCCAACCTTCGCGGCGGCGGCGAATATGGCAAGGCGTGGCACGACGCCGGGCGCCTGGCCAACAAGCAGAATGTGTTCGACGATTTCATCGCCGCCGGCGAATATCTGAAGGCGCAGGGGATTACTTCGCCCAAGGGGCTGGCGATCGACGGCGGCTCGAACGGCGGGCTGCTGGTCGGCGCGGTGGTCAACCAGCGCCCCGATTTGTTCGACGCCGCGCACCCGGCGGTCGGCGTGATGGACATGCTGCGCTTCGACCGCTTTACCGCCGGCCGCTATTGGGTCGACGATTATGGCTATCCCAACAAGGCCGCCGATTTTAAGACCCTGCTGACTTATTCGCCCTATCACAACATCAAGCCCAGCGTGCATTACCCGCCGGTTTTGGCGACCAGCGCCGACACCGACGACCGCGTCGTGCCCGGCCACAGCTTCAAATATATGGCGGCGCTGCAGGCCGCCGACCCGGATGGCGAACCGCATTTGATTCGGATCGAAACGCGGGCCGGCCACGGCTCGGGCAAGCCGACCACCAAGATCATCGAGGAAAGCGCCGACGTCTACGCGTTCCTGGCCAAGTTCACCGGCTTGGCGGTCGGGCCGCGCTAAGGGCAGCCGGAGCGGCGGTGCGCGTTTTAAGGGAATGAGTTTTCATCCTTTGAACAGCGGGACTTACCGCCATAAAATGAACGTCAGCAAACGTCACATTCAGCCATCGTGCAGCGCCGTCTTTCTAGGAACCCCAATCGGGTCGTCGTGCGTTTTGCCGACGAGTCTGTTTTGGACGAACAAGGAGAGTGGCCATGAAGGCTGTTATGAAAATCCTGGCGGGCGGCGTTGCAATCGCCGCGCTGGCCAGTGCGGCCCCCGCGGCCGCGCAATATTACCCGGGCTATGGTTACGGGAACAACGGTGGCAACATCATCAGCCAAGTGCTGACCCAGGTACTCGGAGGATATGGCCAAAACGGCTATAACACCAACACCCGCTACGCCGTCCAGCAGTGCGCGGCCGCGGTCGAGCAACGCCTCAACGGCGGCAATAATGCCTACGGCGGCTATGGCAGCAATAGCGGCTACGGCGGCTATGGCGGTTACGGTGCCGGTTACGGGGCATATGGCGGCAATTCCGGCGGTGGACGAGTGCTCGGCATCACCCATGCCGATGTCCACAGCGGTGGCCGGGTGAAGGTTAAAGGCATCGCCACCAGCGGCATGAATTCCGGCTATGGCGGGTATGGCAGCTCCGGCGGCTATAGCGGCTACGGCGGGTATAGCGGTTACGGCGGGTATGGCGGCTCCGGCGGCTATAACGGCTACGGCGGCTATGGCAGCGGGAATGGCGCGCAGACCGGCGAGCTAAGGTTCAATTGCACGGTCGATTACCGCGGCTACATCAGCCAACTCAGCATCGACCGCAACAGTTATGCCGACTACGGTTATCGCCGTTACTAACTGATCGCCTTTCGGGGTAAGGATGCGCGGGAGCCTTGCGGTTCCCGCGCATTTTTTTGCGTCGCTCCGGGCGGCGAGCGCCGAATGGCGATGAGCCAATTCATGCCTGGTTCGATTGCCCCGCCCACCGCAAGAATGCATCCGAAATGGAGGCATCCCCAGTAGCTGGTTAAGCATCAACTGGTCATGCTTAGTTTGGGCACAAGGTGGCGGGTGGAATGCTAGACAACACACTTTCGGACAACGTCCAGCGCGGCTCTCCGGAAGCGCGGGGAACGGTGCGCGTCAACCTGTTCATGGCCGCGACGCTGCACGCGTCGGGCGTCGCAACCGCCGTGAAAGTCCGCGATTTGTCGGCCATGGGCGCGCAGATAGAAGGCCCCCTGTTTCCCGAAGTCGGCTCCCCGATGACTTTGTCGCGCGGGCGCCTGAGCGTTCAGGGTCAGGTGGCCTGGCGCACCGAGCGGCGCTGCGGATTGCAATTCACTTCGCAGATTTCGGTCCCGGACTGGATGGCCAATACAGTCAATCGCGAGCAAAACCGCGTCGATCAAATCGTGACCGCGGTGAAGGCCGGCGTCGTTCCATTGACGGTTCCGGGCAATCAAAGTTCGAAACCGCGGCCCGGAGTTACCGAGGATCTCCGCAGCGTTGCGCAGTTGCTCGAATGTCTTGGCGATGCGCTGGTAGGCGACCCCGCGATCATCGCCCAACACGGCATTGTGCTGCAGAATCTCGATATTGCCGTTCAGACGTTGAACGTGCTCGCCGAGACGATGCGGGCCGACTCTCCCGTCGACGCAGCGACTCTTGTCAGGCTCGCTGAGCTGCGTACCAGCTGCGCGGCAGCGCTCCGGGGCACCGCCTAGCCCATAACTATGTTTTGACGCGGTCGCTGGCGCGGCGCAGTCTGCCGGTGGGGGAAACCGGCATGTACCGCGTGTCACTAACCGAATCCTTGTTCCCGGCCGTCCGCGACGCGCCGGTCGAGAAACTGACCATCGGCGACCTGTTGCGCCGCCGGGCGACGGCGCACGCTGCAACGATCGCACTCAAGGAATTTGGCTACGACGGCGCCGTTGGCCGGACCTGGACCTATGCCGGGTTGCTGCGCGATGCCGAGCGACTGGCGCGCGCGCTCGCCAGCCGCCACAAGCCCGGCACGCGGATTGCGATCTATGCCAACAACCTGCCCGAATGGGTCTTGATGGAATTCGCCACGGCGATGGCCGGGATCATTCTGGTCACGGTCAATCCGGCGTTCCAGGCGCGCGAGCTCAAATATGTGCTCGAGCAATCGCGCTCCGAAGCCATCTATTACGTCGCGGAGTTTCGCGGCAGCCCGATGACGGCCATCGCCAACGAAGCGTGCGACGAGGTTCCGGCGATCCGCCGCCGGATCGAGCTGACCGATCATGCCGCCTTGTTCGACGGTGAGGATCGCGGCGTGTTGCCGCAAGTCACCCCCGACGATGTGACGCAAATTCAATATACCTCGGGCACCACGGGATTCCCCAAGGGCGCGCTGCTCCACCACCACGGCCTGATCCAGAACGCGCGCGATTGTATGGTCCGCCTCGGCCTCGGCGCCGGCGACAGTTTCATGCACAACATGCCGCTGTTCCACACCACTGGTTGCGCGATCTGCGTGCTCGGCATTATCGACGCGGGCGCGACGATGTTGCTGGCGCCGATATTCGATCCGGTGATGATCGTCAGGGTCATCGAACGCGAACGGCCCGGTTACCTGCTCGGCGTGCCGACGATGCTGGTGGCACTGGTCGACGAAGCGGTCCGGAGCGGCCGCGACGTCTCCTCGTTTCAGCGGATCATGTCCGGCGGGGCGATGGTCGCGCCCGAGCTGATCAACCGGGTGAGAGCGGCGTTCGGCCCGACCGTGCAGATTGTTTACGGGCAAACCGAATGCTCACCGGTCATTACCATGGTGTGGCACGACGACGTCCTTGCCGACCTCACCGGGACGATCGGCCAGCCGCTGCCCAATTTGGACGTCGCGATCCTCGACCTGCAGACCGCCGCGGTCATGCCGATCGGCGAGCAGGGCGAAATCTGCACCCGCGGCTATCACGTCATGACCGGCTATAACGACAATCCCGAAGCGACCGCGAAAGCGATCGACGCCGACGGCTGGCTGCATACCGGCGATCTCGGGCGGATGGACGCGCGCGGCTATGTGACGATCACCGGGCGGGTCAAGGAGATGATCATTCGCGGCGGCGAGAATCTGTTTCCGGCGGAAATCGAGAATGCCATGCTCGAGCATGACGATGTCGGCGAAGTCGCGGTGATCGGCGTCCCGTGTCCGGTGTACGGCGAGCAGGTCGCCTGCTTCATGCGCGCCAGCGGCGAGCGCCGGCCCGACCCGGCCGAATTGAAGGCCTTCATCCGCGCGCGATTGTCACCGCAAAAGACGCCCAAGCATTGGCTGTGGGTCGACCAATGGCCGCTGACCGGCTCGGGCAAGATCCAGAAATTCAAGCTCGCCGAGCAATTCGCGGCGGGGGAGCATCGGGAGGCGGAGGGGGAACGGGTCAGTTGAAGGTGGTTGTGCGGAGCGTCCGTTCTCGACCCATTGCGGACATTTAGAGATGCACAGATAACGCCATCATGGACTCGTATGGCATACGATTGAGTGCTGTTTTGACCGCCCTCGGCTACTCGGTGCTGGTGTTCATGCTGATGGGTGGCGTCGACCTGGTGGGTTTATGGGCAATCTCACCTCTTGCTGTGCCGCTGGCCACGGCATTCTTTGCTCAGAAGAAACTGCCGCAATTGGTGGCCCTCAGTCTACTGCTCTTTTTGGCGATTGGTGGCGCACCGCTGCTCATCTGGGGACTGGCTTGGAATCCCGGCGACTACAATCATCTCATTGTCCTATTCCTTCCACTCTACCAGTTCGCGTTCCTCGCGGTTGCGTTGGCGATACTTGCATGTGCCAAGCTCATGCGGCGTTTCGGCCGGCGAGCGTAGCGTCCGCACTCCACCCTTTGTGGACATTCCGGGAAGCAGCGGGTTGAATGGGGCGCTCAAGCTCAGGACGCGCCTGCTGAACTTTACTCCCCGCGCGAAACCTTTATCGGCTTGGCATGACCGTCCAACCCGCCGAATCCATCCTGATCGTCGACTTCGGGAGCCAGGTGACCCAGCTGATCGCCCGCCGGGTGCGCGAGGCTGGGGTCTATTCCGAAATCGCGCCGTTCAACGCCGCCGACGAGGCGTTCGCGCGGCTGCGGCCCAAGGGCATCATCTTGTCGGGCGGGCCGTCGTCGGTGATGTGGGATGACAGTCCGCGGGCGCCGCAACATTTCTTCGACGCTGGTATTCCGATCCTCGCCATTTGCTACGGCCAGCAGACCATGGCGCATCAGCTGGGCGGGGTCGTCGCCGCCTCTGACAATCGCGAATTCGGGCGGGCGTTCATTGAGATCATCGATCAATCGGCACTGTTCGACGGGCTGTGGCAGGTCGGCGAGAAGCACCAGGTGTGGATGAGCCACGGCGACCGCGTCGAGAAACTCCCCAAGGGATTTTCGATAGTCGCGAAATCCGAAGGCGCGCCTTATGCGATCGCTACCGACGAGGCGCGGCATTTCTATTCGATGATGTTCCACCCGGAGGTGGTCCACACCCCCGACGGCGGCAAGTTGCTGGCCAATTTCGTCCGTCATGTCTGCGGCTGCGCCGGCGACTGGACGATGGGTGCTTTTCGCGACGCCAAGATCGCCGAGATCCGCGCCCAGGTCGGCAAGGGCCGGGTAATCTGCGGGCTGTCGGGCGGGGTCGATTCAGCGGTCGCCGCGGTGCTGATCCACGAAGCCATCGCTGACCAATTGACCTGTGTATTCGTCGATCATGGGCTGATGCGGCTGGACGAGGCGGAGCAGGTCGTCAGCCTGTTCCGCAACAGCTACAACATCCCGCTGATCCACGTTGACGCGAGCGCGGATTTCCTCGGCGGACTGGCCGGCGTCACCGACCCCGAGGCCAAGCGCAAATTCATCGGCAAGACCTTCATCGACATTTTCGAAGCCGAAGCGGCCAAGGTCGGCGGCGCCGATTTCCTCGCCCAGGGCACGCTGTACCCCGACGTGATTGAATCGGTGTCGTTCACCGGCGGGCCGAGCGTGACGATCAAGAGCCATCACAATGTCGGTGGCCTGCCCGACCGCATGAACATGCAGCTGGTCGAGCCGTTGCGCGAATTGTTCAAGGACGAAGTGCGGGTGCTGGGGCGCGAATTGGGGCTGCCCGAGGCGTTCGTCGCCCGCCATCCGTTCCCCGGGCCGGGCCTTGCCATCCGCATCCCCGGCGAAGTCACCGAAGAGCGCTGCGACGTACTGCGCAAGGCCGACGCCATCTATCTCGAGGAAATCCGCAACGCCGGGCTGTACGACGCCATCTGGCAGGCGTTCGCGGTGCTGCTGCCGGTGCGAACGGTCGGGGTGATGGGCGATTACCGCACTTACGACAACGTCTGCGCCCTGCGCGCGGTGACCAGCGTCGACGGCATGACCGCCGACATCTATCCGTTCGACGCGGCGTTTTTGTCGCGCTGCGCAACGCGGATCGTCAATGAAGTCCCCGGCATCAACCGCGTCGTCTACGACTATACGTCCAAACCGCCCGGGACGATCGAGTGGGAGTGAGGCGCGGGCGCTGAACCGCGCCGTCGTTGCAGCTCACGATAAAAGGCTTCGGGGCTGACGCCGATATCGTCGGCGAGCGGGCGCCACGCGCCGCGCGGCGGCAGGGCGCCGCCGTTCAACGCCAGCCAAATGTCGAGCCGTTCCGCGACCGTTTTGCGGGCGAGGATTTCGAGGCGCCCGCGGGTGCGCTGAACTTCGCCGGCGAGGTGCCGCGTCAGCGCTCCGTGCAGGTCGGGGTCGGCTTTGATCGCCCGGCGCACCTGCGCAATGTCGGCGCGGTCGAGACAGGAATCGCCGACCGCCACGGCATCGCAATGGTAATGGTCGGAGAAGATCGAGCTTTCGGCCAACAGCGCGCCGGCATTGGCGCGCTGCATCACCGCCGCCGCGCCGTCCGCGGACAGGCGCTGGAGATGGATGCAGCCGGATCGGACGGCATACAGGTGCCGCACCTGGTCACCGCGATGGAACAGCGTCGTGCCAGCGGTCGCGGTGACTTCTGTTACAAACAAGGGGGCCAAAGCGGCGATCACATCGGACATGATAGCAATCATGGCAGGACTCGGAATGGCAGGGCAAGTCCCGGCGTCGCAAATGCCGGGAGGACTCCATGAAGATCGCCATCGCCGCTATCGCCACCGCCACCGCGATCGCGGTTCCTGTCTACGCCCAGGAACATCAGCACCAGCAGATGAGCGGGATGGCCGCGATGGGGGCCGACCAGCCGCTCAAGGAAGTTGGCCAGAGCGCCTTCGCCGTCATTGCCGAGGTCACCGCCCGGCTTGAGGCCGACCCGGCCACCGACTGGTCGAAAATCAACATCGATGCGCTGCGCAATCATCTCGTCGATATGGACAATGTGACGTTGCGGTCCGACGTCGTCTCGCAGCCAGTCCCCGGCGGCGCGCGGTTCGTGGTTACCAGCGCCGATCCGCGGGTCCAGGCGTCGATCGGGCGGATGGTGCGGATGCACGCCAGTATGGTCGGGGAGAGCGACCAGAAAGCCACCGTCGAGGACATCGCCAATGGCGTCGCGCTGACCTTGACCGGTGCCGACAGCCGGGTCGCGGCGCAGATCCGCGGGCTCGGTTTTTTTGGATCACTGACCCAAGGCGTCCACCACCAGCGCCACCATCTGGCGATCGCCGAGGGCGAAATGCACCACTGATCAAGGCTGCCGGAACAGGATCGACCCGCGGGCGGTTCGTGACTAAGGACACGACCAACCAAGGGAGCGGCGCATGAGCGACCAGCTTGAAGCCACCGCCGCCAAACCTGCGCCGGCCACCGAGCGGTCAGCGCAGCAAGCGGTCAACCCGGCGACTGGCGAGCCCGGGCACGCCTATCCGGCCCATTCGATCGACGACGCGCATGCCGCTGCTGAAGTCGCCCACGCGGCGTTCAAGTCGTGGCGGCGGACCAGCTTTGCCCACCGGTCGAAGCTGATGCGCCAGGCCGGCGCGGTGCTGCGCCAGCGGGCCGACGAATTTGCCGCGTTGATGACCGAAGAGATGGGCAAGACGCTGACCGACGGCCGCGCCGAAATCGAGAAATGCGCGGCTCACTGCGAGTGGTTCGCCGACCATGCCGCAACCTATCTCGCGCCCGAGCCGGTCGATGTTGGCGGGCCGGAGGCGTTCATCGCCTTCAATCCGTTGGGCGTCGTGCTGGCGGTGATGCCGTGGAATTTCCCCTTCTGGCAGGCGTTCCGCTTTGCCGCGCCGGCGCTGATGGCGGGCAATGGCGCGCTGCTCAAACATGCCAGCAACGTGCCCGGCTGCGCGCTGGCGATCGAGCGAGTGTTCCATGAGGCGGGTTTCCCGCGCGACCTGTTTCGAACCCTGCTGCTGCCGAGCAGTGACGTGAAGGCACTTATCGAGGACGACCATGTCGCGGCGGTGACGCTGACCGGCAGCGTGACGGCGGGAAAAAGCGTCGCCGCCGCCGCCGCCGGCGTGCTCAAGAAGTGCGTGCTCGAGCTGGGCGGATCGGACGCTTATGTCGTGCTCGAAGATGCCGATGTCGCCGCCGCGGCGAAAATCTGCGCGACCGCCCGGATGGTCAACGGCGGCCAGAGCTGCATCGCCGGCAAGCGCTTCATCGTCGTTCGCGACATACTCGAAGCGTTCGAGGCCGCGATGGTCGAAGCCATGCGTGGTTACGCAATGGGCGATCCGGGCGATGAGCATAGCAAGCTCGGGCCGATGCAGAGCGTCCATGCGCGCGACGAAATTCACGCCCAGGTGATCAAAAGCATCGCGGCCGGCGCGCAACTGCTGCTCGGCGGCGAAGTGCCCGACCGCCCCGGCGCCTGGTACCCGGCGACGGTGCTGGCCGACGTTTTACCGGGCCAGCCGGCGCATGACGACGAAGTGTTCGGGCCGGTCGCCGCGATCATCGCCGCCAAGGACGAAGCCGACGCAATCCGCATCGCCAATGCCAGCGACTACGGCCTCGGCTCCGGCGTGCTGACCGGTGACATCGATCGTGGCCGGCGGATCGCGACCGAGGAGCTGGAAGCCGGCATGAGCTTCGTCAACGAAAATGTCCGGTCGGATTCGCGCATGCCGTTCGGCGGGGTCAAACATTCCGGCTACGGCCGCGAATGCGCCGCCTTCGGCATCCGCGAATTCACCAACATCAAAAGCGTGCACGTCCGCGCGCTCGAATCGACCGCGTAAAATGAACCCTGGATGACGGTGGGTTGAGTCGAGCCGGGAGCGGGTTGAAACACCGCATTTGGCGCGATTTGGGCGATCCATTCACGTTGTAATCACGCGATTTTTGCCAAAGTCACTGCCAAAGCCAAATAATGTCAGGATTGACCATGAACAGGATCTTTTTGATGGCTGCCGTGTCGGCGATCGCCATGGCCGCCCCGGCCCAGGCCGACAAAGGCGGGAAGCACGCCAACCCGGACCAGGCGGCGCAGCAGCCACAACCGGCGCAGCAGCCGCAGCAACCGCAGGGCAACTCTCGCGGTGGCGGTGGCGGCGGCGGTCACCAGCAGCGACAGCAGCAGACGCCGCAAATGCAGCAGGCGCCGCCAATGCAGCAGCGCGCCCAGCGCTCGTTCGATAATCGCGGCGGCGGCGGCGATATGCAACGTTTTGAGCAGCGCGCCCGTCCGCAACAGCAGGTCTTCCAGCAGCGCGCCCGGCCCGAACGTCAGGTATTCCAACAGCAGCGGATGGAGCGTGTCGCTCGGCCGCAGCGGCAGGTGGTTGAGCAACGCGCGCCGCGCATCGACAACCGCATGATCCGTCAGCAGCAAGTGCAGGCGGAGCGCGCCAACGGGCAGAACCGGGTCGAGCAGCAGGTGCAAGCGCAGCGCCAGGCTCAAGCCACGGATTGGCGCGGCCGACAGTCGATGCAGCGAAGCCAGATGGGCGACCGCACCTTCAGGCAGCAGGTCAAGCAGCAGCAGCAGGCCGAGCGCTTCGCGCAGGCGCAGCAGCGGGACGACCGGCGTACTGCCATGGTCGACAAATGGGCCATGCAGCGCGCGCAATTCGACGGCGCTCGTCGCGAGCAGTGGAGTCCGCGCCCGCAAGCGGCGGTTGGCCAGCGGCTAACTCTCCAGGCGCAGACCCCCGACTGGTACGGCGACTATGCGGCGCAACGCTACAGCGCGTCCAACACCGACGCGTCGAACAGCTATTATAATTACAATTCGAACGACGGTTATCTCTATCAGCTCAACCGCAGCAACAGCCTCGTGACCGGGCTGTTTCCGCTGCTCGGCGGGGCGTTTGGGGCCGGCCAGCTGCTGCCGACCGGCTATCAGAATTACAACGTCCCTTACGGTTATCAGAGCCTGTATTACGACACGCCAGACTATAATTACCGCTACGGCGACGGGGCGATCTATCGCGTCGATCCGGACACCCAGATGATCCAGGCGGTGGTGGCATTGTTGACCGGCCAGAACTTCGGCATCGGACAGCAATTGCCGCTGGGCTATGACGTCTACAACGTGCCTTATGCCTATCGCGACCAATATGCCGACACGGCCGACAATTGGTACCGTTATGACGACGGCACCATCTATCAGGTCGACCCTTATTCGCGGATGATCGAGGGCGCCTATCCGGTATCCTACGGCGGCTATCAGGTTGGTTATCCGGCGCCAAACTACGCGGGCTACGGCTATCCGAGCTATTCGGTGCCTTACGCCTATGACGATTTATATTATGGCCAGCCCGGTTATGATTATCAGTATGCCAACGGCGGCATTTACCAGGTCGATCCGACATCGCAGCTGGTGTCGGCGCTGGTCGCCTTGGTCACCGGGCAGAACCTCGGCGTCGGCCAGATGTTGCCGTCGGGATACGACGCCTATAATGTGCCGTACGCCTATCGTTCGAGCTACGCCGACACGGCCAACACGATGTACCGATACGACGACGGCTACATTTATGGCGCCAATCCGCGAACGCGGGTGATCGAAACGGCGTTCCCGGTCGCGTACGATGGCTTTGCGGTCGGCTATCCGGTCCCGGCGGATTATCCGGGCTATGTGGTGCCGCAACTCTACAGCAACCTCTATTATGCCCAGCCGGGATATGACTATCGCTACGCCGACGGCGGCATCTACCAGATCGACCCGAAGACGCGGATGGTGGAAGCGATCGCGGCCTTACTGACCGGGCAGAATTTCGGCGTCGGCCAGATGCTGCCGGCGGGCTATGATGCGTACAATGTCCCCTACGCCTATCGCGGCCAATATGCCGATAATGCGGACAATTGGTACCGCTATGCCGACGGCAATATCTATCAGGTCGATCCCCAGACGCGGGTCATCCGGACCGTGGTGACAATTGCCTGACAATGCTCGGCCGGCGCAACTTTGTACTGATTTAACAGAAGTTTAACGCCGGCCGACAGACTTGACCCGCGCCTGACTTTGCGCTGTGCATCAACCTTGAGCGGGAAAAACTCGTCGGGAGTCGTGGATGCGCAGGATTTGGTCATTTCTGGCGGTGAGCGCGGCGGTCACGCTGGCGTCTTGTTCGACCATGCCGCCGCGCGTCGCGCCGCCAATCCAGGTCGCCGAACCGACCCCGCTCCCATACCACTGGACCCAGGGCAACGCGCCCCAGGCACATAAGGACGCCAGCGCCGTGTTCGGCCGCCTGGCGCTGCGGCCCGGCGATTACCGCTGGGCGGCAGTACCGGACTCCGGCGAGACGCGAGTCGTGATCGACCTGTTGACCCAGCTGTTCTACGTCTATCGCGCCGACCAGCTGGTGGGTGTCTCGACCATTTCCAGCGGCAAGAAGGGCCGCGAAACCCCGCTCGGTTTCTGGGCGGTGATGAACAAGCAGAAGCTTGGCCACAGCCGCAAATATGACAACGCGGCGATGCCGTTCATGCAGATGTACGACGCCAAGGGCATCGCCTTCCACGCCGGCCCCAACCCCGGCTATCCCGCCAGCCACGGCTGCGTCCGCCTGCCGTTGAAGTTCGCCGAGCGGCTTTACGGCCTGACCAGCATGGGCACCAAGGTCATCATCGAAGGTTAGGTCGTGGCGGGCTCCGTGGCCATTGCCGCGGGCTTGTCGATGACAACCGCCACATCGGCAAGATACAGATACAATGCGGCGACGACCTGGGCGCCGTCGCCGACCGCCGCCGCGACCCGCTTGACCGAGCCCGAGCGAACATCGCCAATCGCAAACACGCCGGGGCGGCTGGTTTCGAGCGGCAAGCGGCCCTGCGTGCAGCTCGATCCGGTGCGGACGAAGCCGCGTTCGTCGACTTCCATCCCGCACGACGCCAGCCAGTCGGTGTTGGGGTCGGCACCAATGAACAGGAAGAGATGTCGGATGTCGCGGTGCTGCTCCTCGTCCGAACCGCGCAGGCGCCAGCGCAAGGCTTCGAGCGCGCCATCCTGCCCTTCGAGCGCCGACACCTGGGCGCCGGTAATCACCTCGACATTGTCGAGGCCGGCGATGCGCTCGACCAGATAGGCCGACATGGTTTGTTCGAGCGGCCGGCGGGCGAGCATCGTCACCCTGGCGGCATGGGAGGCGAGAAAGACGGTGGCCTGGCCGGCGCTGTTGCCGCCACCGACCAGCGCGACCTGTTGCTGCTGGCACAGCTGGCCTTCGAGCGGCGAGGCCCAATAATGGACCGAGGTGCCTTCGAATTCCTCGAGCCGCGGGACGTCGAGCCGACGATAGCGGGCGCCGGTCGCCAGCACCACCGAGCGCGCGCGGACCCGCTCGCCATTGGCCAAATGGATGGTCAGGGGCTGCTTGGCGCCGGCGGTTTCGAGCGACGTCGCTTCATCGGGGATGGCCATTTCGACGCCGAACTTTTGCGCCTGGCTGTAGGCGCGGCCCATCAGCGCCATGCCCGAAATGCCGGTCGGAAAGCCGAGGTAATTCTCAATCCGCGCCGACGCCCCGGCCTGGCCGCCGAACGCGCGGCAGTCGAGTACCAGCACCGCCAGGCCTTCCGAGGCGGCATAGACGGCGGTGGCAAGGCCTGCCGGGCCGGCACCGACGACCGCGACATCGAACAGGCGGTCGGGATCGATCGGACCGACCAGGCCAATGCACCGCGCCAGCGCGCTTTCGGTCGGATTGCGCAGCAACTGGCCGCTGGGGCACAGCACGATCGGCAATTCGTCGGCCTCGACGTGGAAGCGCTCAATCAAGGCTCGGGCGTCAGCATCGGCGTCGGGATCGAGCCGCAAGTGCGGGTGGCCGTTGCGCGACAGGAAATTCTCGAGCCGCAGGACATCGCCATCGTCCGCCCGGCCGACAATCACCGGGCCGCCGGTGCCCGTCTCGATCAGGCCGACGCGGCGCAGGATCAGCGCCCGCATGATCCGTTCGCCGAGCTCGGCTTCGGCGACGAGCATCGCCCGCAGCCGCTCCGGCGGGACGACCAGAACCTCGACCGGTCCCTTGGCGTGGCCGTCGACCAGCGACGGGCGGCCGGACAATTGGGCGAGCTCACCCATGAAACTGCCGGCGCCATGGGTGACGATTGGCGCGTGGCGGCCAAGCTCGCCATGCTGGGTGATATCGACTTCGCCCGACAGGATGATCAGCAGGCCCAGGCTCGGCTCGCCGACGCTGGCCAGCGCCTCGCCAACGGCGAATGCGCGCGGTTCGCCAAACCGGCGCAGGCGGCTAATTTCCGCCGCGGTCAGCGTCGGAAACATCTGCGCCCGGCGCGTGTCGATGATCGATTGCTGCGGATCAGCCATCGGCGCTGCCTCCAGGGCCTGGGGCAGTGGCCGGGTCGTCGAGGAAGGCGCGGATGGCGGCGACCGTGGCGGCGGGTTGTTCCTCCATCAGCCAGTGGCCCGAATTGGGGATGACGACCTGGGTCACATTGCTGGCGGCGAAGCGCATGACGGTGGACATCATCGGGCCGAAGGATTTAGCTCCGCCGATCGCCAGCACCGGCATGGCGAGCTTGCCGCGCGCCAGGAATGATTGGTTGTCGGCGGCGTCCTGGTCGAAGGCGGCGAACTGGCTGAAGCCGGCGTGCATCGCGCCGGGCAGCGCATAAAGGCGGGCGTAATGCACCCGCGCCGCTTCGCTGAAGCGCTTGGGACTAGCCGAGAATTCGTTCCAGAAGCGGTCGAGGTAAATCCGCTCGCGGCCCTTGACCAGCCGTTCCATGTCCGGGCCGCCAAAGCGGAAATGCCACAACAAGGGGTTCTTGAGAATCTCCTCCCACGGGCCGACGCCGGGGAGCGGCGCATCCAACAAGATGAAGCGGGTGACCCGCGCCGGATTTTGCGCGGCAAAGGCATAGCCAACCATGTTGCCGATATCGGGGGTGACCAGGTCCGCCCGCTGGACATGCAGCGCGTCGAGCACGCCGGCGACATCGCCGGCCTGGGTCTTCTTGTCGTAGCCGCCGGCCGGCTTGGCGGAATGGCCGAGCCCGCGCAGGTCGGGGACGATGACGAAATGATCGCGCGCCAAGTTGATCGCGAGCGGCCCCCACATGTCGCCGGTCTCGCCATAGCCGTGGAGGAGAATGACCGCCGGCCCGTTTTTGAGGCCGCCCGAGCGGACGTGAATTGTCGTGCCGTTGGTGGCGATCTCGCGCGCTTGAAAACTGGCCGGCAGCGACGGCCCTTGCGCGGCGGCGGCCGAGGCAAGGCCCAGCAGGCCGAGCGCCGCAACGATCATCCTGGCGATGACGGTCCGGTTGCGGTGCGCGATTGCTTGCATGTCTTCCCCCTCGCCAGACCCAGCACGACGACTCGTTCGCATCGCGCCAGTCGAGCCTTTACAGGTGACGGGTGGCGCTTTGAAGTCGCGCGGCGCGGCTTGCGCTCGCTTGGCATCCGGAGCAGGTTCCGCGCTTCGTACGACGACAAAGGATGGGGCATGGACGAAGAGTATAAACCGCGGCCGGTGGCCGGCTGGTACCTGCCGGCGGCGGTCGCCGCGATGCTGTTCATGGCGCTGAGCTGCATCATGTACCTGATGCACGTGCTGGCCGATCCCGCAGCGATGCCGCTCGAGCAACGCGCCGCGTATGAAGCCGAGCCGCTGTGGGTGCTGTCGGCCAACGCCATTGCGGTATGGATCGGCTTCGCCGGGACGGTGCTGCTGGTGATGCGCAAGAAGCTCGCCGAAGCGTTGATGATGGTGTCGCTGGCGGCGGTACTGGTGTGGCTGGCGGGGCTGCTGCTGGTGACCAATTTGCGCGAGAATATGTCGGCCAATGATTTGATCGTCGCGCTGGTGGTGACGGCGCTGACCTGGACGATCTTCTGGTTCGCCCGCCATTCGCGGCAACGGCAATGGTTGCGGTAACGCGGGGGGTGGCTGCGTTAGGGAAGGGCAGCTAAAGGCCACCCATGTCGAAAATCACTTACGACAGCGATACCAGCCGGGCGACGCCGACGCCGGTGCCGGGCAAGCGGGTGACCGCGCCGGCCATCCTAGCGCACAAGGCCGGCGGCACGACCGCCGAGCCGATCGTCATGCTGACCGCCTACACCATGCGGATGGCGCAATTGCTCGACCCGCATTGCGACATGCTGCTGGTCGGCGACAGCCTCGGGCAGGTGATTTACGGTCTGCCCTCGACCATCCCGGTCAGCCTCGAGATGATGTGCGCGCACGGCGCCGCGGTGGTGCGCGGCAGCTGGCACGCCCTGGTTGCGGTCGACATGCCGTTCGGGTCGTACGAAGGCTCGCCCGAACAGGCGTTCGCCTCAGCCGCGCGGGTGATGAAGGAAAGCGGCTGCGCGGCGGTCAAGCTCGAGGGCGGCGAAGCGATGGCGCCGACGATTCGTTTCCTGACCGAGCGCGGCATCCCGGTGATCGGTCATGTCGGGCTGACCCCGCAAGCGGTGAATATGCTCGGCGGCTATGGCGCGCGCGGGCGGGGAAAGGCCGAAGCCGACAAGATTCTCGCCGACGCCAAGGCGGTGGACCAAGCCGGCGCCTTCTGCATCGTCGTCGAAGGGGTATTGGAAGACATTGCCACCCAAGTGACGCGGAATGTCAGCGCCCCCGTCATCGGGATCGGCGCCTCCGCCGACTGTGACGGTCAGGTGCTGGTCACCGAGGACATGCTCGGCCTGTTCGAACGCACCCCACGGTTCGTCAAACGCTATGACGATCTGGCCACCCGGATCGGCGACGCGGCGGCGACCTACGCCGCCGAAGTCCGCTCGCGCGCCTTTCCCACCGCCGATCAGACATATCGGCCCAAGGGCTGATGAGGGTTTGCCTTTGGCGCTTGACCCGCTAGACGCGGCGCTGCCAGCTTCCGTTCATGTCACGTGGGGAAGGAAGCCGCCGGCACCTGAAATTCCTGATGATTTGAGTTGAGGCACGTCTTGGCGCTTACCCCGGACACCGGTGAAACCTTTCTTCGCGAAGTCGACGAGAATCTTCGCCGCGATCAATTGCGCGCGATGGCGCGCAAATATGCCCCGCTGTGGATCGTCGGCGTGGTCCTGTTGCTTGCCGCAGTCGGGGGTTGGTTGTTCTGGCAGGACAAGCAGAAGCAAGCCGCGGCCGCGGATTCCGAAGCCTTGGCGCAAGTCTATACCGACATCGGCGTCGGCAAGCTGGCCACGGTGCCGCAACGACTGGATCGCTTGGCCAAGGATGGCACCGACGCCGTTCGCGCATCGGCCCTGTTCACCCGCGCCGCGGTCGCGATCGAGCAGAACGATCGCCCGCTCGCCATCGCCAAATATAATGAGGCGGCGAACGACAAGGGGCTGCCGACCCCCTATCGCAACCTGGGCCTGATCCGCGCCACGACGCTGGAGTTCGACAGCCTCAAGCCCGACCAGGTGATCGCCCGGATGGCGCCGATCGCCAAGCCCGGCAATCCGTGGTTCGGTAGCGCCGGCGAGCTGACCGCCATGGCCCTGATCAAGCAAGGCAAGACGCTGGAGGCGGGCCGGCTGTTCGCCGCCGTTTCCGCCGACAAACAGGTGCCTGAGTCCATTCGCGCCAGGGCGGTGCAGATCGCCGGCTCACTGGGTGTCGATGCGAGCGCGTCGTTCCCCGCTCCCGCTCAATAGGAATGCAAACGACAATGATTCGGACCAAGACCAAAATTGCCCTGCTGATTGCCGCCGCTTTGGCCGCGAGCAGCTGCGGTATCCTCAAGAAATCAGGTCCCAAGACGCCGGTACTTGGACAGCGCATCGCGGTTCTCATGACCGAGAACGACGCGACGGTGGATCCGGCCACGGCGGCGCTGCCGATGGTGCTGCCGGAAGCGGTCGCCAACAGCGACTGGGCGCAGGCGGGCGGCAATGCATCGAAGTCGATGGGTCATCTCGCGCTCGGCACCAACCTAGGCCAAGTATTCAGCGTGCCGATCGGTTATGGCAGCACCGTCGGCGGACAGCTCGCGTCTTCACCGGTGGTCGGCGGTGGCCGGGTCTACACGATCGACACCAACGCCACCGTTCGCGCCTTCGATGCGCAAACCGGCGGACGGGCCTGGGAAAGCCAGTTCGGCACCGAAAAGAACAATAGCTCGTCGCTCTATGGTGGCGGCGTCGCTTACGACAACGGGCGGATTTACGCGACCAACGGCCTCGGCTTCGTGGCCGCGCTCGACAATCGCAACGGCGGTGTCATTTGGCAGACCAGACCCGGCGGGCCGCTGCGCGGCGCCCCGACCGTTGTCGGCGACACGGTCTATGTGATGAGCCAGGACAACCAGATCTATTCGCTGAAAACGTCGGACGGCACGACCAATTGGTCGAACGCGGCATCGCTCGAAATCGCCGGCGTGTTCGGCACCGCCTCACCCGCGTTCGCGCAAGGGACAGTGGTCGCCGGCTTCTCGTCGGGCGAATTGAACGCCTATCGCTACGAAAACGGCCGCCTGGTGTGGCAGGACACCTTGTCGCGGACCAGCATCCGCACCAGCGTGTCGTCCTTATCGGACATCGACGCCAATGCGGTGATCGACAATGGCCAGGTGTTCTCGATTGGCCAGGGCGGCCGGATGGTCGCGCTGGAACTGATCAGCGGCCAGCGATTGTGGGAACTCAACATCGCCGGCATCGCTACTCCGTGGGTCGCCGGCGATTGGGTGTTCGTGGCGACCGATGACGGCAAGCTGATGGCGGTTGCCCGCAACACCGGCAAAATCCGCTGGATCAATCAAATGCCGCAATTCGAGCGCGCCAAGACCAAGCGCGGGCAGATCACCTATCGTGGGCCAATCCTGGCCGGCGGTCGCCTGATCCTGGTCGGGTCCAACGGCACGTTGATCAATTTCGATCCGGTGACTGGCAACTTCCAGAGCCAGACGACAATCCGCGTGCCGATCACGCTGGCCCCGGTGGTTGCCAATTCGACGCTGTATATCCTCGACAATGCGGGCAATCTGCGCGCCTTCCGCTAAGCGAACGAACCCCTCCCTCCCGGGCGCCGGGGCTGCTAGGGCACCAACATGCCCATCCCCACCGTCGCCATCGTCGGCCGACCCAATGTCGGCAAATCGACCCTGTTCAACCGGCTGGTCGGCAAGAAGCAGGCGCTGGTCGATGACCGGCCGGGGGTTACGCGCGACCGGCGCGAGGGCGATGCGACATTGCTCGGGCTCGAATTCCGCATCGTCGACACGGCTGGCTATGAAGACGAAGAGCCCGAGACGCTGCCCGGGCGGATGCGGCAGCAGACCGAAGCCGCGGTTCGCGACGCCGATATCGCTTTGTTCCTGATCGACGCGCGCGAAGGGCTGACTCCGCTCGACGAGGAAATCGCGCGCTGGCTGCGGACCGGGGCAACGCCAGTGATCGTCGCCGCCAACAAGGCCGAAGGGCGCGGCGGCGAAGCCGGGCGGCTCGAAGCCTATGCGATGGGGCTGGGCGATCCGATCGCGATCAGCGCCGAGCATGGCGAAGGCATCGTTGATTTGTTCGAGGCGCTGCGGCCGCACATCGATGCCTATGAAGGCGCAGCCGATGAAGATGACACGACCGAGGGCGGGCCGCTCAAGCTGGCGATCGTCGGCCGGCCCAACGCCGGCAAGTCGACGCTGGTCAACCGGATGTTGGGGGAAGAGCGGATGATCACCGGCCCCGAAGCCGGGATCACGCGCGATTCGATCACCGTCGAGTGGACCTGGCAAGGCCAACAAGTGCGGCTGGTCGATACCGCGGGTTTGCGCAAAAAAGCCAAGGTCGATGACAAGCTCGAGCGGCTGTCGGTCGCCGACACCCGCCGGTCGATCGACCGCAGCGAGGTCGTCCTGCTGCTCCTCGACGCCACCCGCGGCCTGGAAGTGCAGGATTTGAAGATCGCCGACGCCACCGTCGAAGAGGGTCGGGTGCTGATCATTGCGGTCAATAAATGGGACATTGCCGATAACGCCTCGTCGCTGTTCAACGGCATCAAGGCGGCGCTGGAAGAAGGGCTGTCGCAGTTGAAGGGTGTGCCGGTGCTGACCGTCTCGGCCAAGACCGGCAAGGGCATCGACCAGATCTTGCAGGCCGCGTTTGAACTGCGCGAAGCCTGGTCGCGGCGGGTCGGGACGGGCGAGCTCAATCGCTGGTTCGAATCGGCGATCGAAACCAACCCGCCGCCGGCGCCCAAGGGCAAAAGAATCAAGCTTCGCTACATCACCCAGATCAAGAACCGCCCGCCGAGCTTCGTGGTGTTCGGCAACCGCACCGATGAGCTGCCCGACAGCTATCGCCGCTATCTGGTCAACGCCCTGCGCCGTGATCTGAAGCTGGGCCCGGTGCCGCTGCGGCTGTCGTTCCGGGGATCACGCAACCCGTTTGACGCAGCGCCGAGCAAGCTCGACCGCGGCAAGTGAGCGTTCGCTAAGCAACTTGGCGCTAAGTCATTCGCCGCTAAGCATGTCTTTACACTTTCCGGGCTATTCCCGGCAGCGTGGGACCATGGCCGGCGCGCGCCGGCTGCAATTTGGAGCGAATTCACCTTGGGCGATGCAACCGACACTAGCGAAGGCGCGCCGGACATCGTCGATTGGGTGCATTTCGAAAAGAGCCGCGCCGAGCTTGGGCCGGGGTTCATCCGGATCCTAAGCTATTTTCGTGAAGACGGCACGAAATCGGTCGGCCAGATCGAGCAAGCGATGCACGAGGGCAACGCCACCGCGCTGGTCATCCCGGCGCACACGCTGAAAGGCGAAGCGCGCCAGTTCGGCGCCGAGCCTTTGGCCGACATCGCCGAGCTGATCGAGACAACCGCGCGGCTGTGCATCGAAACCCACAGCCGCCCCGATGAGTTGGTCAAGGACGTGGTCGAACTGCGCCGGCTGTTCCAGCAGACCATCGACCTGTTCGAAAAAGCCACCAACCCGCTGGTCAAGCGGGCGCCCCAGAACGGTTTCGGCCGCAAGGCCAGCAACCAGGACTTCGGCCGGATCTAGCTTCGATAATCGGGCAGCTTAGCCCGGAATCATGCGCTTCGCCTGATAATGGTAGCAGGGGTCATTCGGGAGCCAGTTCGGCTGGCCCGGAATCGTCTTGTACGCATTGATCGTATAGGTCGCCCGGGGATCGTGACGGATGCTGATCATTGCGTCCGTCGTAAAGGCGGTGACCGAATTTGCCGGATAAGTCGTTGCCACCGGCGTTTCCACGACAGGCTTGATTGGGGTCGGCTGAATCGTCGTTCCGTCCGCGGCAGTCGCCGTGACCCACATGAAAACGATCACTGACCCATGCGCTTCGCTCGCTTTGGGATTAGATATCACAGCCTGAAAAATGGCGTCCCTCGAGCCATTGGAAGCAGGAGCGCTCAAGCTGATTTTCGGGGCCGTAACGCATAGGTCATAAAGGAGCGAAAGATCGCCAAGCCCTTTGGCGACCTCATCAGGCTTACACGAACAAAGGGATGCGGACGCTGCGAGAACAGCGAGAATACGTGCAGAAAATGACATGACGCCTCCGGACGCTTGGTCGATCCAAGGAATTCAACGCGATCCGGCAGTGCTTCTTACAATATCCCCATCCGTCCCGGATTAAAAGACCCAGGGACGTTGCATCAGCTACCGCGCCGACTTGCGGATCACCAGTTTCAGTCCCGACCAGATCGCGTCGACCGCGCACACCTTGATGTCGACCCAGTCCGTCGCGGGCAGAATCGCGTCGCGGATGCGGTCTTCGGTGATGTCGGTGGCGAGTCTTGAGGCGCGCTTGGGCCAGCTGACCCAGACGAACCCGGCGGGGTCGATCAGCGGCCGCAGAATGGCCAGCTTGGCGACCATGTCGTGCCAGTCGGTGACGAAGATATGCGCGGCGTCGAGCCCGGGCTCGGGCGCGGGAAGCTGGACCAGCGACGGCATGGCAATCTCCGCCAGCACGCTGCCCGGCATCGCGTCGAACCACACCCGCATTCCGGCCCTGAGCGACAGTTTTTGCGCCAGCGGGGTGCCCGAATAACCCGTGGTCAAATTGTCTCTTCCCCGGCACGGGGAGGGGGACCAGCTGCAAGCTGGTGGAGGGGTTTGCGGCGATCGAGGCAGGCGTTGACGATGGAGTCGACAATCGAGTCCGGCGAGCGCGTGATATCGCCCGCTGCAATTCGGATGGTATCGACGCCCTGGTCCTTGAGCCATCGGTCTCGGGCTTGGTCACGAGCTGGCCGCGCGCCCATATCGTGGCCGATCCCGTCTACTTCGATAGCCAGCCGCGCGTCAGAACAGAAGAAATCAAGCACGTAATTGCCTGCCGGATGCTGCCGCCGGAACTTGAGGCCGCCCGGGCGTTGGCGAAGGCGGCGCCAGAGAATAATTTCGGGCCAAGTCATGGTTCGGCGCAATATTCGCGCCTTGGTTACGGTTGCTCTGGTCCGCTGAGCATGGCTTTCCCCTCCACCATGCTTCGCACGGTCCCCCTCCCCGAGACAAGCTCGGTGAGGAGACGCTGGATCACGCTTTCGCCGGCTCCGACTGAAGCTGGATGTAATTTTGCAGGCCCATCCGCTTGATCATCTCGAACTGCTGCTCGAGCGTGTCGACGTGCTCCTCCTCATTTTCGAGGATGTCGGCGAACAGGTCGCGGCTGACGTAATCCTTGGCCTTCTCGCAATGCGCGATGGCGCCCTTGAGCTGGCCCAGCGCGTCCATTTCCAACTCGAGGTCGCCGCGCAAAATCTCCTCGACAGTCTCGCCGATGTGCAGCCGGCCGAGCGCCTGGAAGTTGGGCAGGCCGTCGAGAAACAGGATTCGCACCGCCAATCGGTCGGCGTGCTTCATCTCGTCGATCGATTCGGAACGTTCGAACTGGGCGAGCTTGTGGACGCCCCAATTGTCGAGCAGCCGGTAATGCAGCCAATATTGATTGGTGGCGGTAAGCTCGTTCTTCAGCGCTTCATTGAGCAGCTTGAGAACTTTGGGGTCGCCCTTCATTCCTGCCTCCACGCATCGCGGGATGGCCGATGCGCCGCGAGGCGCGAGGCGTCAAGTCAGGCGGCGACGACGCGAAGGTGCGGTCGCTTGGCCCGCTCCTCGTCGATAATCTCCTGCGCATAGTCGAGGCAGCAACCGCATTGCGGTTCGCAGTCAAGGCGGGCGTAAGCTGCCTCGGGGGTCGCGGCGCCGGCGCGAGCGGCGGTGCGGACGTCGGTCTCGGTCAGGCGGTTGCAGACACAGACGATCATGACCCGTATATAGTGCTAATGCGACCTATTCGCAATAGTTACCAGCTCTGGCGTCTCCGCAGGGTCCGAGCGGCGATCAAAGCGATGGGGATGCCGACCAGGACGATGTGGGCGAACAGCTGCGTGGCGATCGACAGCGGCTTGGGTGGCCAGGCGCCGAAGCGGAGCGGAACCACGATCAGGTTCATCGCGACATAAGTGATGAGGCCATAGATCGCGCCCCATTTGATCGGCTGGGCGGTGAGGTCGGGCTTCTGGCGCGCGGCGGCTACGAACACTGCCACCATGATCGCCATCAGCGCGAGGTGGACCAAGAGGCCGAGGATAGCGCCGTTGGTACCCATGTCGGTGGCGGCGGGGAACGGCCCTGAAGCGACGAAGCGCAGCATGTCGGGAATATGGCGGCCGAAAATCAGCGTCAGGATCATCGCGAACAATATGTCCAGCGTGCCCGCGACCAGCGTCGCCAAAGCGATTGTGCGTGCCATGTTGCTTGCCCCCTTGTAACGCCGCGCAGATTTAGCGGTGGGGAAGCGAAGTCAAGCCAATGCGGGTCCGGCGAGGGGCGATGAATTCGACCAACGGATGGTGGGGCTTGGTCCACCGCGTCATAGCGAGCAGCGGCGCGGCGGTTAGAGCCAGGTCGAAATTTGCTCGAGCGGTTTTTTGCGGGTGGCGTAGGCGGGGATCGTGGCGTTTTCGGCGGGCAGGCCGGCAACGATGATCATCAGTGGAGTTTCGCTGGTCGGCCGTCCGCAAATCTCGCGCAAAAATCCCATCGGCGAGGGGGTGTGGGTCAAGGTCGCGAGCCCGGCGCGATGGAGCGCGGCGAGCATGAAGCCGCAGGCGATCCCGACGCTTTCGGTGACATAGTAATTCTTCTTGTCGGCGCCTGGTTCGATCCCGCCGCGGCGCTGGCCGAAGACGACGATCAGCCACGGCGCGACGTCGAGGAAGCTCTTGTCGGGATCGGTGCCGAGCGGGGCCAGCGCCTCGAGCCATTCGCGGCCCGCCTTGCCGGCGTAAAAGGCGGCTTCCTCTTGCTCGGCCTCGACCCGGATGCGGTGCTTCAATTCGGGCGAGGCAATGACCGCGAAATGCCACGGCTGATGGTTGGCGCCCGACGGCGCGGAGCCCGCGGCGAGGATTGCCGCCTCGATGACGGCGCGCGGCACCGGCGTGGCGGCGAACATGCGGCAGGTGCGGCGGGTGGAAATCTCGTCGCGAACCGCGCGGGCGGCGGCGATGCGCTCCTCGTCCGACAGGGTCGGCAGCGCGGTGTACGGCATTGTCGGATGATCGATCATTGTCGTCCTAGCGTGCTGTCGTCGTGAAAACGCGCCTTCGACCTAAGCGAGCGCGGCGTCGGCGCCCATGAGGTTGGGGAAGAAGCCCTCGTGCGCGGCGCGGAGGTCGGCGAGCTCAAGCCAGAAGGTCGGTGCCTCTTCAATCAGCTTGCCGTCCTCCCACTTGTCGGGAGAGTCGAAGCAGAAGAATTCGCCATCATCGTCGGTTTCACCAATCAGCACGGCCGATACATTGTTGGCTTCTGCAATAGTTTTGATGTCGACAGTTTTATCCGCGCCAACCACGAAGCAGCCCTGAGTTTCGGAAAACAGGAAGGACGTTGGCGTCTCCCGCCAATCTTCCTGAAATACCCGAATGCCAATTGAGCATGCCAGTGCCATTTCGGTAAGGGCGACGGCCAACCCGCCGTCCGATATGTCATGCACCGCAGTTACATGCGCACCATCGATCAGCTTTCGGACCAGTTCACCGGCTTTCCGTTCCCTGTCCAGATCAACCGGTGGCGGGCTGCCATCCTTCCGACCCGCGATCTCGCGCAGCCAGAGCGACTGTCCGAGTGCGGGGGCTCGATTGCCGATAAGCCAGATCGCTTGGTCGTTACCCTTAAACCCAATCGTCGCGCTCTTTTCCCAATCGTCGAGCAACCCGACGCCGCCGATGGCGGGGGTGGGGAGGATGGCGGTCGAGGTGCCGTCGTCGTTCTTGGTCTCGTTGTACAAGGACACGTTGCCGCTGACGACGGGGAAATCGAGGGCGCGGCAGGCTTCGGCGATGCCTTCGACGCAGGCGACGAACTGGGCCATGATTTCGGGTCGCTGCGGGTTGCCGAAATTGAGGCAGTTGGTGATCGCCAGCGGCTTGGCGCCGACCGCGCAGAGGTTGCGATAGGCTTCGGCGACGGCTTGCTTGCCGCCTTCATAGGGGTCGGCGTAGCAATAGCGCGGGGTGCAGTCGGTGGTCATCGCCAGCGCTTTTTTGGTGCCGTGGACGCGGACCACCGCGGCGTCGCCGCCGGGGCGCTGGATCGTGTCGGCGCCGACCGTCTGGTCATATTGCTCCCACACCCAGCGGCGCGAGGCGAGGGCGGGCGAGGCCATCAGCTTCAATAAATCCGCGGCGATGTCGGTCGATTCGGGAATATCGGTCAGCGGCTTTGGCGGGTAGGGCTTGGTGTATGGCCGGTCGTACAGCGGGGCTTCGTCGGCGAGCGGGTCGAGCGGAATATCGGCGATGGTCTCGCCGTTCCACAGCAGTTCCATGTGGCCGGTATCCGTGACGGTGCCGATCACCGCGAAATCCAGCTCCCATTTCTTGAAGATCGCCTCGGCCTCACCCTCGCGGCCGGGTTTCAGGACCATCAGCATCCGCTCCTGTGATTCCGACAGCATCATTTCGTAGGGCGTCATGCCCTCTTCGCGGCACGGCACCTGGTTCATGTCGAGGCGGATGCCGACGCCGCCCTTGCTCGCCATCTCAACCGACGAGGACGTCAGCCCTGCCGCGCCCATGTCCTGGATGGCGACGATCGCGTCCGAGGCCATCAGCTCGAGGCAGGCCTCGATCAGCAATTTCTCGGTGAACGGGTCGCCGACCTGGACCGTCGGGCGCTTCTCCTCGCTGTCCTCGGAGAAATCGGCGCTCGCCATGGTCGCGCCGTGGATGCCGTCGCGGCCGGTCTTGGAGCCGACATAGACCACCGAATTGCCGATGCCGGCGGCGGCCGAATAAAAGATCTTGTCGGCGCGGGCGACGCCGACGGTCATCGCGTTGACCAATATGTTACCGTCATAGGCGGCGTCGAAATTGACTTCACCGCCGACGGTGGGGACGCCGACGCAATTGCCGTAGCCGCCGATCCCCGCGACCACGCCCGCGACCAAATGCCGCGTCTTGGGATGGTCGGGCCGGCCGAAGCGCAGGGCGTTCAGATTGGCGATCGGCCGTGCGCCCATGGTGAAGACATCGCGCAAGATGCCGCCGACGCCGGTCGCCGCGCCCTGATAGGGCTCGATGTAAGACGGGTGGTTGTGGCTCTCCATCTTGAAGATCGCCGCGTCGCCGTCGCCAATGTCGATCACGCCGGCATTCTCGCCCGGGCCGCAGATCACCCACGGCGCCTCGGTCGGCAGCTTCTTTAGGTGAATGCGGGAGCTTTTGTAGCTGCAATGCTCCGACCACATGACCGAGAAAATGCCGAGCTCGACGAGATTGGGCTCGCGGCCGAGGGCTTTCAGCAGGCGCGCATATTCGTCTTCGGACAGGCCGTGCTCGGCAATGACTGCGGGGGTGATTGGGGTTTCCGACATGGCGCGGCTCCTAGCCGCCGTTCCGCCCGACGCCTAGATGGCGTGGGGTGCGAACGTCCTGAACTTCGCAGTTGCGAAGCTCAGGCGTTCAAGTCAGGCTGCTTAAGCCTTGCAGCTCTTGCCGTTGTAGGTGATCGCACCCGTCGCCGAACCGGTCAGCGAATAGCCCTCGGCAACCATCGCCTTGCCCGCTTCGGGACCCACGACGTGGGTTGCAGCGCCGTTCTTGTCGTTGCGGACGTTGGCCGACTTATTGTCGGACAGCCAGTCGATATAAACGACGCTATTGTCCTTGCAGCGGTAGATCTTGCTGGCGATGATCGCCGGCGGCAGCTCGATCGGAGCGGCGGCAGCGGCGGCGGCGTTGGCCGCGTCGGCGGCGGCTTGGTCGCCCTTGTTGCAGCCGGCTAGCGCGGCGGCCGCGATCAGGGTGAAAGCGATTGTGGTGCGAGTCATGATTTCGCCATTGCGCGGGCGCGGTGCCTTCCGTCAAGGTGGGCGGCTTGCATATTCTAAGGCTGGCTCATAGCTTTCGTTTCGCAATGGTACAGAATGCCGGCTCCAGCGCCCAACGAATACGCATCGGATTGACTGGCCTGGCCTTTGCGTTCCTGCTCGTCCTATTGGGCTCGGTGATCAGCCGGTCGGGGAGCGACGACCGCGCCGCGAACGCCCAGAATGCGGCGATGAATGCTGAACCCAATGAGCCTCTGGCCGAGCTCGGGGTTGCACCGGGGGCCGGCCAGGCGAACAACAGCAGCGATAGCAAGTGACCGGCGAACCCGCGCCGCGGGCGGGGTTCCGCACGCGGGCGGGGTTCCGCACGCGGGCGGTGGCCTTGCTCGGCGCAGGCCTGATCGCGGTTGCGGCGCTGGTCTTTGTTACGGATCGACGGGCCGCAGCGCCGCCGGTCGCCAATGCGATTGCCGCCAAGCCAACGCTGATGCTGCTGTCGAGCCTGCCGTTGGTGTTCGCCGAGACTTTCGGGCTCGACGGTGGCGGATCGCCGGCGCTGGTGGCGCTGGCGATGCGCTACCGCGTGGAGCCGATCGGGATCACCGATGCACGGACGCTCGGTCATCGCCGATTGCTGCTGATGGCGCACCCGCGCGCCCAGCCGGCCGAGGCGCTGGTCGATCTTGACCGCTGGGTGCGGGGCGGGGGGCGGCTCTTGCTGCTCGCCGACCCGATGCTCGAATGGCCGAGCATCCGGCCGCTAGGCGACCCGCTGCGGCCGCCGCCGGCGTTCGCCGATACCGGGCTGCTGCAGCATTGGGGGCTGCGATTGGACGCTCCGGATAAGCGCGGACTGCAACCACGCCAGCTCGGCGGCCAAGACATGCTCACCAATTCGCCTGGTTTGCTCTTCGGCCGATGCGCGATTAGCGACGACCGGCTGGTCGCGCACTGCCATATAGGTAAGGGCAAAGCGACGATCGTCGCCGACGCGGATTTCCTCGATGTCGACCATCTTGACGACCCAGCCGGTACCAATCTCAAGGCACTGCTCGCCGAGCTTGCGGCGCTCGAGCGCTGATTCGGCCCGGACCATCCGAGTCGTTGCCGGATTGGCCCTGCACAGACTTATCCACACCGGAGATGCGCAAGAACAATTGAGGAACATCCCCAAGAATTGAGTTCAAAAAGCCGCGCTAATCCGCCTCTTTCCATGAATTCCCATGTAGTGGCATCAAAACCCATTGTATCCCGCACGGGGTTGAGTTACCAACATCGTCTGTAGCGCGGGGGGATTACCCAACCCAATCGACCCTGACGCGGGAGCCGGTTTGTCCGTGCTTCCGTGAGCGGGTCCCTTTGCGCTGCGAACGGGGAGTGGTCGTGGCGCTTGAGCATCTGTTTCAGGGCAACGCGCTGAACGCAGTCGACGGCAAGGGCCGCGTCTCCGTTCCCGCCTTCCTGCGCAGTGTCATCGAGCGGCGCGGCGATGCCAAGAGCATCGTCCTGGCCAAGCATGAATCCTTCCCTTGCCTCAGCGCCTACGACCCCGCCTACGCCGGCCTGAAGCACAGCAAGCTGGAACGATTGCTCGAGAAAGAAGAGACCAGCGCCGACGCCCAGCTCGAATATCAGCAACGCAATTTGATGGCGTTCGCCGCCACCGAGGAAGTGCCCTACGACAGCTCCGGCCGCATCGTCCTGCCCCCGATGATGCGCCGCAAGGGCGAACTCGACGACCTCGCGCTGTTCCTCGGCGTCGGCGAAACCTTCCAGATCTGGAACCCGGCGCTGTTCCTCAAGGATGCCCGCATCCCCGAGGACATGAAAGACATCGCCCGCTACCGGCTTGAGGAGAGGGGGATCGGCGCATGACGCGCACCTCCTCCGGTCACCCGATTCCTCGGCACCTGCCGGTATTGGTCGATGAAGTTGTCCAGGCCCTTGCCATTGCCCGCGGCGAGACCCTGGTCGACGGGACTTTCGGGGCAGGCGGCTACACGCGCGCCATGCTTGCGGCGGGGGCGGGGCGAGTGATCGGCTTCGACCGCGATCCGGACGCGATTGCGCAAGGGTCGTCACTCGTTCCCGACGCCAATTTGACCCTGGTCGAAGACCGCTTCTCGCAGATGGACCGGGTGCTGGCGGAACGCGGCATCGGCCTCGTCGATGCCATCGCGCTCGATATCGGCGTGTCGTCGATGCAATTGGACCAAGCGGACCGCGGCTTTTCCTTCCAGGCCGACGGTCCACTCGACATGCGGATGTCGAAATCTGGGCTGACCGCCGCTGAATTCTTGAACCAGGCCGACGAAGCTGAAATCGCGCGGGTCCTCAAGGATTATGGCGAAGAACCCCGCGCCCGGTCGATCGCTCGCGCCATCGCCGCCGCCCGGCCAGTCGAGCGGACCGCCGAGCTGGCATCGATCGTGAGCCGCGCCGCCGGTTTCCGTCCTGGCCAGCGGACCGACCCCGCGACCCGCACCTTCCAGGCGATCCGGATTCATTTGAACGCCGAGCTCGACGAACTGGAAGAAGGCCTCGCCGCCGCCGAACGGGCGCTGAAACCCGGCGGCCGGCTGGCGGTGGTGACCTTTCACAGTCTCGAGGACCGGATCGTCAAGCGCTTCCTGCGGACCCGCAGCGGCGCCACCCCGGCCGGATCGCGCCATCGCCCGGCGCTGGTCGATCCGCCCCAACCGACATTCGAGCACGTCGCCAAACCGGTCACCCCGTCCGAGCGCGAAATGGCCTTCAATCCCCGCGCCCGCTCGGCCCGCCTGCGCAGTGCAGTCCGGACCGGTGCCGTCGCGTGGCAGGTCGGCAAAGGGCAGAATGGCAAGGAGCCTGTGCAATGAGCGTCGGAAGCTTCCGGTCGGTATTCATGGTCGCCAGCTGCGCCGGCGCCGCGCTTGGCTGTTATCTGGTGTCGCTGCGTGTCGCTTCGGAGCGCGCCGCGCTCGAGGGCGTCGAAACCCGGATCGTGCTTACGCAGCGCGACATCCGCTTGCTGCAGACCGAGATTGGCACGCGTGGCCGGCTGGCCCAGCTCGAGCGTTGGAACGTCAAAGTGCTGGCCTTGTCGGCGCCGTCCGCCGACCAATTCCTCGACGGCGGCTTTGCCCTCGCCCGGATGGTCGCGCCGCAACACCAGGTCGATCCCCAGGCGCCGGTGGTGCTGGCCTCGGCGCCGGCCAATGGCCCAAAACCGCAAATCGAAGGCGCCCAGCAGGATCCCGACGTTGGCGTTTCGGCCAGCCAGATGCTGCACATGGCGAGCCTGAAGCGTGAGATCCCGACCGACCAAGCCCGGGTCGAATTGCCCAAGCTGGTAGCGCCGGCACCGTCGTTGGCCGCCGCCAAGCCACAAACAATCAAGCTCGCTTTGGCCGACCCGCTCGCGCCGCAGCCGGCCAAATCCGTTGCCCATTCCACCGCCGCCACTCATGCCAACGCCAAGGACACTGGCCGGAAGCAATGAACGCGCCGACGCCCGCCCTCGTCGCCCAACGGCCCGAGCGGCTCCGCCCAGAGCGGCTAAGGCTCGTCGGCCAGCGGCGTCAAATCCTGGCCGTAATGCACCAGCGGCTGATGCTTGGAATGCTGGTGTACGCCGGAGTGATTGCCCTGATCGTCGCGCGGATCCTGTTCCTCGCGGCGTTCGGCGATCACGCCGGGCGCAAGGTCGGGGTAACCGCGCTGATTCCCGAACGTGGCGACATTGTCGACCGCGAGGGTCAGCCTTTGGCGCGGACCATCGATGCGTGGACCATCGCGGTTCACCCGGGCAAGATCATCGGTGACAAATTGCAGATCGCGCGCGAGCTTGCGCGGCTGATGCCGGAACATGACGAAGCGGCCTATTTCGCCATGCTGACGTCGGGCAAGCCGTTCTTTTACCTGCGGCGCCGCGCGTCCCCCGAACTGGTCGAGGCCGTCAACGCGCTGGGGGAACCGGGCCTGGCGATCGACCGTGAGCCCGATCGGCTTTACCCGCAGACCAGCCTGGCCGCCCATGTCATCGGCTACACCGATGTCGATGGGCACGGCGTCGCCGGCATGGAGCGCTCCTTCGACCAGCGATTGTCGGCCGCCGCGACCCGTGGCGACCCGTTGACCCTGTCGATTTCAAGCCGCATCCAGCAGGCGCTCGAACACGAACTGCTCGAGGCGATGACGACCTATTCGGCGATCGGCGCGGCCGGGGTCGTGATGGACGTCAACACCGGCGAAGTGCTGGCAATGACGTCGCTGCCGCAACTCAATCTCAACGATGCCGGCAACGGCTCGCCGGAAGCGCGCTTCAATCGGGCGACGCTCGGCGTTTACGAAATGGGGTCGACGTTCAAGCCGTTCACCGTCGCGATGGCCATGGATTCGGGCATCATCCGGTCATTCGGGCAGATGTATAACTGCCCCCAGGAACTCCATGTCTACGGCCATATCGTGCACGACACGCACCCTTATGGCCGGCCCTGTTCGGTGGCCGAAATCATGAAGGAAAGCTCCAACATCGGCACCGCCCAGATCGCCGACCAGGTCGGCGCGACGCGGCAAAAGGCGTTCCTCGGCAAAATGGGTTTCCTGTCTCCGGTGGCGATCGAACTGCGCGAGCGCGGCCGGACGCTGACCCCGGGATCGCGCTGGGGGCCGTTCGAAACGATGACGGTCGGCTTCGGCCATGGCATCGCGGTCACTCCGCTGCATCTGGCGAGCGGCTATGCGACGTTGTTCAACGGCGGCATCTATCGTCCGGCGACGTTGCTCAAGGTCGGCCCGACCCACCCCGCTGCCCAGGGTCATCGAGTGTTCACCGAACAGACCAGCTACAAGATGCGCGCGCTGCTGCGGCTGGTCGTGATGCAGGGGACCGGCAAGCGCGCCGATGCGCCGGGTTATCGCGTTGGTGGCAAGACGGGAACGGCCGAGAAACTGATCGGCGGACGGTACAGCAGCGCGGCGGTGGTCACGAGCTTCGCGGGTGTGTTCCCGATGGACGAGCCACGCTATGTGATGGTGATGATGCTCGACGATCCCAAGCCGACCGCGGCGACCTTCGGCTTCCACACAGCCGCGTGGAATATCGGCCCAGCCTTCTCGCTTGCGGTCAGCCGAATCGCGCCGATGCTCGGCGTCCGTCCCGATAAGAGCCGCGAGCCGAACATGGCCGAAGTGCTGCCCTTCGTTCACGAAACCGAACATTAAATGGTCCGCCTTCGCGAGCTTGCCGGCGTCGATAGCGATTCCGAAGTCACGGGCTTTGCGATCGACCATCGGCAGGTCGCCCGGGGCAGTGTGTTCGGCGCATTCAAAGGCGCTCGGTTCAATGGCGAGGATTTCATTCCCGAAGCCGTGACGCGCGGCGCGGTAGCGGTCGTCGCCCGGCCCGATGCCACGGTCGAGAAAGTGCCGCACCTCGCCGACCCCGAGCCGCGCCGCTTGTTTGCCAGCCTGGCGGCGAAATTCTTCGCGCCTTATCCCGAGGTCGCGGTCGCGGTCACCGGCACCAACGGCAAGACGTCGACCGTCGAACTGACCCGCCAGATGTGGCGCCTGGGCGGCCACCGCTCGGCGTCGATCGGCACGCTGGGGGTGACCACCGCCGACGACCAGGTCAAGACCGGGCTGACGACGCCCGACATCGTCACCTTCCTGTCGAACGTCGCCGGGTTGGAGCGGATGGGCATCAGCCACCTCGCCTACGAAGCATCCAGCCACGGGCTCGACCAGCACCGCGCCGAGGGCGTGCCGCTGGCCGCGGCGGCGTTCACCAATTTCTCCCGCGACCATCTCGATTACCATGCCGACATGGACACGTATTTCCTCGCCAAGATGCGGCTGTTCGATGAGCTGCTCGGGCCCGACGGCACGGCGGTGGTGTGGACCGACGATCCCAAGTCTGACGACGTCATCGAGCGCGTCCGCCGCCGCGGATCGAGGCTGATGACCGTCGGCCGTAACGGCGAGACCATCCGGCTGCTCGACCAGCTGCCGACACCGCTCGGCCAGACGGTGACGCTGGACCACGCCGGCAAGACGCACCGCCTCGGGCTGCCACTGATCGGCGCCTACCAGGCCGCCAACGTGCTGGTTTCGGCCGGCCTGGTGATGGCGACAGGGACGGATTTCGACGCCACTTTCGCGGCGATGCAACGCGTATCGCCGGTGCGCGGCCGGCTCGAGCGGGCGGTGATCAGCCGCGGCGGCGTTCCCGTATACGTCGACTACGCTCACACCGGCGATGCTCTCGAAGCAGCGATCACGGCGTTGCGGCCCCATGTCGAAGGCCGTTTGATCATCGTTTTCGGCGCTGGCGGCGACCGTGATTCTGGCAAGCGACCAGAAATGGGCGCGGTGGCGTCGCGCCTGGCCGACGTGGTCATCGTCACCGACGATAATCCGCGCGGCGAGGACCCGGCGAAAATTCGTGCCGAAATCCTCGCCGGGGCACCGGGCGCGACAGAAATCGCCGGTCGCCGGGACGCCATCGCCGAAGCGATCACAATCGCCCGGGCGGGCGACATCGTGCTGGTCGCCGGCAAGGGCCACGAACAAGGCCAGATCATCGGCGCCGGGGCCAACCAGCGCGTGCTGCCGTTCGACGATGTCGTCGTCGCCCGCGAGTGCGCGGCGTGAACGTGTTGTGGACCAGCGCCGAAATCGCCGAGGCGACTGGCGGCTCCGTGCACGGCGACTTTGTAGTCACCGGAGTTACGTTCGACAGCCGCGAGGTGCAGCCCGGCGACCTGTTCGTCGCCATGCCCGGCACTGCCCATGACGGCCACCAGTTCGTCGCCGGCGCGATTGCGGCGGGCGCGGCGGGCTTCATCGTCTCGCAAACCATCGCCGCGCCGCATGTCCTGGTCGAGGATGTCGCGCGGGCGCTCGCAGACCTTGGCCGGGCGTCGCGCGCACGGTCGGCGGCAAAAATTATCGCGGTCACCGGCTCGGTCGGCAAGACCAGCACCAAGGAGGCGATTTTCGCCGCGCTCGACCGCTGGCGGCCGGGCCGCGTCCATCGCTCGGTCAAAAGCTATAACAATCACACCGGCGTGCCACTGAGCCTGGCGCGGATGCCGCGCGACGCCGAATATGCCGTGCTGGAACTCGGCATGAGCAACGCCGGGGAGATCGCCGCGCTGACGCGGATGGTGCGCCCGCACGTGGCACTGATTACCGCGATTGCCCCGGCGCACATCGAGACCTTGGGGTCGGAGGAAGCGATCGCTGACGCCAAGGGTGAAATTTTCCAGGGGCTGGAAGCGGACGGCGTGGCGATCGTCCCCAACGACGGACCGCACCGCGACCGGCTGGTCAAGGCCGCGCGCCGCACCGCCGAGCACATCATCACCTTCGGCGGCGGCGATGCCGACGTCCACGCGGTGCACGCGGTGCGATCGACCGGCGGCGGCAGCCTGATCACCGCTTCTTTGCTCGACAGCGCCCTGACCTTCACCGTTTCGCAGCGCGGCGACCATTGGGTGACCAACGCTCTGGGGGCGCTGGCGGTGATCGAGGCGGTTGGCGGCGACGTCGCGGTGGCGGGCCTGGCGCTCGGCGACATGGGTGCGTTGACTGGCCGCGGCGAGCGCCACCACATCCCATTAAATGGCGGTGAGCTGCTGCTGATCGACGAAAGTTACAACGCCAATCCGGCGTCGATGGCGGCAACCTTGAAAAGCCTCGGGTCGGAGATCGGCCCGGTGCGGCGGATCGCGGTGCTCGGCCCGATGCGCGAACTTGGGTCCCACAGCGACGCGCTCCATGCCGGGCTCGCTCCGGCGGTCATCGAGGCGGGTGTCGCGCGGCTGATCCTGATCGGCGAAGAGATGAATCCGCTGGCCGACGCCGTCACTGGCGAGGTCGAAGTCGAACGCGCCGCAACCGTCGACGACGCCATTGCCCTGCTGCTGCACTTGGTCCGCCCGGGCGACGCGGTGCTGGTCAAGGCATCCAATTCGGTGGGGCTTGCGAGGCTGGTCGAGCAAGTGGCAGGGGGGTTGCAACCATGCTCTACCTGATCGCCGAGCACCTTGGATTCCCGGGCGCGCTCAACCTCATCCGCTACATCAGCTTCCGCGCCGGCGCGGCCAGTTTCACCGCGCTACGGATCGGGCTGATCCTCGGCCCATGGTTCATCTCCTACCTTAGGACGCGGCAAGGCAAGGGCCAGCCGATCCGCGCCGACGGCCCGCAAAGCCACCTCGCCAAGCGTGGCACGCCAACCATGGGCGGGCTGCTGATCCTGGTCTCGGTCGCGGTCTCGACCTTGCTGTGGATGGACCTTGCCAACCCCTATGTCTGGGCGTGCCTGCTGGTCACCGGCGGCTTCGGGCTGATCGGCTTCCTCGACGATTATGACAAGCTCCGGAAAGCCCATCACGCCGGCCTGTCGGGCAAGATGCGGTTGGCGCTGGAATTCCTGATCGCCGGCTTCGCGACCTGGCTGATCGTCCGCACCGGCAACACCAACCTCTATTTGCCGTTCGTCCAGGGACCGGTGATCGAACTCGGCTGGTTCTACATCGCGTTCGGCGCCTTTGTGATCGTTTCGTTCGGCAATGCGGTCAATTTGACCGACGGGCTCGACGGGCTGGCGACGATGCCGGTGATCATCGCCTCGATGGCCTTTCTGCTGATCGCCTATCTGGTCGGCAACGCCAAGTTCGCCAATTACCTTGGCATCCCGCACATCCTCGGCGTTGGCGATCTGACCGTGCTGTGCATGGCAATCGTTGGCGCGGGCCTCGCGTTCCTGTGGTTCAACGCGCCGCCGGCCGCGGTGTTTATGGGCGATACCGGCAGCCTGGCTTTGGGCGGCGCGCTGGGCGCGATCGCCGTCGCCGCGCACCATGAGTTCGTGCTGGTCATCATCGGCGGACTGTTCGTCCTCGAGGCACTGTCGGTGGTGATCCAGGTCGCGGTCTACAAACGCACCGGCAAGCGCGTTTTCCTGATGGCCCCGATCCACCACCATTTCGAGCATTTGGGCTGGTCCGAGCCGACCGTCGTCATCCGCTTCTGGATCGTCAGCTTCGTGCTGGCGATGGCCGGGCTTTCGACGCTGAAGCTGCGGTGATCACGGCGCGCGCGTTCGCCGGCAAGCATTATGCGGTCTACGGGCTGGCGCGCTCGGGGCTGGCGACGGTCGAGGCGCTGCTGGCCAGCGGGGCCAAGGTGACGGCGTGGGATGCGAACGAGGATGCGCGCGACGCTCTTGTCTCCTCCCCTCGATTGCGAGGGGAGGGGGACCATCCGAAGGATGGTGGAGGGGCCCCTCCGTCAGGCCTGCGGCCTGCCACCTCCCCTGGAAATCCAGGGGAGGAGACTCTGACCATCGCCGATCTCGACGCCGCCGACCTCTCCCATTTCGACTCCATCGTCGTCACTCCCGGCCTCCCCCTCAACCGCCACCCGATCGCCGCCCGCGCCCGCGACGCCGGGGTCGAGATCATCGGCGACGTGGAATTGTTCGCCCGCGCCCGCCCCGAGCTGCCGCCGCACAAGGTGGTCGGCATCACGGGCACCAACGGCAAGTCGACCACCACCGCGCTGGTCCACCACATCCTGCAAACCGCGGGGGTGCCGAGCGCGATGGGCGGCAATATCGGCCTGCCGATTTTGGCCCAGGACCCGCTCCCCGAAGGCGGGGTCTATGTGCTCGAGCTGTCGAGCTACCAGCTCGACCTGACGCAGACCCTCGATTGCGACGTCGCGGTGCTGCTCAACATCACCCCCGACCACCTCGATCGCTACGACAGCTTCGAGGCTTATGCGGCATCGAAGGCGCGGCTGTTTCAAATGAAAGCACCGGAGCATCTGGGAATCATCGACGACGCAACAGAGCTTCAATTTGGAACAGGGTTTACCGCAACGAGTCCCTTGCTGACCTTCGAAGCTAAATACCCGCTTGAGGGACAAGTTGACTGGCCAACGCTGCAGGGACCTCACAATGCGCAAAACGTGGAAGCGGCTTGGAGTGCCTGTCAGGCGCTCGGCTGCAGCGACGAGCAAATTCAAGAGGGCCTCCGCACCTACCCCGGTCTCCCCCACCGCATGGAGCGCATCCGCGAGAAGGACGGCGTCACGTTCATCAACGACAGCAAGGCGACCAACCCCGCGTCAACCGCGCCGGCGCTCGCCGCTTTTCCGGCGATCCGCTGGATTTTGGGCGGGCAGGCCAAGACCGACAATCTCGACGAATGCGCGCCGCATTTCGGCCACGTCCGCTCGGCCTACACGATCGGCGCGGCGGCGGAGTTGTTCGAGCGCATCCTGAAACCGCACATGCCGGTGAAAAATTGTCGCGAGCTTGGCGAAGCGGTCAAGGCCGCCGCACATGACGCCGAGAGTGGGGACACGGTCCTGCTGTCGCCGGCCTGCGCCAGCTTCCACCAGTTCAAGGATTTCGAAGAGCGCGGCGACCAGTTCCGCGCAGTTGTGGAGGCGTTATGAGCACGAGCATCTCCAGCCGCATC
>NZ_JANMCO010000006.1:0-14641 GCF_031361285.1 Sphingomonas sp.
TGGCCGCGCGGTCTAGTGACCAGCCGCAACCCGTCTTTCACCTGAGGAGTCCTTGAATGCGCCCCAGCGGCCGCACCCCCGACCAAATGCGCGAACTGCGTTTCGAGCCCGGTTTCACCCGCCATGCCGAAGGCTCGTGCCTGGTCAGCTTCGGCGACACGCGGGTGCTGGTCACCGCTTCGGTCGAGGAAAAAGTGCCGCCGTTCCTGCGCGGCAAGGGCCAGGGCTGGGTGACCGCCGAATATGGCATGTTGCCGCGCGCCACCCACACCCGCGGCAATCGCGAGGCGGCGCGGGGCAAGCAATCGGGCCGCACGCAAGAGATCCAGCGTTTGATCGGCCGATCCTTGCGCGCCGTGGTTGACTTGAAAGCGCTTGGCGAGCGCCAGATCATCGTCGACTGCGACGTCATCCAGGCCGATGGCGGCACCCGTACCGCGGCCATCTCCGGCGCCTGGGTCGCGCTCCGCATCGCGGTCGACAAATTGCTCGCCGCCAAGACCGTCGCCGCCGACCCGATTCAGACCCAGGTCGCGGCGGTCAGCTGCGGTATCCACAATGGCGGCGCGGTCCTCGACCTCGACTATATCGAGGATTCGACCGCCGGCAGCGACGGCAATTTCGTCCTCACCGCCGACGGCGCGATCGTCGAAGCGCAGCTCACCGCTGAAGGGGAGACGTTCGACGAGGAAGGGCTGCTCAGGCTGCTTCGCCTCGCCCGCATCGGCTGCGCGCAGATTTTCGACGCGCAATTGCGCGCGGTCGGACGATGAGGCCAATCGGCGACAAACTGGTCATCGCCACCCACAACCCCGGCAAATTGCGCGAGATCGCCGCGCTAATCGAACCGCTGGGCATCGCCTGCGTCAGCGCCGAAGAGTTCGGCCTCCCCGAACCCGAGGAAATCGGCAACAGTTTCGTCGACAATGCCGACTTAAAAGCGCGCGAGGCGGCCGATTTGTCGGGCCTGCCGGCGCTGGCCGACGACAGCGGCTTGTCGGTCGATGCCCTCCATGGCCTGCCCGGCATCTTCTCGGCGCGCTGGGCCGAGGACGAGGACGGAAAGCGCGATTTCCACCGTGCCATGGAGCGCGTCTGGCGCGAAGTCGAGGCCGCCGGACCCGATGCCGGCTACGACGCGCATTTCACCTGTGCGCTCTCGCTGGCGTGGCCCAACAACGGCCAGACCGAAGCGTTCGAAGGCCGGGTCGACGGTACCCTGGTCTGGCCGCCGCGCGGCGACCAGGGCTTCGGCTACGATCCGATGTTCGTGCCCATCGGCCACGATCAAAGCTTTGGCGAGATGGCGCCCGACGCCAAGCACCAGCTGAGCCATCGCGCCCGGGCGTTCGAGAAACTAGTCGCGGCCCTGCGCTAGCTGAAAGCCGTCCTTGTTGCCGGTCGGCGAATAACGGCAGACGAAATAGTCGGTGGTCGCGCTCGACGCGAGCGCGCAGCCGACACTGGTCGTCGTTGGCCAGACGATCTGCGTATAATGGGCGACGTCGTGCCATTCGCCGGTCCGGCTGTTGTCCGGGAACACGCCAGGGCGAAAGTTCTGCGCTTCCGCGATCATGACACCAATCATCACGTCGTAGGAAAACAGGCCGCGCTGGCCGCGCCACAGATTTTCACCGGCAACCTTGCGCCGCCCCGGGGTCTGGTCATGCGTGTATTGGCCGGTGCTCGCCATGAATTGTGCATGGCCCAGCGCCTGGGCGGCGAGATCGTCGCTCCACGCCATCGGCGCGACACCAAACCGGCCGCGCGCCTGATTCTGCGCGTTGAGCACCGTCTGGCGCAACAAAGTTTCGCCGCGGTTCGCCGGAGCCGGCCAGTTGGGACTGGGCAACGCCGCGGCGGACACCGGGGCCGCCGACGCAATCAGCCAAGCAAGGGCGAAAGCGCGCTTCATAAGCGGCACGTTTGCGCCAATAGCGGTTAACAAGCTGGCGGTTCAGCTTGGTAAACGGCCGAGCAACGGAATAAGGACCGCGCGCACCATGGCGTCCTTCGCACTCCCGCAACAGCAGCAGCTGAACGTCGCCACGGCGCCAGAGCCGCTGGCGCTTTATGTCCATTGGCCGTTCTGCGTGTCGAAATGCCCCTATTGCGACTTCAACAGCCATGTCCGCAGCGCCATCGACCAGGATGCCTGGCGCGAGGCGCTGCTCGCCGATCTCGACCATGAAGCGCGGCTCCTGCCCGGCCGCCGTCTGACTTCGATCTTCTTCGGTGGCGGCACACCGTCGCTGATGGAGCCCGGTACGGTCGCGGCATTGATCGCAGCCGCACGCGAGCAATGGCCGGTGGCGGACGATCTCGAGATCACGCTCGAGGCCAATCCCAATTCGGTCGAGGCGGCGCGCTTCGCCGATCTCGCCGCCGCCGGTGTCAACCGCCTTTCGCTCGGCTTACAGAGCTTTGACGATGCCAGTCTGGCGTTTCTCGGCCGCGCCCATTCGGCCCGCGAGGGCCTTGAAGCGCTGGGAATCGCCCAAAACCACTTCACGCGCGTCAGCTTTGATCTCATTTACGCGCTGCCCGGCGATAGCGAAGCAACTTGGGCAACCATGCTCGACCGCGCGCTGGCACTCGGCACCGGTCACCTGTCGTTGTACCAACTGACCATCGAGCCCGGCACGCGCTTCGCCGCGCAAGAAGCGGCGGGCCAACTCGAACCGCTCGACAGCGACCGAGCGGCGGCCCTCTACGAGTTGACCGCGGAACGCACCACGGCCGCCGGTTTGCCCCCCTACGAAATCAGCAACCATGCCCGGCCCGGCGAAGAGAGCCGCCATAATCTCGCTTACTGGCGTTACGCCGATTACGCTGGCGTCGGCCCCGGCGCGCATGGCCGCCGCCTCGGCCAGCGCACGGTCCGCCACCGCAAGCCCGAGAATTTCCTGTCGGCCATCGCGCGCAATGGCCACGGCATTGCCGAAGAAGAAGCGCTGACCGCCATCCAGGCGGCGGACGAGGCGCTGGTCATGGGCTTGCGGCTGGCCGAGGGAATCGACACCGCGGCCTTGGCGGCCCGCTTCGCGATGGCGGAAATCGTCGACTGGCCGGCGATCGATCGGTTGACCGGCAGCGGCCATATAACGCGCAATGGATCCCGCATCGCCGCCACCCCGGCGGGACGCCTGGTGCTCAACCGGCTGCTGGCCGAGATCGCCGCGTAGGCCGCTACTTGGGCTTGGCTCCGCCCGCTTCGACCTGGTATTTATAGCGCTCGCCGGTCTCGGTGTAATAATCGCTGATCTGGGATTCGGCGTCGGACGTGGCTTGCTTGCGCGGCACCTTGTTCTTGACGTCGAACGACACCAGCACGTCGACAAATTTTGAGCTCACCGGCGCACAATGGGCGCGCGCATAAGCGTCGAATCCGTCGAGCGCGACCTTCTCCGTCTTACCCTTTTCGACGACGTCGCGAAGGCAGGCGGTAAAGGCCTTGCGCGAAGAATCTGCCGCCGCCGACTGCATGGCGGCCAGGTACACGGCTGAGGCAAACAACAACGAAATCATCGCAACACTCCCCCAGGACAGACGATGACTGGCGCGACGATGACTTGATTTTGCCCGCTTTGAAAGACCCAAAGTTGAAATTCGCCCAACGCGCTTGCCGCGCCGCCGAAGATGGTGCGATGACCCAAACGATGACTTCGCCCCTTCCCGCCGGCCTCTATCTGGTCGCGACTCCGATCGGCAATCTCGGCGACTTGTCGCCGCGCGCCGCCGAAACGCTGCGCGGCGCAACCCGCATCTTCGCCGAGGACAAACGGGTCAGCGCCAAGCTGCTCGCTTACGCCGGCGCCGAGGCGCCAATGTCGACCTACCACGACCATTCGAGCGCGGCCGAGCGCGCCGCAATTGTCGCCCGCCTCGGCGACGAAGCGATTGCCCTCATCAGTGATGCCGGAACGCCGCTGATTTCGGACCCGGGCTATAAATTGGTCCGCGCCGCGCGTGCGGCCGGGCATGCCGTGCACACGGTCCCCGGCCCTTGTGCCGCCATCGCCGCGCTGACTCTCGCCGGCTTGCCGACCGACCGCTTCCTGTTTTTGGGTTTCCTCCCGCCCAAGGCCAAGGCGCGCGGCGACGCCATCGCCGAGGTTGCCGGCGTCCGCGCCACGCTCGTCTGTTACGAAAGCGGACCGCGATTGGCTGGCACGCTGGCGGCGCTCGCCGCTTTGCTTGGCTCGCGCGACGGCGCAATCGTGCGCGAGATTAGCAAATTGCACGAGGAATGCGTGACTGGCACCTTGGCCGAGCTTGCCGAGCGCTATGCCGCGGCTGCGCCCAAGGGCGAAATCGTTATCGTCGTCGGTCCACCGCTCGCCATCGCGGCGGTCAGCGAAGCGGATCTCGATTCGGCCCTCGACGAAGCGCTCGCCCGCCTGTCGCCGTCGCGCGCCGCGGCTGAAGTCGCCGAGCGATTGAACGTGCCGAAAAAGCGCGCTTACGCCCGAGCGCTGGAGCGCTCCGCCAAGTGAGTCGCCATGCCGCCGAAAAGCGTGGCCGCGGCGCCGAGACCCTCGCCGCCTGGTGGCTTCGTTTGCACGGCTGGCGGATCCTCGCCCGGCGCGCGCGCGTCCCCGGCGGCGAAGTCGATATCGTTGCCCGTCGCGGCCACACGCTGGCGTTCGTCGAAGTCAAAGCGCGGGCGACCGAAGACGCGGCAGCTTTCTCGCTCGACGCCTATCGCTTGCGCCGGGTCACGGTCGCCGCTGAACGCCTTGCCCAGCGCTTCCTGCGCGACGGCGATGACATGCGCATCGACGCCATTTTCATCGTCCCACGCCGCTTGCCGCGTCATCTCGCCAACATCTGGCAAGGGTGACAAAGTTCGGTCGCTCGCCTAGTCGCCCGACCATGTCGCTCCGCGCCGCCTTTCAGATGGACCCGCTCGAGGGCATCAACATCGCCGGCGATTCGACCTTTGCGCTGATGCTCAAGGCGCAGGAGCTCGGTCACCGGCTCTACCACTACCTCGCGGACGCGCTCACTTACGCCGACGGCCGCTTGTACGCCGGGGCGCACGAGGTCAGCGTGCAGCCCGTGCTGGGGGATCATTTCCGCCTCGGAGAGTTCGCGATCCTCGATCTCGGCACCGACGTCGATGTCGTGCTGATGCGGCAGGATCCGCCGTTCGACCTTGGCTACATCACCGCCACCCATTTGCTCGAGCGAATCCAAGGTGAGTCGCTGGTGGTCAATGATCCCGCCGCGGTCCGTAATGCGCCCGAGAAGCTGTGGGTGCTGGATTTTGCGCAATATATGCCGCCGACGGCCTTGACCCGCTCGCTGGGGTTTGCCCGCAAGTTCCTGGCTGAGCATGGCGAGGCAGTCCTCAAGCCGCTGCACGGCAATGCCGGCAAAGCGGTGTTCAAGATTGGCCGCGACGACGCCAACCTTGCGCCCCTTATGGAGCTATTCAACGCCACCTATCGCGAACCCCACGTGCTGCAGGCTTTCGTCCCGGAAGTAGCTGATGGCGACAAACGGATCGTGCTGGTCGACGGGGAAATCGCCGGCGCGATCAATCGCCGCCCGGGCGCCGGAGAAATTCGCTCCAACCTGGCCGCCGGTGGCACCGCCGAAGCCGCCGACCTCACGCCGATCGAACGCGAAATTTGCGCTGCGCTCGGTCCCGAGCTCAAGCGTCGCGGGCTGCTGTTCGTCGGCATCGACGTGATCGGCGGCAAGTGGCTGACCGAGATCAACGTCACCTCGCCGACCGGCATTGTCGCCATTGACAAGTTCAACGGCTCCGACACGCCCGCCCTCATCTGGCAGGCGATCGAGCGGCGCCTCAACGCGCCCAAGAACGCCTGAGCCGATGAGCGACTGGGTCGTCCGCCTGATCGAGCAATCGGGCTATCTCGGGGTCGGGTTCTTGATGTTCCTCGAGACCATCTTTCCGCCGATCCCGTCCGAGGTGATCATGCCGGTGGCCGGAGTCGCCGCGGCCCAGGGCAAGCTCGGCTTCATCCCCGTGGTCCTCTCCGGCACCGCCGGCGCAATGCTCGGCAATACCGTCTGGTACCTCGCCGCCCGGGCGCTCGGCGTCGATCGCCTGCGGCCGGTGATCAACCGCTATGGCCGCTGGCTGACGATCAGCTGGCCTGAAGTCGAACGCGCCCAGCGTTGGTTCGCGCTGCACGGCATGGCGTTCGTACTACTCGGCCGCCTGGTGCCGACCGTCCGCTCGCTCGTCTCGGTGCCCGCCGGGCTGCTGAAGTTGCGCTTCCGCACCTTCTTCATCGCCTCGCTCATCGGCACCGCCATCTGGACGGCCTTTCTCGCCGGCGCCGGCTACAAGCTCCAGGAGAATGTTGCCGAGGTGGGGAAAATGATCGGCCCAGCGTCGAACGGCGTGCTGATTGCCCTTCTCGCCATCTACTTTTGGCGACTGTGGACCCACCGCCATCAAAAACACTCGGAAGAATGATCCAGTCTGGATCAGGAAAGTTCACACTTCCGGCATTATGGGAACTAAGTCTATCACCAAATCGGTTGTTCGGTAGATTGTCGATCGCGATCCACATACTCTGATGGAGTCGCGGCGACGCGCCGGTTACATTCCTCCCCTTGGCCGGTTCCGCCGCGGCGAGTAGAAAGCAATTTCAAGCCCGCGGATGCGCGTGTCGATAAACGTCGAGCAACCGCGCGGCATCAACCGCGGTGTAGATCTGCGTTGACGACAGGCTGGCATGGCCGAGCAACTCCTGCAGTGCACGCAGATCCGCACCGCGCGCCAGTAAATGGGTCGCGAAACTGTGGCGAAGCGCGTGCGGTGTCAGGCTGTCGGGCAGGCCGAGACGGGTGCGCGCCGCACGCACCGCCCGCCGTACCAGATCGCCATTCAATGGCCCGCCGCGTGCACCGACGAACAGCGGCACATCGCCTTTGAGTGGAAACGGGCACTGTCGAACATAATCTTCGATCGCTTGGGCCACCGCCGGCACGACCGGCACCACTCGCGATTTAGACCGTTTGCCGATGACCCGGATCGAGGGGCCAACGGGCAATGCCCGCGCCGTCAGCGACAAGGCTTCGGCAACCCGCAATCCCGCGCCATAGAGCAGCAACAGGATCGCCAGGTCGCGCGCGCCGATCCATTCGGCCGAGGCCCCGGCCGCCGCATCGTGGGCCAGTCCCATCGCGTCTTCGGGCGAGGCCGGGCGCGGCAGGGTTCGCGGCCGCTTGGGCGCACGGGTGCGCGGCAATTGCGCTACCTGCCCTTCCTGATCGGCGGCATAATTGAGGTAGGCGCGCACCGCCGAAAGCTCGCGCGCCGCCGAAGACGCCCCCAGCCCGCTGCCACGCCGGTCGGCGAGGAAAGCGCGCAAATCCGTCGCGTTCAGTGCCAGCAGTGCAAAGCGCCCGATCTGCTCACCGCGATAACGGCCGAGGAAGTCGACAAAACGATGCGCGGTGGCGACATAGGCGCGCACCGTGTGCGGCGATCGCCGGCGGTCATATTGAAGATAGGCGCCCCAACGCGCCGCCAATTCCCGCGCGGGATGGCGATCAGCTAGGTCGTCGGACGGGGAGGATCGATCAGCCACCGGCGGATCATAGCGCCAAGACTGCGGCCAAGGAACATCAGCAATTCCGAACCGTGGCGGGCATCGAGACTCTGGGTCGTGCGCTGGCCAAGCGCGATCAGTCCGGTCGGATACGGCGGCTCGCAATCGATCCGGATCAGCGCTTCGGCGCGGATCAAGTCGCACGCCGGGCCGAACAGGGGATGGCCACGCTCGACGGTCCGCATTTCGACGCCATCGACCTGCTCAATCGCGCGCTGGAGGATTTGCGGCTCAACCATCTGGACGCCGTTGCCGTCGGCTCGAAATCCCACGTCGCCAACGATCAACGCCAGCGCCACCGCGTCAATGCCGAGGATCAACGGCCATTCCTGGGTGACGACGTGGAGCAACGCTTCGATGCTGTCGGCTTCGAGTGACGCGATCACTGCCCCATGGATCGCCGACACTGCACCGGAATGGCCGCGGGCGAAGGCGATCAAATCCTGATTGGCTTCCTCGATGACGCCGAGCCGCTCGCGCAAATGCGCGACCGCCCGCTCCTCGAACTGGATCACCCGTCCCATCGTGGCCCGAGTGTAACTCGACCACGGTTAATTTCCTACTGACGGTCCTCGCTGAATAAGCCGAGGACAAAAACATTCTCCGACAAGTGAACGGCGCGAGCGCTAGCCGATCTTCTGCCCGGTCGCTTGCCAATCCTTGAGGAAGTTGGCGATCCCGACGTCGGTCAGTGGATGCTTGAACAGTTGCTGGATAATTTTGGGCGGCGCGGTGATCACGTCGGCGCCGATCTTGGCCGCTTCGATGACGTGGATCGGGTGGCGCACGCTGGCGACCAGGATCTGCGTCGCGAAGTCGTAATTGTCGTAGATCATGCGGACGTCGCCGATCAGCTGCATGCCGTCGAAGCCGACATCGTCCAGCCGCCCGACGAACGGCGAAATGAAACTCGCCCCAGCCTTGGCCGCGAGCAGCGCCTGGCCGGCCGAGAAGCACAAGGTGACGTTGACCATCGTCCCGTCGCCGGTCAGCGCCTTGCACGCCTTCAGTCCGTCGGGCGTCAACGGCACCTTGACCGCGATGTTCTTGGCGACCTTGCGCAGCACTTCGGCTTCGCGCATCATCGTCGCATAATCGAGCGCTACCACCTCGGCCGAAATCGGCCCTGGGCAGATTTTTACAATCTCCTTGAGCACTTCGATGAAATCGCGGCCGGATTTTTGCACCAGCGACGGGTTGGTGGTTACGCCATCCAGCAGGCCAAGGTCGGCAAGTTCGCGAATTTCGGCAATTTCGGCGGTGTCGGCGAAGAATTTCATGTTGTGCGCGGCCCCAATCGGTTGTTTTGCCGGGCCATAGCCGGTGCGTTGAGGACAGTCATCCGATTCGGGGCAAGGAGTTCGAAATGAGCGAACATGTGCGGATCGAAAGCGGCGGCGGCGTGCTGGCCATCACTTTGGCGCGGCCCGAACGGCGCAACGCGATTACCGTCGCCATGTATGCCGCGCTGGCCGACGCGATCGAGCAGGCGCAGGCCGATCCGTCGCTGCGGCTGATCACGCTCGGCGGCGAGGGAGAAGATTTCACCGCCGGCAATGACCTTGCCGACTTCATGGCCGCGATGCCCCGCGACGGTGAGGAGATCGCCGTCTGGCGGCTGCTTCGCGCGCTTGCGGTCAACGAGTTGCCGCTAGTCGCCGCGGTGCACGGCAATGCCATCGGCATCGGGACTACGCTGTTGCTCCATTGCGACCTGGTGCTGGCGGAGGAAGGGACGCGATTTTCGCTGCCATTCGTCGACCTGGGGCTGGTCCCCGAAGCCGCTAGTTCCTTGTTGCTGCCCCGTCTCGCCGGCCGCCGCGTCGGCGCGCGCTATTTGCTGCTGGCCGAGCCGTTTGGGCCAGAGGAGGCACGGGAATGGGGACTGGTTAGCCACCTGGTGCCGAAAGGAGCGCTCAACCAGGCATTGGCCGACACCGTGGCAGCGCTACTGGCCAAGCCAGCTGCGGCGTTGCGGATGACGCAAAAGCTGCTTCGGCATGGCAATCGCGACGAGATCCTGGAGCGGTTCGAGATGGAGAACGGCCACTTCGCCGAGCGGCTTCAGTCGGCCGAGGTCAAGGAAGCTATCACCGCATTCTTCGAAAAGCGGAAGCCCAATTTCACCGGTTAAGCGCCGGCGACCCAAACCCGCTTGGCGCGGCTAACGCTGATGGTCGGCCCCGGAAACAACAGCAAGTCGGTGGGCTGCGTGTATGTGACTTTGAGGTCATAATATTTGGCCGTGCCGGAGGTGCCGCTGACCGGATCGACAACCGCGAACGTACCCGGACCGATACCATAAACACTGTTGGTGATTAGCGTCTTGACTTGGGTGGCGGTCGGCGTGGTGCACCCGCTAGTCGTTGGGTTCAGGCACAGGGTCGCGTAGCGGGCGCCTTGCCCCAGCCCCTGCTGGATTCCGGCCATGGCACGATAAACCTGGGCGAGCTGAACAAATGCCCAGATCATGACGATCATCACCGGCAAGGCGAAGGCCATCTCGAGCGCGGCCGCGCCGCTCTCGTTGCGAAGGACGTGACGGTGTTTCACTGCATCCTCATGCCGGCGGTTGCCGAAAGATGGTAGGTGCCGTCGCTGCTATTGTAGCCCCCGAAGTGGATCGGGAACAGCGGAGCGTATTTATCGGTCACGGCGACCGAGATATAGCGCGCTGTGCTCACCGTTCCCGAGCCACAGACATAGGCATCGAAAGCGGTGGAATCAGTGCTGGTTTGACTCGCGATCGTGCCCGCGCCGTTCTTGCACTCGAGCCGGTAAGTCACCGTAACGTTGCTCGCCGTAATCGGACTGGTTTTACATACCCCGGCGCTCGTTGTTCCGTTGACCTGGCAGATGACCTCATTCGATAGAGTCGCCTCGACCGTGGTATCGTCGGTCGTCTGCAAGATCTTTTCAATCGCGCGTTGCGCTCCCTGTTCGAGCGCCAGCTTGCGGCTGAAGGCGTTGCTCATGTCGATGACACCAACCATCATTGTCGCGAGCACGGGCGCGATCATTGCGAGCTCGACGACGGCTGCACCGCGGGCATCGTTGACTAGTGTGCGGAGGCGCCGCCTCATGCGACCAACCTGATCATGCGTACCGTATTGTTCTGGGGCAGACCTTCGGTGACACACTGGCTCAAGCCCTTGAAATTGCTATTGCCCGTAAAGACAATTCGGCGCGCGACGACCATCGTGCAGGTCGCGGTCCCGGCCCCGCCGCCATTGTACCAAAGCTCCTGGCTGGGAAAGTACAAGGCACCGGTGATTAGCGAGGCTGAGCCGCCGTTCAGCTTGTTGCATCCGCTGCAGTCGACGGCGCGACGGTCCTGATAGATGGAGATTCCCTTGTACGTCCCGCTGGTCGGGGCGGTAATGTTGTTAGCGGCCTGAGCATTGGACGACACCGTCCCGATGGTGGCGTTCGCTGCAACGCTCTTGTTGGTCAGCACAATCGTGCAGCCAGTGCAGTTGAAAGTGCCTTGGAAGTTCACGCTGCCGCCATTGATGTAAATCGGCCCGAAATTGGCCGGCACGTTGAGCGTCTTGTTCGATCCGACCGACAGCGATGCAAAACAATTCGTGCCCGCCGGCAAGGTAGCAAAGTTGGTGGTATTGGTCAGAGCGCTGGCCGAGCAGGTCATCGCATTGGGATCCGGGGTTATGCTCGCAAGAGGATCGGCGAGCGGCGGCGAATAAGGCCGGTACGCGGTCACATGGAAGTTGTTGGACTGTTGGATGCCGCCGACCGCCGCGATGGCCAGGGCAGTGACGTCCGAGCTGCCGCCCGCGCTGGCAGAATTGGTCGAGGGCGAATTCGAATGCATCACGCAGCTGGGCATATAGATTGTCGTGTTGCCGGAATTGATAATGCCTGTCTTCGCCGCGTTCGTCTCAAGCGCTTCGACGCAGGCGTCGCCGCCCGCCGGAATAGCCGCGGCAGTCGCAGTGGCGGTAATCGTCGGTGGCGTGCTCATAAAGAATGAGCTGAACGACAGCCGCCGCTGTATGGCGACCGTCACCGCGACCTGATTGGTCTTAACCCCGGAGTTGGCCGGAAAGGTGGTCACCGGATAGCCGGTTTTTAAGCCATAATAGCTGTGCAGGTTGAGCGAGAGGTCGCGAGTTACCGCCGCCGAAGCCGTCGACGTCGACCCGCTGGTTGCTTCACGGTCGTAAACGCCAGCGACGGCGGCGGAATCAGCGGCTCGCTGGAGCTGGCGCTTCCACAGCGTCCACTGGATCGTATCGGTCGCGAGACCGGCGCCGCCGATGATCAGCGGCATCGCGGCGGCCACAATGACCAGCACGTTGCCGCGACGGTCGCCCCACAGGCTCTTGATGAATGCAATCATTGAATAGACCTCGGGCAGATGGTGCGCATTGAGGTGCCTGTAGCGGCAACACGGTGAGCGAACCGTTCAAGCAAATGGTTAATCCGATTTCACCGAAGTCCTATGATGGAACACTTGCGATTGGCTGTGTTGTACTTATAATACAGCTGAAGCCCCTTGCGCGGCGCGGGTCATCTGTTCACCTCATCCCGCAAAGCTCATAAGGCGGCAGTGAGAGGAATATGACAATGGCCAGCCAACCCGCGAATGAAACCGCAACCGCGACCAAGCTCAAGCTGGACCCGCCGGAAGCCCTGCAGCCGATGACCACGGCCGAGGCGTCCGGCCTGGTGCCCCTGAAGACCGAGGAAGTCAGCGAGCTCGACCGCAAGGTCGCCCAGTTCGTCGACGAACTAGCGGCGCTCGACAGCAACAGCCCCGAATTCGGCAAGAAGGTCGATGCCTTGACCGCGATGGGCCGCAAAGAGATCGCCGAAGCCGCCGGCGCCTCCAACCGCTTCCTCGACCGGCCGGTCAAAGCGATCGACAAGGATAGTGGAATCGGCGCTGATCTCACCGAACTCCGCCGCACCGTCGAAGCGCTCGACCCCAAGGAAGCGACCAAGACCCGCAAGTTTCTCGGCATCATCCCGTTTGGCAATCGGGTCGACCGCTACTTCGACAAATACCGCAGTTCGCAGACGCATATCTCGAAGATCCTCAGCAGCCTTGGCAACGGCAAGGACGAGTTGTTGATGGACAATGCCGCCATCGACACCGAGCGCTCCGGCCTGTGGAAGACGATGCACAAGCTCGAGCAGATGATCCACATTTCCAAGACCCTCGACAAGCAGCTTGAGGACAAGGCCAATGAGCTTGACGCGACCGAGCCGGCCAAGGCCAAGGCGATTCGCGAAAGCGCTTTATTCTATACCCGCCAGCGGACCACCGACCTGCTGACCCAAATGGCGGTCACGGTGCAGGGCTATCTCGCGCTCGATCTGGTCAAGAAGAACAATGTCGAGTTGGTCAAAGGCGTCGACCGGGCGTCGACCACCACCGTTTCGGCGCTGCGCACCGCGGTCACCGTCGCCCAGGCGATGACCAACCAGCGCCTGGTGCTCGAACAAATCAGCGCACTCAACACGACCACCGCCAATATGATCGATTCGACCGGCGAAATGCTGCGCACGCAGTCGGGCGCGATCCACGAGCAGGCGGCGTCATCGACGATCCCCCTCGAGACGCTGCAGCGGGCATTCCAGAATATCTACGAGACGATGGACCAGATCGACCGGTTCAAATTGGAAGCCCTAAGCAACATGAAGCAGACCGTCGCGACGCTGGGCACCGAGGTCGAGAAGTCGAGGGGCTATATCGCCCGGGCGGAAGGCGTATCGCAGGGCAAGCTGGCCGGCCCAGCGTCGCCATTCACCCCCATCGAGAGCAAATAGCGCGAGCAAATGAACACCGACCGTTATAACGAGGTCATTGCCCGCGCCGACCGCGTCATGCGCCGCATCGACGAGCGCGACGGCCCCGCGCAAGCCGCCGCCCGCCGCGAACGCCGACGGCTGAACGCTGACCTTGGCGGCAGGCTCAAGCGGATCGGCATCGGCATTGGCCTGGTCAGCATCGCCGCCATTGTTGTTGGATTGATCATGCCGATCGGCATGTTCGGATTCCTCGCCGCCGTCGGCCTCGCCATCGGTATCGCCGCGATGGTCGCGTTCCTGCCGTCGCAAGCGCGCACCGCTACGGCGCCGGCCCCCGACCTTCCCAATGGCGCGATGGTGCAGCGCTTCGATTCTTATATCTACCGCAGCCGCGCCGCTTTGCCCGCCCCGGCCCAGTCCGAGCTCGACGCGATCAGCGCCGCTTTGCCGTCGCTCAAGCAAACCCTCGAACGGGTCGACGCGCTCGACCACAACGCGCAGGATGCGCGACGATTGATGTCGGTGCATTTGCCGGGCCTGATCGACCGCTATCGCCAGGTCCCGCAAGCCTTCCGCGACGAGCGCGACGGCGACGATATCAGCGTCGATGAGCGGCTGGTCGAGGGCCTTGCCGCCGGCCGCGCCGCGCTCGGCGAAATTACCGAGAAGCTCGCGCGCGCGGACGTCAATGCGTTCGAAACCCAGGGTCGCTTTATCCAGTCGCGCTACGGCGAGGAGCGCATCGACGGCTAAGCCGGAAGCTCGGTAGCGAGTGGTTAGGCCGCGAGTCCGAGCCTCTGCTTGGCAGCCGCGAGCATTTTCTTGAACCGCGGATCCTCCCTCAAGAGATCGAGGTCGGGATCGACTTCGGCGTGCCGGATGTGCGTTGCGCTCACTGTCGTCGCGAAATAAGGCTCCAGCACTTCAATCGCGCGATCTGGATCGTCGAGCTGGCTCGTAAGTGCGCAAGCGTGATTATAGCGCATGATGATATTGTCAGGGTCCAACAGAAGCGCGCGTTCAATCCAGTCCCGGGCCCTCTGATCCTCGCCAACGATTGCGAGCGCGGAGGCTCCAGCGGCGAGTACAGCGGTGTTTGACGGGTCTTTAGCGATCGCTTTTTCCGTGCGCTCCGAGGCCATCCGCGCGACGCGGAGCAGCTGATCCGGAGCGCCGATCCCCTGATAGCAGGTGATGAGCATGGAAGGGTTATGCCAATCCGAATCCATCAGCGCCGCCGCCTTTTCAAAGTAAGGAATCGAATCGGCAAT
>NZ_JANMCO010000094.1:0-5579 GCF_031361285.1 Sphingomonas sp.
CGCCCGTCCTCTCACTCCCGGCGAAATCGCCCTTGCCCGCTCGGTGTTCGGCGAGGCGATCGACTATTCGGCGGTCCGCCTGGTCAATCGCAAGTGGTGGCCGTTCCAGCCGAGGAACGCGGCGATGGCGCCGACCGGCAATATTCATTTCCACCCGCATGGCGACCTGTGGTCCGAGGATTTCGCCGCCGAACCGATTGGCCTCCAGGGCCTGTTCATCCACGAGATGACCCACGTCTGGCAGTCGCAGACCCGCGGGCGTTTTTATCTGCCGCTGATGCGCCACCCGTTCTGCCGTTATGCGTACATGCTCGAGGACGGCCGGTCCTTCGCCCGCTACGGCCTCGAGCAGCAAGCCGAAATCGTCCGCCACCTGTTTCTCGGCGATGCCGGGATCAGGCTACCGCAGACCGGAGACGTTCCGCGCCTGCGGGCGCTAGTTCCGTTCAGCCGCACTTAGTCAGTTGCAGCGACCAGAGTCATATGAACCGTGGATTTCGGGCCACACTAGGCCGCACTCCCGCCGCGGTGCGCGCTGAGCGCCAATTTCCAGACGTGCTAAGCCATTGAAATACAATATAGTCGCAGCTCCATATTTGCAGAATCTAAGGTCAGCGGCATCTCTTTCCTAATACCCTGATCTCCTGCATAGTCTTACGATTAATGACATGCCGGGGGGCCAAGACATGCGCAACATTTCGATCCTGTTGATTGGCACCGCCGCTGCGGCCATTGCCACACCATCTTTTGCTCAAACGACGCCAGCCGACGCCGCGCCGGCGGCCAGCCAGCCAGCCGACACTGATATCCGGGACGAAATCGTCGTCACCGGCACACGCCGCCTGGACCGTACCGTGACCAACTCGGCCTCGCCAATCGACGTCATCAGCGCGACCGAGCTGACAAGCCAGCCGACCGCGAACCTGCTCGACACAATGAAGAACATCGTGCCGTCCTTCTTCGTCCCGCAAAATACGATTTCCGACGCCTCGACGTTCGTCCGCGCGCCCTCGCTGCGCGGCCTTCCGGGCGACGAAACCCTCGTCCAGATCAACGGCAAGCGCTTCAATCGCTCCGCCCTCGTCCAGGTCTATGCTGGCGGCGACACCGGCCTGTCGTTCGGCTCCCAGGGCGCTGATATTTCCGCGATCCCCTCGATCGCGATCAAAAGCCTGCAGGTTCTGCGCGACGGCGCGACCGCGCAATATGGCTCCGACGCGATCGCCGGGGTGATGAACTTCGGCATGCGCGACGACCGCAACACGATCGAGCTGCAGGCACGCTACGGCCAATACTTCGACCATGGCAGCACCGATCTCGACAGCGGCAAGAGCCGCCAGATCGCGGGCAATATCGGCGTCGGCATCGGCGCCACCGGCTTCATCGATATTGCCGGTGAATATAATAATGACACGGGCACGAGCCGTGGTGTCACGCGGCCGATCGCGGCCATATTCGCGGCTGCCAACCCGAGTCTCGCCTCACAACTGCCAAACTATCCCCTGCCGGTGCAGATCTGGGGCAGTTCGCCCCAACATGGCTGGAAAGGGATGGTCAACGCCGGCGTCGACGTCACGCCGAACAGCCAACTCTACGCGACCGCGCTGGCGGCCTATAATACCGCCGACGCGAGCTTCAATTATCGTTCGCCGATCGCCGGAAGCGCGGTCGACGTGAACGGCATTACGCGCTCATTCGGAGCGAACGGGGCCTTCACGGCACCTTATTACATGACCCAATGCCCGACCGGGAACGCGACCTGCGCCGCCGGCGGCTATGTCCAGGATTCGAATACCTTCCTCTTCTCGTCGATCTATCCCGCCGGCTTCACGCCGAGGTTCCACGGCGTAAGCAAGGAGCGCTGGGGCGTCGTCGGCTGGAAGGGCAATCTCGACAACGGCCTGACCTACGACCTGTCCGGAACCTTGGCGAAAAACACGCTCCGGCTGTCGATGACCCAGTCGCTCAATGCATCCTATGGCCCGCTGTCGCAAACCAGCTTCGAGTTCGGGACGCTCAGCCAGAAGGAAATGAACCTTAACCTCGACATGACCTATCCGATCGCCGTCGGGTGGTTCAGCCCGATCACACTGTCGTGGGGCGGTGAATATCGCAAGGAAACCTACGGCCAAACGGCCGTCGACCCGCAATCCTATGGCGGCGGGCCCTATGTTACGTCCCACCCACTCTACGTCCAGACCTCGCCCGGCGTGTACACCCAGGTTGGAACAACGCCCGCCAAGTCCCCTGGCGCCAGCGGATACGGAGCCACCAGCCCGATGTTCGCCGGTAGCTGGGACCAGTCGAACTGGGGCGTCTACGGCGGCGCCGAGGCGGACATCACCGACGCGCTGAGCATGGGTGTCATGGGCCGGTACGAGCATTACAACACGTTCGGCGGCAGCTTCGTTTACAAGGTCAACGGCATCTACAAAGTGACGCCGCAGGTCTCGATCCGCGGCACGCTCGGCACGGGCTTCCACGCGCCGTCGCCGGGCCAGTCGCATGACGCGATCCTGACCACGAGCTTCCCGGGCGGTATCCAGGTCCAGACCGGTACCTACCCGGTAGAGAGCGACATTTCGCGATATTATGGCTCGACCACGCTCGGCCCCGAGAAGTCGCGCAATTATGGCGCGGGTATCGTCCTCAAGCCGATGCCAGCTCTGACGATGACGATCGACGGCTATTTGATCAAGGTGAAGGACCGCATCGGCATTTCGCGAACGTTCGCCGTCACTGCGGCGGACCTTGCCGCCCAGCCCGCACTCATCGCTGTCGGCGTCGGCGGGGCAGTCAGCTATTTCACCAACGGGTACGACACGACGACCAAGGGCATCGACTTTGTCGGCACCTGGCGCACCCACATGCTGGACGGCGCCATGAACTGGACGCTGGCCTATAATTACAACAAGTCGACGGTCGATCGGTTCGATCCGGGCGTGATCAGCAAGGGCCAGATCATCAACGTCGGAAACCTCGCCCCCAACCATCGCGCGACGCTGTCGGTCAACTGGACGCGCGGCCCGTTCATGGTCAACGCGCGCGAGAATTATTACGGGTCGTGGGTCAATGCCATCGACTATTGCCAGACTCAGGCGACAACCCAGTGCCGCGATCCGCTGACCTGGCAGAAGTTCGGCGCCAAGTTCACGACCGACGTCGACGTCAGCTACACGTTCCTGAGGTATTTCACGCTCACCGTCGGCGCGAGCAACCTGTTCAACACCTATCCCGACAAGATCGCCAATTCGGTCGTAAACCCGGTCTTTCCTTTGACGGGAGGTACGGACTTTGGTCAGGTCTATCCGCGTACCGGCGGCCCGTTCGGGTTGAACGGCGGCCTGTGGTACGCCCGGCTGAAGTTCAAGTGGGGCGCGGAGCCTCGGTATGCGCCGCCACCGCCGGTCGCAGTACCGCCGCCTCCGCCGGCCACGCAGTCCTGCGCTGATGGCAGCGTGATCGAGGTCGGCGCCGCTTGCCCGGCCCCGCCGCCACCGCCGCTGCCGCCGCCTCCGCCTCCGCCAGCGCCGAGTGGTGAACGCGGCTAGGTCGTTGAACCGCTAAATTGAGGGGGGAAGCTGCGGCTTCCCCCCTTTTTTTGTCCGGTCGGCGGCGTTGCATTATCGCCTGCCATCCTCAAAGGCGCACCAATGAGTTCCAAGGCGCACATCGCCACGACGGGCGAGGGCCTGCAGGAGACCGCGCGGCGCAGGCGGATTGAGCAAGCCTGCGGCGTGTTGCGCCGGACCGACTGTTCGCTTGCGGACATCGCGCCTCGCGGCGGGTTTCTGCGACCAGAGCCATATGAACCGTGGATTTAGAGCCACACTCAGCCGCACACTCGCCACCGTCCGCGCCGAGCGACATCTTCTGGTTGGACCTACGCCTTAGAGAATAAACGCATTTTCGGACAAAAATGTCGCACATTCGAAAGCGTGCAGGGTCCCTTCCCTAATAAAATGTACTTGGGCATATTGTGACAGTCACGCGACACGCTTGGGGGAGCTCTACAAATGCGCAAAACTTCGATTCTGCTGATCGGCACTGCGGCGATCGCGATTTCCACACCGTCCTATGCGCAATCGGCGCAGGAGGATGTCGCCCAGGCGAATAACCCGCCGGAGGCCTCGGCGGGCAACGAAATCGTCGTCACCGCGACGAAGCGCGAGTCGACGATCCAGCAGGTGCCATTTTCGATCAACGCGCAAACCGAGAAAGACATCCAACGCGCCAACGCGACGACACTTGAAGCGATCAGCCGGAACGTCGCCAGTCTGACGGTCGAGAATCTCGGTCCGGGCCAGAGCCAGGTATCGATCCGTGGCGTCGCCGCCGGACAGATTGCCCGTGACCAACCCGGTGTGAAGGAGCAAGTCGGCGTCTATCTCGACGAAAGCGTCATTTCGCTTTCGCTTTTTACCCCGGATATCGACCTTTACGACCTGAATCGCGTTGAAACCTTGCGCGGACCGCAAGGCACATTGTTCGGATCAGGCTCGGTCGGCGGGACCTTGCGCTACATCACAAATCAGCCTCGCCTCGGTGAAACGTCGGGTAGCGTTGAAGCCAACGTCAACACCGTCGAAGAAGGTGACATCGGTTACCACCTGAAGGGTGCGCTCAACGTTCCACTGGGATCGACCGCCGCACTTCGCGTTGTCGGTTATGGCACCCACTATGCGGGCTTCATCGACGCAGTCGGGCCGGCTGCCGGAAAGAACGTCAATGACGGTTACCGCGTCGGTGGGCGAGTGGCGCTGCTCTGGGAGCCGATCCCCGAACTTAAACTGACGCCCCGTGTCATCTATCAAAAGATTAGATCCAACGGGTTCAACCGCGAAGACGTCTACAACGTCCTCGGCAACGAAAATACCGTGCCACAGTACAACCTCGGCGAGCGAGAGCAGTATCTCGCGACGCGGGAGCTATTCACCGACAAGACGACTATTGCCGACTTCACGGGCTCGTACGATTTCGGGCCAGTCGAGCTGACATCGATCACCAGTCACATCAATCGAGACGTCTATGTCGGTCGCGATGCGACCGAGCTGACCGGATTCTATTCGGCCGCGGCGTTCGGCTTCCCCAATGCCGCTTCGAATATCCCGTCGAACCTCGTGGATACCACCAAGCTTAAACTCTGGACCCAGGAAGTCCGCTTCGCATCGAATGGCTCCGGGCCGTTCCAATGGGTCTTGGGTGGCTTCTATTCGGACGGTCGGCGGGACTACACGCAGACTCTGCCGACACCGGGGATTGACGTTTACATCAATGGCCTCTTGGCCGCCGGCTGCATCTCCGATCCTACTTCGTGCTTGTCCCCCGGCGTCCCGCCGACGACCGTGAACCTTGCCAATGGGTTCGCGCTCAATTCACCCTATAACGCGGCCTTCACGCTCAAGAGTAAGCAGACAGCGCTGTTCGGCGAAGCAAGCTACAAGTTCAACCAGTTCAAGGTCACGGCCGGTGGCCGCTGGTATGATTTCAGGGAAACGCGCCAGTTCAGCAATGGCGGTATCTTCGCGCCGGGAGTCAATCAGACCGACAAGGTGAAATCGAGTGGCTTCTCGCCGCGC
>NZ_JANMCO010000145.1:0-19199 GCF_031361285.1 Sphingomonas sp.
CCCGGCCACGCCGATTTCGGCGCCGAGGTCGAGCGCATCCTGTCGATGGTCGACGGCGTTATCCTGCTGGTCGACGCCGCCGAAGGGCCGATGCCGCAGACCAAGTTCGTCACCGGCAAGGCGCTCGCACTGGGCCTGCGCCCGATCGTCGTCGTCAACAAGATCGATCGCCCCGATGCGCGCCCCGCCGAAGTGCTCGACGAAATCTTCGAACTGTTCCTCAATCTCGATGCGAGCGACGAGCAGCTCGATTTCCCGACGCTCTACGCCAGCGGCCGCGCCGGCTATGCCGGGCTGACCGACGACGTCCGTTCCGGCGATCTCGCGCCGCTGTTCAACGCGATTGTCGCCAATGTCCCCGCGCCGCGGGTCGACGCCGGCCCGTTCAAAATGCTCGCCACCCTGCTCGACCGCGACAATTTCGTCGGCCGCGTGCTGACCGGCCGCATCGCCAGCGGCAAATTGACCCTCAACATGCCGATCCGCGCCATCGACGGCGACGGCAAGGTGGTCGAGGAAGGCCGCGCGACCAAGATCATGGCTTTCCGCGGGCTTGAGCGCGTGGCGGTCGAGAGCGCCGAAGCGGGCGAGATTGTCGCCATCGCCGGCCTGACCATTGCCACCGTCGCCAACACCATCGCCGACCCGTCGGTGGCGGCGCCCATCTACGCCCAGCCGATCGACCCGCCGACTCTGGCGATGACCTTCAGCGTCAACGATTCGCCGATGGCCGGCCGCGAAGGCTCGAAAGTCACCAGCCGCATGATCCGCGACCGTCTCGCCCGCGAGGCCGAGGGCAATGTCTCGTTCCACATCACCGAAAGCGCCGACAAGGACGCGTTCGAGGTCGCCGGCCGCGGCGAGCTGCAGCTCGGCGTGCTCATCGAGACCATGCGCCGCGAGGGCTTCGAATTGTCGATCAGCCGCCCCCGCGTGCTGTTCCGCGATGGTGCCGATTCGGCGACCGGTGGCCGCGAGGAGCCGTTCGAGACCGTCGTCGTCGACGTCGACGATGCCTACGCCTCGACCGTCGTGTCCAAGATCCAGCTGCGCAAGGGCGACCTCACCGAGCAGCGCCCGTCGAGCGGCGGCAAGACCCGGCTGGTCTTCTCGGCCCCGAGCCGCGGCCTGATCGGCTATCATGGCGAATTCCTGTCCGACACGCGCGGCACCGGCATCATGAACCGCCTGTTCGAACGCTATGCCCCGTACAAAGGCCCGATCGAGGGTCGCCAGACCGGCGTGCTGATCTCCAACGCGGCTGGCAAGACGGCGGCTTATGCGTTGAATACGCTCGAGGACCGCGGCGCGCTGATGGTTTCGCCGGGCGAGCAAGTCTATGAAGGCATGATCGTCGGCGAGAACGCCAAGCCCGAGGATCTCGAGGTCAATCCGTTGAAAGCCAAGGCGCTGACCAACTTCCGCGTCAGCGGCAAGGAAGACACGATCCGCCTGACGCCGCCCAAGCGGCTGACCCTCGAGCAGGCGATCGCCTACATCGACGAGGATGAGCTGGTCGAAGTCACGCCCAAGTCCATCCGCCTGCGCAAACGCCACCTCGATCCACACGAGCGCAAGCGCGCCAACCGCGCCAAGGCGGCCTAACGGTCTTGCGGCGGCGTCAGATGTACGCTATCTTGTACAGATGATCCACGTCAGCTTCACCGACCTTCGCAAGCGGCTTGCCCATTTCATGGACCGGGCGGTGGATGATCGCGCCCCCGTGCTGGTAACGCGCCAGGGCCATGAGCCGGTGGTGATGATGGCGCAGAGCGATTATGACAGCATGGTCGAGACGCTCTATCTCCGTTCCAGTCCGGAGAATGCCCGGCGGCTGGACGAGAGCATCGCCGCGGCGAACCGGGGTGAGGTTTTCGAGGTCGTGTGGGATGAAGAGACGCAGGCGCTCAAGCGCCCGTGAGGCTCACCTTCACTGCGGATGGCTGGGAGGATTATCTATTCTGGCAGTCCGACAATCCCAAGCTGCTCGCGCGGATCAACGAGCTGCTGCGGGACGCGATGCGCTCGCCCTTCAAGGGCATCGGTAAACCCGAACCGTTGCGCGACGACTGGTCGGGCTGGTGGTCGCGGCGGATCGATAGCGAACATCGCCTGGTTTATCGCGTGACCGAGAAAGCCGGCGCCCAACAACTCGCAGTCGCGCGCTGCCGCTTTCAACATTCGCGCTGAGCGGTAAAGCCACTGTGGCTTGCTTGAAGAACGACGTTGGTCGATGTTTCGGGACGCCTTGTCGCTCCGCCGTTGCCGCTAACTAAGTCGCAATCGCAGGCTCTCCCCAGGTCTTTCAAGGGGGGAACGCATGAGCCTGAACCGTCGGCAATTCCTCCAGACCAGCGCCGCCATCGGCGCATCGCTCGCCTTGGCGGGGCCGGCCACAGCCTCGCGGACCGCCTGGCGCGAACGCCGCGATCTGTATCCCGAAGGAGTCGCGTCCGGCGATCCGGGTCCCGACAGCGTCATACTCTGGACAAGGCGGCCTTACGATCAAGGTACTCGCCATGTCCTCACCGTCGAAATCGCCGAGGACGAGGCCTTTCGCCACGTCATATCCCACGCCCCCGCGGCCGTGTCGGCGGCGGCCAACTGGACGTGCCGGGTGCTCGCCGGCGGGCTCAAGCCGATGCGCGTCTATTGGTATCGGTTCGTCGACGCCGACGGCAACGGCAGCCGCGTCGGCCGGACCATCACCGCGCCCAAGCCCAACGATCCGCGCCCGGTCAATTTCGCCTTCGTCAGCTGCCAGAGCGTCAACGAAGGCAAGCTCAACGCCTACCGCCGGATGATCTTCGAGGATCAGCGCACGCCGCCGCCCGAACAGCTCGGCTTCGTCCTCCATCTCGGCGACTTCATCTACGAGGTCGTCCAATATCCCGACGAGGTGAAGACCCGCTACGACCGCACCATTTACGAGGTCGCCCGCATCCCCGACGGGCTGAAGGTCGGCAATTTCCACATCCCGCTGACGGTCGAGGGCTATCGCGCCGTCTACAAAGGTTATCTCGCCGACCCCGACTTGCAGGATGCCCGCGCCCGCTGGCCGTTCGTCGCCATGTGGGACAATCACGAATTCTCCTGGCAGGGCTGGCAGAGCATCCTCAAGGCCGGCAAGATCGAGCGCCCCGGACAAAGCGTCAAGATCGCCGCCAACCAGGCCTGGTTCGAATATCAGCCGGCCCGCGTCGCCGCGCCCGGCGGTTCGCTCGAACGCTTCGATCCGCCGGCCGTGAAGGACGTTCCGATCACCAAGTTCGACGACAACGGCCTCGGCATCGAACCCAACAACCTCATCGCCATCAACAGCCTCAAGGGCTACCGCGCCTTCCGCTACGGCCGCCACCTCGACATGATCATCACCGATCAGCACAGCTATCGCGGCCCCGACCCGTTCAGCGATCCGTCGCTCGACAAGCTCGGCGGTGACGAATTCGGCATGTTCCCCGAAGACGTCATCCAAATGCTCGATGGTGGGCGGGCGTTCAACGGCGGCAACCCGCCGGCCGAGGTCCGCTTTGGCGATGCGCACGTTCCCAATCCGCAACGCGCCGCGCCGCCGCAGTCCATCCTCGGCGCCACCCAGAAGGCGTGGTTAAAGGACCGGCTCAAGGCCTCGACCGCGACGTGGAAAATCTGGGGCAATTCCCAGGGCACGCTCGACCAGCGCGCCGATCCGGAAAATCTGCCCGCCGGCCTCACCAAACAGAAGTGGCCGGCGAATACCTTTGGCTCGCTGGGCAGTGGCGACCATGGCAGCGCTTACCATGAGCGCGGCGAAATCTACGGCCTCGTCCGCGACGCCAAGATCACCGGCTTCGCCATCGTCTCGGGCGACCGCCACAGCTTCTGGGCGGGCTATGCCAGCACCGCGCTGCCCCCCGGCAAGTTCGATCCGGTCGGCCTAAGCTTCATTGGCGCCTCGCTCGCCAGCCCCGGCGCGATGGAAGCCAACGAGCATAATTTGCCCAAGGACGCGCCGCTGCGGGCGCTCTACCTCGCCGACCGGCCCGGCGCCGCCAAGCCCGAGTGGACGTTCAACATGCTGCTCCGGCATGGCGTCCGTTCCTGCCTCGATTATGCCAAGAACTTCGACCTCGCCCGCGCCCGCGCTTTGTCCAATCCCGCCCTCGCGCCGCATCTCGAATTCGTCGATTTGGGCGGCCACGGCTATGCCAAGGTGCGCTTGACCGGCGACGCCATGCGCACCGAATTCGTCTGCATCCCGCGCCCCATCACGCGCAGCGAAACCGCCGACGGCGGCCCCCTGCGCTATCGCGTCGCCCACACCGCCAGGCTGTGGCGGGCGGGCGAAACGCCCAAGTTGGAGCAACAAGTGTTGGAAGGCGATGTGGGGTTGTCGATTTAAACTAGCTCCTAGCTCAACTTGGCCGGCGGCCTGGCCCGAATGTCCGCCTTCGACCCGTCGCGCACGTTCGGCGTTTACATTCTGGCAGCAACCCAATGCTACGTCATCGCGACAAGCGAGAAATGATGGCAACCACCGTACCGTCCCCTCCAGACCGTGATCCCTATGCGGACCGCCGCGTCTATCCCCGGGTCCCAGTGGCGTTACCGGCCTTCCTGCGGGCAGCAGGAGAGCGTCTTGCTGTCCAGATTCTCGACCTGTCTCCCGGTGGTGCGAAGCTGGGTTGTCCGGCCAGTCTGCCCAGCGGAGCGCCGGTGATCCTGGACTGCGGAACCCTTGCCCGTGCGGCAGTCGTCAGGTGGCAAAGCGCCGGGGTCATGGGTGTGTGTTTCGACAGCGAGATGGATGCGCGCGAGGCGTCCGCCCTAATCGAACGCTCGAGAGCCATGGCGGCCCGGATCAAGGAGCGGGAATAGCCTCTCCCGCCACGGGTGTTTTTCAATCAGTCCAACGACCGCTTCCGACCCATTGCGGCCATTAGGCAGGCCGCTGAGTCATCGACGTGCGGTGAATTCCCCAAACCCTCTCACAATGGCGCGAACGCAGTCGTGAGGGGTCGGCCCACCTTCCCATATGCCGCGACAGGGACCGGTGAAGACTTCGGGGCGCTCGCGGCGGAGCCATTCCATGGCCTGATGAAACTCCGGCGGGTCATCCGAGCTGTTCCAGACCTTCACGATGCGGCCACCGCGAAACGCAAAATGAAAAGTATCGGTCACATGGTAATCGATGCCGAGAGCCGGAACGAGGTCGTCCTTCACGGTCACTCCGCAGCTGACCTCATCCGCTTTGTCAAAGCGGCACGGCTTTCGCTTCAGAACCGCATAGTGCCCAGCCTCGGCCCAGCCCTGATAGTAGAGGGTGTCGGGCATGGAGCCCGTAGCGTCGGCCATCGCCGCACGGAGACGCGCCAAATCAAACGAGTAGAAAGCGTCGATGAATGCCTCTGATGTCGCGAGCGGCCGCGTATTTGCAGAATTGGCCGACGGTGGGGGCTGCACCGCACAGGCGTTCGCCAAGCTCGCTAGAGCGATGATCCATGCTCGCATGACTTAACTTTGCGTAAGAAATGTCCGCTTTCCACCCAAGATGGTCAGACGTCAGCGGTCGGAATGTATTTCCGAGATTGTGCCCGTGCTAGGGTCGCCACCGTCCGGTTGCACATCGTGACGTATTGGTAACCTCCTGGAGAGAAAGTGATGAGCAATTTGACCGGTAGGCAGCGGCTCGACGACAAGGTGGCGATCATCACCGGAGCCACCGGCGGGATCGGCGAAGCGACCGCGAAGCTCTTCCTCGAACTCGGCGCCAAGGTGATGCTGGTCGGCCGCTCCGCTGACAAATTGGCCGCGACCAGGGCGCGGCTTGAGGCCCATGGCGAAGTCGCGACAAGCCTTTCCGACGCCGCCGACGAGGCCGGCATGGCGGCGGCGGTCGCCGCCACGGTCGATCGTTTTGGCGGCCTCGACATCCTCATCGCCAATGCCGGAATGGAGGGCGTCTTAAAGCCGATTGAAGCGCTGTCGGTCGAGGATTTCGAAGACACGATGCGGACCAACGTCACCGGCGTCTGGCTGGCGATGAAGCACTGCATCGCACCTCTGAAGGCGCGCGGTGGCGGGTCGATCGTGGCTTTGTCGTCAATCGCCGGGGTGATCGGCTTCCCGGCCATGGCCCCCTACATCGCCAGCAAGCATGCCGTTTACGGACTGGTCAAAACCGCCGCGCTGGAGCTTGGCCCGTCGAACATTCGCGTCAATGCGGTCGGGCCAGGCCCGATCGACAACCGGATGATCGATTCGCTTCAGAATCAATTGGCACCGGACGATCCCGAGGCGCTGCGCGCCGGAATCGAAGCCAGCATTGCGATGCGGCGTTATGGCACTAGCGAGGAAGTTGCCCACCTCCTAGCCTTCCTCGGTAGCGATGCGTCGTCCTACTGCAATGGCTCCATCTACATGATCGATGGCGGCTACGTCGCGGCCTGAACGCCCGTTTTTCACCCAAAGCGGACGCAACGGCGCAGAAACAAACCATTTTCCTACACGCCACCTTTCATGGTTTAGACTCGCGGATGCCTGCCCTGAGTCGAGTCGAAGGGAAGCCGGAATTCGCGTCGTTCGCCGGCCAAGTCGCGCCTGCCTCGGCGCGGCGGTGCGGTCGCGGCAACTTCGCACCCCGAATGGCGGCGCGGCCCCCGCGCGAAAGGGGAGCAACCTTGGCAACCTTTCGACCCGCCCCGGGCCGGCGAGCCCCGTCTCATCCCGCCTCGCGCGCACGCGCGCGCGAAAGCTGCATTTGCTGCGTTTCGCCTCCTCACCGTCACCCGCCGGCCATCGCCAGCACCAGCGCCCATTCCGCGTCGCGGACCGGGGCGACCGACAGGCGCGACTGGCGGATCAGCTCCATCCTGGCCAGCTTGGGCTCGGCCTTGATCGCGGCCAGCGTCACGGGCCTGGCCAACGCTCGCACCGGCTTGACCGGGACCTTGACCCAGGCGCCGTCGGGGCCATCGGGCTGGCCCGCGCCAGTGATGGCCATGATGCCGACGACCGCTTTGTCGGCCATGCTGTGGTAGAAGAAGGCCAGGTCGCCGGGCTGCATCGCCCGCAAATGCAGCCGCGCGGCGTTGTTGCGGACCCCGTCCCAATCGGTGCCGCCGGCGCGGACCAAATCGTCCCAGCTGTAACTCGCCGGCTCGGACTTCATCAGCCAATGGGCCATAACGCGGGCGCTCCTCTGGTCGTTCTCTATCGAGTCCCGTCAGGGGACGGTAGGGGCGCGGCAAATTGCTAAAAAATTGCCAGAAAAACGAACAAATTGAAAGCGTTCCGGTTTCCACCCCGCCCATGGCTCGGTTCGCCGCACAGAGGTTTGGAATCTCGCCCAAACACCGTACCTGCCATGCAACGATTGAAGAGCGAGCGAGCCACCAGGCGCTTTAGAAACGCCGGCTCCGGGCAAGACGGACGGACCTCCCGCAACGCGAACGCGGACATTAGCTGCGACGAATTGCAGCGTGGGAACCGGCCGCACAAGGTAAGAGAGCAATTTGATCCGATTTTTGGCAAGCCGCGGCGCGTCCGTGGTGATGGGTTTGTTGATGCTGGTGATGGCCTCGGGCCAGGCGCCTGCTCAGTCCATTGGCGCGCAATCCGTCACGCAATCCGGCCCGTCGTTCGACCTGTCGACCATCACAGCGTCGGCGGTCAAGGCCACCCCCGCGTTCGCACAGCCGCGTTCGATCCAGCCGCGTTCGCTTATGTCGGCGGCGATGGCGCCGGTTCGCCAATTCGTTGCCGCGGTCACCGGCCAGTCGCAGGCGACAACCCTGGCCGTATCCTCGGCCATCGCCCGCGAAGCCGCCTGGCTGTTTCATGGCGGCTGGCCGCTGCGCGCGCTGGTCGATCGCTACAGCGCCGGCGCCCCGCTCGATGCGGAAGCGACCTGCCTGGCGACCGCGGTCTATTTCGAAGCCCGCGGCGAATCGGCCGAAGGCCAGCTGGCGGTGGCGCGGGTGGTGATGAACCGCGCCGCGTCGGGCAAATATCCGCCGACCTGGTGTTCGACCGTCAAGCAGCCGGCGCAATTCTCCTTCGTCCGCAACGGTCAGTTCCCGTCCGTCAAGACCGGCGGCGACGCGTGGCGCAAGGCGCAGGCGATCACCCGGCTGGCGATGAGCAATGCCGTCCCGAGCTTGTCGAGCGACGTCCTGTGGTATCACGCCAATTATGTCGCTCCGTCGTGGGGCCGGCGGCTGACCCGGGCCGAAAAGATCGGCGCACACATCTTCTACCGCACCTAACCCTCGGTCCAGCCCGCGTGCGAGTCGGTTCGTCGTTAACCGGGGCGATGCGGGATTCGCAGCGAGTCCTTTTAGCGCAAAGCTGCAATTCACGGATATTTTCCGAGAGTTAGGGCAATCCCATCAAAGCAATATTTTGATGGGGCCCGTTAGGGAGGGCTCACGGTGCTAAAGATCCTGATTGTCGAGGATGACTCGCAGCTGGCGACAACCTTGAAATATCTGGTCGAGGACAATCCGCGCTATCGCGTGGTGGCGATCGCCGACGACGCCGATAGCGCCATCGCCGCGGCCGAACAGCATGATCCCGACATCGCTTTGCTCGATCTTCACCTGGCGCGCGGCTCGACCGGTTTCCCGGTGGCGGTCCGGCTCGCCGAACTCAATGTCCCGGTGCTGTTCGTCAGCGGCAAGGCCCCCAGCTTTGCGATGCCCGACCTGGCGCTCGGCTGCCTGATGAAGCCGTTCACCGCCGAGGACGTTCACCGCAGCCTGGCGATGGCCGAGGACATGCTGCGCGGCCGCGAGACGCTGCGCCCGAAGCTGCCCCACAACCTCACTTTATATGAACAGACCGATGTCCATCATATCGAGCAGGCCCATACCGAGCATCAAGGCTTCATCCCGTCGCGGCCGTCCTTGAAGACCCGCCTCGAGCATTGGATTTCCGGCTACCAGCACTGACCTGCCTAGTGCGGGCGAGCGGTCGCGTACGACAGCATCAGATAGCGCCCCTCTCCGGGCGGCTCGTCCAATCCGAAGCTACCAATTTTGACCGGAACGGTGCCAGAGTCGCCGGTGCGCACAAATAACCAGCCGCAGTCCAGCAGATCGAGCGTTTGCTCCACGGCGTAGCCCGACTGCGGGGCTTGCGGCGGATTGCCGGTCCCGGACCGGAACGCCACGCCGAGCGGGGCGCGAAAGGATGTCACCGACTTGTCGGCCGAAGGCAGACCCAGCGCGACAAGATCGGAGCCGCTTTCCGGCGCCTTTCGGCCCGCCCCGCTAAACCTCCACCCCATCCGGATTCGGTTGCCCCCGTCACCGAGCGACAAAGTCTTGCCGAAGTCGGCGCCGTCGAACCGCCCACCTACCCAAATCGTCATCGGCGAGCGCGAGCAGAGCGACGTCTGCACCGGAGGATAGCCGGGGGCGCTCACCGACAGGCGATGGCCGCCATCCGCTCCCGCGATGCGGAAATGGCCGTCGGGCCCGCTTTGGGCGCGGTAGGAAAAGTCCTTGTCCCACACCAGTCCGCCGCCGCGAACGCCCCAGCCGCTGGTTGTCACTTCGACCATGGCGTGAGCAATCGGCTGATCGGACGTCGCGTCGCGGACCTCGCCGGACACCGTCGGACTGCAGGCGCTGAGAACGATGGTCGACAGGAGCCAGCCGCGCTTCACAGCCGCATCATCCCGCGTCGCGGCTCGCGCATGCCAAGCGTGTCCTCGGTCAGCGGCGCGCCGGCGTCGAGCAAAGCTTGCCGCCGGCCCTTGATGTCGGCGCTGCGCTGGATGTCCTCGAACACCAAGAGCTTCGCCATCACCGGGTGAGCGAGTACCGCGGCGACGAACCGCGCGACCTTGGGCCAGCGCTCGCCATCGACCGTGAAGCCGGCATAGTCGGCGTTGCGAAAGAAGCTGGCGATCGCGATGTCGGCGACGCCGATCTCGCTGAACAGAAAGCCGACGGCGGGCAATTGGGTTTCGAGATAGTCGAGCGCGGCCGGCGCGTCCTCGGTCAAGGTCTTGGCGATCCGCGCTTCATCGCCGGGCTCGCCCCACACCGCCGGATGGACCACGCGTTGGTAGAACAGCCCCCAGATGAATAGGTCGCCAAGGCGGGTATCGGCATATTCCTCGAGCCAGCGGGCGCGGGCGCGGTCCTTCGGATCGGACGGGAGCAACGGCGTCGCCGGATAGGCCTCGTCGAGATAGGCGCAAATGACGCTGGAATCGCACAGCGTCACATCGCCGTCGATCAGCACCGGGATGCGCCGGAGCGGGCTTAGCGTCGCGAATTCGTCATTGCCGAAGAACGGCGTGATTGGGTCGACCCGATAGTCGAGCCCCTTCAATTCGAGGCAGGCGAGGACCTTGCGGACATACGGGCTAATGAAGCTGCCGATGATCTTCACCTGGTCGCTTCTAGCCGGGCTGGCGACGGCCGCAAAGCGGCCTTGCGGCAGACACCGGGTGCCAAATCAGGATTGGTTGGGAAGAGCTTTCAAAAGTTCTGCGTAACCGCCACGGCGGCGGGTTTTCGCCAATTGGGTGATGGTGACATCGATGCTTCTCAGCAGCGCCGGGACGCGTACATCCGGGGGGTGAACGCCAATCCGCATTACCGGCGGCAGCGGCACATGACGCATCGCACCGGCCAGGGCCAGCGATGACATCTTCCGCCACCGGCTTCGGCTGGCCCAGGTGATGACCGGGCTCCGGACAAGCTCAGCGCCGCGCGTCGGCGACCACACGCGCCAATGATCCTCGGCGAGCTCGACGTTGCAGTCCATCATCGCCTGGCGAGTGCCCGGGCCGTAAAGCCAGGCCGGGGCAATGAAGCCGGTGATCGGGCGCCCAATGATGCCTTCGACGAGGGCTTTGCCATCGCCAATCAGGGCACTCGCCTGGGCACGCGACAATCCCAGGAACTCGCCTTCACCGGCGGTCAGGTGGCGAGCCCGCAAACGGTCGACCGCGCCGGCATGGGCAGTAGAGTCGCGATGACTCCAGCCGTGAAGAAACATTTCGATCCCGCGGTCGCTCCAGTCGCGTAGTCGTGTGGCAAACGGGGAGCCCGAAACGATCGGGCAGTCGCCCCAGTGATTGGGGACGACCAGCATGGCGAGACAATCGCCGACATGCGGGCGCAATCGGTCGAGCAGCCCATCGATTTCGCTCTCATAGCGAGGCGTGACATCGTGGATCGAAACGAGCAGCAATCGGCGTGATGCGGCTGGGGACACATGACTTCTCAATCAGGACAAGAGCGGCTCTTTGCCTCCCTTGCCGTCAATTGGCTAGCACTAGCGACGAGGGCTACCTCATGTGACGTTCACATTTTGACCATTAGCGAGCGCGATCCGGTGCGGAGAGCAAATTGATGCGAATTGTCGATGTCTGTGCATTCTATTCGCCGAACGGCGGGGGCGTTCGCACCTACCTTGAGAACAAACTCAGGGAGGCGCCACGTCTCGGTCACGAGATGATCCTGCTGGTGCCTGGTGAGCGCCACGAGTTTGTGCTTCGCGGGCCAGGCGCGGTCATTGCGACGATTGCGGCGCCGACATTGCCGGTCGACCGGCGCTATCGCTACTTTGACGATCAGGAAGCGCTACATCGAGCACTTGATTTGTGGCAGCCCGATCACGTTGAGGTATCCTCCCCGTGGTCCAGCGCAACCATGGTCGGTCGCTGGCAGGGCCCGGCATCGCGGTCTCTGGTTATGCATGCCGATCCGCTTGCAGCCTACGCCTATCGTTGGCTGGGTCGAGTAGCGAGCATCGCCACGATCGATCGGTGGTTCAGCGGGTTCTGGGATCATCTGCGCGGACTGGACAGGATGTTCGACCTGGTGGTGTGCGCACACCAGACATTGACGGATCGACTGACCGCGGGTGGCTTGCGCAAGGCCGTGACCGTGAGAATGGGGACCGAAGCCGGGCGGTTCTCGCCGCGTCATCGCAGCGAGAAACTTCGCCAATCCATGCTCGACCGACTGGGGTTGCGGGCCGACGCGGTTCTGCTGCTCGGGATTGGCCGCTTCGCTGCCGAGAAACGCTGGCCGATGGTCATTCAGGCAGTCAACAGAGCTCGGCGCACACGTCCCGTCGGGCTAGTCCTGATCGGCGATGGGCCGAACCGTTTGAAACTTGAGCGATTGGCGCGGGGTCTGCCGAATATTGCGGTCCTGCCGGTGATCAATGACCGAGACCAGCTAGCCCGCTTGCTTGCGAGCGTCGACGGCCTTGTTCATGGCTGCGAAGCCGAGACCTTTTGCATGGTCGCGGCGGAGGCTCGCGCAAGCGGTGTGCCGCTGCTGGTTCCCGATTTTGGCGCGGCCTACGATCAATTGCTTGTCGGCGCTGGTGGGTCATACCGAGCCGGGGACGTCCAGTCGCTCGCCCGGGCCATAGTAACCTTTGTCGACCGCGATCCAGCGCGTCAGCGTGCTCAAGCCCGGCTGCAGTGCAAGGTTCGAACTATCGACGATCATTTCACCGAGATATTCACGGCCTATGGCGAGCTTGACGGTAGCCGGAGGCGTTTTGACCAGAGCCTGGCCCCCCACAATCGCCTGGTGAGCCATTCCGCTGGCCTCATTCCCGCCCTCGCCGCGGCGTCCTGAGAATCAGGATCGGGCGAATAGACTGGATGCCCCGCGAGGATTCGAACCTCGATTGACGGATTCAGAGTCCGCAGTCTTACCATTAGACGACGGGGCAGCAGGCGAACGGGCGAGATAGAAAGCCCCCCTCAACCTGTCAACGCGACGCCCTAACCCGCCAAAACTTGCTCTAACCCGCATTAATGTGATTAAACGGGCGCAAGTCAGCTGCTCCTTCAGGGGCGGCCAAAGATAGAACGGGCGTACCCCATGGCGCAGAGAGTCGCCGGCGCGCCGGCTCTGCTGCATGAAAACAGCGGCAAGAGCGGGCCATTGCCAGCCAAGCCGCCCGAGTGGCGGCATGCGCACCGCCACAGCTATGGCGCGGTCGACCTTGGCACCAATAATTGCCGGTTATTGATCGCGCGCCCGGTCGAAGGCGGCTTCACCGTTGTCGACGCATTCTCGCGGGTCGTTCGCCTGGGTGAAGGACTGTCGCAGAGCGGGAAATTGTCCGACGAGGCCATGGACCGAGCGGTCGCGGCGTTGGCAATCTGTGGCGAAAAATTGCGCCGGCGCAACGTTTCGCTGTCGCGCGCGGTGGCCACCGAGGCCTGCCGCCGGGCGGTCAACGGCCGCGATTTCACTGACCGGGTGCGCGAACAGACCGGCATCGCGCTCGACATCATCGCCCCGCAGGAAGAAGCCCGGCTGGCGGTGCTCGGCTGCCACAAGGTGCTGGAACCAGGCGACGGTCCAGCGTTGATCTTCGACATTGGCGGCGGCTCAACCGAACTGGTGCTGATCGACCAGGTCGATGGCGTGCCCAAGATCCGCAGCTGGTGGAGTGCGCCGTGGGGCGTGGTCTCGCTGACCGAGAGCGAAGGCCGCGAGGCGATCGACGGCAAGGACCGCCTGGCGGCCTATAAACGCATGCGCGAACGCGCCCGCCATTCGTTTACCCGCTTTGCCGAAACGCTGCCCAAGACCGCCAAGGACATTCGCCTGCTTGGCACCAGCGGCACGGTAACGACGCTCGCCAGCGTGCATTTGGCGCTGCCTTCGTACGACCGCCGCGCCGTCGATGGCCTGCACGTGCCGACCGCAGCGATGCAGAACATCAGCACGATGATCGCCGAAATGACCTATGAAGAGCGCTCGCGCCTGCCATGCATCGGCCGCGACCGCGCCGACCTGGTGGTTGCCGGTTGCGCAATCCTCGAGGCGATCCTGGAAATTTGGCCAGCGCCAACCCTAGGGGTCGCCGACCGCGGCATTCGCGAGGGTATCCTGCGGTCGCTGATGGCCCGCGACGGCCACCAATTGTGAGGGGCGCCTTGTGAGGGGGGACCGGGGTCTCCACGTCCGCGTGCGCACCGGGCGCGGCCGCACGGTGTCGTCCAACCGCTGGCTCGAACGGCAATTGAATGATCCTTATGTGCGCCGCGCCAAGGCCGATAATTACCGCAGCCGCGCCGCCTACAAACTGCTCGAGCTCGACGAGCGGTTCGGCTTGCTGAAGGGCGTCAAGGCGGTCATCGACCTCGGCATTGCGCCGGGCGGCTGGAGTCAGGTGGTGTCGCGCCGCTCGCCGGGCGCCAGGATTGCCGGTATCGACCTGCTGCCCACCGACCCGATCGACGGCGTTACCATCCTGGTGATGGACTTCATGGACGACGACGCGCCGGCCAGGCTCAAGGAAGCGCTCGGCGGCCCGCCTGACCTTGTCATGTCGGACATGGCGGCCAACACCGTCGGCCACGCGCGGACCGACCATTTGCGCACTATGGGGCTGGTCGAAGCGGGGCTGGAGTTTGCGGTGGAGACATTACGACCGGGCGGTGCGTTCGTCGCCAAGGTGCTGGCCGGCGGTGCCGACAGCAATCTTGTCGCCGAGCTCAAGCGCCACTTCACCACGGTCAAACACGCCAAACCCCCAGCCAGCCGCAAGGAATCATCGGAATGGTACGTCGTCGCCCAGGGCTTCAAGGGGCGCTCGCCAGAGCAACCTTGAACTAACCGCGCGCGCGGGCGTCGGCGATGGCCTTTTTGAGTACGTCGTAACCGACCGCGCTATTCATCACTTTATTGCCGACGATGAACAACGGCGTGCCAGTCGCGCCCAATTGGCTGGCGAGCTTGAAGTTGCGGGTGAGTTCGGCCTCGGCCTCGGGACTGGGGGCGACCGGGATCGTCAGGCCGGCCGCTTGCGTCGCGGCCGCGAAGCTCTCCGGACCCGGTCGTCCGGCCGCCCACAGCGCATCATGGAATTCGCGGAAGTGCCCGGCTTTCGATGCCGCCAGCGACAGGCGGGCCGCGGCGACGCTCTCGGGTCCAAGGATTGGCAGCTCGCGATAAACCACGCGCAGGCCCTTATCCTCTTTGACGAGTTGATCGACGAACGGATTGCTCGCCTTGCAATAGGGGCAGGCGTAATCGAAGAATTCGACCAGCACGACGTCGGGCTTGGCGGCCCCTTTCCACGACGAACCGAACGGCGTTTCAAGCGCCGCACGCTGAGCGGTGAGGGTCGGTTCATACTGCCGGTCGCGCAAGGCGTCAGCGGTATCGACCAGGATTTGCGGATCGGCCAACAGCCCTTGGCGGACGATCCGGCTGCCAACGTAATGCGGCGCCGCGAACAGCAGCAATGCCGCGGTCAGCAAGGCGCCGATCACACCGCCGCCGATGGCTGGCACCAAGGCCGATATCTTCCCCTCGCTCACTCTTCCGGATGCTCCTTCCTGTACTTCTTGTCTTTTCTCAATTCGGTGCGGGACACCATGGCGATGTCCTGCGCGCGAAGATAGTCCGGGGTGCCTTGGGGGATGCCCTTCAAGGCCATCTCCGCGCTGGCCAGCGCCAATTTGGGTTCGCCTTCGAGGTTGTTGCGCTCCGCCGTCGCCAGCGCGGCCCGCGACTGATCACCTTCGCGATCGTAGATAATCCCCAGCTGGTACCAGGCGAACGGGTTCTGATTGTCGCGGTTGACCGCCGCTTTCAGGACCTGCTTGGCCTCGGCGAAATTCTTCGGGTCTTCGGTCGAGATCAGCGCATGGCCCAGCATCGCCGCAATCAGCGGCTGGTCGTTGGCCCGGCCGACCGCCTCGCGCAGCGGCGCGATGGCGTCCGCCGGCTTGCCCGATTCCAGCAGGATCTGCCCTTTCAACTCGAGGAAGAAAGGATCGTGCGGATCGCTCTTCAGGAGGGCGTCGGCCTCCGACAGCGCTTTGTCCGGATAGGCGCCAATATGATAGGCATAGGCACGGGCATAGTGAGCAGGAATGCTCTGATCGCTTTCGGGATATTTGACGATTGCATGCTTGGGATCGACGAAGCCGATCAGCTTGGCCTTGACCCGCTGGAAGCGCGCTTCGAGCGCCGGGTCGGACGGCCGGTTCCAGGCCGGGTCCTTTTGGTAGATTTGCGACAGCGCCTGAATGCGCTCGCTCGATATCGGGTGAGTCTGGTCGTAACTGTCGGTGGCCGCGATCGCGAGCCGATATTCCTGGTTCTGCAGCTTCTTGAAGAATTCGATACTGCCCCTGCCGCTAATCCCGGCGGCCGAAAGATATTTGGCGCCGGCGGAATCGGCCGAGCTTTCCTGGGTGCGGCTGAAGGCGAGGAAGCGGCCGATGGCGGCGCGCTGTCCAGCCATCATGATGCCCATGCCGGCATCGCCGGCGCCGGCGGCAATCGCCAGCGCGCCGAGAACCAATGTGGCAATGCTGATCCCGGTCGCCTCTTTGGTTCCGTCCTGGAGCCGGATCGAGTGGCCACCAGCGACATGGCCCAGCTCGTGAGCGATGACGCCTTGCAACTGGTTGACGTTGTCCGCCGCGACCAACAGGCCGGACTGGATATAGACCGTCTGCCCGGTGGCGACGAAGGCATTGATCTCCGGATCGTTCAACAAAGCGACGTTGGTCGATTTGGGGTCCAGGCCGGCGGCAATGATCAGCGGCCTGGACACGTCGCGAAACAACAGCTCGGTCTCGCTGTCTCGCAAGACCGACTGGGCAGCGGCCGGCTTCGCCGCCGCGAATGCCACGATCAACGCGAGCATCAACAGCCGCGCAAAGCGCGCAATCGGGCTCGAGCGAGGTGGCACCATGCCGCCGCTTACCATCCTTGGGGCTGAACCGGCGATGAAAGCCGGCCCGACCGCAAGCGCCCCGGATCTAGCCGAAGGTCCGCTGCCACCAGCCCGACCGCCGCTCTCCGTCGGCGTCGGTCATCGCCAGGTCATTGTCCGCCGCCGGCACCGACGTGGCCGCTGGATCGGAATCCGATCGCTGACTGACGGGCTCCGCTGCCGCCGCCTTGGTGCGGCGCTTGCGGACCGGCTTGGTCGGCTCCGGCTCGGGTTCTGGCTGAGGCTCGGGCTCCGCCACCGGGGGTGTCGGTGTCGCCGCGACAGCGGGCTTGCGCGCCCTTGGCCGGCGGCGGGTTTTCGGGCCGTCGGCCGCGGCTTCGACGTCATCATTGGCTTCGGCCGCGGTGATGGGCAACTCGTCGGCCACCCGAGGTGCGACCATCGGTGAACTGGCCGCCTCAATGTCGGACGGCGTTTCCGCTCCCGCAGCCGGCTTGCGCCCACGGCGACGTTTCGGCCGAGGCCTCGATTCCTCGCTGCCCTCTCGCTCGGCTTCAATCTCCTCGACCGGTATGGCTGGGGCCGGAGCATCTGCCTCGACGCCCTCTTCGGCCGATCCGGGCATTTGCCCGTCACGACGTCCACGGCCGCGGCCACCACGGCGTCGGCGTCGGCGCCGACGCGGGCCTTCGCCGTCATCGTCGCGGGGACGTTCGCGGTCACGGTCGCGATCTCGGGGCGCGTGTTCCGGTTCGTCGGCGAGCTCGTCGGACCCGCCGGCTTGGGCTTCGATCTCCTCTTCGCCCTCGTCTTCCTCGTCGAAATCTTCGTCGACCGGCGCTGCAATGGCCTCCTGCCGCTGGGGAGCGACCGGGCGAGGCCCGGAGCTTTCGACGCCCATCCTGGCACCCTCGAGACTCTCGTCGATCAGCACTTCAATCGAAACGCCGTACCGTTGCTCAATTTCACCCAGTTCGAGACGCTTCTTGTTGAGCAAATAAACAGCCGCCTCGCGCCCGGCGCGGAGAACAATCTTGTCGCCGCGGCCGCGGGCGGCCTCGTCCTCGATCATCCGGAGCGCCGACAGGCCGGCCGACGCCGCGGTCCGCATCAAGCCGGTGCCTTCACAATGGACACAAGGCTTGGTCGACGCCTCCAATACGCCGGTGCGGAGCCGCTGCCGGCTCATCTCCATCAGGCCGAAACTCGAAATGCGGCCAACCTGAATCCGGGCGCGGTCGTTCTTCAGCGCGTCCTTCATCGCTTTCTCGACTTTGCGGTTATGGCCCGACTGTTCCATGTCGATGAAATCGATGACGACCAGGCCGGCCATGTCGCGCAACCGCAGCTGGCGGGCGATTTCGGCGGCCGCCTCGAGGTTGGTCGCATAAGCAGTCTGTTCGATATTGTGTTCGCGGGTCGATCTGCCCGAATTGATGTCGATCGACACCAGCGCTTCGGTCGGGTTAATCACCAGATACCCCCCCGAAGGCAGCTGGACGACCGGGTGATACATTGCCGACAGCTGGTCTTCGACGCCGTAACGCTGAAACAGCGGGGTTACTTCAATGTGCTGCTTCACGCGGCGCACGTGGCTCGGCATCAGCAGCTTCATGAAGCCGCGCGCCGCTTTGTAGCCGTCTTCGCCCTCGACCAGCACTTCGTCGATTTCGCGGTGATAGAGGTCGCGGATGGCGCGCTTGATGAGGTCGCTGTCGCGGTAAATCAGGGCGGGGGCGCTGCTGTTGAGCGTACGCTCGCGGATTTCGTCCCACAGCCGGGCGAGATAATCGAAGTCGCGTTTGATTTCGACCTTGGTTCGCGACAGGCCGGCGGTGCGGACGATCAGCCCCATCACCGAAGGCAGGTTCAAGTCGGACATGATCGACTTCAAGCGCTTGCGATCGGCGCCATCGGAAATCTTGCGACTGATGCCGCCGCCGTGGCTGGTATTGGGCATCAGCACGCAATAGCGGCCGGCCAAGCTCAGATAGGTGGTCAGCGCGGCGCCCTTATTGGCGCGTTCTTCCTTGACCACCTGCACCAGCAGAACCTGGCGACGCTGGATGACGTCCTGGATCTTATAGCGCCGACGCAGCGATTCGCGCCGCTTGCGCAGCTCATCCGCGGCCGATTCATCGACCGGCGAGCGGTTGGAGCCGGTGCCGGTCTCATTCGACTCGTCGTCGCCGGATCCATCATCACCGCCAATGTCATCGTCGACGTGTTCTTCGTCGCGGCGCTTCTTCGACTTGCGGTCCTCGGCGTCATATTCGGCGGAGCGCAGGCGCTCTTCCTCAGCGGCGTGCTCGGCCTCTTCGCGCAACAAGGCGTCGCGGTCGGACTTGGGGATTTGATAATAATCGGGATGGATTTCCGAGAAGGCGAGGAAGCCGTGGCGATTGCCGCCATAATCGATGAACGCCGCCTGGAGCGACGGTTCAACGCGGGTTACCTTGGCGAGATAGATATTACCTTTGAGCTGCTTGTGCTCGGCGGACTCGAAATCAAATTCTTCGATCCGGGTT
>NZ_JANMCO010000147.1:0-7974 GCF_031361285.1 Sphingomonas sp.
TCGACGATGTCCTCGATCTCGTCGCCGAAGAAAGCGATCCGCCAGGCGGTGTCCTCATAGTGCGACGGGAAGATCTCCAGGCTGTCGCCGCGGACTCGAAAATTGCCGCGCGCGAATGCAGCATCGTTGCGCTTGTACTGCAGCGCAACCAGTTTGCGGATGATCTCGCGCTGGTCGACCGCCTCGCCTTTCTTGAGCGAAAAGATCATCGCCGAATAGGTCTCGACCGAGCCGATGCCGTAGAGGCAGGAGACCGAAGCGACGATGATTACGTCGTCGCGCTCGAGCAGCGACCGGGTCGCCGAGTGGCGCATGCGGTCGATCGCCTCGTTCACGCTCGACTCTTTCTCGATGTAGGTGTCGGAGCGCGGGACGTAGGCCTCGGGCTGGTAATAATCGTAATAACTGACGAAATATTCGACCGCATTGTCGGGGAAGAAGCTCTTCAATTCACCGTACAGTTGGGCAGCCAGGATCTTGTTGGGCGCGATCACCAGCGCCGGGCGCTGCAGCGTCTCGATCATTTTGGCCATGGTGAAGGTCTTGCCCGACCCGGTGACCCCCAGCAGCACCTGGTTTTGCTCGCCCGTCAGCGCGGCTTCGGTCAGTTCCCGAATCGCCGTCGGCTGGTCGCCCGCCGGCTGATATTCGGAACTGAGCACGAACGGTTTGCCGCCCTCGGCCTTGTCGGGCCGCGCCGGGCGGTGCGGGACGAACGCCTCGGCGCTCTCGGGTTCGGCCAGCGAAGTGCGGATTTGAATCGCCATCGCAAGCGCATATGGTGGAGGGGCGGGAGCGGCGCAACGTGGCGCCGGAACCGGGGGAGCTCATCGATGCTGAAACACGCCACCATTGTTTTGATGACCGTCGTGCCGCTCGCCGCCTGCAATTCGAGCCCGACGATCGAAGCCAAGAACGCAACAGTCGCCGAAGTCGCCGAGAAGGTCGACAAGGCGGGCGCCGTCGTTGAATTTCTTCGCCCCGGCAAATGGTTGAACAAAGCGTCGATCGTCGAATTGAGCGCGCCCGGAATGCCGCCTGAGGTTGCCGACAATATGAAGGCGATGATGGCCAAGAAGCCGGGTACCGAACAGTGCATGAAGGAAGGCGATGTCAGGAAGCCCAAGACCGACTTTTTCGCTGGCAACAAGAATTGCCGCTACGACCATTTCAAGATGGGCGACGGCGTAATCGACGCTAAGATGCGCTGCACGATTGGCGGCCACACTCAGCTGATGACAATGGCGGGCGACTATAAGCCGGACGAATATCACATGACGATGACCACCGAGATGGATCGTGGCGCCTCCGCTCCCGCGGGAGCAATGGGGTCGATGACGATGAAGATGCGGGTCGATGGCAAGCGCACCGGCGAATGTGACGCCAAGACCAGTTAAGGGGGAAGCGATGCGAACGATCATAGTAGGATTGGCCGCTGCGGCGGTGCTGGCTGGCTGTTCGGACGCAACGGCGCCCCAGCCACAAGAATCCGAGGCAGCGGCGGCGTTGAAGCCCGGCGAATATGCAATCACCGCCAAGATCGACGATGTCCATTCGACCGACAAGACAACGCCGGTGACCAAGGCGAAAGCGGGGGATCCGCCGACTACGCGGCGGGCCTGCGTTGCCGCGGATGGCAGCATCGCCGCGGAAGCATTTGCGGACGCGGGTGACAAATGCGCCGTGTCGAGCAGCTATGTGCGCGGCGGTCGCTTGAGCGTGCAGCTGACCTGCAGCCGGCCCAATGGCCAAGTGATGCAGCTTGCGGACGGCGACTTCAAAGCCGACAGTTTCGAAGCCAAACTCAAGACCGCGACCTATTTCGCGGGGTCGGGCGACTACGCAATGACCCGGACCATGTCCGGCAAGCGCGTCGGCGAATGCCCGGCCGCGTCGGCAAAACCTGCAACAGGAAAGGCAAAGGGATGATCGGATATGTGGTTTTGGGCAGCAATGACCTGCCGCGCGCTCGCGGTTTCTACGACCAATTGATGCCGGTGATCGGCGCCGGCCGAGTGATGGAGTTCGGCGACAATTTCACCATGTACGGCACCAGCATGGGCCAGCCCGCCCTCGCCGTCGCCAAGCCCTATGACGGCAATCCGGCGACCGCCGGCAACGGCAATATGGCGTCGATCGTCGTCGACAGCCGCGCCAAGGTCGACGCGCTGCACGCCAAGGCGATGGAGTTGGGCGGCAGCGACGAGGGCCCCCCTGGTCTGCGCGGTGACGAAGGCGATCAGGCCTTTTACGGCGCCTATTTCCGCGACCTCGACGGCAACAAGCTGGCCGCGTTCCGCATTGGCCCCGCCAGCTGACCGCATTCCGTGTCACCGTATTGATCAATCGAGGCGGTGGCGCGGCTGCCGCCGATGACGAGATTGCGGCCAAGGTCCAGGCCGCGCTCGACGGCGCCGGCGTCGCCGCCAAGGTTGAACTGATCGACGGTGGCAAGATCGAAGCGCGCTGCCAGGTGATCGTCAGACGCGGCGATCCATTGCTGATCGTCGGTGGTGGCGACGGGACGATCAGCACCGCCGCCGGGGTCGTCGCCGACAGCCAAACTCGGCTCGGCATCCTGCCGCTCGGCACCCTTAACCATTTCGCCCGCGACCTTGGCATTCCCTCCGATCTCGACGAGGCGGCGGCACTGATCTCGACCGACACCGAACGGCGCGTCGACCTCGCCGAGATGAACGGACGCACCTTCATCAACAACAGCGCCGTCGGCCTTTATCCGCTGATGGTCGTCGATCGCGATACCCAGCAAAAGCGGCTTGGCCGCAGCAAGCGCCTGGCGTTGGCGGTGGCCGCCGTGCGGACGTTGATGCGCTTCGGTCACCAGCGCCTTAGCCTGACCATCAACGCCCAACAGGCGCGGGTCGACACGCCGTTGCTGTTCGTCGGCAATAATGATTATCAGCTCGAGCTACCGGCGGCTGGCCAGCGCCAATCGCTCAGCGACGGCAAATTGTGCGTGCTGGTCCTGCGCAAGAAGACTCGCACCGGGTTCATCATGGCGACCTTGCGCGCGCTCGCCGGGCGCGCGCGGGACGATGATCTGGTACGGCTCGACGACGTTGATCGGCTCCAGGTCGGCAGCGATCGCGGCCACCTCACCGTGTCGCTGGACGGCGAAGTGCTCAAGGTCCGGCCGCCGCTCGACTATCGCATCCGCAAGGGTGCGCTGACGGTCATCGCGCCTGATTAGTTCGTCATGTCGGCATGAAAAAAGCCGCCCCGCGTTTCAGCGGGGCGGCTCTTATTAAGCTTCGCTCTCGCTCAGCCGCGCTCGGGCTCGGGCGGCGGCGGTGGCGGTGGCGGCGGCGGCAACGGACACGCATCAGTCGCCAGGATGACCGAGCCGTCGGCGCAAGTCTGCGTCGCCGGTGGTGGCGGTGGTGGTGGCGGTGGTGGTGGCGGCGGTGGCGGTGGTGGCGGGGCTTCCGGGCCGCCGAAGTTGTAGATCAGGCTCGCCAGCAAGCTATGCGACCGAAACCGGCTGGTAATGGTCTGGCTACCAACGGTGTCAGAGATCTTCCCGGCATCAAAGTAACGGTACTTGAGGCCGATGTCGAAGTGGGCGAACACCGGCGCCCGGATGCCCGCGATCCCCTGCCAGGCAAGGCCGCTGTCACGGATCGTAAACGCACTCGGCGAAGAACTCTCGGAGAAAGTCTGATGGATCCAGGCGATGCCGACACCGCCGCCGGCATAGAAATTGATGGTGTCGTTCTTGCCTAGGTCGAGCAACAAATTGCCCATCATCGAATAAGCGCGGGAATGGCCGCTCGCATCGATCGAATCGATGCCGTCACTATACGTGTTGTGCTTGGCCCATTTGTGGGAGCCTTCAAGCTCGGCGCGGATGATCCCGAAATCATAACCAGCGATCAGGTCGCCATCGACACCAAGCTTATGATCGACGTCGAAATTAGCCGTTCCGTCGCCGGTGAAATTCGGGAAGCGGATGTGCGAGTCCTGTGCCCACATCGGTCCGATTTCGAGTCCGAAATAGGCGGTTTGGTCGCGTGCCAAGGCGGGCGTCGCGATCATGGCGGCAGCCATAGCCGTGGCGGCCAATAAATAAGTTTTCATCTCATTCCCCCTTTGGTGGCCACGGACAGGCCAGAAACCCTTAGTAACTCAAAGTTTAATCGACGCCAAGTCGTTGAAATTAACTGCGCCCGATCGGGACCCTGTTGCAAGCCGGCCAAACGCCAGAAAAAAAGCGTTAATTTGCAATTACACGCTTGCGTCTTTCGCCAGTTCAGGCACAATGGGTGGTAGCGCGGAGGGGGTTTCGCCCAACACCTAGTATCTGCTGCCGGAATACCCATAGTCCGGTGACGGGTATCTGCGTCCCCTGTGGAAATCGGGGACGAAAGGCAGAAAAGACCCCGCTGCGCGCTAAAAAAGGCTAGTGTGTCAGGGATGACAGCGAGTCGAACAATGGGTGAACAAGCGGCCGCCACAACATTGGACAGGCCGGGCAGCGGACGAGGAACAGCGATGGATTTTTCAACCCACAGCGAAGTCAACGGCGACGATGTCACCGCGGCCGCAACGCCCGCCAAGAAGGAGCGCTCGAGCAAGACTGTCGACCTGCGCGCCCACGACGTTGTCACCGACGAATCGCGCGATGCACTGCTGACCGAATTCGGCAAGGACACGCTCAAGGATCGCTATTTGCTGCCCGGCGAAACCAACCAGGATTTGTTCGCTCGCGTCGCTTCGGCTTATGCCGACGATGCCGCCCACGCCCAGCGCGTCTACGACTATATTTCCAAGCTGTGGTTCATGCCGGCGACCCCGGTGCTCAGCAACGGCGGCACCGGCCGCGGGCTGCCGATCAGCTGCTATTTGAACAGCGTCTCCGACAGCCTCGACGGCATCGTCAACACCTGGAACGAGAATGTCTGGCTGGCGTCAAAGGGCGGCGGCATCGGCACTTATTGGGGCGCGGTGCGCGGCATTGGTGAGCCGGTCGGCCTGAACGGCAAGACCAGCGGCATCATCCCGTTCGTCCGCGTCATGGACAGCCTGACGCTGGCGATTTCGCAAGGTTCGCTGCGGCGTGGGTCGGCCGCCGTCTACCTCGACGTCTCGCACCCCGAGATCGAAGAGTTCCTCGAGATCCGCAAGCCGTCGGGCGACTTCAACCGCAAGGCCCTGAACCTCCACCACGGTGTGCTGATCACCGACGAGTTCATGGCCGCCGTGCGCGAAGGTGCCGAGTTCATCCTGCGTAGCCCACGCGACGGGTCGGAACGCGCCACGGTCGATGCGCGCTCGCTGTTCCAGAAGCTGGTCGAAACCCGCCTCGCAACCGGCGAGCCGTACATCATCTTCATCGACCAGGTGAACCGGACGATGCCCAAGCATCACCGCGATCTCGGCCTCAAGGTGTCGACCTCCAACCTGTGCTCGGAAATCACGCTGCCGACCGGCAAGGATCATCTCGGCGCCGATCGCACCGCGGTGTGCTGCCTGTCGTCGCTGAACCTCGAAACCTGGGACCAATGGAACGGCGACAAATTGTTTATCGAGGACGTCATGCGCTTCCTCGACAATGTCCTGACCGATTACATCGATCGCGCGCCCGACGAGATGGCCCGGGCCAAATATAGCGCCGAGCGTGAACGCTCGGTCGGCCTTGGCGTCATGGGTTTCCACAGCTTCCTCCAGGCCCGCCGCATCCCGTTCGAGGGGGCGATGGCCAAAAGCTGGAACTTCAAGATCTTCAAGCACATCCGGGCCCAGGTCGACGAAGCGTCGATGATGCTCGCCAATGAGCGCGGGCCGTGCCCCGACGCCGCCGACATGGGCGTCATGGAGCGCTTTTCGTGCAAGATGGCGATCGCGCCGACCGCATCGATCAGCATCATCTGCGGCGGCACGTCGGCGTGCATCGAGCCGATCCCGGCCAACGTCTATACCCACAAGACGCTGTCGGGCAGCTTCTCGATCAAGAACCCGCATTTGGAGGCGCTGCTGGTCGAAAAGGTCAAGGATTCGGCGACGGTGTGGAATTCGATCCTCGAGCAGGGCGGCAGCGTCGCCCACCTCGATTTCCTCACCCCCGAGGAAAAGGACGTGTTCAAGACCAGCTTCGAAATCGACCAGCGCTGGCTGATCGAGCTCGCCGCCGACCGCACGCCGTTCATCGACCAGGCGCAGAGCCTCAACCTGTTCATCCCCGCCGACGTCGACAAATGGGATTTGATGATGCTCCACTTCCGCGCCTGGGAGCTGGGCATCAAGTCGCTCTATTACCTCCGCTCGAAGTCGGTCCAGCGGGCCGGATTCGCCGGCGGGGTCGAGGCCGATAACACGTCGGAACCGGCCAAATATGAGCTCCCGACCACCGACTATGACGAGTGTTTGGCGTGCCAATAGGCACGATGATCGAGCTCGCGGTGGCGGTCCTGCTGATCGTCGGCGCGATCCTGCTCTATCGCCAGCGCGGCCGCGCCGATCCGCAACACGGCAGCCAGACCGCAGTGCTGCTGCTGGTGGTCGGCGTCATCCTGTTGATCCACGGCACCGGCCAGCTCGAATATCACCCCTCGGCGGCCGAGCTGGAGGCCGCCCGATGACCGGCGCCAACATCCTGTTCGTCGTGATTGGCGCGGTCGCGTTGATCGGCGGCCTCGTCCTGCTCATCGCGGCGCTGCGCCATCATCGCGCCAACCACCCCACAGGCGTGGCGATGTTGATCGGCGGCATGATGGTCACCGCGTTCGGCCTGATGCTGGCCGGCTTCGCCATCGCTTACACCATGGCCGCGCCCCTCGGCGCGATGGAGCCCGCACGATGATGAAACGACTGGCCACCTTGACCCCGATCCTCGCGCTGCTCAGCGCCTGCGCCGCCCAGCAAGCGCCGAGCACCGTCGACCCGCAAGCCCCCGGCTTCCTCCTCGGCCTGTGGCACGGCTTCATTTTCCCGGTCGCCTGGGTGGCGTCCTTGGTCATGAACAAGGTCGCGGTTTACGCGGTGCCCAACAACGGCGGTTGGTACGATTTCGGCTATTTCCTCGGCATCGTCGTGTTCGGCGTCGGCGCCCGCAAGTCGCGCATCATCTACAAGGACCGCCTCATCAACATCCGCGCCCGGCGGCTCAATTGATGAAGCGCCATTTACTCAAACCTGATGCAGTCGAGCGGGCGCGACTGTTGCGGCGCAATTCTACACCGGCTGAAGCGCTCCTGTGGCGTGCGCTCCGTGAGGGCATGGCGAACGAAAAGTGGCGGCGGCAGGTACCGATCGGCCCCTATTTCGCCGATTTCGCCTCCCACCGAGCAAAGCTGATCATCGAGGTTGATGGATCGCAGCACGCCGAGGCAATCGCCGCCGACCATGCCCGCACGTCGTTCCTCAAATCGCAAGGCTACCGGGTGTTGCGCTTCTGGAACAACGAAGTGACGCAGAACCTCGACGGCGTTTTCGCCGCGATTGCCGCGGCCCTCCCTTCTCCCCTTGTGGGAGAAGGTGGCTCGAAGAGCCGGATGAGGGGCACTTCCTTGACCGGGCAAAAGCCCCTCACCCCCTGCCCTCTCCCACAGCTGGGTTCCCACGAAAGTACTACTTTCGTGGGGCCTCATGGGGAGAGGGAGATCATGACAAAATCCAAGATTTTGGAGACCTAAAATGCCCCTTCTCGAATCCCGCGCCCAGTACAAACCGTTCGAATATCCGTGGGCGTTCGAGTTCTGGAAACGCCAGCAGCAGATCCACTGGATGCCCGAGGAGGTGCCGCTGGGCGAGGATTGCCGCGACTGGGCGCAGAAGATCACCGACCACGAGCGCAATTTGCTGACCCAGATCTTTCGCTTCTTCACCCAGGCCGACATCGAGGTGCAGGATTGCTACCACGACAAATACGGCCGCGTGTTCAAGCCGGTCGAGATCAAGATGATGCTGACTGCTTTCTCCAACATGGAGACGGTACACATCGCCGCTTACTCGCAC
>NZ_JANMCO010000003.1:0-1637 GCF_031361285.1 Sphingomonas sp.
CAGCGCTCCGCGCAATCGAAGCGGCCATGCGCCCGGTGCCCGTTGCGCGCGGCCTCTTATGGACTCAGGGCTGGGTACTCGAACGCCCCGACGGCGTTGCGCCGACGCGATAAAGCGCGCTGCCGCGACCGCGCCAGACGAGCGGCATCCCCGCGACGAGCCGCGGGTCGAAGGATGGGGCGTCGATCAACCACAGATAGTCGAACGCTTCGCGCGGCATCACCTTGAGCGCAACGTCGATCGGCCGCGCACCAGAGCAATTGCGGTTGCGGACGATCTCCGAAGGATCCGCCTTGAATCGTCCCGGCGCCAGGTAACGCACCTCCAGCAGGTTGATGCCGTTGGCCACCCACTGATCGTTGGAAAAGCCCTGTCGCCTGACGATCGTCATCGCCCCCAAGTGGACGTTGCGGGGCAAGTTCCATTCCTCACCGCAACCGTCATCGACCAGGCTCAACACCCGGGCGCCCATCGGGACATGATCGAGCGCGCGCAGCTTGTCCGCTTGATCCTGCGCGGCGGTGCCCAGGCTGACCGTGGCGCCGACGATGCGAACAAGGAAAAAGGTGAGGCCGAGCACCGCGATGAAATCGGCCAGCGGCCGCCGTGTTTCGCCGCGGAAGCGGATCGCCAGCAGCAGGACGGCGATCACGTAGGGGATCATCCGCATATCGGCGTAAGCGGAGCTGAACACCGCATAGGGGAGCAGTATGAATCCGGCGAACAGCACCAATGCCGAAAACACCAAATTGCGTGAGAAAGTGAGTTGCCGCTGCCTTAGCGATTCAAGGATCACCAGGAACACGATGATGACCGACCCAATGTCGAACCATTTCCACCGGTCGCGGAGCACCGCGAGGAAGAATTTCCACTTGAGGCCGAAGTCGAACCAATGGCCGGAATGCCCGCCATGGATCCTGCTCCGCCAGACGAGCATGAACAGCAATGGCAGCGCCATAACCGACGCCTGCAGTGCGGCGTTGATTCCGGACCTGAACCAGTTCTTGCCGCTGTCGTGCTGGCGGATCGCTTCACCCGAAAAGCACAGCAGCCCGAGCACCCCCCAGCCGAAGGTGTGGGTGAAGAAAACGATCAGCGAAATCGGCACGAACAGGATCGCGCGAAGCCTCAGCCGGCCGAGCCGCGCCAGGCGCAACCACAGGCCAAAGGCGAGGAATGCCAGCGCGATCGACAGCGCGAAATTGACGAAGCCGTACATCAATGGATGGCTGTAGGCGAACGGCAGGGCGAACAGCGCCGTCGGCGGAATGCGTCCGTGCACTTCGCGCGCCACCCATAGGAAGCCGGCGACCGTCATCGGCGGAATGGCCAGCACGATCAGCTTGACCGCCAGTTCGAGCCCGAAAATCTTGGCTAACGGAATAACCAGGATGTCGACCCCGAGATTGCCGATCGCCGCCCAGTGAAACTCGTAATAATCCTTGAGCCAGGGCGAGCTCCCGATATCCAGCTCCACCCGATAGCGGCCCATGTGGCCCAGCAGGTCGACCAGCGGCGGGATCGGCGGATAGATCAACGGCACCGCCGAGATCAGGATCAGCAGGGCGACGAACGGCCTGGTTTCCCACCAAGGACGGTCGGTCATTCCGGACTCACGGGTCGGTGCTTGGTCAGCC
>NZ_JANMCO010000035.1:0-30980 GCF_031361285.1 Sphingomonas sp.
GTGCGGGGACGAACTTGCGGCCGATATCCACCCAGTCATGCGCTTGCTGGAGGCGATCCAGCGCCTCCACCTCGATCGGGGTGTGGCTAACGACGTTGATCAGCGCCTTGTGGCTCCACACGTCGCATTCCAGCGGCGCGACGTTGAAGTCGCCGACCACCAAAGTCGGCTCGCGCAACTTTTCCGACCAGCGGGTCATCCGCTCGATGAAGTCGAGCTTCTGTCCGAACTTGGGGTTGAGTGTCCGGTCGGGAGTATCGCCGCCGGCGGGGACGTAGACGCTTTCGATCCGAATCCCGCAGTCCAGCCGGGCGCCGACGTGCCGCGCCTCGCCATTGTCCTGCCAGTCGTGGCGGCTGGGCTCGTGCAGCGCAACCCGGCTGACGATGGCGACGCCATGGTGCATCTTCTGGCCATTCAACTGCTGGTGAACATAGCCGTGGCGCGCGAACAAGTCGGCCGGGAACACCTCGTCGATCGCCTTGGTCTCCTGCAGGCACAGGATGTCGGGCTGCTCCTCGGTAATCAGGCGCTCGACCAGCTCGGCCCGGGCGCGGACCGAGTTGATGTTCCACGACGCGATCTTGATGGTTGCGCTCACTCCAAGGCCCCTAGCCCGACTAGTTTTGCCGCGCAAAGAAATGGCCCCCGCTCCGGGGGCTTGGAGCGAGGGCCGCCTGGCGTTCGTCACGCAAGGGATCCTGCGTGCCCGGGTAACAGGGGGAAACCCCAAGCAAATGCAGAATCGCGGTTGAAATAATGCGCCCCGTCTGACGCGGCGATGAACAAGTAGCGAACGGCTACTTTTTTTCGCGCTTTTTTGGCTCGGCATAGGTGAAGGCGCTGTCCGGCACCGCGACATTGTAACGCTGGTTGGTCAGCTTTACCGTCGTTTTCTTGTTCTGTGCATCGACCGCGGTCCAGCCGTAGAGCATCAGCCCGCCGGGCGCCGATGGCGCCCGCAAAAAGGCCAGGATCAGGGTTCCGAAATGGCTCGGGTCGCGGGCTTTGATGACGACGATCCGGGGATCGTTGTTCGGCACGACCCGCGCGCTGCCCTTGATATTGGGGACCGCCGACAGCAGCACGCCAAGCGGCGTCTTGTTGAGCGACCAGCTCGATTTCTGGCCGACCTGATAGTCGACGAAGGTCAGCTTGCCGCCGTTGGCGACCAGCAGCAGGTCGCCGCTCCCGTACTGGAAACGGACCCGTCCGGGCTTTTTCAGTTGCAGGGTTCCAGCCGCGGCGCGTCCGCGGGCGTCGGCCTGGACGAAATCGGCAGTCATCGACTGAACGGCGGCTAGATGGGCATCAAACTTGGCCAGGTCGGGTGATTCCGCAGCGGTCGCCGGCACCGCCATTGCCACAATGGCAATCGGCGTGAGGGCGCGCGCGATTCGGGTTGGAAAATTCATTACAAAGCTCCTGGAAATTTGCGCTCGTTATGCGCCTGGCCATTGAATGCGGCCTGAACCCCGAGGCTTCCCGCGGTTCATCTGGCGACAAGCGCCCTCAAAGCGGGTGCCCTTCGGGATCGATCAGCACCTCGCGCCGACCGACATGATCGGGTTGTCCGACCAGCCCTTCCTTCTCCATCCGCTCGATCAGCCGCGCGGCGCTGTTGTAACCGACCCGCAATTGCCGCTGGAGATAGGAAGTCGAGGCCTTCTGGCTTTCGGCGACGATCTGGATCGATTTTTTGTAGAGCTGGGTCTCGGCGTCGTCCTCGCCGGTTGGCTGGCCGTCGAACAGATAGCCGCCGTCCTCGGGTTCTTCGGTCACCGCCTGGATATATTCGGGTACGCCTTGCTTGCGCCAATGTTCGGCCACCGCGCGCACTTCCTCGTCGCGGACCAGCGGGCCGTGGACGCGGACGATCTGCTTACCGCCCGGCATGTACAGCATGTCGCCCTTGCCCAGCAGTTGCTCCGCCCCTTGCTCGCCAAGGATCGTCCGGCTGTCGATCTTGCTCGTCACCTGGAAGCTGATCCGGGTCGGCAGATTGGCCTTGATGACACCGGTGATGACGTCGACCGACGGCCGCTGGGTGGCCATGATCAAATGAATGCCCGCCGCGCGCGCTTTCTGCGCCAGCCGCTGGACCAGGAACTCGACCTCCTTGCCCGCGGTCATCATCAAATCGGCAAGCTCATCGATGATTACGACGATTTGCGGCAACACATCGTAGTCGAGCTCTTCGACCTCATAGATCGGCTGGCCGGTGTCGGCGTTGTAGCCGGTCTGCACCCGCCGCCCCAATTGCGCGCCCTTGGCCTTGGCGTCGCGCACCTTGGCGTTGAAACTGGGCAGGGCGCGCACCCCGAGGTTGGCCATCATCCGATAGCGCTCCTCCATTTGCTCGACGGTCCATTTCAAGGCGCGGATCGCCTTGCCGGGCTCGGTCACGACCGGTGCGAGCAGATGCGGAATGTCTTCATAGGTGCTCAATTCGAGCATCTTGGGGTCGATCAGGATCAGCCGGCACTCGTCGGGACTCATCTTGTAGAGCAGCGACAGGATCATGCAGTTCAGGCCGACCGATTTTCCCGATCCGGTGGTGCCCGCGACCAGCAAATGCGGCATCGGTGCCAAATCGGCGATCACCGGGTCGCCAGCGATATTCTTACCCAAGATCAGCGGCAGCGACATGTTCTGGTCTTCGAACGCCTGGCTACCGATCAGCTCGGACAGGGTCACCGCTTCGCGCTTCGGGTTGGGCAGTTCGATGCCGATGACGCTGCGCCCTGGGATCGTCGCGACGCGCGCCGACAGCGCCGACATGTTGCGGGCGATGTCGTCGGCCAGCTGGATCACCCGGCTGGCCTTGATGCCGCTGGCCGGCTCCAGCTCATACATCGTCACCACCGGGCCCGGGCGCACTTCGACGATATCGCCGCGAACATGGAAATCCTCGAGCACCGATTCGAGCAAGCGGGCGTTGCGCTCCAGGCCGGCGCGGTCGATCTGGGTGCGCGAACTCGCCGGCGGCGGGGTTAGGATATCGAGCGGCGGCAAGGTGTAGACGCCGCCGAACGCCAGGCTCGCCTGGCGCGCGCTGGCCTTGCGATTGGCGGCCCCGCGCCCCGCTGGGGTCACGGCCTGCGCCGGCTCGGCGACCGCGACCGCTGGCCGCGACCGCGGCGGGGCGGCGGCAATGCCCCGCTCGTCGCGTTCGTCCTCGGTGCGCCGCGGCGGCGCCATTTTGGGCCGGCCATCGCGGCGCAGCAGGCCGGATAACCAGCCCTTTTCTTCCGGCAGCAGGCCGATCGAAAGATAGCCGAGCAGCAAGCCGCCGGCCCCGAACAGCCCCAGCAAGGTCAGCCGCAGCGGCCCTTCGACCGACGGATTGCCGATTTGCGCGACGCCGAAGTCGACACCGTGCGCTGCCGCCAGCGCCAGCAGCCCGCCCCAGCCGCTAGGCAGGCCCGAGATCGCCGAACCGTTGAGCAGGCTTAAGGCAATCCCGACCAGAACCGCTCCGACCGCAGCGATGAGTAGGCCGCGGGCGATGGCGCCGGCCGGTTGCAAGCGGAGCATGCGCGTCCCGGCCAGCGCGATAACTGGCAGGAACAGCACCGACCCCATTCCGAACAGCAGCAGCAAGGCATCGCTGCCATAGGCGCCAACGCTGCCCAGCCAATTGCTCGGTGGCCCGCCGGCGGCGGTGGTGAAACTGGGGTCGGTCGAACTGTGGGTGGCCAGCGCGAGGCTGCCGGCGACGGCGATGCCGACCAGCATGGCGCCCCAGGTACGGATGGCGAAACGCTTGATCGACGCGCCCAGCGCATCGCGCCAGTCGGGTCCCAGGTCCCGTTTCCTTGCCCGCGCCGCAGCGGTCGCCATCGTCAAACCCCCGAATGTTCGCTCGCGCGAGAATGACTCGCGGTGGACTCTTGGGTCAATGGCCTTCTTGACGTCACGACGTTAATGGTCGCGGCCATGGATCGCGCCGATGTCATCATCTTCGGGGGAGGGCTGGTCGGCCTCGCCCTCGCCGCCGCGCTCGACTCAAGCGGTCTCAGCGCAATTATAATCGACCCGTCCGATCCCGACCTGCGCAAGGATGCCGCGTTCGACGGCCGCACCAGCGCGGTGTCGTCGAGCTCGATGCGGATGCTGCAGACGATCGGCGTCGCTGACCATTTCCCGGTCCCCGGCGGCCCCATCCGCCGCATCCAGGTCGCCGACGGCCTGGCGCCGGGCGGCCTCGCCTTCGACCCCGGCGACGGCGACGAGCCTTTGGGCTGGATGCACGAGAACCGCCATTTGCGGGCCGCCTTGCGCGACCGTGCCGAGGCCGGGCCCAATCTGTGGCTGTTGTGGAAATCCGCTGTCACCTCGGTCGAGCGCGATGCCGATGGCGTCCGGGTGGCCCTGGCCGATGGCCGTATACTCAGCGCGCCGCTGCTGGTCGCCGCCGACGGGCGCAATTCGTCGACGCGCGAAGCGGCGGGCATCCGCGTGGCGCGCTGGCGCTACGACCAGATGGCGATCGTCTCGACGCTGCGTCACGAACGCCCGCACGGTGAGGTCGCCTACGAAATTTTCTATCCCGCCGGCCCGTTCGCGCTGCTGCCGATGACCGACGACGACCAGGGTCACCGTTCGGCAATCGTCTGGTCGGTGGCCGCGGCCGACGCACCCGGCTGGCTATTGCTGTCCGATGAGGATTTCGCCGCCGAGGCCCGGGCCGCGATGGGCGGCTTCCTGGGCGATATCAGCTTGGCCGCGCCGCGCTCGACTTACCCTTTGGGCTTCCACCATGCGGCGCAGATTACCGCCCAGCGATTGGCGTTGCTCGGCGATGCCGCCCACGCCATTCACCCGATTGCCGGCCAGGGCCTGAACCTCGGCTTCCGCGACGCCGCCGCGCTCGCTCAAGTGCTGGTCGAAGGCGCCCGGCTTGGGCTCGACTTGGGCGACCGCCAATTGCTCGACCGCTATCAACGCTGGCGCTCGCTCGACAGCTTGATGGTGGGAGTCGCGACCGACGGCCTGACGCGAATCTACGGCATTCCCGGCCGCACCGCGTCGGCGGTCCGCCGCTTCGGCATGGGGGTGATCGAACGCTTCGCGCCGTTGAAAAACCAATTGATGTCCGAAGCCCGTGGCACCAGCGGCGACCTGCCCCTGTTGCTCAGGGGCCTGCCGATTTAGCTATTGCAGCGTCGGTTCGATATCGGCGCCGGCGTTGGTTGCCATCCGCTGGAATTGCATCAGCTGGGCGAGCAAATCCGCCCGCGCATCGAGACTCTCCGCCTCGAGCAGCGCTTGCTTGGCGCCGATGTCAAAGGGCGCGACCTGGGCGATGGCGTTGACCAGCATTTCGTCGTCCAGTCGCCCGACCGCCGACCAGTCGACCGCCAGACCGAGCACGTCGCCCAGCCGCCGCGCTTCCTGCTCGACGTCGGCGCGCAGGCTCAGCGGCAGCGCCGGTGGCTCGCTATCGTCGAATGCGGCGGCATCGACATCGGCGTTGCGGTAAGCCGTGTCGAGATCGGCTTCGGCAAGGATGCGGAAGCGGCTCGATCCGCTCAGGACGATGTTGTAGCGACCATCCTCCATTTCCTCGACGCCGACGATCTCGCCGATGCAGCCGACCCCGTAGAGCGCCGGATTGCCGTCGTCCAAGGAAAGCGGCTGGACCATGCCGATCTGCCCGCCGCCATCGAGCGCGTCGCGGACCAGGTCGCGATAGCGCGGCTCGAAAATGTGCAGCGGCAGTTGCGAACGGGGAAACAGGATGGCGCCAGCCAGCGGGAAAATCGGCACCCGCAATTTGAGCGCCTTTGGCCTCATGTGAACAGGAGCGCCGACAACCGCCGCCGCTGGCCCCGGGTCCACGGGTCGGCCAGGCCCTGCGCTTCGAGCAATTGCAGGAAGCGTTTGCGCGCCGCTCCGTCGTTCCAGTCGGGGTCGCGGCCGATGATCTCGAGCAAGCCGTCAGCGGCGGCGTCGCGGTCGCCCGTCGCAGCCTTCGCGCCGGCAAGCTCGAACCGCGCGTCGGAATCGCCCGGGTTGGCGGCGATCCTCGCTTCCAGTCCCGTCGTGTCCACAGCCGACGCAGCCGACGCCAGCTCCAGAGCAGCGCGGGCCCGGGCAATCGCTGGCTTGTCGGTGCTCTCGGTCGGCAGCGCCGCCAGAATGGCCTGCGCTTCCTCGATTTCCCCGGCGGCAACCAAGGCCCTGGCCAGCGCGCTGGCGACGTCGAGGTCGTCGGGCGCCATCTCATGAATCTGGCGAAAGATGGTCACTGCCCGGGCGGCGTCGCCCTCGGCCAAAATCTGTTCGCCCATCGCCATCAGGGGCGCAATGTCGGTCTGTGGCGCAGCGCCGTCATCGCAGATCTTGAGCTGGGTCAAAAGCTGGTCGAGCACGCTTTTGAGCTGCGCTTCGGTGCGATAGGTGGTGATGTCGGCGACCGGCTGCCCTTGGAAGAATGCATAGACCGTCGGCACCGCCTGGACGCGGAATTGGGCGGCGATCAATTTGTCCTTGGCGACGTCGATTGTGACCAGCTTGACGTCTTTGGCCGCATAGTCCGCCGCCAGTTTTTCGATCGTCGGCGACGGCTGTGCGCAGAATTCGAGGATGACCAACGCCGTCATCGACGGCTGGATGACGTCGCGCTCCAGTCGCTCGATCGCCTCGCGCTCGGCTTCGCTGAGACCTAGGGTCGCCACGCTCGTTTTGCTCCTGCTGTCTGGATTTTGTGAACCGCTCATATGGGCGGCTGGCGTCGGCGCCACAAGCCGTCTCAAGCCCTTGCCGGACCGGCGCGGCCCATGCTAGGCGCCCGCCTCACCTCAGCCGGATGACCCTAGACGGTCGCGCGGTTCAGCTCGAGAGCGGGCGTAGCTCAGGGGTAGAGCACAACCTTGCCAAGGTTGGGGTCGAGGGTTCGAATCCCTTCGCCCGCTCCAGACTTCTTTCGAATCCATCGAAGTCACTGAAAAAAGGTGGTCAGCCAATAGAATAAGGCAGCCACCGTCGCTGACGCGGGGATGGTGATCACCCAGGCGGTCATGACGTTGCCGGCGACCCCCCAACGGACCGCCGACGCGCGCCGGGCAACGCCGGCGCCGATCACGCAGCCGGTGATGGTGTGGGTGGTCGACACCGGAATGCCGAACCAGGACGCGGTGATCAGCATTACCGAGCCGCCGGCCGAGGCGCTGAACCCTTGGTGCTGCGACAGCTTGGTGATGCGCGTGCCCATGGTCTCGATGATCCGCCAGCCGCCGGTCAGCGTGCCAAGGCCGATGGCGATGTAGCAGCTGATCGCGACCCAATGCGGCACGCCAAAATCGCCGTGCAGGTGGCCGGTTGAATAGAGCAATACGGTGATGATCCCCATGGTCTTCTGGGCGTCGTTGAGGCCGTGGCCGATCGAATAAGTCGCCGCCGACACCAGATGCAGCCCGCGAAACGTTTTCTCCGCCCCGCTGGCGCTGGCCCGCAGCCCCATCCAGCTGGTTGCCAGCATGATCAGCATCGACAACAGCATCCCCAGAACCGGCGATAGTACGATCGCGATCAGCGTCTTGTTTAGGCCGGTCCATTGCACACCACTTAGTCCCGCATGCGCCACCCCGGCGCCGATGATGCCACCGACCAGCGCGTGGCTCGACGACGACGGGATACCCTTGAGCCAGGTGACGACGTTCCAGAACATCGCTCCCACCAATGCGCCGAACACCACGCCGGGCGTCACCAGATCCTTGTCGATCAGGCCCTTGCCGATGGTGTCGGCGACCTTGTGCAGCTGGGGCACGGCCAGCGACAGGAAATAGGCCGCGAAGTTGAAGAAGGCGGCGAACGCCACCGCTTTGGCCGGGGTCAAAAGCCGGGTTGCCACCACCGTCGCGATGGAATTGGCTGCGTCATGTAGACCATTGAGGAAATCGAACGCCAGCGCGATCGCGATCAGCCCGATCAATAGCGGCAGAGCGAGGTCGTGCATCAGGCGTGGTCGATGACGATGCCGTCGATTTCGTTGGCGACGTCTTCGAATGCGTCGACCACCCGCTCGAGATGCTTGAAGATTTCGCGGGCGACGATGAACCGGATGGTGCTGGTTTCGCCATATTCCTTGAAAGCTTTTTTCAGGCCGGCGGCGTGGATTTCGTCGGCTTTGCCTTCCAGGCTGACGAGTCGCTCGGTAAGTTCGTGGATGCGCCCGCCCTTTCGGCCGATGTCGCGCAGCAGCGGCATCGCCTCGGCCGTCAGAGCCGCCGATTCGACCGCCACCGCGACCATTTCCTTCATTTCGTCCTGAAGCTGGTGCAGCTCGTACATGTCGATCGCTCGCGCCGCCGTTTGCATCTCGTCGATGGCATCGTCCATCGATGCGATCAGGCTGGTGATCGCACCGCGATCGAACGGCGTCAGGAAGGTTCGCCGAACCGTCGTCAGCACGTCGCGGATGATGTCGTCGGCGTCGTGCTCGCGGTCATTGATGATCTTGAGTTGGTCCTTGGTCGAGCTATCGTCGTCGGACAGGCGCGATAGCGCATCGGCGGCCGCGACCAGCGTCGCTGCATGGGCTTCGAACATGCCGAAGAAGTCGCCCGTCCTCGGCAGCAGGCGCTGAAACCATCTGAACATTAGGATCCCCTGGTCAGGCTAGCCTGCGCCACGCTGGTCTAATCGGGAAGCGTTGCCACAGCAACCGGCCTGCTTGACGTAACCAGGCCGGGCGCCGCGACTATTTCTTAGCTTTCGCCTTGGCCGGCGCTTTTGCTTTGGCGCGAGGCTTGGCCCGGGTCGCAGGCTTTGCCTTGGTGACGGTCTTCGCTTTGCTCGCCAGCTTGGCCTTGGTCGCGGGTTTAGCCTTGGCCTTGGCCTTGACCTTGGTCGCGACCTTAGCCTTGCTTGCGGGCTTGGCTTTGCTCACTGCCTTTGTCTTGCCGGCAGCTTTGGTCTTGCCCTTGCTCTTGGCTTTTTTGCCGCGCGATTCCCCGCCAATCGCGTCGATGCTGCGCTTGGCGATGTCGAGTGCCAGCTGCCAGAAGGCGTTGCCGCGATCGATCGCCTGCTTGCTTGCGGTTTCCAACTCGGTGCCGACGATGGTGGCGAGGTCGCGGGCTTTCTTCGGGTCGCGGATGGCGGCGGCGGCGGCCACCAGGCTTGCGGCGACAACTTCGGCGACCGCCGGATTGGTGGCGATCTTCGCAGCCTTTTGGCCGGCGTCCTGCACGGCCTTCGCCAACTTCGCCCGCTTGCCCGCCCGCTTCTTGTTCTTGTCCTTGGCCACATTGCCCTCCATGTGAAGCGGGCGCCGCACCGGCTGTCCCGCGATTGCAACTGTCATACCCGCGTCACACGATTCTGTTTCAATCGTAAGACAGAACCAACGCCGCCAGGCAGCCGAATGCATGGTGGTATATGAGCCAAGGGATAGGATGGATAGCCAAACGCCCAGCGACGTTCACATGCACGAAGTCTCGGCGACCGCTGTGGCCGAGCCAACGCCGCGCTATTTCAATCGCGAACTGAGCTGGCTGGCGTTCAACCGGCGCGTGCTCGAGGAAGCCTGCAACCCAGCTCATCCCTTGCTTGAACGGGTGCGCTTCCTGTCGATTTCGGCCAGCAATCTTGATGAATTTTTCATGGTTCGGGTGGCCGGCCTCAAGGCGCACCAGGCGCTCGGCGTCGAGGAAAGATCGGCGGACGGACTAACCCCGGGGCAGCAATTGGCGGCGATTACTGTCGAGGCTGACCAGCTGGTCACCAACCAGCACGAAGTGTGGGACGATTTGCAGACGGCGCTGCGCGACGCCGGCCTGGTAGTCGTCGCTGACGAGCGGCTCGATGACGCCAGCGAAGCGTGGCTCGACAAATATTTCCGTGAACAGATCTTCCCGCTTTTGACCCCGCAGGCGATCGACCCCGCGCACCCGTTTCCGTTCATCCCCAATCGCGGTTTCTCCCTGATCTTCGAGATCAGGAAAGGCAAAGCGCAACCGGTCCGCGAGCTGCTGATGCTGCCGGTCGCTTTGCCGCGCTTCATCCGCATTCCAGGCGACGATTCGCGCTACATCGCGCTCGAAACACTGATCCGGCGCAAGACCGATTATCTGTTTCCCCGCTACGACGTGCTGCGCGGTGGCGCATTCCGGATCCTGCGCGACAGCGACATCGAGGTCGAGGAGGAAGCCGAGGATCTGGTTCGCTATTTCCGCACGGCCATCAAGCGCCGCCGCCGCGGCCGCGTCGTCCGGCTGGAGCTCGAACCGGACATGGCCGAAACGCTCGTCGGCGTGGTCAAGGACGGCGTCGATGCCGGCAACGCCATCGTCTCCGAAACTCGCGGCTTCCTCGGCATGGCGGACCTCGCCGGACTGGTTGAGGAAGATCGGCCCGACCTTAAGTTTGTGGCCTTCGACCCGCGCTTTCCCGAACGTATCCGCGAACATGGCGGTGATTGCTTTGCCGCGATCCGCGACAAGGACATCCTTGTCCACCACCCCTACGAAAGCTTCGAAGTCGTCGTTGAATTCCTCCAGCAAGCCGCCGCCGACCCCGATGTCGCGGCGATCAAGCAGACGCTGTACCGGGCCGGCAAGCAGTCGGCGATCATCCGCGCCCTGATCGATGCCGCGGACGCCGGCAAATCGGTCACTGCGGTCGTCGAACTTAAGGCGCGGTTCGACGAGGAGCAGAATTTGCTGTGGGCGAGCGCGCTCGAACGCGCCGGGGTCCAGGTCGTCTACGGCTTCATCGACTGGAAAACCCACGCCAAGGTGTCGGTCGTCATTCGCCGCGAGGACAAGGGCTACCGCACTTACTGCCATTTCGGCACCGGCAATTATCACCCGGTCGCGGCGCGCACCTACACCGATTTGAGCTACTTCACCGCCGACCCCAGAATCGGGCGCGATGCGGCCAAATTGTTCAATTACATCACCGGCTATCTCGAACCGAAGAATCTGCGCCAACTCGTCATTTCCCCGCACCAGATGCGCGGCGAGCTGTTGCGCCTGATCGAGGTCGAGATGGACCACGCGCGCGGCGGCAAGCCCTGTGGCATTTGGGCCAAGATGAATTCGCTGGTCGATCCCGCGATCATCGACAAGCTCTATGAAGCCAGCGCCGCCGGGGTGCCGATCGACCTCGTCGTACGCGGGATCTGCTGCTTGCGCCCCGGCGTTCCGGGCCTGTCCGAGACCATCCACGTCAAGTCGATCGTCGGCCGCTTTCTTGAACATGCGCGGATGTGGTGCTTCGCCAACGGCCACGAACTGCCCAATCCCGCCGCCCGCGTGTACATCAGCTCAGCGGACTGGATGCCGCGCAACTTCGACAGGCGAATCGAATATATGCTGCCGATCGACAACCCCACCGTCCACGCCCAGTTGTTGGACCAGGTTATGGTCGCCAATTTGCTCGACAATGAGCAAAGCTGGCGCTTGAACCCGGACGGGTCCTACAAGCGGCTCAAGCCCAAGCCGGACGAGGCCTTCAATCTGCACGAATATTTCATGACCAATACGTCGCTGTCGGGGCGCGGCCAGGCGCTGAAAAAGGGCCGCCGGGTGCCCAAGCTGCGTTTCCACCGCGGCCGTTAGCGCCAGAGTGCGTCCGGCCAAACCGATCGCGATCGTCGACATTGGTTCGAACTCGGTGCGTTTAGTGGTTTATTCCGGCGCGCCACGCGTGCCGACGCCGATCTTCAACGAGAAAGTCCTGGCTGGTCTCGGCGCCGAACTGGCCGCGACCGGCGAACTGTCGGCCAGGAGCCAGGAAAAGGCGCTGGCCGCGCTCCGTCGCTATCATCTGTTGATCGGTCACATGGGCGTGAAGCGCACCCGGGTGGTCGCCACCGCCGCGGTGCGTGATGCCCGTAATGGCGCGCAGTTCGTGCGGCGGATCAATGCCATCGGGTTCAACTGCGAAGTCCTGCCAGCCGGAGAGGAGGCGCGGCTGGCTGGCGAGGGTGTGCTGTCGGCCATCCCCGGTGCTGACGGCATCGTCGGCGATTTGGGTGGCGGCAGCCTTGAACTGGCCGATGTCCGCAAGGGTCAGGTAACGACCGCGATCTCGCTGCGGCTGGGCGTGTTGCGGGTCAGTGCCGACGGCGAGAAGAAAGCGTTGGAAATCTTGCGTTCGGCACTCCACGAAAGTGGCCTGGCGGAGGCGGGCGCGGGACGGCCGTTCTACATGGTCGGTGGGTCGTGGCGGGCGCTTGCCCGGATCGACATGATCGCCACCGAATATCCGCTGCCGGTGAAGCATCAATATGCGATGCGCCCGAAACGGGCCCGCGAATTGCGGCAAGTCATCAATTCGCTGGATGCGACGGTGAAGAAGGCGCTCGCCCCCGCGCGCCTCGCAACCTCGCCGGTGGCGGCGATGATCCTGGCGCAATTGACGGACGAGCTGCGACCCAGCGAGCTGGTCCTGTCCAGCTTCGGCATTCGTGAAGGCCTGCTGTTTTCGAAACTGTCGAAAGCGGTCCGCAAGCACGACCCGCTCATCGAAGCGGCGCGCGATGCCGGCGGGGCCGAGCGCCGGTTCGGGAAGCATGGCGACTTGCTTGACGATTGGATCGGCCCGGCCTTCGACGATCCGCCGGCGCTGGCCCGGATTCGCCATGCGTCGTGCCTGCTGACCGACGTCGCGTGGCAAGCGACGCCCGACTTTCGCGCCGATCGCGGCGTCGAAATGGCACTCCACGGCAATTGGGTCGGGGTCGACGCACCGGGGCGGGTGATGATGGCCCAGGCGCTGTCATCCAGTTTCGGCCGCGACAAACTGCCCAATGGCGCATTGGCGGGATTGTGCACGGCGGATGAAATCGGCCGAGCGCAGTGCTGGGGGCATGCCATTCGCCTCGGCCAGCGGCTCTCCGGCGGGGTCGGATCGGTGCTCCAGAGCACCAGTTTGATCCTCGATCCCGCAGTCCTCCACTTGCACGTTCGCGAGGCGGATAGCGCGCTGGTCAGCGACGGCGTCCGTCGCCGCCTGTCGCGCCTCGCCGAAAGCCTCGGTCGAACGCCAAAGATTCTGATATCCGAATAGGTCCATTCCCGCGACCAGCGTCAGATCAATGCTGACCCCGCTTGCCAAAGCATGTAAGTGGCGACCGCGAAGATCAGTGCTGCGAACAGCTTTGTCAGCGCGCCGCGCCGCGCACTGAGGCGCGCCGCGAGCCGTCCTCCGGCGAGGCTTCCGGCAAGGCCACCGGCGATGAACGCTGCGGCGATTCCCCAGGCGACCAGCCCGGACAGCGCATAGCTTGCCGCGGTGGTCACTCCGAAGCCGGTGACCGCAACGAGGCTGGTCGCCATCGCGTTGTAGATCGGCATCGCGGTCGCCGCGATCAGTCCGGGGACGATGAGGAAGCCGCCGCCGATCCCGAAGAAACCGGACAGCAGGCCGGTGCCGAAGCCGAACAGCAGCAGCCTGCCGGCATTGTCGCGGCCAAGCGTCACATCGGCATTGCCGAGCGCCTCGCCGCGGCGCAGCATCAGCACTCCGACGACGATCATCAACAGCGCGAACAACGCCAGCAGTGCCTGACCGTTGAATGCCTTGCCGGCGATCGAGCCAAGCGCCGCGCCCGCGATTCCCGCAGTGGCGAAAGTCAGCCCGCAGCGCCATTTAACGGCCCCGGCGCGCGCCTTGCCGGCAAGCCCGATCGCGGCGTTGGCCGCGACTCCGATCGCGCTGGTGCCGATGGCGAGATGCGGGTCGCGGATGCCAACCGCATAAACGAGGATCGGCACGGCGAGAATCGATCCGCCGCCGCCGACCAGTGCAAGGCTGAAACCGACCCGCCCGCCGCCGAGCGCGGCGACGACCAGCTGGAACTCAGTCATGCGCTGTGCTTCGGTGATTCCACGGCATCATCGCCAGCACGTGGGCCATTCCGCAAAAACCCGAGATGCCGGCAAAAACCAGACCGGCGCCGACCAACAGCGCCAGCCAGATCCAGCCCGGCGAGGCGAGCATCGACATCAGCGTGGCCACCAGTACCAAGCTGCCGGCAGCGATCATCACCTGGCGCTGCATTTCGATCGGTGCGCCGCGCACCGTCTCGACCGGAAGCCCGGCATTGCCCCAGCCGCTGATCCCGCCCTCGACGATATAGCAATCGCGCCCGGCCGCGGCGTCGGCGAGCGTGTCCGCGGCTTGCGCGGTGCGCATTCCCGAGCGGCAGTGGAAGATCAGCACGTCACCGGGAGTGCTGTCCTTCGACAGTTGGTCGAGCGGCACGTTGAGTGCGCCGGCGATCCGCTCGCGCGCATGCTCGTCGGGCTGGCGGATGTCGATCAGCGAGGCGCCGGCATCGACCATCCGGTGCGCCTCGGCGGGGGAAAGGGTCTTGATGCTCATGATGCTCCTTCCGGTTGGAGGTTGGGACAGTAAAGCTCGTGAAGCAGTCCGAGCAGGCGCGAAACGCGCTCGTCGGCGATGCGGTAGATCAACGTCTGAGCGTCGCGGCGAAAGGTGACGAGGCCTTCCTCGCGCAACCGCGCCAAATGCTGGGACAGCGCCGACTGGCTAAGCTCCATCCTTCCATTCAGTGCAGACGCGCTCAACTCCCCCGCCGCCGATAGGTGGCAGAGGATCAGCAAACGCTGCTGGTTGGCGAGCGCGCGGAGCATGGTGGCCGCGTCCGCAGATTGCTCCACTAAGCGTTCGATTTCGATATGATCCATTTTCCAGCCTTGTAATTAAGCATCTTCTAAATTAGATATACCTAATGCAATGTCAAGATGCGGGGAGAATCGCAATGACCGAGCCGGCAATCCGCGCTTTTTTCGACGAGCCCACCAAGACGGTGACTTATCTCGTCTGGGACCTGGCGACGAGTCGTGGCGTGGTCATCGACCCGGTGCTCGACTTCGATCTGGCCTCCGGCGAGGTGGATACCGAATCGGTCGAAGAGGTTCTTGGAGCGGCCGCCAGCGAGCGGGTGCGGATTGAATGGGTGCTCGAGACCCACGTCCACGCCGATCATCTCAGCGGGGCTCCGCTGATCAAGGCGCGCACCGGAGCGAAGATCGGGATCGGCGAGCATGTCAAGGACGTCCAGAATATCTTCCGCCCCCTGTTCAACGCGACCGATGTGAAGCCCGCAGGCAACGATTTCGACGGCCTGTTCGCGGATGGGGACATTGTCCGCGCCGGCGCCATGGCGATCGAGGTGCTCTACACGCCCGGCCATACTCAGGCGGACGTCAGCTACAAGGTCGGCGGTGCGGTATTCGTCGGGGACACGCTGTTCATGCCGGACTATGGCACGGCGCGCGCGGACTTCCCCGGCGGTGACGCTCACAAGCTCTACCGCTCGATAAAAAGGCTGCTCGCCCTTCCTCCGGACACCCGACTGTTCATGTGTCATGACTACTTGGCGCCCGGACGCGACCAATATGCATGGGAAACGACGGTGCGCGAACAGCGCAAGAGCAACAAGCATGTCGGCGATGGAGTCACCGAAGATGAGTTCGTCGCCATGCGGACTCGGCAAGATGCAGGCCTGTCAGCACCCCGCCTGCTGCTGCCGTCGATCCAAGTCAACATTCGCGCCGGCCGCTTTCCCCCGGCCACTGCGAACGGCGTTCAGTACATGCTGGTCCCGGTTAAGATCAAAGGCGGTGCCGATATCGATGCCGTGGCCGGATGAGCGCGAAATAGGTATGACGATTCACCGTTAGGAGCAGAACATGAGCTATTATTTTTCGACAAAAGTCGTTGGCGCCTTTGACGATGTCATCGACCGCATCCGGGAGGCGCTCAAGACCCAGGGCTTCGGGATCATCAGCGAAATCGACATGCAGGCCGCATTGCGGGAGAAGATCGGAGTCGACTTCCGCCGCTACACCATCCTTGGCGCGTGCAATCCGGCGCTCGCTTATGAAGCGCTGCAGATCGAGGACAAGGTCGGGACGATGCTTCCGTGCAATGTCGTCGTACAGGAGCGAGGCGACGGCATCGAGGTCGCGGCGATCGATCCGGTTGCCTCGATGCAGGCGATCGAGAACCACGAACTCAATGCAAAGGCGGCAGTTGTCGCAAACAAGCTGAAAGCGGCGATCGAAACCCTGCGAATGGCCGCCGAAGCCGTTGACTAGCCAGGAATCGGCTTTCTCAGCTTAGCTGGAACGCCACCCCCTCTTCTAAACGGCGCTCACACCGCGCTACGTTCGCGAAACCATTTGGTCAGGATGTATTTGGTCCCGCGGCGGACTTTCATCCCCTGGTGCAAGGTCGCCGGATTGGGCGTGCCGTCGGGCAACAGATTGTTCCACGCCAGCAGCTTGCCGGTCTCCGGCTGGATGGACTTGCCGATCGCCTTGAACCGCGTCGCGCCACCGTCCTCGAGCTGGTTCAAATAGATCATCGCGGTCCACGTCCGCTGCCCGGTGTCGGCGCAATGCTCGTAATAGGCCGCGCCGCCAGGCTCGAACGTGTCGGTGTGCGGCTTGAATTCTTGCCCTGGTGCATAGCGCTGCCCCTGAAGCGGCTCGCTGATATTGAGCGGCAGGCCGAGCAAGTCGGCGATCTGCGTATCGACCGCCCCGACCAATGGGTCATGCCAGTCAAGGTCGCAGGTCTCGCTGGTGCGAAACGCGGCGACGCCGATGTCGTCGGCAATCTCCGACGGCCGCCGCCGCGCATCAATCCGCTGGATCAACGCCCGGCACAGCGTTGGATTGAGAAAATCGCGGACGATGAACAGCGCGAGCTTCGGGCTTGGCACGCGCTGGATGCCGGGCGTACCGGCCAGCTTCGCGGCGGTTGCGTCAGAGCGTGTAGGCGGCGCCGTAGGTCATCTCATGCTGGTTGATCACCGTGCGGACAATTTCGTTCATCAGCGTCATGCGGGTAATCAGCGGGGTCGACGTGCGCTTGATCATCACCGCTACCGCATAGCTGCGTCCATCGGGCGCGGTCAGGATCCCGATATCGTTGTAACCCGCCTGGACCGATCCCAGCACCTGCCCGGTCCCGGTCTTGTGACTGAGGCTCCAGCCGGGCTTCAATCCGCCCTTCAGCCGGTTGGCGCCGGTCTTGGTATGGCTCATGATCGACAGCAATCGCGCGGTGGACGCGGGCGACAATATTTCGCCCCGCTTGAGCCGCGACAAGGCGCTGACGATCGCGCTGGGGGCGGCGCCGTCGTATGGGTCTTCGACATAGCGGTCGAACGACGACTTGCGCATCGACAGCGGCAGGGCGTTGCGGGCGGCGTAGAAGCTGTTGCCGACCGAATAGCTTTGCGACCAGATCAGGCCGGCGATCTTGCTCTGCAGCGCGCGCTCGCCATCGTAGAAGCGGATCGCCCCGAGGTGTTTGTCGGCAATCATCGCTCGCACGACGGAGGGGCCGCCGATCGAGCGCATCAATTTGTCGTTGCAGGTATTGTCGCTGGTGGTGATCGCCTTGAACATCAAATCGGCAAGCGAAGTGGTGTAACCGTCGCCGCCGATCAGCGCCGCAATCGGCTGGTGGAACAGGGTCAGGTCGGTGCGGTTCAGCGTCACCTTGTCGTCCAGCCGAACCTGGCCCCGGTCGACCGCGTCCAGCGCGGCGATCGACACCCACAGCTTGCTGACGCTCTGCTGCGGATAAAGCTCGTCGGCCTTCCAGCCGGTCTGCCAGCCCTCGTTGACCGAACGGACGGCGATTCCGACCCGCCCATCGAACCCGCGGCCGAGCGCGGTGACTCGATCGCGCAGGTACATGGGTGTTTGCGGCGGGGTATGACGGACGGTCGGTGGGGTCGGTTGCTGCTGGGCGACTTGGGTCGCGGCGGAAGCGCTGACCGTCGCCAGCCCGGCCAAGATGACGGCCAGTTGGCATCGGTTCCCCAGTGACGTCATGACCCCTGAACTCCCCGAACTCTCGTCATATTTCCAATATCTTGCCGACGCGACCTGAACGCGCGCTGTGTGGTTCGACGAACAAGATTCGCATTCGCGAGTCGCGTTGCCAAGTATCTTTTTTTAAAGAATCGGACTTGGCGCCTCAGCGCTCGGCGCCGCTACCCGACAAAAGCGCGGCGGATTCGATTTCGTCCAGCGCGCGGTGAGCAGCGACGTAGCGTCGTGCATTGGCGACCCATGCATCGGCCAGCGGCGCCCCCGGCAGCCGCATCGTTTCGGCGAGCGCATTGTCGACGTCGCCCGATTCCAGCCGGCTCAGCGCCCGCATATAACGCGCGTTGGGCTTGGCCGAAGGCACGTCGGCACGGCGGATAGCGACCAGCGAACCCATTTCGCGCCGGAAATTCAACCACCAGCTGTCCTGCGGCCCACCACCACGCAGCGCCGGCCCAAGCTTTTCATAGTCGGCGGTGAGCTCATCGAGCCGCACCGGCGCTCGCGACACGGTGACGATGGTCGCCACCGCGCGCGGATGCTGCGTGCCAAACCGGTCAACCAGCAGTGTTTCGAGATAGCCCAAAGACACGCCGCGATCGATCGCTCGCCGGGTCGCGAACGCCACGACCAGCGCATCGGTGCGCCCGGCCGAGCCTTCCGCTCGCCGCGCCGCATTCTCGACGCTGCTTAGCCGCGCTTCGAGCCCGGCGATGCGGGCCGCCACCGCCGCGGCATCGGCTTCGTCGGAGGTCGCAGCCGCCGGCGTGGTCAGAATTTGCTGCGGCGCCGCTATTGTCGCCGGCGCCGAGGGCGTAACCCCGAGGAAGCGCGCGGCGCGCTGGTAATGGGCCAGCGCCCAAACTGTCGCTGCGGCACCGAGGATGAGCAAGGTCAGGCCGATCAGCAGCCGGGCGCTCCAACTCAGGCGGCTAGGGGAAACAGGCGCGGTCATGTCGTTACACCCCTGTCGCACAGCCGCGCGGCAAGGGCCAGCAGCGCCAAATCGTCGGGCGTCGCGGCGGCGTCGCGCATCGCCCAGCCGCCGCCGGCGGCCGCCGCTGCGGCTTCGCTGATCGCGGCGAGGCGGATTGTTGCACGCTCGATTCTGGCCTGGTCGACGAGCTCGGCCAGCCGTCGGCCAGCGCGCGGCGAATGCACTGCCACGACCTGTCCTTCGAGTTTCCGCAGATCACCGGGCGGCGGCAGCGCGAGCGAGCGATAGACCGGCACCGCCCTGATCGCTTGCGGCGCGGAAATATCCACGCGATGTTCGCCGCACAAATGGAGCAACCGCGCGTCCGATGGGACCGAACCGAGCAGCTGCGCGACGCCGCCATGCCCCACGCTGGCGATGGTAAAGCCCGCCTCGCGGGCCGCATCAGCGGTCGCCTCGCCAACCGCATGGACCGGCAAATGCAGCACGCGCCGCAACCCCGCCCCGCCATGCCGCACGGCATTGGCACTGGTCAGCAACAATGCATCGAACTCGTTTGGATCGGGCACGTCCCACGCCACCGCCTCGACCTTGAACAATGGCATTGCAAACGCGTCCAGCCCCATCGCCCGCGCCCGCTCGACGGTGGCGCGTGCGCCGGGCTCGGGGCGCAGGACCGCCAGCTGCTTCATTGCGGCGCGAACAGGCTCCGGATGGACGGCGGCGCCCCCTTGAGCATCAGCAGTGCCAGCTTGCGCGGGCTGTCATCGTCGCCGCATTCGCAAACAATTTTCTCTTCGATCATGGCGCTGCCGTCCTCGGCAAACAGCTGCGCGCGCATGTGCAGCTCGCCGTCGTCGAGCAGGGCCAGCGCCGCCACCGGCGAATGGCACGACGCATTCAACGCCCGGGTGAACGCCCGTTCGGCCTGAACCGCCCAATATGTCGTCTGGTCATTGACCGTGGTCAGCACGCTTTGAATCATATTGTCGTCGGTGCGGCACTCGATCCCGAGCGCCCCTTGGCCCGGCGCGGGCAACAGGATTTCGACCGGAATCGGTACGCCGACGTCGGTCAGGCCGAGCCGTTTCAATCCCGCCGCGGCCAACAGGGTCGCATCGACCTCGCCCGCTTCGACCTTGGCCAGCCGGGTTTCGACATTGCCGCGCAGGGGCACGATCTTGAGGTCGGGCCGCATCGAGCGCAATTGCGCTGCCCGCCGCGGCGACGACGTGCCGACCGTCGCTCCTTGCGGCAGGGCCTCGATCGACGGCGCCCCGACCAGCCGGTCGCGCACGTCGCCGCGCGGCCGCATCGCCGCCAGATGAATCTCCGGCGGTCGATCGCTTTCGACATCCTTCATCGAATGGACGCAAAAATCGACCTCGCGGTTAAGCAGCGCGACGTCCAGTTCCTTGGTCCACAGCGCCTTGCCGCCGATCTCGGCCAACGGCCGGTCGATGATCTTGTCGCCGGTCGTGGTCACCGGGACGATGACGACGTGGCCGGCCGGCCAGCGTTGCGCGGCCTCGAGCGCGGCGGCGACCTTGCGCGCCTGGGCCAGCGCCAACGGCGATCCGCGCGTGCCCAATTTGATCCGACCGTTCATGGCTCTCCTCTAGTGCATCGGGGCCGGTTGAGGCAAAGGCGGCGCAATGTCCTTGATCCTCGGCCTCGAATCCTCGTGCGACGACAGCGCCGCCGCGATCGTCGGCAGCGATCGGCGGATCCTCGCCCACGCGGTGGTTGGCCAAAATGCCGCGCACCAGCCTTATGGCGGCGTCGTCCCCGAAATCGCCGCCCGCGCCCATGTCGAAATCCTGCCCGGCCTGATTCGCCGGGTGATCGACGAAGCCGGCGTTGAGGTGGCGCAGATCGACGCCATCGCCGCCACCGCCGGTCCCGGGCTGATTGGCGGCGTCATGGTCGCATTGCTCGCCGGCAAGGGCCTGGCGCTCGCTACCGGCAAGCCGCTGATCGCGGTCAATCATCTCGAGGGCCACGCCTTGTCGCCGCGGCTGGTCGATCCCGATCTCGACTTCCCCTATCTCTTGCTGCTGGTTTCCGGCGGCCACTGCCAATTGCTCGAAGTCGCCGGTGTCGGCCGTTACAAAAGGCTGGCGACGACCATCGACGATGCGGTCGGCGAGGCGTTCGACAAGGCGGCCAAGCTGCTCGGCCTCGATTATCCCGGCGGGCCAGCGCTCGAAGCCTTGGCCAGTGAAGGCGATCCGGCGGCCGTGCCACTGCCGCGGCCGTTGCTCGGTTCGCCCGAACCGCATTTCTCGTTCGCGGGCTTGAAGAGCGCGGTCCAGCGCGCCGTGGCGTCCGGCCAGCATCGCCCCGCCGACATTGCCGCCAGCTTCCAGGCTGCGGTCATCGACTGCCTCGTCGACCGCACGGCGCGAGCCCTGGAAACCAGCGATGCCCCGGCGCTGGTCGTCGCTGGCGGAGTCGCCGCCAACCGCGCGATCCGCGCCGCAATGGCCGGGCTCGCGGAGAGAAACGCCCGCTGCTTCAGCGTCCCGCCGGCCTGGCTGTGCACCGACAATGCGGCGATGATCGCCTGGGCGGGGGCCGAGCGGCTGGCTGCCGGTTTGACCGATCCGCTCGACGCGCCGGCGCGCGCCCGCTGGCCGCTCGATGACGCCGCCGAACGAGTCCGCGGCGCCGGGGTGAAGGCATGACCATCGAACGCCTGGCGGTGATCGGTGGTGGTGCCTGGGGCACGGCGCTCGCCCAAGTGGTGGCCGCCGGCGGGCGCGACACCTTGCTGTGGGCGCGCGAGCCCGACGTCATCGACGCGGTCAACGCGACCCACGAGAATCCTGTCTTCCTCCCCGGCCTCAAACTCGACCCAGCGATCCGCGCGACCAGCGATCTCGGCGAAGCCAAGGATGCCGACGCCTGGCTGGTGGTGACCCCGGCACAGCATATGCGCTCGGTGCTCGCCGAAGTGCCGGGCTGCGACAAACCCCTGATCCTGTGCTCCAAGGGGATCGACGAGCATAGCGGCCTGCTGCTCCATGACGTCGCCAAAAACGCTTGCCCCAAGGCGCCTATCGCGGTGCTGTCCGGACCGACCTTTGCGCATGAAGTCGCCGCCGGCCTGCCGACAGCGGTCACGCTGGCCGCCGAAGACGCGGCATTGGCCGAAACTCTGCGCGCCCGCATCGCCCGGCCCAATTTCCGCATCTATCTGAGCGACGACGTGATCGGCGCCGAGATCGGCGGCGCGGTCAAGAACGTGCTGGCGATCGCTTGCGGCGTGGTCGACGGCAAGGGTCGCGGCCAGAACGCCCGCGCGGCCCTGATCGCGCGCGGCTTTGCCGAGATGGTCCGCTTCGGCCTCGATTGCGGCGCGTGTCGCGAAACCCTCGCCGGCATGTCCGGCCTCGGCGACCTCGTCCTCACTTGTTCGTCGACCAGTTCGCGCAATTTCTCGCTCGGCAAAGCCATCGGCGAAGGCCGTTCGGCGGCGGAACTGATGGCCGACCGCCGCACCGTCGCCGAAGGGGCGTTCACCGCGCCGGTCCTCGCCCGCTTGGCCGCGGAGCGCGGCATCGACATGCCAATCGTCGCCGTGGTCGATGGCTTGCTCGCCGGCCGTTTCTCGGTCGACCAGGCGCTCGTACAACTTCTTGCCCGCCCGCCGCGCGCTGAAGCCAGCTGATGGCAATCGTCGAAGGCGTCGGCGCCCGCCATGCGGCATTGAAAATGCTCGATTCGGTGCTTCGTCAGGGGCGCACGCTGGATGCGGCCGCCCAAGACTCGCGCGGGCTTGCCCCGGCCGACCAGGGGTTGGCGATTGCCATCGCCGGCGAGGCGCTCCGCCGCCTTCCCGACCTCGACGCGCTGATCGACAGCGCCACCCAGCGCCCGCTCCCCGACGATTCGAAAGCGCGGATGGTATTGCGCCTCGCGCTCGCCCAGAAAATCGGGTTGGGAACTCCGGATCATGCGCTGGTGGCGACCGCGCTGCCTTTGATCGACGGCGGCCCGCGGCGACTGGTCCACGGCGTTCTTGGTACGCTGCTGCGCAAGGGGATGCCGGCTCTCGAAGCCCCACGCTTGCCCGATCCGGTCGAGCAACGCTGGACCAAAGCATGGGGCGAAGAGGTTGTTTTGGCTGCCCGCCGCCAGATCGCCCAGCGCCCGCCGCTCGACTTAAGCTTCGCCGACGATTCGGCCGCGCAATCCTATGCCACCGAGCACGGCGGCGTGTCGCTTGCCCCGCGCCACGTGCGCTTGAAGGAAACCGCTGCTGTGCCCGGCTTGGCCGGCTTCGGCGACGGCGGCTGGTGGGTCCAGGACCTCGCCGCCTCGCTCCCCGCGCGGCTGATCCCGGCCGAAGCGGCAGAGGTGCTCGACTTGTGTGCGGCACCCGGCGGCAAGACCATGCAGCTCGCCGCCGCCGGCCATCGCGTCACGGCGGTCGATGCGTCGAAAAACCGCCTTGCCCGCATCCGCGAGAATCTGCAGCGCACGAAGTTGAGTGCCAACGTGGTCCCGGTCGACGCGCTGACCTGGGCGCCCGGACGCAGCTTCGAAGGCATTCTGCTTGATGCGCCGTGCTCGGCCACAGGCACTTTCCGCCGCCATCCCGAAGTCATCTACCGCGCCCGGCCCAAGGTCATCGCCGGCAGCGCCGAGCTTCAGGCCAAGCTGCTCAACCGCGCCGCGAACTGGCTCAATCCCGGCGGTGCCTTGGTCTATTCGGTCTGTTCGCTTGAATATGACGAAGGCGAAGCAATCGTTACCGCCTTCCTGTCCGACCACCCCGATTTCCGCCTCGACAGGCCAACCGATCTCCCCGCCTTCGTTGTTCCCGACGCCGCTGGCCGCATCCGCATCCTCCCCGGCTTGCTCGACGACCAGGGCGGCCTCGACGGCTTCTTCGCCGCGCGCCTTGTCCGCTTACCCGATTAGCGTCTAATCGGCGCCATGGCCGCTCCCCTGATCTCCCCGTCGATCCTGTCCGCCGACTTCGCCAAGCTCGGCGAGGAAGTCCGCGCGATGGATGAGGCCGGGGCCGACTGGCTGCACATCGACGTCATGGACGGCCATTTCGTCCCCAACCTCACCATCGGCCCGGCAGTCGTGAAGGCACTCCGCCCCCACACCAGCAAGCCGCTCGACGTCCATTTGATGATTTCGCCGGTCGACCTGTTCCTCGATTCGTTCGCCGAAGCTGGCGCCGACATCATCACCGTCCACCCCGAGGCCGGCCCGCACCTCCACCGCTCGATCCAGCGGATCAAGGCGCTCGGCAAGAAAGCCGGCGTGTCGCTCAATCCCGCGACTCCGGCCAAGATGCTCGATTACGTACTCGAGGACATCGACCTGGTGCTGGTGATGAGCGTCAATCCCGGCTTCGGCGGCCAAAAATTCATCACCAGCCAGTTGAAGAAGATCGAGGCCGTCGCCCGCCGGGTCGCCAAGCAGAACCTCGATATCCTCATCGAGGTCGATGGCGGCATCGACGCCGAAACCGCGCGGTTGGCGGTTTCCGTTGGCGCCAATGTGCTGGTCGCCGGCACTGCGGCGTTCCGCGGCGGTCCTGGTCAATACGCCGCGAACATTGCCGCGTTGCGAGGAGACGAGTGAGCGCCAAGACGGCGGCGGAGCGCGATATTGTCCGCAAGCTCGCCCGCGGTTCCTTATTCTCGCGCCTGGTCGGCCACGGCCGGCAACCGCTCAAGCTTGCCGCCGTCCCGCGCGATCATGTCGCCGGCAACCGCAACCGCGGCGACGCCTTGCTCGCAGGCCGTTTCACCGTCGGTGCCGAAACCCTCTCGCTCGCCAATGCCGATTTCGCCGCGATCGGCGCCGTCGGCCCGCTCGCTGAACAATTGCAGGGCTTCTCCTGGCTGCGCGATCTCGCCGCCGCCGCCAGCCGCGAGCATGGCACCAGGCTCGCGGAAAATCTCGCCGGGCGCTGGCTGCTGGCCCATGGCACCCGCGCCGACGACGCCTGGCGCCCCGACCTGTGGGGCGAGCGGGTCCTGTTCTGGACCGCCTACGCGCCGTACATCCTGTCGAGCCGCGATGCCGGCTATCGCTCGGCGCTCTTGAACACCTTGGCGCGGGGCGCGAGGCACCTTGACGCCAACGCCGACCGCGCCCCGCCGGGCTTGAAGCGCATCACCGCCTGGGCCGGCGTCGTCGCCGCCGGCCTGCTCATCCAGGGCGGCGTCACCCGCGTCGCCCGCGGCGAGGCCGGCCTCGCCCGTGCTTTGGCCGGTGCCCAGTTCGAAGACGGCGGCCTCACCAGCCGCTCGCCTTATGAGCAAACGCTGCTGGTCGACCGCCTCGGCCTGCTTCGCGCCGCATATTTCGCTGCCAAGCAGACGCTGCCCGACGGCATCCAGGCCGCCGCCGCCGCCGCGCTCGCCGCCTTGCATGGGGTGACCATGGGCGACGGCGCACTGTCGAGCTGGCAGGGTGGCAACCCCGGCGACGCCGCCCGCCTGACCGCGCTGATTGAAGGCTGCGGCCTGCGCGCCCGGCCACTGCGCGCCGCCCGCGGCTGGGGCTATCAGCGGCTGTCGGCCTTGGGCACCATCCTGGTTCTCGACGCCGCCCCGCCGCCGCCACCCAAAATGACCGACGGCGCCGCCTCGACGCTGGCGTTCGAATTGTCCGACGGGCCCCAACGGTTGGTCATCAATTGCGGCGGGCCCGCGCCCCTGCCGTCCAGTCTGTCGGAGGAACTGATCGAAGCCCTGCGCTCGACCGCCGCGCACAGCACGATGACGCTGGCCGAAACCAACTCGACCGCGATCCTCCACGATGGCTCACTCGGCAAGGGCGTCACCGACGTCACCGTCGATCGCTCCGAGGATAATGATTCGAGCCGCCTCGAAGCGACCCACGACGGTTACGTCCGCCGCTTCGGCCTGATCCACAAGCGCAGCCTGATGCTCGGCAACGACGGCAAGGAATTGCGCGGCGCCGACCAGCTGATCCCCAAAGGCCGGCGCAAGGTCCGCGACGCTGTGCCGTTCGCCGTCCGCTTCCACCTCGCCCGCCATGTCGAGGCGACGCGGACCGCCGACGGGATGGGCGCGATCCTGCGCTCGAAAGGCACGCCGCCGTGGAATTTCCGCTGCCGCGGCGCCATGCTGACGACCGAGGAAAGTCTCGTCATCGACGGCGCCGGCGCTTCCCATCCAACCACGCAATTGGTGATTGTCGGCGAAATGTCGGGCATCGGCGGCGAAGTCGGCTGGCAATTCCGCCGCACGAGTTGAGGGACAAGAATGACTGACCTGGTGCCCATCAATCGGGCGTTGATTTCGCTATCGGACAAGACCGGCCTCGACACGCTGGCGGCCGGCCTGGCACGCCACGGCGTCGAACTGGTGTCGACCGGTGGCACCGCCGCCAAGCTGCGCGAACTTGGCCACGATGTCCGCGACATCGCCGACCTCACCGGCTTTCCCGAGATCATGGACGGTCGCGTCAAGACGCTCCACCCCAAGGTCCACGGCGGCCTCTTGGGCGTCCGCGACAATCCCGCTCACTGCGCGGCGATGGACGCGCATGGCATCGCTCCCATCGACCTCGTCGTCGTCAACCTCTACCCGTTCGAGGCGACGGTCGCCGGCGGCGCCGACCGCGCCACGATCATCGAGAATATCGATATCGGCGGCCCGTCGATGATCCGCTCGGCGGCCAAGAACCACATCCACGTCGCCGTCGTCACCGATCCCGCCGATTATGCTGAGCTGCTAGCCGAGCTTGATCACAACAGCGGCGCCACCTCGCTCGACCTGCGCAAGCGGCTCGCAGCCAAGGCCTACGCGCTGACCGCATCCTACGACTCGATCATCTCGCAATGGTTTGCGTTCGCCGACCAGGGGCAGCGCTTTCCGGAAACCTGGGTGTTCGCCAACAAATTGAAAATGCCGCTCCGCTACGGCGAGAACCCGCACCAGCGCGCCGCGCTCTACATCCCCATCGGCCCCCACGCGGCCGGCATCGCCCAGGCCGAACAAGTCCAGGGCAAGGAGCTCAGTTACAATAATTTGAACGACGCCAGCGCCGCGCTCGATCTCGCCGCCGAGTTCCGCGACGGCCCGCCAACCATCGTCATCGTCAAGCACGCCAACCCGTGCGGCGTCGCCAGCGCCGCTTCGCTGGCCGAGGCCTGGCAAGCCGCACTGGCCTGCGACAGCGTCTCGGCGTTCGGCGGCATCGTCGCCGCCAACTGCCCGTTGGACGGCGCCACCGCCGAAGCCATCGCCCAGATTTTCACCGAAGTCGTCGTCGCCCCCGATGCCGATTCCGACGCCCGCGCCATCTTCGCCAAGAAAAAGAACCTGCGCCTGCTGCTGACCGGCGAGCTGCCCGATCCGCTCCGTGGCGGTCAGACCCTCGCGGTCATCGCCGGCGGCTTGCTCGTCCAGGACCGCGACAACGGCCACGTCACCCGCGATCAATTGCGATGCGTCACCAAGCGCCAGCCGACCGAGCAGGAAATCGCCGACTGCCTGTTCGCCTGGACGGTCGCCAAGCACGTCAAATCCAACGCCATCGTTTACGCCAAGGACGGCGCCACCGCCGGCATCGGCGCCGGCCAGATGAACCGCCGCGACTCCGCGCGCATCGCTGCGGCGAAAGCCATTGAAGCGGCCGAGACGCAAGGCTGGCCGGAACCGCGCACGGTCGGCTCGGCGGTCGCCTCCGACGCCTTCCTCCCGTTCGCCGATGGCCTGCTGGCGGCGGTCGAAGCCGGCGCGACCGCGGTCATCCAGCCCGGCGGCTCGATCCGCGACGACGACGTTATCGCCGCCGCCGACGAAGCGGGACTAGCCATGCTGTTCACCGCCATGCGCCACTTCCGCCACTGAATGAACTAGCCCCTCTCCCGCGAGGGGAGAGGGGCTAAATTCACCGCGGCGTATCCCCGCCGGTGCTAGGATCCGGCAAGCTCAGATCCTCGATGTCCTCCTTCTTCATCCGGAACAGTTCGCGGTCTTCGGCGGTGAAGCCGCGCCACCACAGCATGGCGCCGAACGCCAGCAGGATCGCCGGAATGCCGAAGGCGAGCTCGGCCCATTCGGGCAAGCGGATGGCGATTTGTCCGGCGGCGATGCCCGCCAGCGCCGCCCACAGCAGTTCCCACCGCCAGCCGGACACCGGCGCTTTCAATAAATGCGACAGCAACCGCGCCTTGGCGATCGCCGCCATGCCGAGCCCGATCAACAAGGCGATGGCGGGGCCGGTCGCCTGCCAGATCGGCGGATAGCCGAGCCTCCGGAACAGGATGATGAGCGCAATCGACAGCAGCACCTGGACCGCGAGCATGGCCACGCTGATCGCCATGTTGCGCTTCCGCGCGCAGTAAATCAGCGCCGATTCGCTGACCGTCGCGGTCGCCGCCACCACTTCGGCGAACAGCAGGAACGACAAGGCCGCGGTGCCGGCGACGAACGCGTGCCCGCCCAGCCCGAGCACCGCTTCGCCCGGGATCGACAGCGCCAGCGCCACCGCCAGCTGCGCCGCGATCACCCAGAAGCCGACCTGCCGCACCTGCTTGGCAACGGCGGTCATATTGCCGGCCGCGATGTTGCGCGAAATGACCGGCCCCAAGATCGGGTCGAAGCTGGTCTTGAGCTTCGACGGCAGCGAAGCGACGTTCTGGGCGAAATAATAGATGCCGACCGTGGCCGGGCTGACAAACAGCCCAAGGATGGCGATGTCGACCCGCCGCGATCCCCATTCGACCGCGTCGGCGGCGGCGACCGGAAAGTTGCGCACCGCCATTCGCCACAGCGCCGCCGGGTCGGGCTTCCATCCCGGCGGCAGTCCGAAGCTCTTGAGGAACGGCACCGCCGAAGCGATCAGCGCTCCCGCCATCGACAGCGCGTAGGCAACCAGCAATCCGTCCCGGCGAGAAAAGAACGACCAGGCGAGGGCCGCGATGGTCAGCGTCCACGGCTCGACCACTGCCCTCGCCCGGACCGTCGCCCCGACATCGTGGCGATAGGCGAGCGCTGACAGCATCACGTCGGACCAGGCGAGCGCGAACACCGCTGTCGGCAACAGCCATTCGAGGCCGTTGATGGCGCTGTTGGGGAACATCGCCTGGGGGAAGACAAACAGGATCGCCATGCCGACGGTGGCGCCGATCCCGGCCACCAGCAGGCTGTCCCACACCACGCAGGCATGCGGTTTGTCGGTATGGGCAAGCTGCTGGGCAAGGCCGCGCTTTAACCCGAGGGTGGCCAGTTGCGCGGCGAATTCGACGATCAGCACGGCATAGGCGAAGCGTCCCAATTGCTCGGCGCCGTAAATGCGGCTGGCGATGAACAAGAACGGCAGCCGGGCCACCAGCCGCAGCACAAAGCCGAAGAAGTTGATCCGGCCCCCACGCGCCAGCGAGGCCATGTCCGCGGCTGGCGCCGGCGTCGGCGGATCGGTCTTGGTCAATGCGCGGCGCCCCAATTCTCGCCCCAGCCGATCTCGACGTCCAATGGCACGTCGAGCGTGATTGCTGGTTCGGCCGCGCTGGCCATCACCGTGCGGATCACCGCCGCCGCCGCCTCCTCGCGACTATTGGGGACTTCGAACACCAGTTCATCGTGGACCTGGAGCAGCATCCGCACACCTTCCAGGCCCGCTGCGTCGAGCGCGTCATCCATCCGCGCCATCGCCCGCTTGATCAAATCGGCGCTGGTCCCCTGGAGCGGCGCATTGATCGCCGCGCGCTCGCTGCCCTGGCGCAGATTCTGCTGGCGGCTGTCGATGTTGGGGAAGTGCGTCTTGCGGCCGAACAAGGTGCGGGTGAAGCCGTTCTCGCGCGCGAAGGATAGCGTCGTCGCGATATAATTGCGGATGCCGGGGAAGCGTTCGAAATAGCGGTCGATGATCGCCTGGCCTTCGTCGCGGCTGACGCCCAGCCGGCCGGCCAGCCCCCAGGACGAAATGCCGTAGAGGATGGCGAAATTGATCGTCTTGGCCTTGTCGCGATTCTCGCGGTCGTCCGAACCGAACAGCTCGATCGCGGTCAGATTGTGGATGTCGGCCTTGTTGCGAAAGGCCTCCTTCAATGCCGGCACGTCGGCCATGTGCGCCGCCAGCCGCAGTTCGATCTGGCTGTAATCGGCGCTCATCAGCACATGGCCCGGCTCGGCGACAAACGCGTCGCGGATCTTGCGCCCGATCTCGGTGCGGATCGGGATGTTCTGCAAATTGGGGTCGTTCGACGACAAACGCCCGGTTTGCGCGCCCGCCAGGCTGAAACTGGTGTGGACCCGACCGGTCTCGGGGTTGATCTGCGCCTGCAGCGCGTCGGTGTAGGTCGATTTCAACTTCGACAGCTGGCGCCAGTCGAGCACCAGCCGAGCGCAGTCGACGCCTTCGGCCGCCAGCCGCTCGAGCTCGGTGACGTCGGTCGAATAAGTGCCGCTCTTGCCCTTGCGCCCGCCCTTGAGGCCGAGCCGCTCGTACAGCACCAGGCCGAGTTGCTGCGGCGAGCCGATGGTGAACGGCCCGCCGGCGGCGGCGAACACGCGCGTTTCGAGCGCCGCGATCTCGACCGCAAATTCGCCCGATAATTTGGCCAGATACTCGCGGTCGACCTTGATCCCGCGCCGTTCCATCCGGCCGATGACGCTGACCAACGGCCGGTCGACCCGCTCATAGACTTGCGTCACGCCTTCGGACGCGATGCGCGGCTTCAACCGCTTCCACAGCCGCAGCGTGATGTCGGCGTCCTCGGCCGCATATTGGGTCGCTTGCGGCAGCGGCACCTTGTCGAAGGTGATCTGCTTGGCGCCAACCCCGCACACCGCTTTGAAGGCGATGCAGTCATGGTCGAAATGGAGCTTGGCCAGTTCGTCCATGCCGTGGCCGTGCAGGCCGGCGTCGAGGTCGAAGCTCAAGATCATGGTGTCGTCGCACGGGCCGACGTCGATCCCCTCCTTGGCCAACATCACCCAGTCATATTTGAAATTGTGGCCGATCTTGAGCACCGCGGGATCTTCGAACAGCGGCTTCAATTTCGCCAGCACCAGCGCCTTGTCGAGCTGGTCCGGCCGGTCGGAATACAAGTCCGCGCCGCTATGCCCGACGGGGATGTAGCAAGCGCGGTTGGGGGCGGTGGCAAGGCTGATCCCGGCGAGCTTGGCGATCACGCAATCGATGGAATCGGTCTCGGTGTCGACTGCGATATAGCCATAGCCGCGCGCTTCCTCGATCCAGCG